>NZ_CP077426.1:2447500-3047500 GCF_019048845.1 Vibrio mimicus
CCTCATCAAGCTCAACTGCGAGCATAAACGGTGTATATCCATGCATTGCGGTATCATGTTTTGCGTTCACATCGGCACCATGCTCAATCAATAGCTTGGCTATTTCCCTAAAACCGTCAGCTGTCGAATACCGAGCAATGTTCTCTCTTACATAATTTTTGGTCGCATCCAAACCCAATCTAAAACTAGGGTCATTCATTTGGTCCATCATTACCTTTTTAAGTTGCTCGAGTTCAAAAGGCATTAACCCAGCAGAATGTGCTCGCACAGATTGAAGATTCATATCTGAGAACTTCATTGCGTCCCAATGCATTTCATTCAGCTTTGGTCTTGTGTGATGAGCAATCATTCCAATTGCAGTAAAAAGAGGCGTCTCACCGATAGTGTCATGCCTTCTATCGGTAGTTGCTCCCATCTCTAACACCTTTTTCACTATATCTACGCGTCCAGTCTGAACTGCGCAGCCCAACGGCGATAACTTTTGCTTACTGGAGAGCGAATCTAGTATGCTCTTTCTGTGAGTCTTTTCACATATAAGCTTAAACAACCTGTCGTCCAACGAATTGAGCGGTGCCAAGTTAATTTGCATAGCTTGAACTGCCATCAATATAGCGGATTCATTGCTGCTAGAAAGTTTGTTGACATCCGCACCAGCCTCTAACAAACGTGCTACCGCGTCGAAATCATCTTGCATTGAAAAATAAACGAGCTGCGGCATTTTTTTGACCAAGCCGCCTACCATACCAACTGAAAAGGACTTGTTTGGCCTTGTGAGATCAAGTACATGAGCAGTTTCATCCACCATCCAAATTCCATTGTTTTCATGAGGATCGGCTGGATATACCGAATTAGGGAAGAAAGATTCATTAGGAAACATGGCATTGAAATATTGGCTAAATGCTGCGATTTCCCACTGCTCGATCTCTTGTACTTTCGCTTTAAACGCATCATTGCTGTGTTCGGGAGGTAAGAGATCCAACTTGAACAGGACGGCCATTCGTCTGAGTCTATTGATGAACTTTTTGTCTGGTTTAGCACAACGACATGAAGCAGTGATCGCTTCAGTAATGATCTTTCCCGCATTCTCCCCTTGCCGGTATAAAACAAGTTCAAAGGCTAACTTGTAACACGATATCGCCAATAGCAACTCTCCCGCGTGCAGGTGGTACCGTGCTTTCATCCAGTGATAGTAATACGTCGTCTCATTATCTTTATCGAGTCGTTGTTGTTCTGCGTCCAATTGCGTTAGTAGCTCTAGGCAATGCTCTTTGTCATTTGCTTGCTTTGGCTTCCTGAGCCTTAGCAAATCAAAAAGCCCCAAAGCGAGATTCGTAGTCGAACAATAATGCTCCGTTCCTTCAGTGAGCAGTGCGCCAAGGCTTCTAACCATTTCATTCCAGCAACCTTCAGGAGAGAATTCTGTAAGCAGATCAAGATGAACACCGTCGTTTTGAGAAAAGTAGTAATCCCAGATCCTTGCGGTTATCAGCCTTGCCTTATATGTCCCCCAGCTATTACCTTCTTCCCACGGCTCTCCCATTGACGCAATACTATCTGGGTCAGGTATATCTCTACCCAATGACCACACTCTAATTCTCTCTTTCTGAACCGGCGTTGCGTCCTGATAGAATTTCTGCCACTCTGCGCCATCAGATATTGATGCTATAGCTAAAGGCATCAAAGGTTGCCGTCTTTCAGCAACACAGCTCGGCGTTAACCTCATCCCATCCAGCATGTCTCGGCACAGTTCCGCAATCGCGAACGTCATGAAGTACTTACTTATGATTTCTCTCGCTTTCAATGCCTGAACACCGTCAAGGGGCATACCCTCAATTAGAGCCATATACATTGACTCAACTCTTTCATACTCTCTCAGCACATGATCAGCGAAATAAACATTCACGTATTTGCTGAGCGGGGCATGGATAAGTTCGCTTTTTAGAGAAGCAAGTTGGTGTGGATTGATTTCCACTTTCTTACAAGCATCATCTATTTTTTTTCCAGCCCAATTCTTAGTCCCCAAGCACTTTGCAATATCTCTTAGTAAATGTTGAAGCGTGAAATAGGGAGTGGTGTAAACATCGCTGTTCATAAAACTCTTTGAATATCCTTTTTGAAATTTAGAAATGCACGTTTGTCGCTTGGTGTCCCAGGTACAGTGAACCTTTTCCCTCCAGGGGAATAGAGAGATCCATGCTTCTTGCAACGCTTATATTGCCAATTAGCCTTCACCAATTTAGCGATTAGCTTTTGAATATCCTTATTACTACTGTATTTAGGCATAAAAATGAGATGGGGTATACACTCCCATCTCTCCCTTTTTACTTGCCGTTCTTAGCCGCAGCAGCTTGAGCACGGGCAGCAAAACTGCCCTTAGTTACTTGCCCACCATTTGCCTTTGCGGCAGCTGATTGAATTCGTGCTGCTGCACTTGGTGTCATAGGGGTTGATTTAGTGTTCGACATGTTTTGACTCCTTCTGTTAAGTAACAACAGAAAAGTTACCAAAGCATGCAAAACACCGCTCCCTCGCAAGTGGAGAGTTTTTTTTATTTTCAGGATTAGCGGACAAAGTAAGGCAAGTTATAGGGTGCATTGGAACGGTTGCAAACAAAATGATAGAAAATCACCGAGATTATGCGAAGCAATTATTTTTAGGAACCACCTTAGGAACCACAACTAAAATCAAATTAAGACAAATCTAATTAATACAGAAAGTTAACTAACAAAATCAACTTACCCCAGCCCACCAAATCATTAAAAAAGACACCCTCGGGTGTCTTTTTTGTTTTGCGGAAAGAGAAACTACTTCAGTTCCTCTCCATCACCATGTTTTATTGAGTTCAGCATAAACCTGCAACTCACCGGAGATATCTTGCCAGTCCTGAATCCGTTCTAAATCCTCAGCTTTCATCAACTTGAAGTTAAAATGCTCTTCATAAGGTTTATGAATTTCGGTATGGAGCTTGATGGCATCGCTATAAAACTCAAACAACCAGTAATAAGCCGTTTCGTTACTGGCTTTGCCAGTGAAATCATTTTCTATGCTGCTCCTTGGCAGCAGCTTGACACTACGCACTCGGTACAAATAGCGCCCCACTTGTTGTGTATCACTCAACGAATCACGAACCAGAGCGACTACATAGCGAACTTCACGAATGATATTACGGTGAATATTTTGCCTATTGGTTGCGAATAGTTGTGTGTGATAGCCCTTAAGTAAACCTTGTCTCGCGTTTTCTAAATAAGCAGTTTCTCGCCCCAACTCATTGATCGGCGTAATCATAGTTAAGCCATGATGCCTTACCGTCTTCACACCATATGGGGCAATGCGAGCAGAATCTTCAATGTAAAAATAATCCGCAGGATAACTCCCCAAATACTGAGTGAGATCTCCGCATCCCAACGCCTCAACCAAATACTGTTTCAACCAGACATTGTGTGGCGTTTTTTCGTCGTTAGGCAGTAGTGCAAAAGCCCCAATACCGATTTCCTTAATCGCTTCAGCATAGGGATTTTCGGTATCGTGTTGCTCAGGGAAGTAACCAGGGTAGAGAGCAAATGCACCTTTCACCGGTCGGCTTTTCAGTGGTGCTTCATAATCCATGTTTTCTAGGTGAATAATGGCATCCCTGTAGCGGTGCTTCAGGCACAGCATCGCCACCTTTAAACAGCTGAGTATCAATTCGGTATTTCGCATCGAATAGCAGCAAGAAAGCTTCGCCATTGGCAAGCTTAGCTCGGATCACAATATCGGGTTTATGTTTACCAAGCCAAGTGCGGTTTTCCTCCCCTTTAGGGGTGAAAGCCGGCTCATGGGCAATTTCTAATTCCATGCCATCACTTTTGCGTTTAAACAGAAAGGCTGAAGCCATTTCATTGTTAGCCGCTTTTCGAGAAGACCAACAGCGCCCTAATTCACCGATATTGCGTTGTACTTCTTCAAATCCTAATGATTTAACAATCGAGATCACTTCTGTGAAACACCACACTTCATAGACATCGGCAACCGATTTCACCGCCAATTGCGCATCACCGCCTTCGACCTGATGCAAATAGTGTTTCAACTGCTGCCATACTTTATACACTTTGGCGTAGCCATGACCTTGCTGGAGCACTTTAGACTCACTCACACCGCCGGCTAACTCTCCAACTTCGCGCCAGAGTGGGTATTTGAGCGCTTGACTGACCGAGTGATACCAATCAGAAATTTGCTTTTGAAATGAATCCGACAAGCTATTTTGCTCATCTTGATCTAAATGATATTTGAACTTGGATAAGCCTTGCTTGGACTGAACTAGGACGTGCTTGATGAACCTATTTTCTGGCGTGTTGACACTTAACTGCTTAATGGTCACCGGTAAACGGCTGTTTATCCGCTTTGCTTTAATAAGCTCTTGAGCACGCTCTTGTTGTTTAGCGGAGAGTGGTTTATTAACTCGATCTAACTTCAGAGCGCGAGTCGAAGATTGCAAACGGTTATGTGGAGCATTGAGAATTCGCTTAATTCCAAGATTGAACTCATCAAACAGACGCTCAAATTGTGCTAACCAAAAAAGCTCAAATCGATCGCGAGACTCGTTTGATTTCGCGTGCTGCTGGCTAGTTTTTCCCGCAATCGCATAGCGCCAAAATGGGTATACCGCATCCACTTGGCGACTCATCATGCTGAGATCGGTGTCCACGACCATTTTGGTAGCAAAGACCGTAAACTTTAACTCAACGCAGCATCGTACTCCCTGACGAAGGTACTCGATAACGAGTTGGCAATCGCCCACATCATTACCAAAATTGAGCATGGCTTGTAAGGCATTTCGTCTATGGCTAAGCGAAAAGCTCTCTTCAAGAAGCCGGTATTTATGACACATCTTCGGGGAACCCCGATCAACCTTATCTTTAAACTCAATCTCAAACCAATAGGGTTTGTTTTCAAAAAAGAAAGGTTTTTCTAGCGGTTCACCCTTTTCTAGAGTTAATGGATTTTCGCCCAACAGCACCTTGCTCTGAGGCGTTAACCACTCTCGCTGCGCATAAGTTCGGTCAAGTTTCGCTCTTGGCGAAGCTAAATTGTCAGCAGTAATAAAAATCTCGAAATCATCATGCTGATAGCAAATGGTTTCACCTTGAGTGTTGGCCATACTTCACTTCCACACTTCTCTATCCATTAAGGCCAAAATGAGCAAAAACCATTGTTGAGCTGTGCGGTCATGGCTTTTAATTTCTTCTCACTACGCCACTCAACTTCAACTTTTTCCTCTGTCTCCCCCTCAAAATGGCGCAGCAGATCAGGGCGTGAGATCGACTCATGATTCGGCAAAATAGTTGTAAGTTGCTCCTGCAAAACCTCTGTCAGTTGTTCAAGTAAATTGTGGCCTTGCGAAGTGCGTACTTTATCTTCATCGCCTTCAATACGCGGTAGAACCTTACACATTAAGTAATCATCGAACACTGCAGCTAGCTCTGTATCCGTTTTTGGCGCAAAGCAAATCACACTAAGACAGAGTTCATTAAACGCACGGAAAGCCAGTTCAAACGGCGTGTTTTTAAGCACGTTATTTATCGCTTTGAAGAACGCTTTGGTTTTACTCGCATCACTATCCGCTTCAACAGCATTGAACTCTTCAATTTTTCTCACATGACTCAAGATGGGATAGTTCAAGGTGTTCGCACTTTTCTTTTGATCGCCCTCGAAAAACTCATCAATCTCGTTAGGGAAAAACTCACCGAAATCAAAACTCATCGCACGGTCAATCACCTTACGTGAAAATCCATGCGTCGTTTCATCCATATTCACTGTGCCAGCAACGATTAAATTAAAAGGGATTGGCAAACCATACTCACAAAAACAGTGCCATAAATCGTCATATTTACTATCCGCCAGTTTTAAGTTTTCACGCAGTTTTGTGATATAGGCTTGTTCAGCACCGTTCTCACCATTAAGTTGGAGGAATGAGGGTTTTAATAGCGCATCACAACTGTAGCGAAAAGAATCGCCACCATCCCAACACCACTCTCGGGTTTCTAATACCGACAAATAATCTGCAAAATACTGTTCAACTGGCGCGAGGTTCATCTCATCTAAACACAGCCAGTAAGGAGGGACATCCTCAAGTGCTTCAGCTTCACCACTGACGACCAAGCGCTTGCCTTGTCCATCTGAATCCACACACTCAATGTTCAAATTTTTATTATCCGCAATCGCACGCCACGCCTGCGCCATAAAGGTCAGCACATCAGTGGTGATGTACTCCGCATGCCCACCTAAGCGTGAAACATAACCGAGTAAATCACTTGGTTCATGCCAGTCTGGACGCACTGAAGTTAAACAGTAAGTGCTACTCAATTGGCCACGAGTTTCAGCTTGCTTGCGCACAAAACGAGTCTTGCCAGTGCCAGAGATACCAGCGAGGAGGAGGAAGGGTTTGGGTAAACGAATTTTTGGCATATCTTGCTTAGATCTAACTAAATAACTAGAACCATCCTCTGACTTAAGTAAAGCCTCAATATCACAGGACTCCATGCTTTTATAAATACTTAAAAGCTGAAGGAGATCATGGTGCAGCACATCATTGCTTGGCATCACGGATGAATCATAAAATTTCGCAGCAATGTTTGAAGGTTCATAGGATTTTCCAAGGCTAGTCGTTGCTTTTAAATCAATATTTGGCGTTCCCCACTCTTTTAGTTCTGGAAAATGATTTAACAAAACTCGCCTAATTTTTTCTGCTCGTTTCTCCGCCGCTTTTTTCCCATATTTTTGAATTGGTATTGTGGTCCCTTGGTTTAGAGATAAATAAACCCCCGAACCATCGGCATTAAAAAGATAGACTGGATAAATCCCATCTTGTGTGGTTGTGGTAATCAAAGGATTTAGGATAGAGAGCCACGGTACATTTGCCCAATTGCCTGCACCCACACTTGCTTTTACTTCAAAAGATGGATAATTCTCTTTGACAACATTTCCAATATCTTCCTTCAATTCTTGTCGGAATAGTTTGGCTAAAGGATGCCCCGTAAATTGCTCATTTGTTGCTTGTACCCAACCATTTATAAATCTTGTTAATTTATCAACTAGCATTCCATCCATCCCAACAAACTGGCAAACGAAAAAACAGATATATATCAAATAAATAATTTCACATTTTACACGATTATTGTTCCCTCATAACCCTGTAAATCCCTCATTCTGCTACCTTCAACACATAACGAGCATAGGCAAGGGTTTATCCATAGCCTCTCAACACCTGCTTACAATTAACCCAACCCGCCGCAATCAATGGGCTTGAGTCAAACCGCTTCATTCGTATACTGGGCGCTCAATCACTAGGAAGTTGTTTGTATGAAATCCAACCAAAGCTTACTCAGTAATGTTCTGATCAACATTGTTATTCCAGTGGTGATTTTGAGCAAAATGAGCGGTGAAGATAACCTTGGCCCAACGTGGGCATTGGTGGCCGCGTTAGCCTTTCCCCTGCTGTTTGGGGTTTACAGCTTTATTCAAGAGCGCAAAGTCAATTTTTACTCGGCGCTGGGCATGATTAGCGTGTTGCTCACCGGTGGCATTGGCTTGCTGCAACTCGACCCTGCTTATATAGCCATTAAAGAAGCGGCAATTCCGGGGCTGATTTTTATGATTCTGGTGGTCAGTAATCTGATTGGTTATCCGCTAGTGCGTAAAATGCTGCTCAATGAAGATATTGTCGATCACGACAAGCTGCACAGCGCGTTAAGCACGCCAGAGAAGAAGGCGGAATTTGAGCGTCGGGTGAATGTCAGCTCTTATCTGATTGCGTTCTCGTTTTTTGTTTCAGCCGTGCTCAACTATGGCCTAGCGAAGTGGATTGTGAAAAGCCCTGCGGGTACGGAAGCCTTTAACGAAGAGATTGGTAAGATGACGGCGCTGAGCTTTCCGGTGATTTCACTGCCTGTGACGATTTTGATGATGGGCGCACTGTTCTATCTGTTTAGAAGCCTGTCTAGCATCACAGGTCATAAGATGGAAGATTTTCTGCGCAGCAAGTAATCGCTTCGCTTTAATCCATCAAGATCAAAAAAGGGCTCAACTGAGCCCTTTTGTTTTATTGCAAGTCTTATTCGCCTGCGAACTGCGCCACCATGTCACGTGCGACCGCTTCCGCGACTTTGATGCCGTCAATCCCTGCTGACAAAATACCGCCCGCATAACCCGCGCCTTCACCAGCTGGGTAGAAGCCTTTGAGGTTGATGCTTTGGAAATCTTTGCCGCGCTTGATGCACACCGGAGATGACGTACGCGTTTCCACGCCAGTCAGCAAGCCATCTTCCGAGGCAAAGCCTTTGATTTGACGATCAAACTCAGGGATCGCTTCACGAATCGCTTCTACCGCAAAGGCAGGCAGCGCTTTGGAAAGATCCGTCAGCTTGATACCCGGCGTGAAAGAAGGCTGTACATCGCCCAGTTCACTTGGGTTACGGCCTTTCAGGAAATCACCGATTTTCTGCGCTGGCGCATCGTAAGTTTCGCCACCCAGTTTATAGGCGTTAGCTTCCAGTTCACGTTGCAGACGAATGCCCGCCAGCGGATCGCCTGGGTAATCTTGCTCAGGCGAAATGCCGACTACAATCGCGCTGTTAGCATTACGCTCTGCACGCGAATATTGGCTCATGCCGTTGGTGACAACGCGCCCTTCTTCAGACGTTGCTGCCACCACTGTACCGCCCGGACACATACAGAAGCTGTACACGGTGCGGCCATTTTTACAATGGTGTACCAGTTTGTAGTCTGCCGCGCCAAGAATCGGGTGGCCCGCACTTGGACCAAAGCGCGCTTCATCAATCATGGATTGCTTGTGTTCAATGCGGAAACCGACCGAGAAAGGCTTGGCTTCCATGTACACACCGCGATCGTGCAGCATATCAAAGGTATCACGCGCGCTGTGACCCACCGCGAGCACGACATAACGAGATTTGATCTCTTCACCGTTAGATAGCGTCACGCCAGTGATTTGGCCATCTTGCATGTGGATATCGTCAACTCGGGTGCTAAAACGAATTTCGCCACCCAGTTCGATGATTTTCGCGCGCATTTTTTCAATCATGGTCACCAGTTTAAAGGTACCGATGTGCGGCTTACTCACATATAAAATCTCTTCTGGCGCGCCTGCTTCAACAAACTCGGTGATCACTTTACGGCCATAGAAGTTAGGGTCTTTGACTTGGCTGTACAACTTACCATCGGAAAACGTACCTGCACCACCTTCACCAAACTGCACGTTAGATTCGGTATTCAAAGTACGCTTACGCCAAAAGCCGAAGGTATCTTTGGTACGCTCACGCACCTCTTTGCCGCGCTCAACAATGATCGGGTTAAAGCCCATTTGCGCCAGCACTAAACCGGCAAACAAGCCACAAGGGCCAAAACCGATCACCAGTGGGCGCTCAGGTAGGTTCTCAGGTGCTTTGGCGACAAATTTGTAGGACATATCCGGCGTTGGGCGCACGTGCTGATCTTTGCTGAACTTGGCGAGCAGTTTTTCTGGGTTCGCCACTTCCACATCAACGGTGTAAATCAGTTGGATATCGCTTTTTTTACGAGCATCGTAGCCACGTCTAAACAGAGTGAAAGAGAGGACTTGCTGAGCAGGAATTTTCAACTTGGCAGCAATGGCATCAAGCAGCGCGCCTTCCTCATGGTTGAGAGGCAGCTTAAGTTCAGTTAAACGTATCATGGGATGTCTCGTGGGTCATGGGTGTCTTAGCCTCACCACTGGCGTGGCGGCTCACAATGGCGCGCATTTTACGAGAATTCGCCTCCACTGTCATATTAAAAGCTTTGTCTGAAGATTCGGGCAGCAAACGCCCACCATCGAAACGGCGTGGGTTGAATTTTAGCGGCGGCGCAGTATCATCCCCGTTCTTGATTTTTGCGTACACTGTAGGTGTGCGAAACGGCTAACTAGATAGAGCGAATTGTCATGGCTTTTGTCGTCACCGATAACTGTATCCAATGTAAATACACCGACTGTGTGGCGGTATGCCCCGCGGATGCGTTCCATGAAGGGCCGAACTTTATGGTGATCAACCCGATTGAGTGCATCGACTGTGGGCTGTGTGTGCCGGAATGTACCGCGCAAGCCATTTTTCAGGAAGACGAATTGGTGGGTGACCAACGGATTTTTATCGAACTCAACGCTGAGTTGGCGGAGCATTGGCCAAATCTGACTGAAGTGAAGCCGGCGATGGAAGACGCCGCAAAGTGGGATGGCGTGCCAAACAAACTGGATATGCTGGAGAAGTAAAACCCAGCCGCGATCTTGAGCGTGCAATCCCTTAAGACCGAAATGCCTTAAGACCACAGCGCCTTAAGAAAAAAGCCTAGGGATGAAAAAAGCGTCGGACAGTTCGACGCTTTTTGGTTTTAGGGATATTCGTTTTCGGTAAATGGATTAACTATGCTGACGGCGAATATTGTCGAGAATGATCCCCGTTGCCATCGCCACATTGAGTGATTCTGCACCGCCAAAGGCCGGAATGGTGATCTTATCTGTCACATACTGCGCGGCTTGCTCACGGATACCGTGAGATTCACTGCCCATCAGCAAAATGCCTTCGGCTTGAAAAGCGGTTTGATGCACGCTCACCCCTTCCAAAAATGCACCGTACACTGGCAAATTCGCCTTGGCTAAGTAGTCAGGTAAATCCACTTGGCTGACTTGCACGCGGCCAAAGCTGCCCATCGTGGCGCTGATGGTTTTCGGATTATACGGGTCGGCGCAATCTTGGCTGGCGATGATGTGTGAAATGCCATACCAATCCGCGACACGAATAATAGTGCCCAAGTTACCGGGGTCGGAAACACCGTCCAAGGCAATCATCAACCCTTGTGCTTTCGGAACCTCAATGTGTGGGATCGCCACCACCGCAATCGCGGCGTTGTTGCTCACCAAGGTGCTGACTTTGGTTAAATCATCCAAGGTCGCTTCAATACACTCGAAACCCGCTAAGGCTTGTGCGTGCTCGGCGAGAAACTCAGTGGTAGCAAAAATGTTTTGAACCTTGAGTGTACTACTAGCCAGTTCTAGGACGTTTTTCTCGCCCTGAACCAGAAATAAGCCGTGCGCTTTGCGCTGTTTCTTCTGCCCTAAAGCGCGAATCAATTTGAGTTGGGTTTTCGAAATCATGGTGCTGTCCGAGATAAATGCCGGCGAATTATAGTGCAAAGCCCCTACGAGCTAAAGGGGCGCGTAGGGGAAGCCATCAAACCAACACAATGGCAGCTTTCGATTGCCAAGCGCTAGGCTTGAGCAAACTCGCCTAATGCTTGTAATGCCTGCTGCGCTTTCTCTTTTTGCACGAAAATATGGTCGTGGTAATAACCTGCAATCACATTGGCGCTAATGCCATGCTCAGCAAGCTTAGTGGCAAATGCGGCGGTTAACCCGACGGCTTCCAAACTGGAATGCACGGTTAAGGTGATCAAACTAAACAACGCGCTGCTCTCAAGCCCCGCTTGCTGCGCCTTTTCAGCCTCCAACACTAACGTCAGCCCTTCTGGCTCACGAAAAGTGGCGATAGGCTCTAAAGATAAATAGTCACTCAGTGCCCCGTCGACTGTGCAGAACACGTAATCTCCTGCCATCAGCTCTGGCGACATGGATTGCAACAACAGTTCTAAGTTTTTGATTCCTGACACGCTTTATTCCTTCTTATATCGCCACGGCTCAGACTCGACAGAATAGAAACCACGTCAGCATAAGTACATGGAATATTAACCTAAGATTAGCGTCACTAATGTGTTTGCAAATGTGCTGCTATGAATTGGAAACGTGACATTTCATTCGTCTCCAATATGTAAAGAGCAAAAAACGCGTCCAAACCAACACCGCAACAAGTTTACTATGTAAATATCTGTTTTTTAATATGAAAAATTACTCACTCCAGCTCTTTCTCACAAAAGCCCCGTCATTTTATTGATATATTAGCGTCAACTAATTGTCAAAATAAAACACTATGGATTGAATAAAAAATAGATATAAGCAACAATCAAACCGAAATTCACTGCCAAGGAACAGCGCAAACACAACAAATAAGCGAGTCCTAACATGCAGGATTTTTTCCAAAAAAACATCGTTAAGCGCACCAGCCACGCCTTTTTGGCGTTTCTTCTTCCTCTCGCTGCTGGATTGCCCTTTATCACCTGGCAAACCCAATATGATCTAGAGAATGACATCCGAGAGAATTTACAAGCGGGTAACGCATTACTTGACTCTTTAGTCCAACATGCTGAAATCGCGACCGAGCGAGCTGCGCCATACCTGCGTATGAGCTGCCAGACCGCTCAACCCTATTTAGCCGACTTGGTGGCAATTACACCAGACGTCCGCAGTATTCATTTAGGTGAAAATCACCAGATTTATTGTGACTCTTTAGGCGGAAAAGGGATTCGTCCAATCAAAGAACAACTAAATCCTAATGATGAGTTGCTGTTGCTTCAAGGCAACCGTCTTTCACCCGTGAATTCAGCCTTGGTGTTTTATCGTAACTATTCAGAAGGATCCGTATTTTCTAGTGTGAGCGTCTATTATCTGCGCAATGTCTTGTCGCTTATAAAAAGCTACGGCAGTACGCAGCTTCATATTGGTACTCGCTGGTTAAGTGACAAAGGGATAGTCACCCAAGGTAATGCCGAAACCACCATTGAGCTGGCCTCTCCCAAATATGATTACTCATTAGCAACGAGTCTTTCACCTCAGGACTATTGGGATTATTTTCTGGATGCAAAACACACCAGTTTGTGGTTGTTGCTGCTCATGTCTGTGGGAGTTAGCTCTTATACTTTCTGGCGTCAGGGAAAAGCTAACGCTCTTGCTCCAGAAATCCGCCGCGCCATACAGGCACAAGAGTTTGAACCTTTTATCCAACCGATCATGGATAATTACGGCCGAATGGTACGAGCTGAAGTATTGATGCGTTGGCAACACCCAACAGCGGGATTAGTTCGCCCCGATCTGTTCATTCCCTTGGCTGAAGAATCAGGACTCATTGTGCCAATGACCACGCAATTGATGGCCAAAGTGCGTGACCAACTTGCACCGTATCAGTCAAAAATCGCCGATGATTTTCGAATCAGCTTTAACATTTCGGCTAAGCATTGTGTGGGTTCTAACTTGGTACAAGATTGCCAGCAGTTTCTAAGTGCTTTCGAGCATCCTTCACTGCTTTCACTTGAACTGACCGAGCGAGAGCTGATTGAGGATACCGAAGAGGCTCGCAAACTATTTTCTGAGCTCAATCAAATTGGCGTTCGTTTGGCGATTGATGATTTTGGCACAGGACACGCCAGCTTAAATTATTTGCAACAATTTCAATTTGATGTACTAAAAATCGACCAAAGTTTTGTGCGTATGATTGGTTCCAATGCGGTGTCTAGCCACATTGTGGATACCTTGTTGGATCTCGCCCATCGTTTAGAAATGCAAACGGTCGCCGAAGGCATCGAAACCGCAGAACAAGCTGCCTACTTTGCTTCGCGTGGAGTGGACTACATGCAAGGTTATTTCTACGCGAAACCGATGCCTATGGATGATTTTTTGACTCACCTAGCCGTTGGCACTTGGGAAACACCACGTATAGGCAGTAACAAATTGTAGCTCATCGAAGGTAACGAAAAACGGTTCGGTTAATCCCTAACGTTTCGCCCAACCAACGGATTTGATCGTCTTGATGGTCATACTCATCATCACCGGAAACAGGATGAATGAGTACACTGAGCGCACCACGGTTTGCATCAAGCCACTCGACTAAGCCGTGTTGATTATCACGAAAGTGCAGCTCAAACATCGGCTTTAGATGGGGTCCCACCAAACGTGGCACCAGCCCAAAGATCGCCAACACATCGCTTCTCTCATGAGCGATGTGTTGGCGAAAACGTTCAGCATCCACCCTTTGTTCAAGGTCAAAATAAACATGGGCATGGTACATAACAACTCCTTGATTGATGCGATATTTAGCAACTTGATCACATGGGTTAACGGTAACTCACCGAATTACAACCATTTTTATCATTGCAGCCAAGCATAGTGCCTCTCAAGGGGAAATATCAGCCAATAAGTTTGTCCATCTCTATCGACTGCTTAGAATGACAGCGTTTAATCGCTTATCGGGTCATTTTTTTAACAAAAACCACCACGAATAGCGCCATTGTAAAACTGCCCATAAACGCCTCAATGGCAGCCACCACACGAGCAAAACCATGTGGCGCAATATCGCCATAGCCTAAGGTGGTAAAGGTCACCACGCTAAAATAGACGGCATTTAAAAACTCAAACATTTGAAATTGCCAACCTTGCGCGCTTGCAAAGAGTGGATTGTGGATGGTGGTATCAAGCAAATAATACAGTGTGGCGCAGAACAGAATGACACACTGTGAAAACAGCACAACGCGCAGTGGATCTTCCCCATAACCACAAAATAGCTCAACAATTTTAGAGATCACTCTGGGCAAGCTAAATCGTTTCATCTGGTAACGGCGAAAACGCATCTCTTTTTTAAAAAACTGCCCAGCAATATGAAATAGCCCCTGCATTTCACACCGCTTGCGTATGTTACGACACACCTCTTCGAGCTCTTGATAGAGGGAGATCTCACTCGCGACATCGCGATTTTTGCGTGCTTCTTTTGCCTCGAATTCCTGCCTAAAAGCGATTCCCCATTCAATATTTTCCAACCGAGCACGCGATAACTCCACCCCAAGCAGGTTGGCTCCTTCCAATTTAGCGCAATTTAAATTCGCCCCATGTAGATTCGCTTTCATCAAAGAGCTACCTCGAAGATCCAATCGAAAACAGTGGGCATCGGTCAGATTCGCGCGATAAAAATCGGCATCCCGACACGAATAACCGACTAGGCTGCCACGATTGACCAAATTAATATCTTGTAAGTTAGTACGCACCAGTCGAAAACCATCCAGAGGTCGGCCTGAACGAACCCAAGCTTCAAGCTTATCTTTTACCTCATCATGGCTTTTATCAACGGCAGGATCGTGCCAATAACAGAGTCCGCTCTCATTCGCAGTTTGATCACAACGCCATCCTGATGGGCTGCAATAGCAACATTTTAGGGACTGGTTTTCCATTTTGAGGGCTCCTAACCAGATGATACTCACCAATAAGTTTAGGAACCTTCCAACAGAGTGCTAGTGATCAAGGTGGATTTGTTGATACAGCCAATCGGTGAACACTTGAGTGGCTTCACTGGCTTGATGGGTAATCAAAAAGTATCCGGCTTTTGCAGGAATTGGGGCAAAAGGCGTCACTAAGCGCCCGCTATCTAATTCATTAGCAAGCAGCGCCATGCGCGCCATCGCAATGCCAACGCCAGCTTCCGCGGCTGACATCGCCATATCCGTGCGGTTGAAATAATGGTCACGCCGCCCCGGTAAAACCATCCCCATCTGTTTGGCCCAATACTGCCATTCCTGATCACGTGCTGCATTCGCCCACGGCACTGCATCATGCAGCAGTACCACTTGCTGCCAAGCTTCGGAGTTAGCCCAATCCTGTTGCAGCCAAGGATGCGCCGCTAGATAAGCCGCACTCATCACAGGCAACAAAAACTCTTCCATCAGTAGCTGCGCATCGCGCCGAGGGTATGGCAGCATGCCGTAATCAATCGCTAGATCGTAATCATGCCGCTCACTATCCACCAACGCGCCTTCCGCAAAACTCTGAATTTGAATCTCCGGATGACGGCGATAAAAGTCCTCTAATCGTGGTACCAACCATTTAAAGGCAAAGGATGGTGTGAGCTTAAGCCGGATCTCTTTGCGCTCTGATGCCGGCGTTAAGCGGCGAAGGGTTTGCTCAATATCTTGATAGCTACGTTGCACAGTCGTGAGCAACAACTGCCCCGCTTCAGTTAAGCGTACTCCCCGTGAATGCCGTTCAAATAAGCTAAAACCAAGCTGACCTTCCAGTTGCAACATTTGTTGGCTAATAGCGCCTGTTGTGAGATGCAATGCCGTTGCAGCTAGGCTAAAACTCGGGTATTTCGCGACCTGCATGAAGGTATACAAACTCGCAACTTGGTGACTTTTCAACATAGCCTTGCTTTTAGTTTTACTAAATGGTGGTGATAATTTTTATCGATTGTTAATGAAAAGTAAACCTCAGACACTGAGCCGACTATTGAGAGAGGAGTCAATGATGGAAGTTCTAGTCTTAGGCAGTGGTGTCGTGGGGTTAACCAGTGCTTGGTATCTCGTACAAGCTGGCCATAACGTCACGGTGATTGATCGCCAACCACGCAGTGCAGAAGAGACCAGTTTTGCTAACGCAGGACAAATTTCCTATGGCTACTCTTCCCCTTGGGCAGCGCCTGGCATTCCGCAAAAAGCACTCAAATGGATGTTGGAAGAACACGCGCCACTAAAAATTCAACCCTCGCTCGATCCTGCGTTACTGAGCTGGATGGGCAAGATGCTGCTTAACTGCCAACTTTCGCGCTACCAAGTCAACAAATCACGGATGTTGGCGATTGCCAACCATAGCCGAGAGTGTTTAAAAGCACTCAATCAAACGTATCAGCTCGATTACCAAGGCCGCCAACGCGGCACTTTGCAGGTATTTCGTGATGAAAAGCAGTTAGCTGCGATTGAAAAAGACATGCAGCTCCTAGCGCAAAGTGGTGTGCGTTTTGAACTGTTGGATGTCGCGCAGTGCCTGACTCGTGAACTGGGGCTAGCCCCAGTGCAGGAAAAATTGGTGGGTGGCCTATGGCTACCGGATGACGAAACAGGCGATTGTTACCTGTTTTGTCAGCAATTGACGGAACTAGCGCAGCAACATGGAGTGCGTTTTCAATTTAACTGCCACATCCAGCAATTGGTTTATGAGGGCAAAAAGATCATCGGTGTCCAAACCGATTTGGGTTTACTCAAGGCTGATGCTTATGTGGTGGCACTAGGCAGTTATTCGACCTCATTGCTTAAACCGCTGGGGATTGATATACCTGTCTACCCAGTAAAAGGATACTCGTTAACCTTACCGATTATTGATGAAAAATTTGCGCCGCAATCGACCGTGATGGATGAAACCTATAAGGTTGCGCTGACTCGTTTTTCAGACCGGATCCGCGTGGCGGGAACGGCTGAACTGGCGGGTTTTGATCCAGCGATTCCAGAAGCACGTAAAGCGACGATTGAGATGGTGGCACGTGATTTGTTTCCGCACGGCGGCGATTTTGCCCAAGGGCAATTCTGGACGGGATTTCGCCCTATGACGCCCGATGGAACGCCGATCATTGGTGCCACACCTTATGCGAATCTGTATACCAATACGGGACACGGCACACTAGGTTGGACAATGGCTTGTGGTTCCGCCAGCATTCTGGCCGATGTGATCAGCCACGAAGAAAATAGGTTCAGTTCATTAGGGCTCGATCTTTTCCGTTACCCTAAAGCTTCTTAAGCTTGCCCTTGCCATGACTCAACCACCTAACTCTGTGTGGTTGAGTGTGGTGCAGTCATGTTTACTCACTGCCTTTTTGATAAGCCTTCAGCGTAAAACTTCAAGAAAACCGTAAAATAGCAGAGAATTCTTACCTTTTGTAAAGCAACTTAACTAAAGCATAAAATTTCTATCTAGCACATATCGCCCACCAGATTGACCAAAAATCAACCATATCGACTTATTCCACGCCAACTGTACAGCAAATAAACAGGTTTTGTGTTCATCGTCACGCATCCTTACTTTACTAGATAAAAGAATTAACATTTAGATTACAAAAAGCTTAATATGTCGAAAACACAACAAACACAACAAACACAACAACTCATTAACAGGGAAACTACTTATGCAGTCATTTGTTGATTTTCTGAATGGAATCATCTGGAGTCCGGCACTGATTTACCTCTGCCTTGGCGCTGGTTTGTTTTATTCTGTTCTGACTCGTTTTGTTCAGGTTCGGCACTTCTTTGAAATGTGGCGTTTACTCCTGAACAACAAGGAGTCTTCCAAAGGTATCTCCTCTTTCCAAGCTCTCGCAGTCTCACTCTCTGGTCGGGTGGGTACGGGTAATATTGCAGGTGTGGCAGCGGCGATCGGTTTTGGTGGTCCTGGCGCGGTATTTTGGATGTGGACGGTAGCCTTTTTCGGTGCAGCCACAGCCTATGCAGAATCCACTCTGGCGCAAATCTACAAGGAAGAAGATAACGGGGAATTCCGTGGTGGCCCAGCTTACTACATCGAAAAAGCCATGGGGCAAAAATGGTATGCTTGGATCTTTGCGATTGCTACCATCTTCGCCTGTGGTGTACTGCTACCGGGCGTACAGTCCAACAGTATTGGTAATGCGGTTGAGTCAGCGTTTGGCTCTGGCCCGATGATTGAAACCGCGATCGGCACCTTTAGTTTTGCCAAAATTTTCACCGGTACTGTCGTTTCAATCCTTCTCGGCTTCATTATTTTTGGTGGTGTGAAACGTATTGCGAGTTTCACCCAGATCATCGTGCCTTTTATGGCACTGGCGTACATCATTACCGCATTCGTGATCATTTTGCTCAACATTGGTGAAGTGCCACGTATCGTTGCGATGATCGTGGGAGATGCCTTCTCACCAATGGCGGGGGTTGGTGCTGCCATTGGTTGGGGGGTAAAACGTGGTGTTTACTCTAACGAAGCTGGTCAAGGTACTGGCCCACATGCAGCGGCCGCGGCAAGTGTGGAACACCCAGCCCAACAAGGCTTAGTACAAGCATTTTCTATCTACATTGATACCTTGATGGTTTGTTCTGCAACGGCATTCATGATTTTGATCACCGGTGCTTACAACGTACATGGCGCGGGTGAAGGCATCTTCCTTGTGCAAAATCTACCTGCAGACATTATTGCTAGCAGCCCAGCCTTTACTCAAATTGCAGTAGATAGTGCCCTGCCCGGCATTGGTAAACCTTTCGTGGCGTTTGC
Organism: Vibrio mimicus; assembly: GCF_019048845.1. NCBI lineage: Bacteria > Pseudomonadati > Pseudomonadota > Gammaproteobacteria > Vibrionales > Vibrionaceae > Vibrio > Vibrio mimicus. The sequence continues at coordinate 2,466,441 of NZ_CP077426.1, forward strand.
GTTGTTCTTCTTCGCCTTCACCACAATTTTGGCTTACTACTACATCGCCGAGACTAACGTTGCATACATCCGCCGCACCTTCAAAGTCGATGGCCTGATGTTTGTGCTCAAAATCGTACTCATGGCCGCCGTGTTCTACGGTACGGTTAAAACCGCTAACTTGGCGTGGGCATTGGGTGATGTTGGGGTAGGTTTAATGGCTTGGCTCAACATCGTTGGTATCATTATTATCTTCTTCATGTCTAAGCCAACCATGGCTGCGTTAAAAGATTACGAAGACCAACAAAAACAAGGTGTGACCGAGTTTATCTTCAACCCAGTTAAGCTTGGCATTAAAGGGGCCACTTATTGGGAAGGAAAATACCTCCGAAAAACGGGCAAAGCGCCAAAGTCGGAAGTAAAAGAGACCCATGAGGTAGAGCAAACTAGCTCAATATAAGAAAAAGCAGTGAACACAACATAACTAAGTCAAAGGGTTAGCACAAGCTAACCCTTTGTTTTTTTTATGAATACTGATGATGTATTACTTTGTTTTCGGTTCGATGATGTTGAACCAGAACTCGAAGTTATCCAACATGCCAGCGATATCCGTTAATACTTTACCGTTACCATCGACTTTCGCTTTCCCCTCTTTGGCTAATTGGAGAATAGTGGTTTTCCCCATCAGCACTCGGTTCAGTTCCGAACGATTGATGGTCAGTGTCATATCAGGCTTATCAGACTGAATCCCTTTCAGGTTATTCAAGTGTGCGTTTTCCAACTCAACCAAGAATTTCTCATTCACATCTGGCAGTACAAAGTTGATGGTGTAATCCACACCGACCGCTTTGTCACCGTTGAGGCGTACCCCTAAATAATCGAGGAATAGTTCAGTATCCATCGCCACAACCACATCTGCACTTGCCGTTTTAGTGGCTGACACTGTCGGCAAGCCATTACGTAGTTCGTAAGCCCCCATCAAATAGGTGTTACGCTCACCCGCCGATTCACTTTGGTAACCCAGTTGCTCTAAACAGTCCGCTTGCAAGTAACGCGCTTGTTTATTACTTGGCTCAGCAAATACGGCTTTGTCGACAATTTCCGCACACCAGCGGTATTCCCCTTTACTGAATGCGTCTTGGCCCATCTTCAGCACGTTATCCATGCCACCCATTGCAGCTACGTATCTCGGTGCAGCATCCGTTGGTGCCAATGGACGTAACGTGGCAGGGTTCATGTCGAAGTAACCCAAATATTTGTTGATCACCGCTTTGGCATTGCGATGGTAACTACCGTGGTATCCGCGGTTATACCACTCGTGTGCTAAAACATCTGGCACATGGAATTCATCTTGAATTTCGTTAATCGTGACACCGTGGTTAGCTAAGCGCAGCGCTTGATCATTAATGTAACCGTACATATCGCGCTGTTTACGCAGGAAATGGTTGATATTGTCATTTCCCCAACGTGGCCAAGTATGGGAAGCGAACATCACATCGGCGTCTTTGGCGTACATATGAATAGATTGGTTGATGTATTTGCTCCATGCTTGTGCATCACGTACTTCAGCTCCACGTAAGGTATATACATTGTGTAGACCACCTACCGTGTTTTCCGCCATCCACAACGCTTTGAATTGAGGGAAGTAAGTATTCATCTCCGCTGGCGATTCCGTTCCCGGTGTGTTTTGGAATTCCATCGTTATTCCATCGATCACAAGGGTTTCAGTTTGTTTGGCGATGACTTTGGTCGGCGCAATCAGGCTTACTTCACCTTGCGCAACATTTTTACCAATCGCCGCATCAACTTGCCCAGTGGCACCTTTAGGCAGTACGTTGCCATATTGATAGGTGGTACGACGCGACATGGCATTTCCTGCCAACACGTTTTCCGCCACCGCATGATTTAAGAACCCTTTCGGAGCAATCACTTGCACTTCGCCACTGTCCACCTGCTCTTGGCTAACAATGCCTTTTACACCACCAAAGTGGTCAGCATGCGCATGGCTGTAAACTATCGCTTTTACTGGGCGCTCACCTAACTCTTTATTCACAAAATCCAATGCCGCCTTGGCCGTTGCCGGTACAGTGAGAGGGTCAAACACTATCCAGCCTGTATCGCCCTTCACAAAGGTGATGTTAGCCAAATCGTAACCACGCACCTGATAAATACGATCCGTCACTTTATACAAACCGTGGTGCATGTTCAGCTGTGCCTGACGTTGTAAGCTTGGGTGAATACTGTCGTAGTCTTTTCCATCCAATAGAAAGCTGTAATTACCTAATTCCCAAACCACCTTGCCGTTAGCATCTTTAATTTTGAGATCTTTTTGCTGTGCGATCAGACCTTTCTCAACCAGTTTAAAATCTTCTTTATCGTCAAATGGTAAAGTGCTGCGTTGCTCTGCAGCAAAAGCTTGCGTTGTCGCACTCGGTGCTTTGGTATCTGCAGTCAAAGAATGGGCTAAAACAGGTGCTGAAGTGGCAACTAATACAGCGAGTAGTGTAGGTTTAAAGACGGTTTTCATTTGATATCTCTCTTCATGCCTTTAGTAATGCCATCAAGAATAAGAGAGAAAAATCAGCAAAACGATTCGTGTAACAATAAACCAATATTAAGCAATGCTTAACAATTAACAGAGGATTTGCTCTATTTGTTGGCGCAACCAAATCAATCCTTTATCTTGCTGTTTAGCGCTATGCCAACACATAAAAGTAGGGACAGGGCGAATATCAAAAGGAAGAGGCTGAATTTGTAAGCCCAGCTTTGCGGCCCACATATCGGCAAGTCGTTTAGGTGTAAAACAGAGCAAGTCAGTCACTGATGCCGTGGCCATTAAGTTCAACATCGACTCGCTTTGATAATGCACTTTACGCGCAGGAAGCGCTTGCTCCAATAAACTAGAAAACATGTAGTGACCAAAACGGCGACTGGTTAATGCAGTGTGCTTTTCCGCAAAAAATTGCAGAACCGTCAGTTTACCGTTAAGGCGAGGGTGATTTTTAGCATATACCACGACCAAGCTTTCTTCGGTGAGTTGCGCAGTGATCACCGAGGGATGACTAATAGGGATCGATGATAAGAAAAGGTCCGCTTTTCGTTCGCTCAAGACTTGACTGGGCGTGAAATGATTCTCTTCATAAGGCGTTAATTGGACAGAAACATTCGGCGCAACATCGCTAATTTGGTGCAATAACCGAGGTAATACCACCAAATCAAAATAGGCATGCCCACCGATCACAAACTCTCGAGTGCTGGTTTCAGGATCAAAAGTAGTATCGGTTTCCAACCCAAAACGAATTGCGCTGAGCCCTTCAGAAACATATTTATGCATATTGAGGGCATGCTGAGTGGGTTGCAACCCACGCCCCTGCCGCACAAAGAGGGGCTCACCAACCTGATCTCGCAATCGTGCTAAGTTTTGACTCACAGCAGCCGATGTCATGTTCAGCTTATCTGCCGCTTTACTCACCGAACCTAATGTCATTACCGCATCAAACACCGTCAGCAGGTTTAGGTCATAATCTCGCAGCATGGTCAATCCGTTTTAGTGATCATAGAACTGCGTGATATTACTCGATTTAAAGCAAATTGACTTTCATCTCTATGCCTTATTGCAACTAAGTTAACCCTTTTGCTTCCTTAGAAAGCGAATTTGCACCACATACACCACTGTGGATCGTTTGCTTATGCAATAAAAAAAGGGCTAACCACAGGCTAGCCCTTCCACGTTCCCAAATGTTAATTACGCAGCCAGCTCTTGCGCTTTAACTGGCTGTACGCGCTTTTCGCCGATTGGCAGTACAACGCGACCGTATTCATTGTTCAGCACTTGTGCCATTGCGAAGTAGATAGCGCTCGCGCCACAGAAGATGCCTTCAAAACCTGCGATAGTACCAATCAGCTCGCTACCAGTGAAATCACGAGCAGCCAGCAGAGCAAACAAGATGGTCAGAGAACCAAATACCACTTGTTTCGCCGTTGGGTAGCACAGAGAACCAATGAACATAAAGCCAGTGAAAATACCCCACAGAGCCAAGTACCACCCCATGAAAGGCGCAGGGCTTGCAGGCAGCCCCATGTGTGGCATTACGATCAAACCAACCAGCGTCAGCCAGAACAGACCGTAAGAAGTAAATGTCGTTGTACCGAAGGTGTCACCACGTTTAAAGCACATGATGCCGACGATAACTTGACTCAGACCGCCGTAAAAAATACCCATCGCCAGAATCATTGAGTCGATTGGGAAAAAACCTGCGTTATGGATATTAAGCAGAATGGTGGTCATACCGAAACCCATCAGACCGAGTGGTGCTGGGTTGGCTAGCTTAGTTGACATGTGAACTTACCTTCAGAGTGTGAATTCAAAAATGTTTGTAAAAATTACGCGCGGATTTTAATTAACAGGCAGATAAAAGAAAAAAGATCTTATTGGAAACTTAGATTGTTGAAACAGTTAGTTACAGATGCGAATAAAAAATCGCCCAACCTAAGTTGAGCGATGAAATAAACACTTTTAATACAACAGCTTAGCAAGACACCTTATCCCAGAACCAGTTAGATTGAGTGGGTGACTCCCAAACGCCTGGGCTGTTCTTAGCAATAAAGCATTGGCCGTTATAGGTCACTTTATCGCCGTTCGAGACCTTAGTAACTCCAGGTTGCCACACAATGGCATCCGTAGGGGCTGGCTCTGTCGGCGGCACTGGTGTTGGCTCAGTGGGTGGCACAGGCTCAGTCGGAGGTACTGGCTCTGTTGGCGGAGGAGTCGGTTCCGTTGGCGGTGTTGTTTCACCAGAAACCAACGCCCAAGGGCCACCTTTGGTAGGATCATCACCTTGTGTCCACCACTTGGCTTGATAAACCGCGCCTTTATAACTTACCTTATCACCCGTGTTATAAACCTTACCGACTTCCCATGCAGGGGCACCACCGACTGGTGGATCCGTGGGATCTGTCGGTAATGGATCGAGCTTTTCCACTACACGAACTTTTGGCCAACTCGCATGTGAACCATACAAGTTGGTCACACATTTCTCATAGTCACCTTTCACTAAAGCGGAATAAGCGGTTTGGAAGCCCACCAACTCACATTCAAATGAGTAGCCACCTGGACGATCTGGGTAATATTTCCAGTTACCATCCCAGTTGGTGTAAAGCACATCGGTCGCACCATTGAGATTTAAACTGCCGTAGGGCAATTGCTGCCAGCAAGTATTCTTCTCATCCGCTTCGATCGGAATTTGATAATGCGCCGCTAAGCCTTCCCAGTAACGAATACGGTTAACTGGCTGACCTTTGTCTTTATTCTGCTCACCGCACTCAATACCACCGTTAATGATGTTGATCGTGGTACCAAAACCATAACCAATCCCTGCATCAATTTCACGTTGTGATGGAACCCAAGTACGATCAATCACATGCAACATAGCGGGCTTTGGAGCTTGTGGTGTCAAGAAGAACCAGATGGCAGATGCTAAGTTCAACCACGAATCAGCCACTAATCCGGGATTATTCAATAGTACCTTAGCATCACCATCAAACATGGCTTCGGAGAAAGCACCGTAGTTAAAGTGGTAAGAAAGCTGTTTTGCACCACGGCCAAAGTAACCTTGCCCAGTAGCACAAGGCCACTTCTTGTTCTGCCAGTCATTTTGACCACACCCCGTGGTATAACCTTCTTGACCTTCTGACCAGCCCATTTCCCGCACATGCACTAAAGCTTGCTGCCACTCTTCCAAAGCTAATGGGTTATCAGAAATATTGTCTTTCGCGATATGCCCGCCCGTTTCTTGAGCAAAGTGAGCAAAAGCCGTCACGATCGATTTTTTACAAATCGCATCGGAATTACGGCCATCGGTATACTCCGCACAAAATGCAGGGAATTTACCAATCGCACGCAAGAAACGAGTATAGGTGTATTCAGGCGCCGCCATATGAGTGAGGAAATTCCACTCTGATTCAGGAAATACGCGCTCAACCCGTTTAACGTTATCAGGGTTTGTCGCCAGCCCCGGCTCGATCGCATCGACAATCGCATTAGATCGAGTTGCTAACGCATTCGACCAGATACCGTACATAGGATTGGCGGTTTTGGCTTGCTCTGCTGCGGCAATATCCGCTTTAGCCACCACATAACCACCAGGGTTTTGTGGATCAGGCTGAATATTCATTGCCGCTTGTGCTGGCAATGCGCACGCCATAGCCACCCACCACGCCGTGTGTTTGAGTTTAAACATAGATGAAAGCCCTTCTCTCAACTTGGAAATCCATTTGAGAGTAGGCTTATTGAGCACTAATTTAATAGTAAAAAATAAGGAAAAAGCCAGAATTGCGAGCCATTTCAGGACGATGTAAATCGTACGCTTGCGGTCTACATAAAGATTTTGAACGGAAATACAAAAACAACAGATTCTGTTGCAAAAGAAAAAACCTCAGACTATGTCTGAGGTTTTATGTGATTTTTATGGAATATTATTCCCACTCTATTATTAATTAATAAAAATAACCAACATATTTCAACATCTTATAGAATAAAGATATAAAAATACCATAAATTATACCATACCTAGAAAAACTCGCTTTTTTAAACGAAAGGCAATGACCTGATATTCAAAATCTAGACTAACGATCAAGGAGAGGTATGAACAGGTTCCGAAGAGCCATGTCGTCAAACTTATCACTCTCACTGCTTTTCGAAGACGAAAAGGTAACCGGGGAAGCATTACTGCTCTGCTCCTCGATTTCCCCTATCCGGTCCTCGATGGCTGAAACAGCGTCATTCAAAGTTTTCTCCGATACACCAAATCGCGGTGCGAACTTTTTCAGGTCATTAATCCGATCCTCTAAGGAGGATTCGCTATCATCCTCACAAATACGGCTGCTGTTCTCCTCAAACTCTTCGAGCACAGCTTTGTGTATCGCACTCATAATACTGTCAGGCAGCCCGGTCGCGGCATCCACTGCATCAACAAGCTTGGAAAGCATATCACTTGAGCTCCAGCGTATCGTGTTCGAGAGTTCTTTTTCGAGCACCTCCAACAATTCGTCTTTGTAAACAAAGGGCTTGTCATCACCATGACCTCTAACCTTAGAAATAAGTTCTATCAGAGCTTCTCCATCCGACCATGAAGAGAAACCCTGCTGTGGATTACGGGCAATCACCATAATGCTATCAGCAAAGTTCCGTTCATTAGTGATCTGCCACCAGTCCATCAGTATGCGAAGCCGCTTTGAGTTCGAAGCATCATTATATTCAAGCGACCCAGGTTCTCCTGCTTTCGGGCTCCAATGCGGGCGTGTTTCAATCATTTCCAGCAAGTTAGCGCAAGCCTTGGCTATTTTCGCTTGATCGTCTTCACTAAACACGCTTTGACAAACAAAGTCCCATAGGCTCGCCAGCCAATCTATTGAGGCGGCAGTAAGAACAAGACGAATAAGAAGACTCGTGTCTAACAAGTAAGTTGAGAGATAGTCCTTTAGTGAAGGGTTGATAAAAGAGACTATCGGCCCTCGAATATTAACTATTTTCACAAAGCTACCTTCCAAAATACGGAGTGCTTCTTCGAAGTCTTTAGGACCGTGAGGCAGTCCGTAAGCTTTGCTCATTCCTGCATGAAGGGGCTCGAAAGATGAGCGTAGCTTTGCAAGAGACACACCGTATTCTGAAAGGAAAAACATCGCCATTAGGAGATGCTTGCACCGGTGATCAATGTGAGTACGGAAAGCAGTGTCCCAAATCTGACTAGGGTTATTCAGAGCTTCAATAAAGGCAGAAGGATAATTATCAGGATCAATATCACTGATATTCAGTGCGTCGGTCATCGCCTCGATAACGCGTGGGTTGTAGTTCTTGTGATCGACAATTTTCGCGAGCTTAGAGCTCTTCACTAGCGCCCGGATATACAGCTGCGGTGTATCCGACACTAGCAGGTGATTATAGAGAATTCTCGCCTTGATTCGGCGGGTATAAACACCAACATCGAGTACGTACTTCGTCACATCAAGGCGCTGATCGCCAAGATGCTCTGAGACTCTCCGAGCCTCCTCAAAAATGTACCCCCTCGTCGTTAGGATAAAGCGGGCATTTGGTGAGCGGCGCACACGGCTCATGAACTTCGCTAAGTCTGAATCCTTATGCGCTAAAGCTTGTCGATCTAGAGCGACCTTGCCAAGAAAGTCATCAAAGAGAAAAACCTGCTTTTTGCTATCGTTGATCGCAGCAAAGCCGTCTTCCAGACTACGGATAGGAACAAGCTCCCACTCCTCACTCAAGAGGGTGTAGCAAAGAATCTCGGCCAGTGTCGTTTTACCTACGCCCGGTGGGCCGGAGATTATGAGAAGCTGATACCTATCTAGCTTAGTTAGCGATTCATCAAAGCTAGGATTTGATGCATATACACGAACTTTCTGCTCTATGTCTTCACGCGTGATCGCTGCAAAGGTATGGGCAGCCGCACGTATGACCTGCTCTAATACACCCGCTCCAGACAGCCACAGCTTGATGTGCGACTTGAGAATCTCAGGGTACTTACGGAGAAGTCCATTAATGTCCTCTGGACCAAAGATATCCGCTTCAGACTTCAGACTCGGTCCTATGATCGGAGAGAGCCTGCTCTTACCAGTCGGAGTTAACCTACAGGAAGTCGCTAGAATATAACGAGAGGGGGCCAGTTTATCGATGGATAACCGCTCACGCTTCATGCTAGTCACCAGCTTACTATACGACGACCCCTCATAATGCTTCGCCTGAAGAATAACTCTCCCGCCAGCATGTGAGTGTCGGCCGTCAATGCCACTATCAGGACCAGCACAGAATGCTTCGAAGCGAAGTCCCTCCTCCTTCCCGATAAGATCTAGGACGAGGTCCTCAAAGTCGGCCGATGAGAGATTCTTGAAATCGTAACTCATAATTGGGGGCCGTTAGCGAATCGTAAGACAGCTGCACTCGCGACAGCAGCCTTGAACTGAAAACGACGTTTCTCCAGATTAAGAATATCGATCAGCCCTATTGTTTCCACAGATTATAAACCTCTTTACGTCGATTGAAGGCCTCTTGGCCTCCTTCCATGATATTGATAATCGCATCCTGCACTGGGCCTGCATCTATGCTTCCGCTTTGTACCGTGGCATTTTCGTTATTATACTGGCAGGCGTGTACTTGCTCCGCGTCACCTAGCACTGGAAAATTGGCGTTATGAGTCGCGAAGATGAATTGAGCATACGGCTTCATCTCTCGTAATAGCTTTATCACGTCATCGTATATAGTCTGGTTATCGAGATCGTCTTCCGGTTGGTCGATTATAATTATGTCGTTCTGACGCTGACTTAGCACGTACAGCAACAACGCAGAAGCGCGCTGCCCGAGCGAGTGGTGTTTCAACTCTTTACCACGATAGCGGATGACAAAAAGGTTGGGCACTTGCCAAGTAACGAGTTCAACCAAGTTCTGCATGAAGGTTTTCTCGAAAACTTCGGGTGTACTGCCCGCCTTAGCTAACGCTGTCGGCAGAGCACGCAACAAACCACCGAAATCAGTGTAATCTTCCATTACCGCACGCAAGGTAGTTTCACGGATATTACTGCCCTTAAATAACTGCTGCATGAAGCCTATGGCTGCTTCCTTGTCACCCTTAAAGTCGCCATCTATTTGCAGAGCTGTATGACTGGAGTTAACGCGGTCGAGCTCAAACTGGATTGTGTTGAATTCGCGCAACCATAGTTCGTTAAGCTTATCGATCTCGGTAAACAACGAATCACGAATACTGCTCTGTTGGCTTTCCTGCTTGTTCAGCGCAACTAGCATTTGTTCCGCTTGGGTTTTGCGTTGTTCCTGGGTAAGAAAATCGTCCGGCTGAATCACACTCATCCCAGACTGTTTAAGCTCTTGAGACAATTGCCGCTCGACCTGGGCGAACTCTTCCTGAAGATTCGTACGCGCCTCCTCAAACTCATCTTGTTTAGCATTAAGGCGAATCGTGATCTCACGCGCATCCTGCTCAACTGTTTTAAGCTGTTCCAGCTTAGCAAGCAGGTTGGAAAACTCTGCGTAGTAGGCTGTAAAAAACTCTGGATTCTGCTTGGATACATGACCCGTAGCGTCACGCAGTTCATCTTTATGCTCGGCGATCAATTGCCCCAGCGCGAGAACAAAACTATCCGCACGATCCTTCATGTGCCCTAGTGCAGAGGCATCCTGCTGAAAACCGAGCCGTTTCTGGAGCTTGTCTGCAACTCCGTACTCTTCAAATTTCTTCAGCCTGAAGTTGGCATCTGTAAGCTGGGCTTCGAAATCTCGCTGAAGCTCGGCGGTATTACTGAGTTGAAGCCAGCGTTCAGCAGCATCGCGCACGTTTTGCCGCTGCGCCTCGATTTCATCACGCTGTTCTCGGAGCTTTTCGCCAACCAGTTTTTCTACCAGATCAGTCTCAAAGCCGTCACCAGTACTGGAGAGGTCCTTCTGTCCAAAGTAGATTGGGCGACGCAATACAGTTTCTCGAATTGATACTCCTGGTTGTAATTTCCCATCCAAATAGACATTTGGCAGCTCACGAAAAATACGAGAGATGGTGAACTCCTGTCCGTAGATATCACAAGCTGTTAACGTCACTTTGCCACCACTACCGAGAGTATGGCGAATCAACTCGTCTTTGTACTTGGTGTCCTGGGCTTTCTCACCGCGAGAAATATCAAGAGCATACCTTACCGCCTCAAGAATTGAGGACTTACCGCTACCACGAATACCTATTAGAGTATTAAGACCAGAAGAAAAATGCAGAGTCTTCCCTTCAAGGATACCGCCATCAAAACGAATGCTACGAATGAAAGATGCTTGATGTTTAGGTGGTTCGAAAGCTACGCGAGCACTAGGGCTGCTCAAAGCAAACTTTACGGCTTCGAAAGACAGTTCGCCCAATTTAAGATAACAAACATTACCTTGACCAATATCCTCTATGCGTTTGGCATCACATCCTTCAAGCTCGGCAGGATACCAATCACCAAGTTGCTGCCGTACCTTGGCCCGGCAAGGCTTTCCCTTTTCTTGCAGTTTGTTGTAAGTGCGGACCTTCTGAAAGCCAAGAGTACGACGACGGAAGAGTTCATTTTGACTCAATTCGGAGAGTCGCCCCCCCTCTAGTTCAGACCAAAGTCCGCTTGGCGCTTCAACGTGAGCAAAGACTAGGAAATAGTCGCGATGGTAACTTTCTAGCTTTTTTAGTGTTTCTAGCAGCGACAGAGAGGACCTTCCGTTTTCCTGCTCGTAATGAGCAGGGATTTTTCCTTCAAAAGCAACTCCCAAGAAAGGGTTGATATGATCATGGCCGTCCTCCAACCAGTCATCAGAGAATACAACTAGCGTGTGAATGCCATTGGCCCCGTCATTGACTGACAACTCTACGCCAGGTAATAAGGAAATCCCCTTTTTTTGGGCCGTCTTGCGTAACGCCTTAAACTCACTAAAGTCGAACTTGTTATGATTGGTAATCACGCCTAGCCGGATATTCGCTTTCTCCAGTGCGTCAACGTAGTTGCTATTGTAATAGTTATCATCGCCTGAGTACTTGAACTCGCGATCCGCGCGAGTGTGCATATGAAAGTCCGCTCGAACCCACTGCGCACCCTGATCAAAAAAAACATCCATTAACGTTTCACCTTTGAGTCATCAAGTCTTAGTCCATGCGTTTTTGCGTACTCTAGAACGAGAATTTCAATCATTGATGTAACGGAACGTCGTTCACGCTCAGCTGCTAGCCGCAAAAGTTGCTTGATCTCGATTGAGGTGCGAATTGAAAGGGTTTCGTCTTTCACGCTTGACATAGCCATGTCCGTTCAGCATTGTTGTGTTGCAAATGTACTGCGTTTTACGCAATTTGGGGAGTGCTCAAATCACGAAACAAGCACAGGCATTTTGAGCCTAAGCAGATTCTTAATTATTGAGCGGAATATGAGCGACAAGAAAGCACCCGACGAAGCTCCCAACTTGGAGTTACAGCACACAGTTCACAAGAGTCCATCTGTCCGGAGACTTACACATCTAGAACGTTCAGAACTTCGGCGGGATATGATGGAGTCTTCAGCTTGGGCAAAGGAAGAACTGGCCCGCCGACGTAAAAACAAGGGAGAGAGATCATAGCCTTGTCATAGCTCAGACCTCGGCATAACGACCCTCGTCATGATCTTACCCATTTCCTCCTGCCTCGCCTCGATCTTACTGAGAACAGCCAGGATTGTTGACTGGCCGAACTGGGCAGTTCGCACGTCATCGGTCAGCCATAGCTTCAATAAGCCACCCAAACGGCCAAGATCGCCGTTAATTCGAGCCAACTCCCGTACCTGCTCACAATCGACCACACCCTTGATCTTGTAGCCCTGGCCAACCTCACGCAGATAACGCGCAGCGCTCATGCCTGCTCGCTTTGCTTGCGCCTCGATATGCTCCTTTTCCTCGGGTAAGCAGTACACCTTGATCGGCGTACTGCTCTTCCTCGTTATTCGTTTTGCCTTACCTCCTTGTTACCTGGCGGATAGTGTCCAACGCCTCCTGGAAGTCCTCGGGCGTCGCTCGGCCAGTTTCACCCTGGTAGTACAGGATCGTGAACATATTGGCGACCGCCTCCGCGACTGGCAAAACCTGCCGGGCGGTTTCCTGGTCGATGAACTCCAGGGCGGCCAGCTTGATCGCAGCCTGATGAATTGCTTGCTGAACTTCGATATTATGTGTGGTTGTCATGTGTCACCTCTCTGTCAGGTGGTATGTGAAAATGCGGGCCGGTGCACCATCACCGGCCCGTGTGCTTTCTAACTACTTGCGTCGGCCAAACGGCCAGCGTCTCATTTTGTCGATTTGATCGACAGATCTCGTCATGTCCTTGTAAGTACGCCCGGCCAACCTGTTTTGGAATACCTCCATTTTAACGGCAATGGCTTTCATCTTCGGGCCGTGTCCGGTGTTGTGCAGCCACTGCCCCAAAAAATAGAAGGCCAGCATCACAATGAACATCACTGCGAAGAAACCAAATACCTCCGCAAGGTTTTGGGGTGGAAAGTTAAACTCCATAATCAGTAATCCTTATCTAGTTAGGCCATGCGGCCTTTTTTAACAAAGCTGGCAATCTCACTATTTCGTTCCTGCTGAAGTTCCTGGGCATACGAAACGTAATCCTCAACGTCGAAGGTGTGCTTTTCCGGGTCGCGCTCTTGCCATTCTGCGTGTGCTTGGCGGGCTTCTTCCTGGTCCTCACTGGACAGGCCATCAAAGCCGCCGATTTGATTCATCCAGCCAGTGCCGACGCCGCCTAAGCTATCGCTGTCAAATGCAGGGGAAGCGTCGTCAGTCGCCCTCCTTGTCGTCGTCATCCCCGTCATCTTTCGTACTATTTCGGATCGAGCTAGCTAAACGACCTCCAGCAGTGCGGCCAATTCGATCCCCGGCCATATCACTCATTCCCTTCATCAAATTCGCACCGGTATCCGCTGCAATACGACCCGCTTTCACAGCGCTGCCTTTAAAGCCGCCGCCAGAAGATTCGCCACCGCTAGAGGATTGGCCAGAGGCTTGGGAAAAGGAGCCAGCTTCATCCGAATCGCCGCCACCGCTAAATGCTTCGCCCAGGCTCGACATAACGTCAGTATTGTTCGCTACGTTCTCACCTGCTTTTGCAAATGCAGCCTGAATAGCAGACGCACCGCCGACGGTAGCCATTGCTGCACCGGCAGCCATACCACCAGTGGCAACAGCCGCTCCGGCCATCGCTCCGGCACTGATACTGCCTGCACCTGCCGCTGCGCCGCCTCCAGGAACCAGGCTGGCGACCACATTGGGAACCGAGTGAATGAGCATCACGAGAACCAGTGAAACGACAAAGATCACCAGCAGTTCACGCATAGGGGCATCATTGGATAGATCGGCATAGAAACCGTCCATGATCGACATGGCAATGCCAATGAGCAACGTCATTGTCATCAACTTCAAAGCAACGCCCAATACGCTTTTGAAGTAGTTGATTGCTATATCTGAAGTCCAGCGCGAACCACCAAAACCCAGCACGAAGACACCGGCATAGATCAATATCCAAGCCGTCACCAAGGCCAACAACACATTGGCCGCCACTACCGCCATACATGCCAAAATTGCCAGCGTGATTAAGAAGATAGACAAGTTATCTATCGGGCTTGTGATGCTGTAGGACTCACCAGCTTTCACAATAATGTCGAACGCAATACTAATAGGCTCTGACGGGGTTAGATCTCTCGGAAGGCCACCGGCTTGAGCACCGATCATTCTCAACGAGTCGATGATTGACGTCGCAAAGTCTGGGCCGTTTCTGAGCAACCAGAGAAAGAAACCAAACGTCAGGATGAAGCGCACGAACTCGGCAAAGAACTCCCTTATATCTGCTTGTTTAAGGATTAAGGTCCCGCCAGTCCAAACAAGGGATATAGTGCCCAGCGTCCAGAACAGCCAGGCGGCATAGTTTGTAATTACCGTGCCCCAAGTAGCACTGGCCGTCATGAAACGCACGGCCACTTCATCCAAGACACCATTAGGCTCAATGGCCGCTGACGCAGTTTGCGAAGTCAGTAAAACTGCCAGGAGCATTACAAGTCGAATGAATATCTTGCTCATGATTAGAACCCCTTGTTCTTGGAGCGATCCGTGGGTTCGCCCATATCCCAAAGACAGTTCCCTTCTTCCCTCTGCTCTTTCGTCAGGTTTGGGTTGTCACAGTTGATCGTTGCAGGCTTTGGCCCGTCATTTTCACCGCACCCCACCAGAACGAAAGAGGCCAACGCGCTAACGATAAAAACTCGGGTGATATTCTTCATGATTAAAATCCCCTGTTTTCTGAACGGTCGGTTGGCTCGCCCATATCGAACAACCTTTCACGGGACGCTTGATATTGAGCTTCACGGTCAGCATCTGCCTGCATTCGAGTGCCAACGGCATTCTGCTGGGCAATCAGCAGGCTACGGATTTGCAGGAGCTGGTTGGCCTGGTTGCTGGCGAGTTGGTTGGCGTAACCAATGGCGGCCAGTTGGCCGTCCGCGCCCTGGGCGGCAGATTGCAGACGCTCGAGCTGTCGAGCGTCCGCCTGCAAGTTGTCTTGCTGCTGCTCCAAGCCCTTAAACAGCGCGTCGTTGGCCTTCTTCTGCGATTCAGACGCCAGGCGGCGGTTCTCGACCATCGCGGCCCGTTCGGCATCGCTGCACCCCGCCGACGAGAAGCACGGTGAGCTGCGGTAATAGGCCACGTCCTGGAACTTGCCCAGGTAGGCATCGAGGCTGCCAAGCTGATTTTGGTAATAGGCGAGCGTGTTAGTCGCCTGGTTAAGATCGTTGATGGTGCGCTGTGCTTGGTCCCAAATATGGGCCGCCGGGGCCATCGTGTTTTGCAGTTGGTTTTCGTACTGCTGAAGTTGGGTTTGGTATTCCTGAATCTGCTTGGCCGTCTGCGCGACCGCTTCTAAAGCAGACATGATGTTTTGCGTCAGATTGGTGCCATCAACTACTGGAATACCGGCGTAAACGGGCTGCAAGGTGCAGGTCGTCATAGCGACAGCCAGAGCAATTTTAGCGGCTAAATTTTTTCTTTTAACTTTTTGCATACGTTGATCTCCATTACCAATGAATGCTTTATCGTGCCTTTCAATGCATAACGTATAAGCCCAATAATTGGACATAAAAGTTGACATGGAGATATTTAAGCAATAACTCCTACGGCGGTAGCCGGTAGCCTCGCAGAGCAGGATTCCCCGTTGAGCGCCCCCAGCGCGAATAAGGGAAAGTGAAGATAGTTAATTGGCTCCGCCGATTAGCTAACTTCACCTATCCTGCCCGCCTTTCAGCGTTGTTTACGCCAAGGAAAGTGTTGCAACGAAAATCTGTTTTTTAGTGCAAACCATATAAAATCGCTTGTTCACCTTATTGCTAGAACAGAAGCACGAAATAAACACGTAATTTCAGGCAATTACTACGCTAACGCTGGGGTTTACACAGCAAACAAACACAGCAATACACAGCTTTTCCAATTCTGGAGGAGTTGCGCCCCTCAAGTGTCAATGAAACGTGCGAGTGCTAGGAATGCATCCGATGTAGCGCTCTGTATTCCAAGGACTTTAAAAAACCCAGACACTCTGACGGCCTTTTCTTTGACAGTTTCAGATTGGTATCGGTTGGGTCATCAGGTCAGGAAGGATCGCTACCAACACTCTGTGCGTGTCGAGCCGCTAGCGCCCAATTTCGGACAGATTTTTGAGCACAACGTCAGTGTGGATAGGAAATGTAGTGTTGTAGTATGGTGCTACTACATACTACAACCTACAAACCGCACACATTTTCAGCCTACTACCGGCTTAAGTAGCTATTCATCTTGATGTATGGAATACGGCTTCCTGAGCCGCCCAGAGAGGCGCCCTCGCTACCCCTGAACGACGCTCCTGGGGCTTATAAAGCGGCTTTGGTCGTGCTTCGGACGGATTGAACGCCAAGGAAAGGTGATAGCCTTGGCGAGGAAGCAGCATCGGCCACCCTCTTGGCGTTAAAACATCGGCCGGAGGCCGATAGATAATCAACCTCCAGCACCCAGCTGGAGGTTGCTGGATATCCTGAGATATCCTGAATATCCTGCCAAAACAGCAAAAAATCGGGCGGGTGTGAGTCGCTATCGGGCGGGTGTGAGTCGCCATCGGGCGGGTGTGGGACGCTATCGGGCGGGTGTGAGGCGCCTTATCCTATTCTCAGCATCTATTGTTATTCCAACTTCATGCAATTTTTCTGCATCCTCCCTAAGCCTGGAACGCCCATTTCGCATCTTCTTACTATTGATGTTTTCACCACAGACTGCGCGAATGAGAGTATCAACATGCCACCCTCCGGCGGGATCATTCTTGTGGGTCAAGATGTGTCGCGCGACCGCCTGGCTAATCCCGTGCTGCAAGCGAGCAATTGGGGCAGGATCGTAGTACAGGCTAAGGTCATGCTCCAATAACATGACCAAGGCGATACCAAGCCGAACTCTCCACAGATTTCGCTCTCCTCCCGTCAAGGGATCAGGGCGTGTCATAGGTGAAGGGATAACATGATCGATCAAGCCGCCGATTATCGGAAAATCGAACTGTGGTGTTTCAATCGTTACTGTTGCTGCTCGCAGCTCTGCCAGCAGCTTCTCAAGATGGGAGGAACTATACCGGCTATCTGACAACGTTTTCCGCACTTTGGCAGGGTCTACCAATAGCTCTATACCACCATCTGAAACATCGCGTCGACGTTCGGCACAGTGCAAAATAGCCTCAACAACATCTGCGTGCCGCTGACCAAGCCTTCCCTTAATGCGACAGCGGCCAAAGGATGTTTCCATCAAGTCAGCCTCCATCAGGCTTGGACGCTGACTGGCCTGGTAAAGCATCACTCTTGCCTGTGCACTGGTACTAGTTGGAGTGACCTTGTTACCAGTTGTCATCAACGCCTTCCATAGCAACTTTAGATTTCTTGAACGGTAATACTCCTTTGGCCTTACGCTGCCTCTCCAGCACGGCAGGTTTCAGAACACCGCCTTCGTGACGCCTGAACCAACGCTCGGCGAAAGGAGAGCCATAATTCGCCTTGCTAACGCCATAGCGGACGAAGTACCCACGCTGACTATCATCAACACCCCATTCTTCAGCCTCGGTTTGCGTCATGCCAGACAGGTACGATTGCCAGCGAATGTTATCGACCAGAACAGACGACCCACGGCTGGCCTGCTGCTGGTCACCCGCACCAATCATGGCGGCGCTCTTACTGGTATGGTGCAAAAATACGATAGAGCACCCCGTATCGGCGGCGATGGCCTCCATACGTCCGATCACTTGTGCCATTGGACCGCTAACGTTTTCATCTTCGATGTGGAAACGGCGTAAGGTGTCCAAGATCATCAGGCGACGGCCTTCAGCCGCTCGCTTAAGGCCATCGAACCAATCGAGACACATGATGTTGGGGCACCTTCCTATCAGCGGCTCAATCAGCAAACCTTTAGCAACAGCTTGCCGCTGCTCGGCAGTGAGATGTGCCCCAAGCGCATGTAATCGGTGATGGATAGCAGCAGGAGGATCTTCTGCGGGAAGATAGATAACTGGCCCAACTGTAAATTCTCCGACTTCCAGCAAGTCCGGGCCTCCAGCGATCTGCGTTGCAAGCTGCAAGGCCAGCATGGATTTTCCGGCACCACCTGGTGAAACCAAGGCCCCCACCGTACCGGCAACCATGTTAGGTAAAACATAATCAAGAGGCTGCGGCGTTTCAGAAAAGGCCGCCATAAGATCAAGGGCCATATTGTTAGGCCTCTATGGTGGTGCCAGGTCGAGCAGCCTGGATTCCAGACGCTTTACGCGCCGCTATCCATTCTTCGACTTCCGACAAATCCCAAGCAACATTTCTGCTTGTAAGCGCTATGCGCTTCGGAAACTCCCCACGCTGTTCCAGGTTATAAATTGTGCGCGTTGAAAGTGGAATCATCTCCAGGAGCTGTTTCCTGTTGATGAGAACTTTATTTGCCATTGTTTGCATGCTTGAACCTCCATTTACCTGTTGAGGCTTCATCGTGCCAAGCAATGCAACTTGATTAAGCTTTATTTTTGGACTATAAGGTTGTTATGAATATCGAAAACCAAGCTAGACTAGACCTAGGGCAAGACCACATAGCCATCCTTCCAGGCTGCGCCCAGCCTGTTTCTCTTGCTATCGCCAAATTTAGAACGCGCTGGGGACCTTACTCTGCCTTCTCTCGGCGCTATCCCATTCTTCGCCTGATACAAGAACTGATCGATCCTGCCATAGCTGAGTACATGGATTCCCTACCAAACAGCTATAAAAACCATGTTGCGGGTATTGGCTCAGGAGTTGGATTTAGCGAAATCATCCGGCTGATAGGGCTGGAAGCAATGGTGCGCATGCAGCGCCAACTGCTACGTCAGTTCATAAAGACAAGTGATGCACAAACCCAAAGAGATCAGTGCTTCGTCGCAACCATTGAATCGTTAATTGAATTAACCTGGGATTGCGCCTGTAAGCGTCCGAAGAAATCAACAGCGACCAAAGGCGTCAACCTAAACGTACAACGAAAACATAGTTTCTGCGAATTCTGTGGGAACCTTACGGAGTACTCAAAATTCATGCTCACAGTAGAGCAGAGACAAACAAATGAGGTTGAACTTATAGACCACAAGAAACTAGAACTTAGCCACAATTACTGCAAAGAGCATCGCCCCAAACTTGCCAATGACGAGTGGAATCCAAGTTACAAACAGGCAAAGCGCTCCCTCGCACAATTCAATATCGAACTTTCTAGGTTAGCTCATCAATCTGCACATCGCGCTAAGCCTCATGCTATGTCAGGAGACAAACTGATCGATGACTATTTCTTCCTATTCATGTTGAATTTAACATTACAGCCAGCAGACGTAGCGGAGCTTCGCAACCTAGCTCGAAAGATGGTCGACTCTAAACTTTCAGACAATAAGAAGAAAATGCTGGTACTTCAGCATTATGGCTACACTCAATCTCAAATAGGCACAAAGCTACTAAGCAGAAAACAACAACCAATGACACCTCAAGCAGTATCTAAAGCATTAGCAGCAGTTCGCAAAGATTTTGTGCTTCCTGCTAACAGGCCGGGAAAAAGCCAACAGAAATTTTAGCGGCTAAAATATACCAACCCAGGCTTGAGCCGATACTCTCTTTCCGAATTGGAAGAAAACAACGGCCCAAGGAGACATGAAACTTCTATTAGATGAACTTGGAGAGCATTACCTTAAGTATGCTCACGTAGTACCCAATATAGTCGTACCATCTATGGTTTCGACTCCCGCCGGCGCCAATAATTGCTGTATCCAGCCAATAGCATGCCCTCGCTCAACGCACTGGGAGAAAAACGCACGCTGCTTTGCTCTGGTAAAGGCAACAAAAAAAGTGTTTAGCTCTTCACCCCGTTGCGGCGTAAGGCTCCACCAAGTCTGATTGTCGAGCCCATAAAATATCATCGTATGGAACTCAAGACCTTTGCTTTTATGGATGGTCATCAGAGCTACCTGGCCAATACCTTCGAACTCATCCAGCGCTTCCGTCCAACTGCTGCTGTGTTCTGCACACTCCTTCAGGAGAGTGACAAATCCACTCCACACCCTCTCAAAATCCCTTGCACGCAGGTAAGCGGGAAAGGATTGCCGAAGCCTAGGGGTCCCTACAAATTCAAGAAGCATCTCTGCAATCTCTTCCGCTGCATCCGGATCAGGCTGGCGACGCGCCAACTCTGCCCTTAATTGACGGACGAATGCTTCAAGCTTAACCAGTAACCGTTCCTGCGTGAGATCGTTATCCGGATCGGCAGCCTCCAGAAACAGATAGTTCTGCTGGGCCTGCTCCCAGTTTTCTGGGCTTCGGTCCGTCGCTCCCAGGCGGAGCAAAGGAACGAATATGCTGGTCAGCTCTTCACCAAGCAGATCCTGTATCTGAATTTCACCGACTGACCGGGCCGCATTTCTGATCCTGAGACCTCGTGCCGCAAAAGCAGGGGCTATCTCACCCTCCACCTGATCTGCCCGCATTCTGATCAGAATTGCTACATCATGTGGCGCAACACGCCCTGACTGAACCTCACGGCTCACCCATTCTGCCAGATAATTGTTCTCGTCATCTGCGTTCCGGAATTGCCAGATAGCAGAAACCTCACCTTCAATTTCACGGGTCCCTTGTGCCTGCACCGCTTCCACATTGCCGTCTATCCGGCGGGCAATCTCGTGCTGAATACGAACCAGATCCGCATGTGACCGCCAGTTTGAAAGCAATGTGATGCGCCTCGCACCAAAGTCGTTTTCAAACTGGTCGAAGGCGTCATCCATGGCTCCCGCCCATCCCATGATGCGCTGCTTATCATCGCCGACTGCCGTAAAGACAGCGTCACTGCCATCAAATGCCGTTAGCAGCATGTCGTACTGGGCATAGGTTGTATCCTGATATTCATCAAGAAAGACGATGGGATATGTTGCCTGTAAGGCCCGGCGGATATATGAATTTTCCTGAAGCAACAGTTTTACAAGCCTGTTTATCATCGGGAAGGACAGGGATATCTCGTCGCCCCCGAAGAATTGTTCATGCCAGTAATCTGCTAACGCACGATGTACTTCAGATCCATTTGACAAGTCAATTGGCAGGTCTGTCAGAAGCAGTCTTCTCTCAAGCTGTTGAGCACTCACTTCGTGATAGCCATGTCGCTCAATAAAATCGTCATAATCCCTGCGAAACGGATTAACAATCTGATACGTACCGGGCGCATTGAACGGCTCAGGTAAAGCCGGACGAAACCGGTCCAGAAGCCCCTTGGTAAAGGCATCAAAAGTCATCGAATCAAAGCGCCGCGCCTGATCTCTCGGGCAACGCTTTGCAACCCTTTCGGCGAGGTTTCGGGCGGCATCTTTTTTAAAGCTGATGGCAAGAATACGTTTGGGTGCTGGACAAATACCGGTCTGCAGAAGATAGGTCGCCTTCTGTGCCAGAAACTCAGTTTTTCCGGCACCAGCACCAGCGGTCACAAGGATGCTGCTATCGGTTTCACGTAAGGCCTCCCACGCTCTGCCTTCCAGACCACCGACACCCTGAGGTACCCATTCGTCTCTGCTTACACGGGTCATTCATTCTCTCCTGACAGATGGAGCTTATCCGTAACGTACTCAATGAGCGCCCTAAGCTCTGCTGGAGCGGATGCAGCAACACCGCCGTCCGCGATGCGGGAAAAAGCCGCTAGGTGAGTTTCGGGCTTACTGCGACTCAGGAACAGATAGGGATACCATTTGAATGCATCATCAAAATGAGCAGTATACAAGGCAGGATTACCACCTGTTTTCAGCGTGCTGACCTTTTTGGCTTGAATAGCAGCAGCACTACTCTGGGGTCCATTACCACCTGGATTGGCAACCTGATAAGCGGTTGGAAAGGCGAGCAACATGGCAAAGTCGAGATCAATGGGAGCGGAAAAGAAAACACCCTGCTCATTGAAAGCTTGAAGCCATTGACCTTGCGAACCTTCGTTATAAAGCTGTTGGTCGGTAAGCTGAACAGCATTCGCACGACTTCTGTTCCCCCAATCGTTCCCAATATCTGCTAGATTCTGAAGACAACTCCTCATGGCGTTCGCCCCACCATGCCTGCGCCCCAGATCAAGATCGAGCAATGTGGCATGTGGAATCTCAAGATTATTAAGCAGCCGCCAAAAATGCGCTACGAATCGTCCACCGAGCGGAACGACGGGAACGAATGATGGATCAAGGGGAACACCCATTTCCTCCGCAATTTTCGGAATAACGACTCGCTCAGAGTCTCCCTCACCTAGGATTACAAATCGTGCAAAATAAAGTTCGGGATATGCCTTTACGGCCAGTCTGACATACACGCTGGCCTCAACATCATCCTCAGGCAGGATCAGTTCTCGGATTGATGAGCACCGGGTGCTCCGGTCCATACGAAAATATCTCACTTCCTCCGGCTCTATCCGGCTCAGGATAGCCGGGGAATGGCTGGATAGCAGAACCTGGGCGGAAGGCAGTGCGCCGATCTCTCTTGCCTGCTTGATGATGCGAGACAAAAAGAATGGTGACAGACTGTTTTCTGGTTCTTCGATGGCAAGAATCGTCAGGTGAATACGGCGTAACTTATCCTGTTCAAATGAGCTATCATCAGCAGGCAAAGAAAAAGCTTCCCGCTCGGTTTCGAGCGTTGCCGCTGTAAGGGCAATATGGAACAGAGAGCGCTGACCGTCACTCAGCTCGGACAAACGGCGCTCCTGACCTTCTTCATCAGGCGTAAAGGTAAATTCGGCTTTACGAACAAGCTCCTCAAAACGGTTTTCGATAAGCCTTAAACGCGGCTGACTGTCTGTATCGGCTTCATGGACCTGTTGCCACCGTCTTGAAAGACGCCCCAGCAAGACCCTTAACGGCTCCTCCTCCTCAAAACTGCTCTGGATCTGACCGGCATTATCAGAGCTTGCATCCCTAAATGCTGTCGACCACTTGGCAGCCTGCCATAACCGCCCTTTTAGAAGGGCGGTCACCTGAGTCGTCGCATCACGATTTGCCGGTAAGTAAATAAACTGGATTGAAGAGCGCTCTACAGCCTGAACCCTGGAACAGTCATCCCATTCAAAATTATCATCCAGGGTTCTTATCCAGCGTATATCCTCTTCAATTGCTCCTTCCGGCGTACCGTCATCCGTCCATGTTGCTTTTAGTCGTATCCGGGCCTTAAGGGGCTCTCCCTCACCGGAAGCCGCCATCTGATTAAAGAACTCCGGAACGGCATCAAGAGGAGAAGCGTCTTGCTCTTCCAGTTCAGGGAAGGCAAGTACCGCTTCGATAAACAAACTATCGCCAGACTGCAGCTCCTGCCGGTCAATAGGTATGTGAAAATCCCGACGCTGTACCGACCGTTGCGATGATGATGTACCAAACAACCTGGACACAGCTTGCAGCACCGCGGTCTTTCCGGAGCCGTTTCCGCCAACAAGTATTGTCAGCTCTTCCTCGAAATTTAGCTCGACCACCTCATGCCCGAAACAACGAAAATTCTGTAGCTTTATCTTCTCTATTTTCATCCCTGATTACCTTTTTGTAAGAGATGCCTTTAAAAGTTAGCGAGCCCCTAAACAACCCACTCATCAATCATATCAGCCCAGTCTTGCAACATAGATGTACGCTGATCACGATACTCGGCTTTGTTATATATCGCCCTCACACCCTTTTGCTCATGTGCCAGGCATTTCTCTATCCAATCGGTGTTGTAACCGGCTTCATGGAGCAAGGTACTGGCTGTTCGTCTCAGGTCGTGCGGGCCGAATTTGGCAAGCGGTTGTCCCTCTTTCTGAGCTAGCTTGTAAGTCATCGTCATCACCCGGTTCAGCGTGGCACTGCTCATCGGGACGTCAGAATCGTAGCGTGATGGCAGAACATAATCCGATCCACCGGAGAACGTCTTCAAAGCGATGAAGATATCCATGGCCTGCCTGGATAGAAACACCAGGTGAGGATTTCGCCGCTTCATCCGTTCTTTGGGGATCGTCCAGAGCGCTTCGCTGAAGTTGATCTCACTCCAGGTGGCATTCGTCAGCTCGCTTTTACGCACCATCGTCAACAACAGTAGCTTTACCGCTGCCCGGATCGATGGCGATGTACCAATACGCCCCATGTACTGGTACATAATCCTGATTTCTTCGGGCGTAAGGGTTCGATCTCTCGGCTCAAACCTAGCAATGCTTGCGGGCCTAACCAGGTCTGCCGGGTTCTCAACCTTCTGGCCTCGCTCAGTCGCCCAGCGGTATACCTGGAGTACAATCTCACGTGCATGAACCGCCGTAGCAGGCGCACCGCGCTCTACTATGGCGTCGGTAAGTGCTCGCAAGTCCTCGTGGGTGATTTCGGTCAGCTTCTGATTGCCGAATTTCGTTTCCAGCTCTCTCGTATAAACCGAGCGGCGCATATCACGGGTAGAGTCGGCCATCTGGTAGCCACGTAGCCACTTTTCCGCCCAGGCACCAAAGGTTTCAGCCCCTTTAACACGCGCCTTGTCTCGGGCCTTCTCCTTCGCTGGCGACTTTCCATCGGCGACCATCCGCCTGGCTTCACCAAGTCGCTCACGGGCTTCTGCCAGCGTGATCCCCCCAACGCCATAGCGGCCAAAGGTGATTGTCTCTTGCCTGCCATTGATCGAGTAGTTGTAACGGAATGAGATGGAACCGGCAGGAGTGACAGCCACATAGAGGCCATCCCGGTCATTCACCTTGTAGAGTTTATCCCTCGGCTTGAGGTTGCGCAGCTTGGTATCGGTCAGCAAGAGTCTTATCCTTCTTCGATTCCAATACCATGCTGGAAGATTACCCGAAAATCAGGGAATTAAATCAATAAAAACATATATTTAAATAATTTCGATACCATGAACACACAGGATCAAGCAGCATGGTATCGGCTATCACTCATGGCATCATGTCTCGATAATACCACCTTGGATACCACGCTCAAGCGGTGCTTCCCGCTGCCATCAGCTGCCAAATACTGCCAGACACAAAAACAAAAAGCCCATGAAAACATGGGCTTAAGTGTTATTAAATGCCAGTTAGTACCAGCTAGTGCCTAACGTGTGATCATTCCCATTCAATCGTAGCAGGTGGCTTACCGGAGATGTCATACACCACGCGAGAAATGCCATTCACTTCGTTGATAATGCGGTTGGAAACCTTACCCAAGAACTCATAAGGCAGGTGCGCCCAATGTGCGGTCATAAAGTCGATAGTTTCGACTGCACGCAGTGACACAACCCAATCGTACTTACGGCCATCGCCCATTACACCTACTGAGCGTACTGGTAGGAACACAGTAAAGGCTTGAGAAACCTTGTTGTACAGATCCGCTGCGTGCAGCTCTTCAATGAAGATCGCATCTGCACGACGCAGTAAATCACAGTACTCTTTCTTGATCTCGCCAAGCACTCGCACACCAAGACCTGGGCCTGGGAATGGGTGGCGATAAAGCATGTTGTAAGGCAAGCCAAGCTCAAGACCGATCTTGCGTACTTCGTCTTTAAACAGCTCACGCAGTGGCTCAACAAGACCCATTTTCATGTCATCTGGCAACCCACCCACGTTGTGGTGCGATTTGATCACATGCGCCTTACCGGTTTTTGAAGCCGCTGATTCAATCACATCTGGATAGATAGTGCCTTGCGCCAACCATTTAGCGTTTTTCAGTTTTTTCGATTCTTCATCAAACACTTCTACAAACACACGCCCGATGGTTTTACGCTTGGCTTCAGGTTCATCAATGCCTTCTAGCGCTTTCAAGAAACGCTCTTCTGCATCCACTTTGATGATGTTTAGGCCAAATTTGTCGCCAAACATATCCATCACTTGCTGACCTTCGTTCAAACGCAGTAAGCCGTTATCCACAAACACACAAGTCAGGCGGTCACCAATCGCACGGTGAACCAGCATCGCAACCACAGAAGAATCCACACCGCCAGAAAGACCAAGGATCACTTCATCGTTACCCACTTGCTCTTTAATACGCGCAACGGCATCTTCAATGATAGATTCAGACGTCCACAGACGCTCACAACCACACACGCCAAGAACAAAGTTCTCCAGCATCTGCAAACCGTTTTGGGTATGCGTTACTTCTGGGTGGAACTGCACGCCGTAGTATTTCTTCTCTTCATTGGCCATCGCTGCATATGGACAAGTGTCTGTTTCACCGATTTTCACGAAATCAGCTGGAATTTCGACCACTTTGTCACCGTGGCTCATCCAAACATCTTGAGTCAATTCAAGATCTTTAAACAGCGCTGATTCGCCAGAAACTTTCACCTGAGCATAACCAAATTCACGCTCATCAGAGGTCGCGACACGGCCACCTAACTGCTCAGCCATGGTCTGCATGCCGTAGCAAACGCCAAATACTGGCACGCCACTGTCAAACACATATTGTGGGGCACGTGGCGAATTGGCTTCGGTCACGCTTTCAGGGCCACCAGAAAGAATAATACCGTCTGGATTGAATTCGCGAATGTCCGCCTCTTCTACATCCCAGCTCCACAGCTCACAGTACACACCGATTTCGCGCACGCGACGGGCAACCAGCTGGGTATATTGAGATCCGAAATCGAGGATCAGAATTCGTTGGTCATGAATATTCTTAGTCATTGTTTAGCAGTCTTATCAGCCAAGTATTAAAAACAGGAAGTCTTAAAACGGAGGCGAGTCTACTCGCCTCACATTCAGTCATCAAGCATTAAAGCAAACGTTTACGCTTAACCCAGACGGTAGTTTGGAGCTTCTTTCGTGATCTGCACGTCATGTACGTGAGACTCTTTCATACCCGCACCAGAGATACGTACAAATTGAGCTTTAGTACGCAAATCTTCTACCGTGGCAGAGCCAGTCAGCCCCATACAAGAGCGTAGGCCGCCCATTTGTTGATGGATGATCTCTTTCAGATGACCTTTGTAAGCGATACGGCCTTCGATGCCTTCTGGCACCAGCTTGTCCGCAGCGTTATCGGTTTGGAAGTAACGGTCTGATGAACCTTTTGACATCGCACCCAGTGAGCCCATACCGCGGTAGGCTTTGTAAGAACGGCCTTGGAACAGAATGACTTCGCCCGGTGCTTCTTCAGTACCTGCGAACATAGAGCCAACCATCACACAAGATGCACCAGCAGCAATCGCTTTAGAAATATCGCCAGAGAAACGGATACCGCCGTCTGCGATAACTGGAATACCGAACTCTTCCGCCACGCCAGCCGCATCCGCAATAGCAGTAACTTGAGGAACACCAACACCTGTTACGATACGAGTAGTACAGATAGAGCCAGGGCCAATACCGACTTTCACTGCACTCACGCCCGCTTCAATAAGAGCGCGCGCACCTTCAGCGGTCGCCACATTACCACCAATGATTTCAAGATGTGGGTAAGCCGCACGAGTTTCGCGGATACGTTGTAGGACACCTTCCGAGTGGCCGTGAGAAGAGTCGATCAGCAGTACGTCAACGCCCGCTTCAACCAAGGCTTTAACTCGCTCTTCGTTGCCAGGAGCTGCACCAACAGCAGCACCAACACGCAGACGACCTTGGTCATCTTTACATGCATTTGGTTTGCTTTCGGCTTTGTGGAAGTCTTTCGCGGTGATCATGCCTTTAAGTTGGAACTCGTCATTCACCACCAGAATTTTCTCAACACGCGCTTTGTGCATCTCTTCTTGCACTTCAGCACGGCTTGCACCTTCTTTAACCGTCGCTAGGCGCTCTTTTGGCGTCATTACTGCGGCAACAGATTTGGTGAGATCAGTAACGAAACGAACGTCACGACCAGTGATGATACCAACCAGTTCATTGTTTTCAGTCACAACAGGGAAACCAGCAAAACCGTGGTGGTAAGTCAATTCCATTACATCAGCGATGGTTTGCTCAGGGCGAACCGTCACAGGGTGAGTAACCACACCCGCTTCAAAGATTTTCACTTGGTGAACTTGAGCAGCTTGCTGTTCAATCGACATATTCTTGTGAATAAAGCCAATGCCGCCTTCTTGAGCCAGAGCGATCGCAAGACGTGCTTCCGTGACAGTATCCATAGACGCAGAAACCATAGGAATGTTCAGCGCGATATTTTTGGTCAACCGAGTGCGAAGATCGGCAGTGTTTGGAAGAACGGTGGAATGAGCAGGGACGAGTAGAACATCGTCAAAGGTTAGAGCTTCTTTTGCGATTCGTAGCATGTGCAATATCTCACAACAGGAGTGTTAACAACGGAAATCCACTTCATCGTTTCGCCTAATAAAATGGATTTATATTTGATATTGCGGACGGATTATACGCCCGAGGCAATCGGTTGACTATACATTTTTTCATTTTTTATTTGCATTTCACCCCTTGATATGTATTATATTGCGGCTAATTTCCATACCCACGTCTGAGGAATCAGCGTTGTCTTCTTCTCTCGCCAATCGAAATATCTACACCGTTTCCCGTTTAAATTCTGAAGTTCGTTTATTACTGGAAAATGAAATGGGGATCGTCTGGTTGGTGGGTGAAATTTCTAACTTCTCCGCCCCCGTTTCTGGTCACTGGTACCTCACCCTAAAAGACAGCCAAGCGCAGGTAAAATGCGCCATGTTCAAAGGCAATAACCGTCTGGTGAATTTCAAGCCGCAAAATGGTCAGCAAGTATTAGTCAAAGCTCGGCTTTCTCTTTACGAACCGCGCGGTGACTACCAAATAATTCTTGAAAGCATGCAACCGGAAGGGGATGGCCGCCTACAACAGCAGTTTGAACAACTGAAGATGCAGCTCGCCGCAGAAGGCTTGTTTGCTCAGACGCGAAAGAAACCACTTCCAGAAAACCCTCGCTGTGTTGGGATAATTACCTCACGGACTGGTGCCGCACTGCATGATATTTTGCACGTGCTCAAGCGCCGTGACCCGAATTTGCCTGTGGTGATCTACCCCACTCTCGTACAAGGCGAAGATGCCGCTATTCAAATTGCCCAAGCGATTGGTCGTGCAAATTCACGCGCGGAGTGTGATGTATTAATCGTGGGTCGCGGTGGCGGCTCTTTAGAAGATTTGTGGTGTTTTAACCATGAAATCGTGGCGCGTACTATCGCCGCGAGTGAAATCCCGGTTATCAGTGCGGTAGGCCATGAAATTGATGTCACCATCGCCGATTTTGTTGCCGATGTTCGCGCCCCAACGCCATCAGCAGCTGCAGAGTTAGTTAGCCGAGATAATCGCCATAAACAGCAAGCCTTGCATCAATGGCAAGCCAAACTCGTCGGCGCCATTCGTCATTATTTGGCACTACAACATACGCAATTTGCCCGCTTACAGCACAAGATCGATAAACAGCACCCACAGACTCGCTTAGAGCGTCAACAGCAGCAACTTGATGAACTCAGCCTGCGTCTTGAGCAAAAGATGCAGCACCGTCTGGCAACTCAGCAGCAGCGTTGGGAGCGCTTAAGCCATAAGATCGAACTCCATTCGCCCATTCACTTGATCCGCCAGCAGCGTTTTAATCTGATCCAGCAAGAGCAGCGAATAAATCAGTCGATCCAGCACCATTTGATCCAATCACGCCATCGCCTTGCTTTACTCAGTGAGAAGTTGGATGCGGTCAGCCCTCTTGCCACATTAGCCCGTGGCTATTCGGTGACACGCACTGTTCAAGGTGAATTAGTTCGCCAAAGCACCCAAGTGAAACCAGGTGACACTTTAGTCACCCAGCTAATGGATGGCGAGATTCTCTCTACAGTGAATTCGCGCTAAGCGGCTGGAAGACAAAACGGATTTTTGACTTCGATTTAAGCTCATTGCATTGATTACAAAAGTAATTTGCCGCACCACATGCCTGCAGCTTTTCTAACTCGCAGTCACACTCGGGGCAAAAACCCACTTTACGATAATCCTGAACACAAGCAGTACAGTGATACTGCCCTGTCCATTCCAACTCTTGACCACATACAGGACATGGGTTGTCCATTGCGCTCTCCTTAGTATTTTGCGTTGCGTCACATAATCTCTATAGCGGGGATCATGCACCATGATCCTTATCACGCCTACTTAGTTTAATGCACAGTGTTTAACCAATACCTGATACTCTTTTAAACAAGATCCTACATTGATCTTCCGCTCAAAAGCTTTTGATCAGCGATCTGCCCCTAAAAGAACTTTTATATAACCACCCACCGAAAGCATAAGTTACATATCCTGCATTTGGATTTTAAACAGCTGTTAATTCCATAAAATGCATTATTTCAAATAAAAATCAGAACATACTAAAAAGATCCCTCTAATCCAGTCGGTTCTGTGTAAGTTACTGCTTCAATATGCTGTTCATCGACTTGTTTTAGCACTACTTTGATCATCTGAAAGGCTTCCAACCCTTTGGTATGTGTTCCTCCGCAAGGAATACGAGCTACGGACCCTTCATGTAAATCACATACCCAGTAACGCGAGTCTGTCAGAGCCAAACCTTCACACTCAAGTTGAATCGGACTCGCTAACGCTAGCCACTGCACAAGCTGCTGATTAGTGTTTTGCTCTATCAAATCCAAATCTCTCAGTACATCATCATTATTTAAGCCGCGCTTACGCAGTGTTTTTCCTAAACGGTACAAATCTATTGAACAATTTGGCGTTACGAAACTTGATATCTGCGCATAGCTATTGAAATCGAAATACCCATGCGGGTCTTTACGGTCGGCATCTTTACGCCAATAGCTCTGAGTCAAAACCTTATTCAGCGCTAAGTAAGCTAAATGACCAGCACTATGACCTCGGCTCAAGCTGGCTTGGTATGGAGCATCCACCACCAATTTAACGCTCTCACCCACTTTGAGTGCGGGTGGCATTTGGCTTAGACGGTGTACGACCACAAATATCCAGCCTGCCTCATCGCGTTTTACGGGAATATCACTTCCGACATACAAATGACCCGATACTTGTTCAATGGCACCCACTAAACAGTCAGTAACAGGATATTCCTCTCCTTGCCAGATGAATACACCACGATCCGCCGGATGGTCGGGCCAAATATGGCTAACCGGATGAAAAGGCGTTTTATAAGTAACAACATCAACCCCAGTAGAATGGGGCTGATACAGCATAACTTGGGAATCAAGTGAAGTGATACCCTGTGGAAAAGTAACTTCTGTTGCGCAATAGATCATGTAATAGCAATCCTTTAGAGACAAAAAAGCCCAAGTAAACTTGGGCTTTATAAATTATTTTCTGCGGTTCTTCACCATGCTCATCAAGCGCTTGCGTTGTCGCTCTTGTGAGAGGGTCATTTTATTTGTCTTACCTTCAAATGGGTTTTCGCTATTTTGGAACTGGATACGAATCGGTGTACCCATGATTTCTAGCGATTTACGGTAATAGTTCATCAAATAACGCTTGTACGAATCAGGCAGCTCGTTCACTTGGTTACCGTGGATAACGATGATTGGTGGGTTATAACCACCTGCGTGTGCATATTTCAGTTTCACACGACGGCCACGCACCATAGGGGGTTGGTGATCATCGGTTGCCATTTTCATAATACGTGTCAGAACCGAGGTGCCCACACGGGTTGTCGCAGAGCGATACGCTTCTTGCACCGATTCAAACAGGTGACCCACACCTGTTCCATGCAGTGCTGAGATAAAGTGAATACGCGCAAAATCAACGAAACCAAGACGGCGATCCAGCTCTTTCTTCACGTGTTCTTTAACGTCAAGACTCAAACCATCCCACTTATTCACCGCAATCACGATGGAGCGGCCAGAATTTAGGGCAAAACCAAGCAAGCTAAGATCTTGATCTGAGATGTTCTCGCGTGCATCAACCACTAACAGAACAACGTTAGCATCTTCAATCGCTTGCAAAGTTTTGACTACCGAGAACTTCTCAACAGTTTCATTGATACGCTTACGACGACGCACGCCCGCAGTATCAATCAACACATATTCACGCTCATCACGCTTCATCGGGATGTAGATAGAGTCACGCGTGGTTCCCGGCATATCGTAAACCACTACGCGCTCTTCACCCAGAATGCGGTTAGTCAGTGTCGATTTACCCACGTTTGGACGACCAATGATCGCAAGTTTAATCGGTAGATCTTGCAGACGCTTGTATTCCGCTTCCGCTTCTTCTTCGCTGTACTCTAGCTGCTCTTCTTCAGGATCTTCTTCATTAGTCAGATCTTCAAGCTGAGCTTGCTCAGATTCCATTTGCTCTGCAAACGGGTTAAGAGCGCGGTCAATCAATGCACCCACACCACGACCGTGTGCTGCAGCGATTTGGTACATCTGCTCCATACCTAGCTGCCAGAATTCAGCAGAAGCGGCATCCGCATCGATACCATCAACTTTATTCACCACCAGAATGGCTGGCTTTTCGATTCGGCGCAGGTGTTGAGCAATTGCTTCATCAGCAACCGTCAGACCAGCGCGACCATCGACCATGAATAACACCACATCAGCTTCATCAATCGCAGCGAGCGATTGCTGAGCCATCTTGGTTTCTACACCTTCTTCTGAACCATCGATACCACCGGTATCAACCACGATAAATTCGTGTTCACCCAACTTAGCTTGACCGTATTTACGATCACGAGTTAAACCGGGAAAATCCGCGACTAATGCGTCCCGTGTGCGAGTGAGTCGATTAAACAGCGTCGATTTACCGACGTTTGGACGCCCAACAAGAGCAACAACAGGTACCATAACAACCTCTACAAAATTTCATCTTATGTAGTTATAGGTAAACACTCTGTCACAAGCGCTAAATTTTTACCTATAACCACTTTTACCTATAACCACACAGACGGACAGCATAATGGCACGATCAATTTGGTGCCACTAGCAATAAAACGGCTCCTAACTGTTTCCAGCCAGGAGCCGCGTGTGAATCATATCACAATTTACTGTTGAATCGTCAGCTTCTTTATTTGCCCATCGCGAGTCACGATAACATAGCCATCACTCAACACTAATGGCCCAACAGCAAAACCGCTGTCATTGGCCAGTTGCTGAGCAACAAATTCACCACTATCACGATCAATCCAATGTAAGTAACCTTCCGCATCCCCCACAACAACATAATCACCGATTAATTTCGGTGCGGTAAGTAGGCGATGCTCAAGTTTGCTATTGTTCCAAATTTCCGTTCCACTGCGAGTATCTACCGCTACCAAGTGATCTTTATCGGTAACTAAGTAAATACGGCTGCCATCAGTCGCCATGTCGGTTGCAGAAGAGTAGTTACGCTTCCACACTGGCTGACCTGAACGTAAATCAATGGCGATGAGTTGACCGTTAAATCCAACGGTAAATAGCGTACCACCTATGACCAAAGGAGATGCATCCACATCCACTAAGCGATCGATTTCTGTCGCTCCCTTTGGCTGACCCACTGGCTGTTGCCAAATCAGTTGACCACGTTCGGCAATCGCAGCAGCCAGACGACCACTCGGGGTTCCCCAGAATACGCCACCAGAAACTGCGGTCGGACGGCTGTCACCACGCAGAGTTAAATTAGGAACTTCGGTGCTGATTGTCCATTTTTGCGCGCCATCTTCTTGATTGAGCGCAATCAGCGCACCACGGCTGGTGTTCACGATAACAATGTTGTTGTCAGCTGCCGGAGCGGCAAGAATTTCGCCTTCCAAGATCGAGGTCCATAATGGCTCCCCAGTTTCGGCATCTAACGCATTCATTACGCCATTTTCACTGCCAATGAACAATTTACCAAAAGCAGCAGTGATGCCACCGGATAAGCGGGCGGAACCATCAACCTCAAGATCAGTGCTCCAAATCACTTTACCGTTTTGTGGATCCAACGCTTTGACGATACCATCACGACTAGCAACGTAAACTTTATCGTAAGCATAGTCCGGTGCGAGTTTTGAGAAGTAGTGACCAACGCCATCTCCCACCGAAGTGCTCCATTGAGTTTTCGGTGTAAATTCACTTTTCACAATGGGCAGTGGAGCCATAATGACGTTTTCTTCTTCACTGGCACAACCTGCGAGAAGTGTTAGCACACCCGCCGCGACCAGCACTTGATTGAACAGCTTCTTCATCAGGGAGTGCCCTTACTTCGCGAGATCATCCAATTTCATTTGCAGAGTTTGGCTAGCATCATCGGCTTGTTGGGCTTCGGTATAAGCCGCATAAGCGCCTGTACTATCCCCTTTACGCATCAGAATGTCACCTCGCAGCTCAGCCACACGACCTAACCAAGATTTTTCTTGAATATTGCCTAGCTGAGCCAGTGCTTCCTCAAATTGACCTTGCTCTGCTTGTAAACGAGCAACACGATATGTCAGTAGCGGTTTCAATGCCGGATCTTTGGTCACGCCACTTGCCCACTCAAGCTGAGCAAGAGCCTCATCCAGTTGACCAGCATCGACCTGTACTTTTGCCAGTTGCATTGCTGCTAACACGGCATATTCAGTCTCTTTATTGGCATCAATAAAGGTTTGGATAGAAGCCTCTGCTTCAGCGCCTTTGGCAACAAGGGCATCCATCGCTTGACTGTAACTGTGCGATGCGGCTTCTTGAGCTGAAACGACTGAATCTTGGTAGTAACGCCAGCCAAATAGACCACCTAGGCCAATCACAGCACCAAAGATTACCGCTTTGCCGTTCTCTTTCCACCAATCTTTTATCGCTTCAACTTGTTGTTCTTCAGTATCGTAGAGTTCCACTTCCTGTCCTCTTATTTAAAACGTGCTGCGGGAGAATTACGCTAAATGAGCCAATAATTGAGCCACTTCAGCTTGAGCAATAGTGCTCTGTTCACCGCCCGCTAAATCTTTAACTACCACGGTTTGAGCAGCGACTTCGTCTTCACCCAATACCAATGCAATGGCTGCACCTACTTTGTCAGCGCGTTTAAATTGCTTTTTAAAATTGCCCCCACCAAAGTGAGTCATCACGCGCAGACCCGGTACTTGTTCACGCAGTTGCTCAGCGAGTTTCATTCCCGCCATCATGGTGCCTTCACCCGCAGTCACCATGTACACATCTACACTGCGACGAATTTCAGTATTACCCAAGGTTTCCATCATCAGTACTAGACGCTCTAAGCCCATGGCAAATCCCACTGCAGGAG
This sequence comes from Vibrio mimicus, assembly GCF_019048845.1. Classification (NCBI taxonomy): domain Bacteria; kingdom Pseudomonadati; phylum Pseudomonadota; class Gammaproteobacteria; order Vibrionales; family Vibrionaceae; genus Vibrio; species Vibrio mimicus. The sequence continues at coordinate 2,501,590 of NZ_CP077426.1, forward strand.
TCGGTTTACCGCCCAGTTGCTCAACCAAACCATCATAGCGGCCACCACCACAAACGGTACCTTGAGAACCTAGACTTTCGGTGATCCACTCAAAAACCGTGCGGTTGTAGTAATCAAGACCGCGTACCAAACGCTGATTAACCGTGTATTCGATGCCTGCGGCATCCAGAAGTTCACACAAGCCTGCAAAATGTTGTTTTGATTCCGCATCCAAATAGTCAGACAGCTGTGGTGCATCACCCAAAATCGCCTGTACATCAGGATTTTTTGAATCCAGTACACGCAGCGGGTTGGTGTACATACGGCGTTTGCAATCTTCATCCAGTACACTGTGATACTGTTCAAGATATTCAATCAAGGCACTACGGTAATTAGCCCGCGCTTCTAGCGAACCAATTGAGTTCAACTCTAAACGAACATGTTCAGCGATACCTAACTCTCGCCATAAACGCGCCGTCATCATGATTAGCTCAGCATCAACATCAGGGCCATCCAAACCAAACACTTCCACACCACATTGGTGGAACTGGCGATAACGGCCTTTTTGCGGACGCTCATGGCGGAACATCGGCCCCATGTACCACAGACGCTGCTCTTGGTTGTACAGCAAGCCATTTTCAATACCTGAACGCACACAACCCGCCGTGCCTTCTGGACGTAGCGTTAAGCTGTCACCGTTGCGATCTTCAAAGGTGTACATCTCTTTTTCCACCACATCGGTCACTTCACCGATGGCGCGGCTAAATAGATGAGTCATCTCAACGATTGGCATACGAACTTCGCTGTAACCGTAAGCGCTGATTACATTTTTCACCACGCCTTCCACTTTTTGCCAAAGTGGAGACTGGGTTGGGAGACAATCGTTCATGCCTCGGATTGCTTGAATAGTTTTTGCCACAATTCTTACCGTTATATCGTTGAGATTAATCTTGTTCTACTTGTTTGATGTCGATGCGATTTTTTTCGTCAAGTTGCGCCGCTTTAGCACGAATTCGCGCTTCTAATTGAGCAACCAGATCATCGTTATCAAATCGCTCTTTCTGGCGCACGCCATCTTCATAGAACGCACTTTTCTTATTGCTGCCCGCTAAACCTAAGTGAGAAACTTCTGCCTCACCAGGGCCATTTACCACGCAACCAATGATTGACACATCCATTGGTGTCAACACATCTTCGAGACGTTGCTCTAGCGCGTTGACCGTACCAATTACGTCGAATTCCTGACGTGAACAACTTGGACAAGCAATAAAGTTGATGCCACGCGAACGAATGCGCAGCGATTTTAAAATATCGAAGCCGACTTTGATTTCTTCAACCGGATCAGCTGCCAGCGAAATACGCAGCGTATCGCCGATACCTTCGGCAAGCAGCATGCCAAGGCCAACAGCCGATTTAACAGAACCAGCACGCGCACCACCTGCTTCGGTAATGCCTAAGTGCAGTGGTTGATCGATTTTCTTCGCCAGTAAGCGATAAGACTCTACGGCGAGGAATACATCGGAGGCTTTTACACTGACTTTAAACTGATCAAAGTTAAGACGATCTAAAATATCAACGTGACGCATTGCCGATTCGACTAGCGCTTCCGGCGTAGGTTCGCCGTACTTTAGCTGAAGATCTTTCTCGAGCGAGCCACCGTTGACACCAATGCGAATCGGAATACCTTTATCACGCGCGCAGTCAACGACTGAGCGAATGCGTTCTTCATTACCGATATTGCCTGGGTTGATTCGTAAACAGTCCACGCCGTATTCTGCCACTTTCAGCGCGATACGATAATCAAAGTGAATATCAGCCACCAAAGGCACTGAGACTTGCTGTTTGATCTGTTTGAACGCCTCTGCAGCATCCATTGTAGGGATCGAGACGCGTACGATATCTGCACCCACTTTTTCCAAAGACTTGATCTGCGCAACCGTGGCAGCCACGTCAGTGGTTCGGGTATTGGTCATGGATTGTACGGCGATGGGTGCACCATCACCAATAGGAACGTCACCCACATAGATACGTGTCGAGGGGCGACGCTTAATAGGAGACTCATGTTGCATAGACATTTTTCTAAGGTAAGGTCAATCTTGCTACTTTGCCGGAAGTATACCCAGAAAGGTCAACCGGCTCACTCGCTAATGTGATTGAAACGCCTTCTGGCGCACCAAGCACTACTTTATACGGGCGCAAACCATTCAAACTAATGCTCTGTCCGGCTTTTTTAACTCCAGTGGAGAGCGTTTTACCCGTTGCATCTTTCACTTGAATCCAACAGTCAGAGGAAAAGTTCATCACCAATAACGCAGAAGTCCCTTCAACAGGAGCGACAACTGGCTCAGTAGAGGAAATAGGTGTGGTAACTGCAGGCTGCGTTACTGGAACGGCCTCCGTTTGCTCAATCGGTGTCACCACGGCTTCCGTTGAAGTAGAGGCTTCTGTCGCCACTTCAGCACCATTAGGTGCCGGAGAGGTAAGTTCATCGGATTCACTTGTTGTCGGTGGCACTTCCAACAGAGGAGTTTCTTCACTCGGTGGCGCGCTATTCTGGAGATCATTCAGCGGTGGTACGGTGGCAAACTCTTCGTTGGCAATACCCGTTTCATCTGCGGGTTGCATATCGATTGCAGGCGCGCCTTCTTCTGCCACCGCTTGAGGAGGAATTAAGTTACTTTTCTGATTGTTCTGCCACCACCACAGGGTAGACATACCGACAATCACCGCAAATACCACCCAAGTGATAAGCATAATGCGAGTATCGTGTAGCTGACGCTTAGTTTTCTTAGAGAAACTCTTCATATCAGGTTGTGCGGTCTCCGGCTGACAGTAGCTGTCATCAAAGGCGCACAAAATTTCTGATTCACGAATGCCAACGGCTTTCGCGTAAGAGCGTAAGTAACCACGCGTGAATGTTGCGACTTGACCATCTTCAAAACGGTTCTCTTCGATACTCTGAATAATAGAGAGTCGTAATCTGAGTCGATCCGCAATTTGACGCTGGGTTAACCCCAAATCTTCACGTTTTTGTTTGAGCAGCGTACCTGGTGCAACTTTGTCAATCACTTGCTCAGGGGTTTCTGGTTGGGTGTAATCGTGTTGTTCAGTAGTCATCCGTAAATTCAATCTCTTAGTCTGGACTAAGCCGCTTGGGTCGCTCACTTTTATTCTTCATTATAGGTAGTGATGAGACAGCTTTGCTTAATCGATGCAATCAGTTAGCGCTTAGCTTCGGTATACTCAAATCAAGTTTGAGAAAATTTGCCCCATTCTAATAGATATTGTTGACTAAACAATAAAGAAATGGCCAATAAATCACAGTTAGCTCAAGGTTTTTCTTTGATCTGACATTCAAGATAAGCGAATTGTCGTTATATTAGGCAAAAATAAAGCCAGAGAAACTTCTCTGGCTTATCTGGCTGATGAATTACAGTGTTTTCACTGGAATGGCTTGTTCAGCCAATTGTTTTGCCTTGGTACGTTTGGTTCGGTCGATGACATCACCGACTAACTGGCCACAAGCTGCGTCAATATCATCTCCGCGAGTCTTGCGAATCGTTACCGTGTGCTCATATTGCATCAAAGTTTTTTGGAAACGGTCGATGCGCGAATTACTTGGCTTTTTGTATGGTGAGCCTGGATACGGGTTAAATGGGATCAGGTTAATTTTACAAGGCGTGCCTTTCATGAGCTCAGCGAGTTCATGGGCATGCTCAGTTCCATCGTTCACATGATCCAGCAGCACATACTCCACGGTCACCTTGCCACGGTTGGCATTCGATGATGCGATATAGCGACGTACTGTGGCTAAAAATTCTTGGATGTTCCAGCGATCATTGATCGGCATAATTTGGCTACGCAGCTCGTCATTTGGCGCATGCAATGAGATGGCGAGTGCCACATCAATTTGCCCGATCATCTGCTCTAAACCAGAAACCACACCGGAGGTGGAAACTGTTACACGGCGCTTAGACAGACCAAAGCCGAGATCATCAAGCATAATCTCTAACGCTGGGATGAGGTTTTTCATGTTGAGCAGAGGCTCACCCATGCCCATCATGACCACGTTAGTGATTGGACGGCGTCCAGTTTCTTTCTCTAGGCCGATTTCACGTGCAGCACGCCAAACCTGACCGATAATTTCAGAAACACGTAGGTTACGGTTAAAGCCTTGCTGAGCCGTTGAGCAGAATTTACATTCCAACGCACAACCCACTTGGGAAGAAACACAGAGCGTCGCGCGGTCTTCTTCTGGGATATAAACCGTTTCAACATCCTGATCACCCACACGCATTGCCCATTTGATGGTGCCATCGGCTGAGTGTTGCGCTGCCGAAACATAAGGCGCGCGGATCTCACACTTCGCTTTGAGCTTTTCGCGAAGTTGTTTGTTGATGTTGTTCATTTGATCAAAGTCATCACAACCAAAGTGATAAATCCACTTCATGACCTGTTCGGCACGAAACGCTTTCTCACCTAGCTCTTCGGCAAAAAACGTACGTAAACCCTTGCGGTCAAAATCGAGTAGATTGATTTTTTCTGTGGTCATGGTGCCTCTCAAGAAGACGGAACAGTAATTAAGGGCGCGAATTGTACAGCCTTTATGCAGCGACAACAAGGGCTGTAAAAGCGTGTCATTTCTAAGGTGTTAATTCTTGATGGGTTGTTTTTTGTGTAGATTTTAGGCTCCACATTGGGAGCCTAAATAACCCTATTCAAAAGTTATGAACGAGGGCAGATTTCTGACTCTGGAAAGAAGAATTCAATTTCACGAGCAGCCGATGCTGGGCTATCACTCCCGTGTACTGAGTTATAACGCATGCTCAGTGCATAATCGGCACGCAACGTACCGCAAGCCGCTTCCTCTGGATTAGTTTTACCCATCAGTTCACGGTAACGCGCAATGGCATTTTCACCTTCCAACACTTGCACCATGATCGGACCTGAAGTCATAAATTCTTTCAGGGGTTCGAAAAAGGGTTTGCCTTCGTGCTCAGCGTAAAAACCACTCGCTTGCTCTTCCGACAGGTGAACCATTTTCGCCGCAATGATCTGCAAACCCGCTTTTTCGATGCGATGGTAAATTTCACCAATCAGGTTACGCTTCACCGCATCCGGTTTAATGATCGAAAATGTTCTTTCTAGAGCCATAAAATTTCCTTTTGTTTATTGTGCTTGTTTTAATTCTCTTAATAAAAACAAGGCAGCTTTACAAGCTGCCTTTAAATTTATGCTTGCTGCATCATAATTCGTGCGAGCATTTTCACGCCCATGCCCGTGGCTCCAGCGGCCCATTTATCGCTGGCTGACTTGCGATACGTGGCTGAACAGTCAAAATGCAGCCAACCTTGTTGATATCCTTCGACAAAATAAGAGAGGAACGCCGCTGCAGTACTGGCGCCTGGCGTATAATCGCCATTGCTGATGTTAGACAGATCCGCAAAGTTAGAAGGCAGCATCTCACGATGGAATTCAGCCAGAGGCAGTGCCCACAACGCTTCATTCTCTTCTTTTGCCGCAGTTAATGCTTGTTGACTCAGCGACTCATCATAAGAAAGCAGTGCGTGGTAATCATTACCCAATGCGTTTTTCGCCGCACCGGTTAAGGTTGCGCAGTCGATGATCAGTTGTGGTTTTTGCTCACTAGCGTAGATAAGGCCATCGGCCAGAACCAAACGCCCTTCCGCATCGGTGTTCATGATTTCTACGGTTTTGCCATTTTTGTAGGTGATAATGTCACCGAGCTTCAATGCACGACCGGAAACCATGTTTTCCGCACAGCAAAGGATCAGTTTCACACGCTTGTTGAAACCGCGCATGATCGCTAAGCCCAAAGCGCCCGTGATCATACCTGAGCCGCCCATGTCCGCTTTCATAGCTGACATCATGTTGGAAGGCTTCAAGCTGTAACCGCCTGAATCAAAGGTAATACCCTTACCTACTAAACAAGCGAATACCGGTGCGTTTTCGTCGCCCGTTGGGTTGTAATCCAGTTGCAGCATGGCAGAAGTGCGTTCAGAGCCACGGCCAACAGCATAAATACCTTCCCAACCTTCGGTGAGCAGATCTTTATCTTTCACGATGCGGTAAGAAACATGTTCCGGCGCGAGTGATTTGATAAATTCTGCCGCCATCGTCGCCAGTTGACGTGGAGCCACTTCTTCCGCGCTTTTGTTGATGATATCGCGCGTCCAATCCGTTGCTTTAATGCGCGCTTCTAGCTCTGCTTGTTCAGTAGCAGCTAACGCTTTCCACTCGACGGTATTGCGTTTTTTCGCATCACGGTAGCCTTGATAGAAAGCCCAAATGCTCTCCAAATCCCAACCTTCTCCAGCCAGGAATATTGTGCGGATACCTTGATTATCTAACTTACGAGCTGCGCGTTGGATCGCGCTGAAATCTTGTGCTTGAGCCAAGTGAATGGTTGCACCTTGCTCTGCAAAGGAAATGAGCGCTTTCTCTCCCCACTGAGGCTGGGCAGCTTGAGTACTCAAAAATACAGACATCTGTGTAGACATGGTTTCTCCTTGTCTTAAATATTGGCTTTGCCTGTGCCATCTCATTAAATCGCCACGATGTTAGCATTATGTCGAGACAAAATGTCAAACGAATAAAAAAACGGACCAAGTGGTCCGCATTTTTTGATAAGAAGTGTTAACTCTGTGAGGTTTCTGGTTATTCAAACTCATCCATCCAGCACAGAATCACCGCTTCGAGGATTTTTTCGTTGGAATGGTTCGGATCATCTTCAAAATCTTCCAACTCCATAATCCAACGATGCAGATCGGTAAAACGTACTGTTTTTGGATCGACATCTGGAAACTTATCACACAGTTCAATCGCGATATCGCGCGAATCTGTCCATTTCATGATTGACCTTCCCATTGGTTTTGCCTCGGTATTCACCGAGGCAGAGAATTAATGATCTTCGCTCGCGTGGTTCAGAGTGTACTTCGGAATCTCTACTACTAGGTCTTCATCCGCCACTCGAGCCTGACAGCTGAGACGAGATTCTGGCTCCAGACCCCAAGCTTTATCCAGCATATCGTCTTCCAGCTCATCACTCTCTTCCAGTGAATCAAACCCTTCTCGAACGATACAGTGGCAAGTAGTACAAGCGCACGATTTCTCACACGCATGCTCAATAGCGATACCGTTTTTGAGTGCCACATCAAGAATCGTTTCCCCGGTTTGCGCTTCTAACACTGCGCCTTCCGGGCAAAGGGTTTCATGAGGCAAAACAATAATCTTTGGCATGTTGGTAATCTCTTCAAATCTCGTCAACGGAGTGGCCAGCCAGTGCGCTACGAATCGATTTATCCATTCGTCTTGACGCAAAATCCTGACTCGCTTTGTCTGTGTCTTTTATTCCTTGCTCAATGGCATCCGCATTATCGCCATTGCGCAGTTCAATCAAGCGCTCGATCGCCTGTAATAAAGTTTGGCGCTCTTGCTCGTTCAGCAGCTCATCACCATCCGCTTGCAGGGCTGAAACTAAGCCTTCAATCACGCGATCGGCTTCTACGCGCTGCTCTGCCAACGCACGCGCCAGCATATCCTCTTTAGCATAGGCCATGGAGTCTTTGAGCATCTGGGTGACTTCGTCATCGCTTAAACCATAAGATGGCTTAACCTGAATCTCTGCTTGTACACCGGTGCTTTTTTCCAAAGCCGTCACGGAAAGTAAACCATCCGCATCCACTTGATAAGTCACGCGAATGTGCGCAGCACCTGCCGCCATCGGCGGTATGCCTTTGAGTGAGAAGCGTGCCAGAGAGCGACAGTCATCAACCATTTCACGCTCCCCTTGAACCACATGCACACTCATCGCCGTTTGCCCATCTTTGAAGGTGGTAAACTCTTGCGCGCGAGCGACAGGAATAGTGGTGTTGCGTGGGATGATTTTTTCGACCAAACCGCCCATGGTTTCAATCCCCAAAGAGAGTGGGATGACATCGAGCAGCAACATTTCTGCATCAGGCTTATTGCCGGCCAGAATGTCAGCCTGAATCGCCGCCCCAATCGCGACCACTTCATCTGGGTTAATGCTGGTCAGTGGTGTGCGGCCAAAAAACTCCCCCACTTGCTCGCGCACAAACGGTGTGCGGGTTGAACCGCCCACCATCACGACTTCGAGCACTTCATCCGCTTCAACACCGGCATCTTTCAATGCGCGGCGGCAAGAAAGTAGCGTCTTTTTCAACAATGGTGCAATTAGGTTTTCCAACTCTTCACGAGTAAGCGAACCTTGCCAGCCAAGCACATTCAGCTCAGCCGTCATGTATTCAGTCAGATCGATTTTGGCTTGTGTCGCGGCGTTAATCAGCGCGCGCTGCTGCTCAGCGGTTAAACTGGTGAGTCCGATTTGTGCTTGCAGGTGATCGGCGATCAGATGGTCAAAATCATCACCACCCAGTGCAGAGTCACCACCGGTTGCGAGCACTTCAAACACGCCGCGTGAAAGGCGTAAAATCGAAATATCGAAGGTGCCGCCACCTAGATCGTACACCGCGATCACACCTTCTTGGCCTGAGTCCAAACCATAAGCAATCGCCGCTGCTGTCGGCTCATTGAGTAAACGCAGCACATGCAAGCCCGCTAACGCCGCAGCATCTTTAGTCGCAACCCGCTGCGCATCATCAAAATACGCAGGTACCGTGATGACCACACCCGCTAAATCGCCGCCCAAAGTAGCGGTGGCACGTTCTGCTAAAGCTTTCAAAATATCCGCAGAAATTTGAATTGGGTTTTTATCACCTTGCGCGGTTTGCACAATCGGCAAGCCTTTCTCGCTCGCTTTAAAGCGATAAGGCAGATGAGGATAACGCTGATTAATGTCTTGCAGTGAACGTCCAAGCAGACGTTTTACCGAAATCACTGTGTTATGCGGATCGGTTTCTGCTTGTTCACGAGCTAGATAGCCCACTCGAGTTTCATCGACACCATAATTCACCACGGACGGGAGAATACTGCGCTCTTGGCTATCCACCAGTGTACTGGCGGTTCCACTACGCACAGACGCCACTAAGGAGTTAGTGGTGCCTAAATCAATACCCGCAGCCAATTTATGCTGGTGTGGTGCCGAACTTTGACCCGGCTCTGCAATCTGAAGTAATGCCATCAGTTGTTCCTTTGAATCTTGAATTAGCCAAGCAGTTGGTCTTCGACTCGTTCTACTTCATTTTTTAGTTTGGCAATAAATTTGAGCTTTCTGACTTGGTCGGCCGCCGCTAGCCACTCACTTTGTGATAAGAGTTGCTGCAACTGAGTAAGATAAGCGCGCTGCATCTTGGTCACTTTGCTGTCAAAATCCATCAATGCCGTTTCTGGTTCTGCATGCGATGTGACGGATTCCAACTCCTCACGCAGCTCCATCTGTTCCATTAGGAACATAGGATCTTGCAGAGTTTGCTGCTCGGCATTCATCTCAATACCTTGTAAAGACAAGAGATATTCAGCACGGCGCAGAGGATCTTTCAGCGTTTGGTAAGCGTCATTAATTTGCGCAGCTTGTTGCACCGCCAATAGGCGATCGCGCTCAGAAGCGGTGGCAAAATTATCCGGATGGAATCGTTTTTGCAACGCTCTGAACTGAGAAGAAAGAAGGCTACCATCCAGTTCAAACTGAATCGGCAGCCCAAATAATTCAAAATAATTCATCTTGATAGCGGTCCTGTGATCGAGAACGATCTCGATGGTCAGTTACCGTTAAACGTTGAAGCTTTCACCACAACCACATTCACTTTTGACATTTGGGTTGTTGAATTCAAAGCCTTCGTTTAACCCTTCTTTTTTGTAATCGAGTTGAGTGCCATCTAAATAGACCATGCTTTTAGTGTCAATAATCACTTTAACGCCATGGCTTTCAAATACGTGGTCTTCTTCGTTGAGATCATCAACAAATTCGAGCACATACGCCATTCCGGAACACCCAGTCGTCTTGACACCAAGACGTAAACCGATGCCTTTTCCACGATTATCCAGAAAAGTTTTAACTCGGCTTGCTGCGGTTTCGCTAAGAGTGACGGCCATACTTCAACCTTATGATTTCAATAAATTAAAGGGTGGGAGCTGCGACAGCTCCCAAACGAATTAGTGTTGATGCTTTTTCTTGTAATCCGCAACAGCGGCTTTGATGGCATCTTCGGCTAGGATAGAACAGTGAATTTTCACTGGTGGCAATTCAAGCTCTTCAGCGATTTCGCTGTTCTTGATCGCTGCCGCTTCATCAATGCTCTTGCCTTTTACCCATTCAGTCACTAGCGAGCTAGAAGCGATTGCGCTACCACAGCCGTAAGTTTTGAATTTTGCATCTTCGATGATGCCTTCTGGTGACACTTTGATCTGCAGACGCATCACGTCGCCACACGCAGGTGCGCCAACCATGCCGCTACCTACAGAAGGATCTTCTTTATCAAATGAACCAACGTTACGTGGGTTCTCGTAATGGTCAATGACCTTTTCGCTGTATGCCATGTTCGTTACCTCGAATCCTTTATAACCTTGGTGTGATTAGTGATGAGCCCACTCAACGGTGTTCAGATCGACACCCTCTTTGTACATATCCCACAATGGAGACATGTCACGCAGTTTATCTACCGCTACGCGGATCAGTTCAATCGCATAATCAATTTCAGCTTCTGTAGTGAAACGCCCGAAAGAGAAACGAATTGAGCTGTGCGCTAATTCATCGTTCAGACCCAAAGCACGCAATACGTAAGAAGGCTCAAGGCTAGCTGAAGTACATGCACTGCCTGACGATACAGCCAGATCTTTCAGTGCCATCAGCAGAGATTCGCCTTCAACAAAGGCAAAACTCACGTTGAGGTTATGTGGTACACGTTGCTCAAGATCGCCGTTGATGGTTACCGCTTCCATATCTTTGATGCCAGCCAGCAAACGCTCACGCAACGCGAGTGCGTGCTCATAATCTTTCTGCATCTCTTCTTTTGCGATACGGAACGCTTCACCCATACCAACAATTTGATGAGTCGCTAATGTACCAGAGCGGAAACCACGCTCATGACCACCACCGTGCATTTGTGCTTCTAGACGGATACGTGGCTTGCGGCGCACATACAGAGCACCGATGCCTTTTGGGCCGTAAATTTTGTGTGCAGACAGTGAAATCAGATCCACTTTCAGCTCTTGAACATCAATCGCGACTTTGCCAGCCGATTGTGCTGCATCAACGTGGAATACCACTTTGCGTGAGCGGCACAGTTCGCCAATTGCGGCGATATCTTGGATCACACCGATTTCGTTGTTCACGTGCATGATAGAAACCAAAATGGTGTCATCACGCATCGCGGCTTCAAGTTTAGCCAGATCGATCAAGCCATTTGATTCTGGATCAAGATAAGTCACCTCAAAACCTTCACGCTCAAGTTGGCGCATAGTATCTAGCACGGCTTTGTGCTCGGTTTTGCTGGTGATAATGTGCTTACCTTGCTTGTTATAAAAGTGAGCAACACCTTTGATTGCAAGGTTGTCAGATTCTGTTGCACCCGAAGTGAAAACAATTTCACGTGGGTCTGCATTCAATAGTTCTGCGATTTGCTCACGCGCAGTGTCTACGGCTTCTTCTGCCTGCCAGCCATAACGGTGTGAACGCGATGCTGGGTTACCAAAGATACCGTCCATCGTCATGCACTGAACCATTTTTTCAGCCACACGCGGATCAACTGGGCATGTTGCTGAATAATCTAGATAAATAGGCAGTTTCATTTTCTACTCCAGTGTAAACCTTGCCGCTATGAGCGAACATTAATACCAAAAGGCGCAGCACCAATGGTGACTGTTTTTGTGTTATTTTGCGAAACCCTTTGGTTGACCGAAAGATGATGATCTTGTCGATCCGAAACTTCGATAACTTCGTTATCCACCATCAGCTCACCGAGCGTAATGTTGTTCAAAAAATCAGTAATGCGTGAACTGAGATCACGCCACAGTGTGTGAGTCAGGCAGCGAGTTCCGCCTTGACAATCGCCTTTCCCATTACATTTGGTTGCATCAACCGATTCATCGACCGCTGCAATAACAGTGCCGATAGAAATGGCATACGAATCCATTCCTAGGCGATAACCGCCACCAGGGCCACGCACACTGGCGACTAAGCCCGCTTTACGCAACTTAGAAAAAAGTTGTTCTAAGTACGAAAGAGAAATGCCTTGGCGCTCAGAAATATCCGCCAATGGTACTGGGTTTTGTTGCGAATGCAGAGCCACATCTAACATGGCTGTTACCGCATATCTTCCTTTAGATGTCAGTCTCATAATCACACCGTATCCACACTGTTTATGTGGCTGGAAGTTTTTCATACTTGAGTTTTTTGGTCAAGTATTTATTTGACTAATTTAGTCAGGTATTTAACCCTGAGACTTATAAGCTCATTTTCTATACGCAATCGACTTTTGCACTGAGGTTAGAATACCACGCAAGATATTGATTTCTTGAGCTTCAGGTCGAGCACGAGTAAACATTCGGCGCAGTTTATTCATCACCTGCCCCGGTTGCTGCGCAGAAATAAACTCGGTTTGGGTAATCACTTTTTCAAGATGTTCATAGAATAATTCCAGCTCTTGATGGCGTGGGTATTCTTCCTCTTGCTGTGCTCGAGATTGGCTCTGTTCAACACTTAGATACGCCATGCGCACTTCATAACTTAGCAATTGCACTGCCATAGCTAAATTGAGTGAACTGTATTCTGGATTCGCAGGCACACACACATGGTAGTGGCACAATTGCAGCTCATCATTGGTCAATCCGGTACGTTCGCGGCCAAAGACCATCGCAACAGTATGCTGTGAAGCTTCAGCAATCAGTTTTTCACCACATTGACGCGGTTCCAACATTGGCCAATCTAGAGTTCGGGAACGAGCACTGGTACCCACAACGAGCCCGCAATCAGCAACGGCCGCTTCAAGCGTTGGAAAAATCTGTGCATTCAGTGCTATTTCGCTGGCTCCAGCGGCTAGCGCGATCGCTTGAGCATCAACCTGACACTGCGGATCCACCAACACCATTTGGCTCAGCCCCATGACTTTCATCGCCCGAGCGGCCGAACCAATATTTCCAGAGTGAGAAGTGCCGACTAATACGACTTTCACGCGATCTAACATTATCTGCTCACAGTACTCCAAACAAAGCCGCGCGATAGTAACACAAACCTGACTAAAATGGTCAGACCCTTTGCTTCCTCAAACAACCAAGCGCACAAAAAATAACCACTTCCATTTTTGATTTGTTTTGGTATACTGCCGCCCGCTTTTTCGTTCTTTAACATCCGTTGGGAAACTTGTATGCATCCAATGCTAAATATCGCTATTCGCGCCGCGCGAAAAGCAGGTAACCATATTGCCAAATCTCTGGAAAACGCAGAGAAAATTCAAACTACTCAGAAAGGCACCAACGACTTTGTCACTAACGTCGACAAAGAAGCAGAAGCGATTATCGTTTCAACCATCAAAAGCTCTTACCCTGAGCACTGCATCATTGCAGAAGAAGGCGGCCTTATCGAAGGTAAAGATAAGGAAGTGCAATGGATCATCGACCCACTGGATGGCACCACTAACTTTGTAAAAGGTTTACCTCACTTCGCTGTTTCTATTGCGGTACGCTTTAGAGGCAAAACTGAAGTCGCTTGTGTTTACGACCCAATGACTAACGAACTGTTCACTGCACAACGTGGTGCGGGTGCACAGCTCAACAACGCTCGTATTCGCGTTCAGCCAATCAAAGATCTGCAAGGCGCAGTTCTGGCAACGGCTTTCCCATTCAAACAAAAACAACACTCAGAATCTTTCATGAAGATCCTCTCTGCGATGTTTGTTGAATGTGCGGATTTCCGTCGTACAGGTTCAGCAGCACTGGATCTATGCTACCTAGCTGCAAACCGTGTTGATGGTTACTTCGAACTAGGCCTAAAACCTTGGGACATGGCTGCGGGTGAACTGATTGCTCGTGAAGCGGGGGCTATCGTGACTGACTTTGCTGGCGGCACTGATTACATGCAATCGGGCAACATCGTGGCATCAAGCCCACGTGGTGTGAAAGCGATTCTGCAGCACATCCGTGAAAACGGTAACAGCGCAATTTTGAAATAATATCCGCTCCGTCACAGCTGATATCGCCCTGCCATTATGGCGGGGCTTTTTTTTATCTGCTTTTACCCAGTTCAAACAAGTAAGAGTATTTGCTGTTGCAGTCGTAATAGCATGCATACTCATTGAGTAACCTGATAAAAATAAAAAACCGCTGACCAAGCAGCGGTTTTTTTATTAATAAGCCTAAAAAATGACTAAGGCATTTCATCCAGATCTGCGCCCTCTTTCTCCACTTGTGGAGGAAGCAAGTGCTCACGGGTAATCCCGAGTTTTAGCGCCAGTGCTGATGCCACATAGATAGAAGAATAAGTACCGACAGTAATACCTAGCAACAAGGCTAGCGCAAAACCGTGGATCATCGCTCCACCTTGGGTAAAGAGTGCAATGACCACAAACAAGGTAGTACCTGAGGTGATCAGGGTACGGCTCAAGGTTTGAGTAATTGAGCTGTTCATGATCTCTGCCGGTTCTTCTTTGCGCATCTTACGGAAGTTTTCACGGATACGGTCAAACACCACGATGGTATCGTTGAGTGAGTAACCCACAACCGTCAGCAATGCCGCGACAATCGTCAGGTCAACTTCGATCTGTAAGATAGAGAAGATACCTAGCGTGATGATGACGTCATGCGCCAACGCCAGCACAGCACCCGCTGCCAAACGCCATTCAAAGCGCACAGAAACGTAAAGCAAGATACACAACAAAGAGACCAGAATCGCTAGACCGCCCGCTTCAGTGAGTTCATCACCTACGTTCGGACCAACAAACTCGATACGGCGCATTTCAACGTTGCCGCCCGTACCTTCTTTGATTGCTGCGAGAATCTGGTTACCCAGCGCCTCGCCCGCCATATCATCACGCGGACGTAGACGTACCATCACATCACGTGCAGAACCGAAGTTTTGCACTGTGGCATCACCAAAGCCTTTCGCTTCAAGAGCGCTACGGATTTGCTCCAAATTGGCAGGCTGTTCAAAGCCCACTTCAATCAAAGTACCGCCCGTGAAATCCAGCCCCCAGTTCAGCCATTTAGTAGACAAAGTAAAAATCGATGCGGCAATCATCACCAACGACAAAGCAAAGGCGAATTTCGACCAACGCATAAAGTCGATCATTTTGTCTGCTTTTAGGATTTGAAACATAACTTACCCCAGCCTCAGATCGACAATTTGTTGATACGTTTGCCACCATACATCAGGTTCACGATACAACGTGTTCCAATAATGGCGGTAAACATAGAGGTTAAAATACCGATAGACAGCGTCACCGCGAAGCCTTTAATTGCACCTGTACCTACGGCAAACAGAATGATCGCAGTAATTAAGGTGGTAATGTTGGCATCGGCAATGGTACTGAATGCGTTAGCGTAACCTTGGTGAATCGCTTGCTGTGGATTTTTCCCTTCACGTAGCTCTTCACGAATACGCTCAAAAATCAGCACGTTGGCATCGACTGCCATACCCACTGTCAGCACGATACCCGCAATACCCGGCAAGGTCATGGTTGCACCGGGAATCATCGACATCACACCAATGATCAACACAAGGTTTGCCATTAGTGCCACGTTAGCGATCATGCCGAACTTACGATAGTAAAGTAGCGTAAACAGCATTACTGCTACCATGCCCCAAATACAGGCTTGAATACCCATGTCGATATTCTGTTGACCCATTGATGGGCCGATAGTGCGTTCTTCAACGATAGAAATTGGGGCAATCAGTGCACCTGCACGTAGCAACAGAGCTAGGTTATGCGCTTCAGATGGTGAATCAATCCCAGTAATACGGAAGTTACGTCCCAGAGCAGACTGAATCGTCGCTTGGTTAATCACTTCTTCATGCTTGGTCAGAATCACTTTACCTTCAGGAGAACGCTTACCGCTGTCTTTGTATTCCGCAAATACGGTCGCCATCAGCTTGCCGATATTCTTTTTCGAGAACGCCGACATCTTGTTACCGCCTTCGCTATCGAGCGAAATGTTCACCTGTGGGCGACCATATTCGTCGGCGCTTGAGCTTGCATCGGTAATGCTTGAACCACCCAGAATCACGCGCTTTTTCAGCACCACAGGACGACCATTACGATCAAACTTGATTTCGCTTCCTGCTGGCGCACGTCCTGCTGCTGCAGCTGCGAGGTCGGCTTTATCGTCAACTTCACGGAATTCAAGGGTTGCAGTCGCACCTAAGATTTCTTTAGCACGCGCAGTATCTTGTACACCCGGTAGTTCCACCACGATGCGTGTCGCACCTTGGCGTTGAACCAGAGGCTCAGCCACACCCAGTTCGTTCACGCGATTACGCAAAATAGTGATGTTCTGCTCAACGGCGTAGTTACGAATTTCCTGCAAGCGCGCTTCGGTAAACTTAGCCAGTAGCACGAAACGGCCATCCGTCTCTGAAGTCGTAAAGGTCATATCACGGTGTTTCGACTCCAGAAGCAGCTTGGTTTGCGCCAGTTGCTCTGCATCACGCAAGGTTACTTCAACCGCATCCGGCAGCGGACGGATCGCACGATAACGAATTTTTTCGTCACGTAAATCACCGCGGAAAGCTTCTTCTTGTTGAGTAACCAGCTTTTCCATTGCGGCATCCATGTCCACTTCCATCAGGAAATGTACACCGCCACGCAGGTCAAGGCCGAGCTTCATCGGTGCAGCACCAATCGACTCAAGCCAGTTTGGTGTTGAAGGCGCAAGGTTGAGCGCAACGATTTTGTCGCTACCGAGTGCTTCGCTAATGATATCTCGGGCGCTGATTTGCGTATCCGTATCATTGAAACGAACAAGGATAGAGCCATTTTCAAGAGCAATGGATTTTTTGGAGAGGTGCGCTTTATCGAGCGCAGTGGTGACAGCATCCAGCGTTGACATATCAACAGAGGCGCCACGCGCCCCTGTAATTTGGATAGCTGGATCTTCACCGTAGATATTTGGAAGTGCATACAAAGCTGCAATGGCGATGGTCAACATCACCATCAGATACTTCCATAACGGATAACGGTTTAGCACAGCGAGGATCCTATGGCTGTTTTAAAGAGATTTCAGCGTACCTTTTGGCAACACTGCAGTCACGAAGTCCTTCTTAATCACAACTTCGTTGTTGGTGTTCAACTCGATAGTGATGTAAGCGTTGTCTTCAGCAATCTTAGTGATACGACCAACCAAGCCACCGCTGGTTAGCACTTCATCACCTTTTGCCATGGATGACATTAGGCTTTTGTGCTCTTTCACACGCTTAGCTTGTGGACGGTAGATCATGAAATAGAAGATCACTGCAAACATTGCGAGCATGATGATCATTTCAAAACCGCCACCTTGTGGGGCACCTTCGCCTGCGGCATGTGCTACAGAAATTAAACTCATTGAGAAACGTCCTCTAAGTTATTGTTGTTTAATGTTGATTCTATTGGGATGCACAAGGTTGAATTCAAGCGGCTTAGCACACAAATCCAACCCAGTGCACGAAATCAGGCTTTGTCTTTTTGTAGTGGTGGCACTTCGCGGTTACGACGCGCGTAGAACTCGGCTACAAATTGGTCAAAACGGTCTTCATCAATTGCTTTACGAATACTTTCCATTAGGCGTTGGTAGTAACGCAAGTTATGGATGGTATTCAAGCGTGCACCGAGGATTTCGTTACAACGATCCAAATGATGCAGGTATGACTTCGAATAATTTTTGCAAGTGTAACAGTCGCAATGCGGATCGAGTGGTGTTGTATCCGTTTTATGTACTGCATTACGGATCTTGATCACACCACCCGTCACAAACAGGTGACCATTGCGTGCGTTACGGGTTGGCATTACACAGTCGAACATGTCGATACCACGACGCACACCTTCCACCAAGTCTTCCGGTTTACCTACGCCCATCAGATAACGTGGCTTGTCTTCCGGCAGTTGTGGACAGGTATGTTCCAGTACGCGATGCATATCTTCTTTCGGCTCACCTACCGCAAGACCACCCACAGCATAACCATCAAAACCGATTTCAGTCAGACCTTTTAGCGATACATCACGCAAATCTTCATACACACCACCTTGCACGATACCAAACAGATTGTTCGGGTTTTCGAGCTTGTCGAAGTGGTCGCGTGAGCGTTTTGCCCAGCGCAGCGACATTTCCATCGATTTTTTCGCTTCATCGTGGGTCGCTGGATATGGCGTACACTCGTCGAAAATCATCACGATGTCAGAACCCAAATCTTTTTGGATTTCCATCGACTTCTCGGCATCCATAAAGATTTTGTCGCCGTTTACTGGGTTGCGGAAATGCACGCCTTCTTCTGTGATCTTACGGATATCGCCTAAGCTGAATACCTGAAAACCGCCTGAATCAGTCAAGATAGGACCTTGCCAGTTCATGAAATCGTGCAAGTCACCGTGCATTTTCATCACTTCTTGGCCAGGGCGCAGCCAGAGGTGGAAAGTGTTACCGAGCAGAATTTGCGCGCCGGTCTCTTTCACTTCTTCAGGCGTCATCCCTTTTACGGTGCCGTAAGTACCCACGGGCATAAACGCAGGGGTTTGCACAGTGCCGCGTTCAAAGGTCAATTGACCACGACGGGCATTGCCGTTTTTCTTTTTCAGTTCAAATGTTAATTTCACGAAGCCTCCAATGTCAGAGAAACAGTCTGACGTTTTATTCCCACTCAATGTGGCGTATTGGCCACATCAGCAGGTCTACAATCCAAGCCTTATATCATTGAATAAGGCTCTTTGCGGAGCGGTCGCGTTTCCCTGCGAAAAAGGCCTGAACCTTTTCTGGCTACTGCCAGCACTCGTTTTCGTTATCCCTATTTATTTGAAATTGCCACTCCAAATAATTAGGGATGGTTACGCTTTAGTCGTCTGCTTACGAATAAACATCGCATCACCATAACTAAAGAAGCGATATTGCTCTTTTACCGCATGTTCATAAGCCGCCATGGTGTGCTCATAACCAGCAAACGCACTCACCAACATGATCAAGGTTGATTCTGGTAAGTGGAAATTGGTGATCAAGCAATCCACCAACTGGTATTGATAGCCTGGGAAGATGAAGATTTCGGTATCACCAAAGAAAGGCTTTAATTCCGTGCCTTTTTTCAGTGCATCTTGCGCGGCACTTTCCAGCGAGCGAACCGATGTGGTACCCACAGCAATCACTCGGCCACCACGCGCTTTGGTTGCAGCAACCGCATCCACCACTTCTTGTGGTACTTCTACGTATTCCGCATGCATGTGGTGATCGTGAATATTTTCCACGCGCACAGGTTGGAAAGTCCCTGCGCCAACATGCAGTGTCACATACGCCAACTCAACACCTTTAGCTTGGATCTGCTCCAGCAGTGCTTGGTCAAAATGCAAACCGGCGGTTGGTGCGGCTACCGCGCCTGGTTTTTGGTTGTAAACGGTCTGGTAGCGTTCTTTATCCGCATCTTCATCCGGACGATCGATGTAAGGCGGCAATGGCATATGGCCGATTTGGTTGAGAATATCCAATACCACGGTTTCCGCGGTAAAACGGATTTCAAACAACGCATCGTGACGCGCCTGCATCACGGCATGAAACTCATCGTTCTCGCCTAAATAAAGTTCAGTGCCCGGTTTTGGCGGTTTTGATGAGCGAACGTGCGCCAAAATCGTGTGTTCATCAAGCATGCGCTCCACCAATACTTCCAACTTGCCGCCGCTGGCTTTGCGCCCAAACATACGTGCAGGGATCACTCGTGTGTTGTTAAACACCAGCAGATCACCTGGTTCAACGAATCCGAGAACATCTTTAAAGGTTCCATCCGTCAGTTGACCGCTGTTGCCGTCAAGTTGCAGCAAGCGGCTCGCGGTACGTTCTGCTTTTGGGTAACGAGCAATCAGCTCGTCTGGGAGTTCAAAGTGAAAATCTGAAACTTGCATGGCTCTTTCTTGATTAAGTGATCAGTAGTGTTGCCCGATTTCGCGGCACGCCAGTATATACCTAAGTGTGCTCAAGATACAGGAATGGTGCGTGAGTATGCACTCCTCTGAAAGTAACCTTTTGTAAAGCGCGGACTCCGCATAGATAAACACTAGTAAACCGCATATTTCGGTTTCAGTTCGCAGAAGTTGAATGCCGATAGCACTATAGTTAACAGGAAAGGGTTAAAAACCCGACTCTGATTTATCTCTTTGACCAAAGGAGTTGGCTATGATCAAAGTTGAAGACATAATGACACGTAACCCACACACCTTGTTACGTACTCATACTCTTAATGATGCAAAACATCTGATGGAAGCGCTGGATATTCGGCACATTCCGGTGGTAGATGCCAACAAAAAATTGCTCGGCATTGTTAGTCAGCGGGATTTATTGGCCGCTCAAGAATCGAGCTTACAACACTCAACTCAAATCACTTCTTATCCACTTGAGGCACCGCTATATGACGTGATGCACACCGATGTGGTAAGCGTAGCGCCACAAGCCGGCCTCAAAGAAAGTGCTATTTATATGCAAAAGCACAAAATTGGCTGTTTACCTGTCGTAGCCAAAGGTGAATTGGTGGGGATTATTACCGACAGTGATTTTGTCACCATCGCAATCAATCTGCTTGAGTTACAGGAAGAGAGTGAGCCTGAAGAGCTAGACGGCTAACCTGCGCTAAAACTTTTCCTTTCATTAGTTAACTTCAGTATTACGAGAGAGAGAATTTTTCACTCTCTCGTAGAAAATCACATCTCAGAATTAGCCACTATTAATGATAAGAAACTATACTAGTAGTCATACCATTACAGGCAAGATGCAACTTGTCGCTTATTCTCGTCATTGGCTTTTTACATTACCGGATTGTTTTCAGGGGGAAAACATGAAGCTCAAACAGCAACTTTTGCTCGGATTTGGATTAACTTTACTTCTACTTTTAGCCATTTCACTCCTCTCTTTTTATCGTTTTTCAACCACAGGGGAAGGATTTAAATCTTATCGAGATCAAGCCGTAACCAGTGTTGCTATTGGCCGAGTACAAGCCAATATTTTAGATGCGCAGCTTGCCTCTCATAAATTCATCAAATCTCAAGATCCTTTGCTAAAACAACAAGTAGAAGAACGAATCAGCAGTGCCATTGCCTTATTGGATGAAACGCTAAGCCTCAATTTACCGCAAGATCAAGAAGATATAATGCAAACGATCAAAGCTCAGGTGACCGATTATCGCGGTGATTTTGCTAACGTGGTGGCATTAATTGACCGACGTAACGATGCAGTGAGTAAGCACCTCGACCCAAACGGGCTCGCTATGCTTCAAGCGATGAGCAATATTGTTGATAGAGCTGCAGCTTCACAAAATATGCAAATGTTGGTCACCACAGGCCAGACACAGGAGCATATCTTATTAGCCCGTCTCTATGCGGTAAAATTCCTAGTGACTAACGTAGAGGATGATGCAGATAAGGCAGTAAAAGAATTTGCTTATATCCAAGAACGGACTCAAGAGCTAAAGGGGTTTGTCGAGGGTGATAATCAGAATGCCGAACTGTATCAAACCTTTTTAAATGCCTTTACTCAATACCAACAAGCCTTCCTTGATATACGGCAAATTATTGAAAAGCGAAATGAACTCGTTCGTACCCAACTCGATGCTGCAGGTAGAGATACCGCCACATCGATTGAACAAGTAAAACTCGATGTTAAACAGGTGCAAGATGAGCTAGGACCCCAGATGGTCGACAACATTGATAGCACCCAATCCATGTTGCTGATCCTCTCTCTTATTGCTGTGAGCTGCGCCCTGAGTATCGCTCTGTTTATCTATCGCAGCATTCTCAAAGTGGTGGGGGGTGAGCCTGCTGAAATTGCCGCCATTGTGCAAAGCATCGCGAAAGGTAACTTAGGCAATCAACATCGACTCACAGGCACTGAGTCGGGAATCTATCTTTCAACCCTGCAAATGCGCGCAGAACTGCAACGTATTATCGGCAGTTTCCATCAAATTTCTGACAGTGTTTCATCCGCTACAGAGCAACTAAGTAGCGTGGTCGAACAGTCAGAGAAAAATGCTCAGCAAGAGCTGCATCAAATTGAGCAAATTGCAACGGCGATCACCGAACTTTCTAGCACCGCCAATGAAGTCAGCATGAACGCCAACAACGCAGAAGATGCCGCCAATCAAGCCAATGGTAACGTTTCCGAAAGTAAATCTGCGTTAGCCGCTTCCGATAACATCGCTAATTCGATTGCTAATTCGATCAGTGAAACCACACAGATCGTCAACCAACTGCATGGCTACTCAATTGAAATTGGTTCTGTGGTTGAGGTCATCAACAACATCTCTGAACAAACCAACCTATTAGCCCTCAATGCGGCCATTGAAGCAGCACGAGCGGGAGAACAAGGAAGAGGGTTTGCAGTAGTCGCCGATGAAGTACGCTCGTTGGCAGTAAAAACCCAAAAATCCACTTTGGACATCAAGGACATTATTAGTCGACTGCAAAAACAAGCGGAGCACGCGAATGATTTCATGCAATCCAACATTTCTTTGGTCGATGATTCTCGCGATATCAGCCGCCGTCTCCATGCTGCTTTTGAAGCGATCAGTCATTCCGTCTCCACAATTTCGGATATGAACACCCATGTTGCAACGGCGTCTGAAGAGCAATCAGGAGTCACAAAAGATATTTCATCTAACATCAGCCATGCCTTTACTTTGGTACACCAAAATGTATCTGGCATAGCCGAGAGTAAACAATCCAGTGAGCGGTTAGGTGAATTGGTCGAAGAGCAAAAAAGTTTATTACGTTTCTTTAAGCTCTAAAGAAGTTCTAAAGAAGCTCTTTTTAATAAGATACATTTCTCAACCACCACCGCCATTGGCGGTGGTTTAGGTTATGGATGACAAAAAAGGCGGCCATTCGGCCGCCAAGGTTCGCACAGAATTGTGGATTATCGATTAGTGAAATTGATCTTCTTCGGTAGAGCCCTTCAGAGCTGTCACTGAACTATTGCCACCTTGAATGGTATTGGTCATCTTATCGAAGTACCCTGTTCCCACTTCTTGTTGGTGCGCCACGAAGGTGTAGCCTTTTTCTGCCGCTTCAAACTCTCGACGCTGAACCATTTCCACATAGTGACGCATACCTTCGCCTTGCGCGTAAGCATGTGCTAACTCAAACATGTTGAACCACATATTGTGAATGCCCGCTAAGGTGATGAACTGGTACTTGTAACCCATATCCGACAAGGCTTGTTGGAAATGCGCGATGGTTTTCGCATCCAAATTCTTCTCCCAGTTGAACGAAGGTGAGCAGTTGTAAGCCAGCAGTTGATCTGGGTATTGCGCATGAATCGCTTCAGCAAATTTACGCGCTTCTTCCAGATCCGGCTTCGCGGTTTCACACCACACCAAGTCTGCGTAAGGAGCATAAGCCAAGCCGCGAGAAATCGCTTGGTCAATACCAGCACGTACACGGTAAAAACCTTCGGAAGTACGCTCACCGGTTACGAAATCGGCATCATAGGGATCGCTGTCTGAAGTGAGCAAATCCGCAGCGTTGGCATCGGTGCGAGCAATCACTAACGTAGTCGTGCCTGCAACATCAGCGGCCAAACGTGCTGCTATCAGCTTCTGCACCGCTTCTTGAGTCGGTACTAACACTTTGCCACCCATGTGGCCACATTTTTTCACGGAAGCCAGTTGGTCTTCAAAGTGAACGCCAGCAGCGCCAGCTTCAATCATCGATTTCATCAACTCATAGGCGTTGAGTACGCCACCAAAACCCGCTTCCGCATCTGCCACAATCGGGAGGAAGTAATCAATGCCACCTTCATCCGCTGGTGATTTGCCGCTTGACCACTGGATTTGGTCAGCGCGACGAAACGCGTTGTTAATACGGCGCACCACTGAAGGAACTGAGTCCACTGGATAGAGAGATTGGTCTGGGTACATGGTGCCAGCGGTATTGTTGTCGGCTGCGACTTGCCAACCAGAGAGATAAATCGCCTCGATACCCGCTTTCGCTTGTTGCACCGCTTGGCCGCCAGTGAGTGCGCCCAAACAGTTCACATACCCTTTTTTGGCTGAACCATTCACCAGTTCCCACAATTTGTCTGCACCTCGTTGGGCGATGGTGTTGGCTGGTACGATCGAGCCGCGCAAACTCACCACCTCTTCTGCGGTGTAGGTGCGTTTCACATTTTTCCAGCGTGGGTTGGTTGCCCAATCTTTTTCTAGTGCTTCAATTTGTTGGCGACGAGTCAGTGTCATAATCTATCCCTCTTGTATATTGGTTGCCTGTTGGCAGCTCGATTCCTTGTTCGATCAGTACTGCGCTCGCTGATCGTAAAGTGGTTTCACGTTACTGGTGTTTTTTCACCTTACTGGTGTTATAGAGGCCTACGGCAAGTAGTCGTAGCCTGGTATGGTTAAGAAATTCGGTAGCTCTTGGCTAGTCGTTAAGCGCTCCATCAATTCGCCCGCTTCAGCAAAACGCCCTTGTGCAAAACGAGACTCTCCGATTTCGCTTTTCACCACCTCAATCTCTTGTTTGAGGTAGTCGCGAAACAGTTCGTTAGTAACCACTTGCCCGTTATCTAACGTTTTGCCGTGTTGGATCCATTGCCAAATCGAAGCGCGTGAAATCTCCGCTGTTGCCGCATCTTCCATCAAACCGTAGATCGGCACACAACCGTTACCAGAAATCCATGCTTCGATGTATTGCAACGCAACGCGAATGTTGTGGCGCATGCCATGCTCGGAGCGTGGCCCATCGCAAGGCGCTAAAAGATCGGCCGCGGTTATCGGAGCATCGGCCATCCGGCTCACGTTGAGTTGGTTTTTGCGCTCACCAAGTACTTCGTTAAACACCGCCATTGCGGTATCCGCTAAACCTGGGTGTGCGACCCAAGTGCCATCGTGGCCATTGGTCGCTTCAAGCATTTTGTCGCCGCGAATTTTTTGTAGCACTTGTTCATTGACCGCAGGATCTTTGGCTGGAATAAACGCCGCCATCCCGCCCATCGCAAATGCGCCGCGTTTATGACAGGTGTAAATCAACAAACGGGAATACGCATTGAGGAAAGGCTTATCCATGGTCACCACTTGGCGATCCGGCAATACGCGGTCGGGATGCTTTTTCAAGGTTTTGATGTAGCTGAAAATATAATCCCAGCGTCCACAGTTCAGACCGACAATGTGCTCTTTAAGTGAGAACAAAATCTCATCCATCTGAAATACCGCAGGCAGAGTTTCAATCAACACCGTTGCTTTGATGGTTCCCGTATCTAAGCCAAAGTAATCTTCAGTGAAATGGAACACATCACTCCACCACTGCGCCTCTTGATAAGCTTGCAGCTTAGGTAGGTAGAAATAAGGGCCACTGCCTTTTTTCAATAGTGCACGATGGTTATTGTAAAAATAGAGCGCGAAATCAAACAGTGAACCAGGAATCACCAAGCCGTTGTATGTGACATGTTTTTCTTTGAGATGTAGACCGCGTACGCGGCAGATGAGCACCGCAGAGTTGGCATTGAGTTCATAACGCTTGCCATTGTCTGGGTTGGTATAGTTTATGGTCCCCAGAATCGCATCACGCAGGTTGATCTGCCCATCCAACACTTTGTCCCACGCGGGCGACATCGAATCTTCAAAATCAGCCATAAAGACTTTCACATTCGCGTTGAGTGCATTAATCACCATTTTGCGATCAGTTGGACCCGTGATCTCCACTCGACGATCCTGCAGATCTTCAGGAATGCCGAGAATTTTCCAACTCCCTTCACGAATATCTTTGGTTTCGGGAAGAAAATCAGGTAGCTGACCTTGATCGATAAGCGTTTGTTTTTGTTCGCGTAAGGTCAAAAGTTCATCCACTCGTGATGCAAAGCGCTCACAGAGATGATGTAAAAAAGTTTGGGCTTCGACAGGGAAAATCGCTTGATGTTCGGGCGAAAGGGTACCCACCACATCAAGCTTGCCTTGGGGCGTTTTTGCTGCAGTTGATTGTTGAGTTAATTCGGCAGTATTGGTTGACATAAATTCCATCCTTGAAACGCTCACCAAAAATCATTTGTAACTTTAAAACAACAAATTTCAGTTACTTTTCTTGCTTCTCTCTGTGCATAAAAGTCACCTAAATCAACTCCATTTGCAAGAAGTAAAGCACTAGACATAAGTCTTAACATCGCCAATAAACCTTAACCCACAAAGCCTTTTCACGAAAGAGCAAAAGTTAACCAAACGTTAAATTCAAAGTTTTCTTCGGTTACAGAAACAGCATTAGAAACAGCCTAAAAAATGTAATTAATAACGAAATTAAATTACACATTAATTGACATAGAAAAAGACAATCAAACGGATGTTTAAATTATTAGACATGACTAAAAGGCCAGTTTTTATTGGGTTAGAGAAGAGGAATTAGAAGGTGATTTAAACAGTATTGAAAGCAGAATGTGTAAAATTGACATTGTGAATATTTACAATTTTATGAAAGCCCCACCAATTTTGATTTGTGAAATTTCACAATTAAAAAATTACTAACCACAGAAAATGCTAAAAAGCACGCCATATACGGCGTACTTTCACTAGTAACTAAACATATTGAATGTACGACCAATCGCTAAAGCAGTTCAGAAACCACTTGAGACAATTGTTCAAAAGTGTGCGTCCTAGAGGAACTTGGTCGCCAAACCAAGCCAATTTCCCGATACGCTTTTTGACCAGGAGGGTCGACAACGACTAAATTCTGGTTATCCAACAGGCCATGATCAATCGCCATTTGTGGGATAAAAGTGGTACCTAAACCGTTGGCCACCATTTGTACCAAGGTGTGCAAACTGGTAGCGGTAAATGGGTTTATTTTCTCTTTATCGGTTAACTTACAGGCCGATACAGCATGCTCGGTAAGGCAATGCTCATTCTCAAGCAAAAAGACCGACTCATCGGGCAGATCATCATATTTGATAGGAACACGAATTCGATCAGCCTGATGACGACTGATCACCATGCGAAATGGATCATGTCCAACGATGCGCGTTTCCATATTGCCGATTTCAACCGGCAGCGCCAGAATCAACACATCCAACTCACCACTGCGCAGTGCCGAAAGCAGGTTGCTAGTGGTATCTTCACGCAACAGTAAGTGCAGTTTGGGGTAGCGTTGGTTGATCTCTTGCACCAAATCACCAAGTAAAAAAGGCGCTATAGTGGGAATGCAACCCAGTCGAAGTTGCCCTTCCATTCCGTCGCCTTGGCAAAGCTTACCTAGCTCGACCAAATCTTGGCCTTTAGCCAATAACTCACGCCCATGCTTGACCACCAGTTCTCCAGCCCGTGTAAAGACCAACGGGCTTTTCTTATCCTGCTTTTCATATAATGGACACCCAATCAACTCTTCAAGGTTTTGAATACCTTTGCTCAGCGTTGATTGGCTGACAAAACAGCGCTCGGCTGCCTCACTAAAATGACGCATTTCATACAACGTCACTAAATAGGATAATTGTTTTAGACTCGGCCACTTACTCATGTTCTTATCAGTACCTTAGGTCAAACTTGCTTCACAGCTAACGCTTCTCATATTTATCGCTTTTTTCGATTAACTCAATCTATTTAATTCGCTTTTTTCGATCCTACAATCTGTACTATAGTTTGTCCCGTTCAAATACGGACTGAGCCGTGAATCGAAATCACATCTTAGCAATTACCATACTTCTTAGGAGCAAAATAATGGTACTAGTTGGTCGCAAAGCCCCTGATTTTACTGCTGCAGCTGTTCTGGGTAACGGTGAAATCGTTGAAAACTTCAACTTCGCTGAGTTTACAAAAGGTAAGAAAGCTGTTGTTTTCTTCTACCCACTAGACTTCACTTTCGTTTGCCCATCTGAGCTGATTGCATTCGACAACCGTTACGAAGACTTCATCGCAAAAGGCGTAGAAGTGATCGGTGTGTCTATCGACTCTCAGTTCTCTCACAACGCATGGCGTAACACTGCTGTTGAAAACGGCGGTATCGGTCAAGTGAAATACCCACTGGTTGCAGACGTTAAACACGAAATCTGTAAAGCTTACGATGTAGAGCACCCAGAAGCAGGCGTTGCTTTCCGTGGTTCATTCCTGATCGATGAAGCAGGTATGGTTCGCCACCAAGTGGTTAACGATCTACCACTAGGTCGTAACATCGACGAAATGCTGCGCATGGTTGATGCACTGAACTTCCACCAAACTCACGGCGAAGTGTGCCCAGCACAATGGGAAGCAGGTAAAGCAGGTATGGAAGCATCACCAAAAGGCGTTGCAGCATTCCTGTCTCAACACTCTTCAGACCTGAAAAAATAAGATTCTTAACCCCGCGCTCAACACGGGTGGTTGGAAAAAATAAAGCGAAAACGCTACGCCAATCAGTTAAGAAGTAAAGTCTTCAAAAGCCCAAAGCACCGCTTTGGGCTTTTTTATGATTTCTACGCTTTGTACCCAAACGATTTGGTGTTGCAAGTCGCCAGCAAGTGAAAGTCCTGCCGAAGCATAGATTCTCTATGCGATAGAGGGTAGTAAAGGTAACCGACACCTCAATGTCATCAATTAGGAAAGGGATTAAATAGGTAATCTGAGTCCTAAACTTTACCCCTATTCTTACTCATCCATTGTGATTTCAGCTGCTATGATGATTGCCCTTTCCTTCATCAAACCGGAGCTAACCTGATGAATTATCAAGTTGAAGTCTGCATCGACAATATTGAATCCTTGCATAACGCCATTGCAGGAGGGGCAACCCGCATTGAGCTCTGCTCTTCACTCGCCTTAGGCGGTTTAACGCCAAGTAGCGGACTCATGCACAGTGCAGGCAAACTGTCATCCATTCCGGTTTACGCAATGATCCGCCCAAGAGAGGGGGATTTCTTTTATCACGCTGATGACCTAGTCATTATGGAACAGGATATTCATGCCGCTCACCAAGCGAATTTACAAGGCGTGGTCTTGGGCATGCTAACTCCCGATGGAAAAGTTGATGTGGCACGCTGTAAACCTTTAATTGAGCTTGCCCACTCACTTGGTTTAGGGGTGACGTTCCACCGTGCTTTTGATCATTGCGCCCATCCGGAACAAGCGTTAGAAGAGATTATTGCTCTGGGTTGTGAGCGTGTTTTAACCTCTGGACTAGCACGTAGCGCCTATTTAGGCATTGAGCGCTTAGCTCAACTGGTTCAACAAAGTGCAGGCCGAATTTCCATCATGGCGGGGGCCGGTGTTAACGCACAGAATGTGGCAGAAATTGCTTTAAACACCGGTGTACAAGAACTGCATTTGTCTGCAAAAACCACCCGCTCAAGTCTGATGCAGTTCATTCGCTCAGAGAGCAAAATGGGAACCAATGACTGTGATGATTTTATTATTCCAGTTACCAGCACTGAAGCTCTCCAACAAACGGTACAGGCTCTCAACTCCATTCACTCAAACTGAACTTAGCGATTCTCACTGCTATGCTTAGCTCATCAAAGGAGAAGTAGGGATGACGAAAATGGATAAAAAAGTCTACGAGCATGAATTAGAGCAGCTGCAAGTGGAGTTGGTAAAACTACAAGAATGGGTGAAACAAGAAAAACTCAAAGTTGTGGTGATCTTCGAAGGGCGCGATGCAGCAGGTAAAGGTGGGGTAATCAAGACCATCACGGAGAAACTCAATCACCGTGTTTGCCGAGTCGCCGCCCTTCCAGCTCCGACTGAAAAAGAGAAAACTCAGTGGTATTTTCAACGCTATGTCGCTCATTTACCTGCTGGCGGTGAAATCGTACTGTTTGACCGCAGTTGGTATAACCGCGCAGGGGTTGAAAAAGTGATGGGCTTTTGTAGTGAGGAAGAACATCAAGAGTTTTTACGCTCCTGCCCTGAATTTGAACGCATGCTACAACGCTCAGGGATCATTGTGCTCAAATACTGGTTTTCCGTTTCCGATGAGGAACAAGAAAAACGCTTTATTGAACGGATCAACACACCGCTCAAGCGTTGGAAATTCAGCCCGATGGATCTTGAATCCCGAAAGCGTTGGGCGGCGTATTCACGCGCCAAAGATGAGATGTTTGCTTATACCGACACCAAACATTGCCCATGGTGGGTAGTGCCTTCTGATGATAAAAAGCGCGCACGCCTCAACTGTATCAGCCATCTACTGAGCAGTATTGAGTATCACGAGATTGAATATCCCCCTATTGAACTACCAGAGATCAATAAGCAAGGGTATGTTCGGCCACCTATTGAAGATCAAACCTTTGTGCCACAGCGCTACTGAATGTTGTAGCGCTTAACTTACACGTTCGGTTTTTTCAGTACGTCATCAATCCCTTGATCGCCAAGATGGCGTACATCTT
This sequence comes from Vibrio mimicus, assembly GCF_019048845.1. Taxonomy (NCBI): domain Bacteria; kingdom Pseudomonadati; phylum Pseudomonadota; class Gammaproteobacteria; order Vibrionales; family Vibrionaceae; genus Vibrio; species Vibrio mimicus. The sequence goes on from NZ_CP077426.1 coordinate 2,531,983, forward strand.
TCCCCTTCACAAAGTAGATGATGTATTCGCAGATGTTTTGACAGCGATCGCCCACGCGCTCAATCGCGCGTGCCGACCAGATAACTTGCAGAATATGCGGTATGTTTTTCGGGTCTTCCATCATGTAGGTCATCAACTGGCGTACAACGGCTTCGTACTCTTTATCCAGTCGATCGTCCTGCTTATAAATTTCTGCGGCGGCTTCCACATCCATCCGTGCAAAAGCATCAAGCACTTGATGTAGCATAGCAATCGCTTGGCGGCAAAGTGGCTCAAGTGAAACTTGGAATTGGTGCTGTTTAGCAGGCGGACGCTCAATCGCAATGTAAGCCATCTTGGTTGCTGAATCGCCAATACGCTCAAGATCGGTAATGGTTTTGATTATGGCCATGATCAGACGTAAGTCTTTAGCTGTCGGCTGCCGCTTGGCAATAATGCGCGTACACGCTTCATCAATCGACACTTCCATTGCGTTGACCTTGTGATCATCAGCAATCACACGGCGCGCCAGTTTCTCATCATCTTCGTGCAACGCCTGCATGGCCGAGGTCAATTGCTGCTCGACCAAACCGCCCATCGTCAATACTTGGCTACGAATAGACTCCAATTCCACATTGAACTGACCTGAAATATGTCGACCAAATTGCATGGCATATCCTTACTAAAACTGGTTGAAAAGTGCTTAACCGTATCGCCCCGTAATGTAGTCTTCGGTCTGCTTTTTCAATGGTGACGTGAAAATAGAGTCAGTATCTGCATACTCGATCAACTTTCCCATATGGATAAAAGCGGTGTGATCGCTCACACGCGCCGCTTGCTGCATGTTATGAGTTACGATAACCACAGTATATTTGGTTTTCAAATCGTGGATCAGTTCTTCTATGGTCAAAGTTGAGATCGGATCAAGGGCCGAAGTTGGCTCATCAAGAAGCAAGACTTCAGGCTCAATCGCAATCGCGCGAGCAATCACTAAACGCTGCTGCTGCCCGCCCGATAAACCAAACGCATTTTCGTGCAAACGATGTTTGACTTCATCCCACAACGCCGCTGCTCGCAGAGATTGCTCCGCCGCATCATCTAACGCACGACTATTTTTAATGCCCTGCAAACGCAACCCATACACCACGTTTTCATAAATCGATTTAGGAAATGGATTGGGGCGCTGAAACACCATACCAACTCGGCGGCGCAAGGTAGGAACATCCACATCCGGATGATAGATGTTTTTGCCATGCAATTTCACCTCACCTTCAACACGCGTACCTTCCACCAGATCGTTCATCCGGTTAATGCAGCGTAAAAGCGTCGATTTACCACAGCCGGAGGGGCCGATAAACGCAGTAACCTGACCTTTGGGGATACGCATGGAAATATCACTCAAAGCACGACTTTGCTGGTAATACAGGCTTAAGTGTTCAATCGAAATCGCCGTCTGCTGATCGGTGAGATGATTCACATCCAGCGGCGGCACATAGTAGCCCAAAGTGGGATTCGCAGAATACATAACTAGTCTTGCCCCAAAGTTCGGTATTTTTCCCGTAAATTATTACGAATGCTAATGGCGGTTAAGTTGAGCGCCACAATCACGGCGACCAATAAAAATGAGGTGGCATAGACCAATGGGCGCGCTGCCTCAATATTGTTGGTTTGAAAACCAATGTCGTAAATATGAAAGCCCAAATGCATAAATTTGCGCTCAAGATGGATGAACGGAAATTCACCATCCACAGGCAAACTGGAGGCCAATTTGACCGCGCCAACCAACATCAGTGGCGCCACCTCACCGGCTGCACGGGCGATCGCCAATATTAATCCAGTAATAATTGCCGGGCTTGCCATTGGCAATACTATGCGCCAGATAGTCTCAAACTGGGTAGCGCCAAGTGCCAATGAACCGTGGCGTACCGAAATCGGAATACGCGATAAGCCCTCTTCCGTCGCCACAATCACCACAGGCAGCGTCAACACGGCTAACGTCAGAGCAGACCACAGTAACCCCGGAGTACCGAAGGTTGGTGTGGGTAAACGTTCAGCATAAAACAGGTTATCCACCGAAGCGCCTATGGTGTAAACAAAAAAGCCTAAACCAAACACCCCATAGACGATGGAAGGAACACCGGCTAAGTTGATCACCGCCACCCGAATGATGCGAGTAAATGCGCCCTCTTTGGCGTATTCATGCAGATAAATAGCCGCAATCACGCCCAATGGCATCACGATGATCGACATGATGATCACCAGAAATACCGTGCCAAAAATTGCCGGAAATACCCCACCTTCCGAGTTCGATTCACGAGGCGACTCGGATAAGAAACGCCAAGCTTGCTTGCCCCATTCCACCAACTTCTGGGCAAAATTCATGTCATTGGGATACCAAAAATCCAAGATTTCACTCAGCGGGACCGACACAGTCTGTCCACGCATATCCATCACATACAAGAATTGCTGATCCAGTGGCGCGCGCAACGCATCCAGCTGAACTTGAACTGCGGACAGCTCAGCTTCCAAACGGCTTTTGCGTAGCACATAGTTTTGTAGAAACTCATCCGATAATTGGTTATTGAGCTGTTTACGGCGCTTTTCCAAACGCAGTTTTTCTAAATCACCGCTGATCACTCGAACTTGCTCTTCAACTATTGTGTTAACTTGCTTTCGAGTCGTTTGAGCTTTATCAAGCGCTTGTTGCAAAACGATTTCTAATGGCTGATTGTTTGCCTCACTCAGAGAATCAAAGCGGATGGGTTTACCAAATAGCTGGCCACCGCGACTCCGCTCAACCACAGCCCAACCTTGCGGTGCACCTTTAAATTCAGCCTGAAATTCGAGCAAGGTGATAAAGTCCGAGCCATACAGATCTCGGTTAGCGACTTTGATATTAAGGCGAGTGGCAAGCCCTGCCGCTTCTACATCTGCAGGCAAAGGCAGGTTCATCTCTTTTAAGTGGCTAACTGGAACGCTTTCACGCGCATAGAGTTCACCAACCACACGGTGTCCATCCAGAGTTTGCCACTCCAACAGAGGAGATGGCCAGAAATAGGTTAAGCCTCGCCAACCAATCAACAACAGTAACCCAAGCACCGCAATAAGACTGACGCTGACGGCCCCTCCGGTTAACCAGATCCAAGGAGCGCCGGATCTAAACCAATTCAACATATTGCTCCATCATAAAGAACGGTATTTTTCACGTAACCGTTGGCGAACCCATTCGGCTAGGGAGTTCACTGCAAAGGTAAAGGTCAACAGAAGTAGTGCTGCCAAGAACAGAATTCGGAAATGAGCACTTTGCACCTCAGACTCAGGCAGCTCGACCGCGATCGTTGCCGATAACGTGCGCATGCCTTCAAAAATATTCCAATCAAGCAGTGGTGTATTCCCCGTGGCCATCAACACGATCATCGTCTCTCCTACCGCGCGACCAACTCCCATCATGATCGCCGAGAATATGCCAGGGCTTGCGGTAAGCAGTACGACATACATCAAGGTTTGCCACGGTGTTGCCCCCAAAGCCAGAGAGCCATCCGACAGATGCTTGGGCACCGAGAAAATCGCATCTTCTGCAATAGTAAAAATGGTCGGGATCACCGCAAAGCCCATCGCAAAGCCCACAACTAATGCATTACGCTGATCATAGCCAATACCGTGTTGTGCCAAATACACTCGCAAATCGCCATCAAACAGCGCATTTTCTAACTCACCACTGTAGGCCAAAATCAGAGTCGCGATGCCAATTAACACCGGAATTAAAATCAGTGCATGCCAACCATTGGGAATATGACGCAACCAGCGTTTAGGGAGAGATGACCAAATGCTCCCCACCACCATAGTGGACAATGGTAATAGCAGCATCAACGCCAACACTGCGGGTAAGTGGTTTTCTACAAATGGAGCAAACCACAGCCCAGCTAAGAAACCAATAATCACCGTTGGTAGGGCCTCCATCAATTCAATGGTCGGCTTAACCACTCTGCGCATCGCTGGTGTCATAAAATACGCCGTATAAATCGCGCCAAGTACCGCTATCGGAACCGCAAACAACATGGCAAACGCCGCCGCTTTTAAGGTTCCAAATGCAATGGGTACTAAACTAAATTTCGCTTCAAAATCATCATTAGCGGAAGTTGATTGCCAAACAAACTCAGGCTCTGGGTAGCTTTCGTACCACACTTTTTGCCATAAGGCTGAGAAAGAGACTTCCGGATTGCGGTTTTCTACTCGCGCTAAACGGATCTGTCCTTGGTCGTAACTCGCCACATAGGCTTGATTGCTAGACATCGCCACCAATTGTGGAGCTCGCTGAAAAGCACGCTTAAACAACACCAATTTTTCACTAGTCGTGTAATGGCTTTGCAACGTGCCATTACGGTAAAAACTATAAAAACCTTTGCTATTGGTATCGGGCAACAAAAACTGCACTTCAGATGCCAGCTTGAAATGGCGGATCTGTGTCAAGTGACGTTGACCATCACGCAATACATCAAACCATTGCGACACTAAACCATCGCTATGAACAGCTAATAAAGAGAAGGCCCCCGAGAGCAGATACAGCTGCGAAACTTGATGGTGTTTATCCCCTGCGCTGAGATCCACCACTTCACGGATTTGATATCCCAGTTCTTCCAATTGAGTTACCACCAACTCGGAGCCTGTACGCAAATAGAGTGTTTTGCCATCCGGCGTCAACAAAAGCTGGCTGAGATCGTTAAACGCTACACTTAGCGTGACGCGATTGAGCACTTGTCCAGTTTGGCGATCAACACGTAGCACTTGCACATTCTGCGCTTGATCGTAAGTGGCAAAGATAAGCTGCTGATCTGTTACTGCCAGAGCCAATTGTTGCAATGGTAAATCACTGAGTTTGAAATCCTCTGCAATATCAATACGCTCAAGACTTGGCGTAAATTCACGGCCTTGCGCGGTCATTGAGTAGGAAAACTGCGGATGCACCACCGCCACTTGGTTCTGGCGGCTAACAAGAGCAAACCAACCTTGAGCCGCAGGCGTTTGCGCCCACAACACAGGTTTAAAATCCAATGGTTCGCTTAGTGTGGGTTGATCACTAGACGATCTTAATGACCAGAACTGCCCTACACCATCATCTGAAAGAACAAAGGCATTTTCACCATAATCCCCTACCGTCATCAATAGCGGATTAGGGGTTGAAATCGACTTAACCGCTACATCGCCCTGCCATTTTGCATCGCCAAACAACGGCACAACTACCATACCTAAATAGATAAAAATCAGTACCAAAGCTCCCAATACACTGACGCCACCGCAAGTCACTGCAAAACGCACCACACGGTCTTTGACTAACCGTGCACGATCACGTTCTTTCAATGAAAATGGCTGTCTGAGCATGCTTTGGACTACCTATACTTAGGGGAGTGTCATAATATTTCGGTTGGGTGACAATTATATTACAGCTCACAATAAATTACTGAAATCAAAACAACTCTATGACGCGAAAGACGATGCAATAAAAGTGTCACAAAAATCACTTAGTTTGCAGTTCTTTAATGATGAAAACGTCAACTCACATGGCAGGGAAGATATGAGTGCGGATAAGCTGTACATCGATAAGGAACTCAGTTGGCTCTCGTTTAACGAGCGAGTGTTACAGGAAGCAGCGGATAAAACCGTACCTCTGATTGAACGAATTCGTTTTCTGGGGATATTTTCTAATAACCTCGATGAGTTTTATAAGGTGAGATTCGCTGATGTAAAACGACAAATCTTGATCAATCGAGAACGGGGCGGCAACGATATCTCCAAACACCTCCTCTCACGCATGCAAAGCAAAGCCCTCAAACTCAACCAAGATTTCGATAACCTTTACAATGAATTGATTCTTGAAATGGCCAGACGGCGCATTTTCTTGGTCAACGAAACGCAACTCGATGAAATCCAACTCAAGTGGGTGAAAAAGTATTTCCACAAAGAAGTGCTGCCGCATGTGACCCCAATCATGTTGCGTGATGACATTGATGTGATGCAGTTTTTAAAAGACGAGTACGCTTACATTGCGGTTGAAATGCGCAGTAGTGATGAATTTAAATACGCGCTGATCGAGATCCCTACCGATCAACTGCCGCGCTTTGTGATGCTGCCTGAGCAAAAAGGCAAACGGCGTAAAACCATCATTCTGCTCGATAACATTATTCGTCTCTGTCTGGATGAGATTTTCCGTGGTTTTTATGACTACGATTCGCTCAATGGTTACGCGATGAAAATGACCCGCGATGCCGAGTACGATTTACGCCACGAAGTCGAATACAGCTTGCTCGAGCAGATGTCAGAAGGGTTAAGTCAGCGCTTAACCGCCCTTCCGGTGCGCTTTGTGTATGAGCGCGAAATGCCAGAAGCCATGCTCAAATTCTTCTGTTACAAGCTAAAAATTTCCCACTATGACAGCTTGATCCCTGGTGGGCGTTACCACAATTTTAAAGACTTTATTTCTTTCCCCAATGTCGGCCGAGATTATTTAGAAAACAAACCCTTGCCTCCGATGACTTGTGCTGACTTTGAAGGTTATGCCAATGCTTTTGATGCGATTCGCGCACAAGATATTTTACTGCACTACCCTTATCACAGCTTTGAGCACATGACGGAACTTGTGCGCCAAGCCTCTTTTGACCCGAAAGTCGTCAGCATCAAAATCAATATTTATCGCGTAGCCAAAGACTCCAAATTGATGAACTCGTTGGTGGATGCGGTGCACAACGGCAAACGTGTGGTGGTGGTGGTTGAGCTGCAAGCTCGTTTTGATGAAGAAGCCAATATCGAGTGGTCACGCATTCTGACCGATGCCGGAGTACACGTGATTTTCGGTGTTCCGGGCATGAAAATTCACGCAAAATTGCTGCTGATCACCCGTAAAGAAGGAGAGGATTTTGTCCGTTACGCTCACATCGGTACCGGCAATTTCCATGAACGTACCGCACGCATTTATACCGATTTTGCATTATTGACGGCAGACCAAGAACTGGCCGCCGAAGTTCGCTCCGTGTTTGGCTACATTGAAAACCCATTTCGCCCAGTTAAATTCAATCACTTGATTGTTTCACCGCGCAATTCACGCACTCAAATTTACCGCTTGTTAGATGGGGAAATCGCCAACGCCAAGGCAGGTAAAAAAGCGGCCATCACCCTAAAAGTGAACAACTTAGTGGATAAAGGCTTGATTAATAAACTGTATGGTGCGAGTGCTGCAGGGGTAAACATTCGCATGATTATCCGAGGAATGTGTTCTTTAGTACCGGGGGTTGAGGGCGTCAGTGACAATATTGAGATCATCAGTATTATTGACCGCTTCCTTGAGCATCCTCGCGTGTTAGTGGTGCATAATGATGGCAACCCACAAGTATTTATCTCATCGGCAGACTGGATGGAGCGGAATATTGACCACCGAATTGAGGTCATGGCTCCGATTCGTGATGAACGTATCAAACAGCGCATCATTGATATCCTTAATATTCAGTTTATAGATACAGTCAAAGCGCGCCGCATCGACAAAGAAATGAGTAACTTGTATGTGGACCGTGGTAATCGCAGAAAAGTACGCTCGCAGGTCGCGATTTACGACTATCTTAAGAATGTCGAGAAGCAGACTCGCAAAATAAAAGGTCAACAGGAAAGCAATGACAACAGCAGTCAGTAACGGCAGAGAAATCGCAGCCATCGATCTTGGTTCAAACAGTTTTCACATGGTGGTCGCCAAAGTTGTAGACCAAGATCTTCAACTGATTAGCCGTCATAAGCAACGTGTGCGCCTCGCAGCAGGGCTCGATGAACAGAAAAATCTCGATGAGGAGTCCATTCAACGCGGTTTAGAATGCTTAGCTATGTTTGCGGAACGCTTACAAGGTTTTGACCCTCATAATGTTCGAATTGCGGCAACTCATACCCTGCGCCAAGCCAACAATGCCCACGTATTTATTCAACGCGCCTTGGAAGTGCTCCCTTTTCCGATTGAGATCATCCCAGGTTCTGAAGAAGCGCGTTTGATTTATCTTGGTGTTGCCCACACCCAACCACAAGCCGATTCTATGTTAGTGGTTGATATTGGTGGCGGCAGCACCGAAATGATCATTGGCAAAGGATTTGAAGCCGAGCTAGTCAACAGTAAACAGATGGGGTGTGTGAACTTTACCGAACGTTTTTTTGCTAATGGTAAACTCTCACGCAAAAACTTTGCGCAGGCGATTGTCGCCAGTGAGCAAAAATTGGAATCCATCGCCGCTAAATACCGTAAAAAAAGTTGGCAAGTCGCGTTTGGTTCATCAGGCACCATCAAAGCAATCCACGAAGTGTTAGTCGGACAAGGACATGAAGATGGATTGATCACCTTTGAACGACTGAGCAAGCTGATTGAAAAACTGTGCGAATGGGACAGCATTGATGACTTACAACTGCCTGGTTTAACTGATGATCGTAAACCTGTGTTTGCTGCAGGGGTTGCCATTCTTTCCGCGATCTTTCATGGTTTAAAAATCAAAGAGATGCATTTTTCTGATGGTGCATTGCGCGAAGGTTTGCTGTATGAGATGGAAGATCGTTTCAAGTATTCCGACATCCGTCTGCGTACTACAGAAAATCTAGCAACTAAACACTTGGTCGATTTAGAACACGCCGCAAAAGTCAAAGGTCACGCGCGTGAATTTCTCACACAAGTGGCTAGCGAACTGAATTTGCCCGAAGGGAGTGAGTTGTGCGATCTACTTGAGTGGGGAGCATTACTGCATGAAGTTGGACTGAGCATTAACTTACAAGGCTTCCATCGTCACTCAGCGTATATTTTGCGCCACAACAACATGGCTGGGTTCAACAGCGAACAACAACTCGTACTCTCCAATCTGGCTCGTTTTCAGCGTAAATCGCTCAAGCTCAATGAGTTAGATGACTTCAGCCTATTCAAGAAAAAGCACATTATCGGCTTGATCCGCGTGTTGCGCCTAGCCATCGTTGTAAATGGACAGCGCAACGATGATCCCTTACCTCCCCTTTCTTTATCCGCTAAAGATGACGAATGGAAGCTAGACTGCGAGCAACCTGATTGGTTGGAAAACAATAAGTTGTTGCACGCTGACTTACAAACGGAGCAAGAGTATTGGCGTGAAGTCGGCTGGCAACTGCATTTTTAATCACGAGTTACCTACAAAAAACGCCCAACTTAGTTAGGGCGTTTTTTATTGTCTTGATCAGAACGAACCCACTCAATCGGTTGATAGCTCAATCCCGACTTTTGCCAGCTCTTGCTGAGCCACTTGTGCTGAAATCGGTAGATAACCATCTTTCGCGACCAAAGCTTGCCCCTGCTCCGAAAAAATAAAGCGAATAAATTCACGCTCAATCGGTGACAAATCTCGGTTTGGATTTTTGTTCACATACACATACAAGTAGCGCGATAAAGGATAAGCCCCCGACAGAATGTTGGCTTGGGTTGGCTCAACATAATCATTCCCTTCACGCGCAATCGGCAGCAGCTTTACACCAGAAACGCGATAACCCACCCCAGAATAACCGAGTGTGTTAATGGAAGACGCAACCGACTGCACCACTGAAGCCGAGCCCGGCTGCTCATTGACTCGGGTTTGGAAATCCCCTTGGCACAGCGCGTTTTGCTTAAAGTAACCATAAGTTCCTGATACCGAGTTGCGACCAAACAGTTGAATGTTGCGCTTTGCCCAATCATAAGGCAAACCAAGCTGAGACCAAGTGACAATCGGCTGAGTGGCACCACAGCGCAATGTCGCGGAAAAAATCGCATCCAACTGCTGAAAATTCAGCCCTTTGATCGGGTTATCACGGTGTACAAAAATCCCAACCGCATCAATCGCCACACGCAATGCCGTCGGTTTATAACCGTGCATCGCTTCAAACGCGGCAATTTCACTGCTGCGCATTGGCCGGCTCATAGGGCCAAACTGTGCCGTGCTTTCTGATAACGCGGGCGGCGCCGTCGCCGAACCCGAGGCTTGCACTTGTGCATTCACTGCTGGGTAATAGGCTTGAAACTCCTCCACCCACAGCGTGGTCATTCCCGCCAACGTATCCGAACCGACGGACAATAGGCTCCCCGAAATACCGCTGACTTTTTCATAGGTAGGTAAACTTTCATCCAATGCCCAAGCAGCCGATGAAGCCAAAACCAACGAGCTCAACAAACCAACACGACTTAGCATGCGGTTCACCCTTTCGCCACTAACCGTTTAGGTAATACAAACGAAAACTTACTGCCCACGCCAACTTTACTGTAGATATCCAAATGTGTGTCGTGGTGTGCAAGCGCGTGTTTCACGATCGCCAGTCCCAAACCACTGCCGCCGGTATCGCGTGAGCGGGCTTTATCGACGCGATAAAAACGCTCTGTTAAGCGGTGTAAATGCTGAGGTTCAATCCCCTCACCTTTATCTTCCACTTCTAGGCAAGCGCCTTTGCCAGTGCGATACCAACGCACATCAATTTGCGCGCCCGGCGGGGTATATTTAACCGCGTTGTACACCAGATTAGAAATCGCGCTGCGCAGTTGATCTTCATCCGCCAGCACCTTAAGGCTCTTATCCACCTCAAAATGCAGCTTATGTAGTGCATCGCCACTTAAGCTCAGCGCTTCTTTCTCTAACACTTCCAACATGGCAGGCACATCGACCTCTTGATCAAGATCGACCATCGGCGATGCTTCAATTTTTGAGAGCGTCAATAGCTGGTTCACCAAGCTGTTCATTCGGTTGAGCTGCTCAGTCATTACGCCATGGGCTTTGCTCCACATGGGGCCGGCGAGCACATCAGGATCTTCGGTCATTTCCAAATAACCTTGCAGCACCGTCATCGGCGTACGCAGCTCATGAGAAACGTTGGCAAAGAAATTACGGCGCATGCCTTCGAGCTGTTTAAGCTGAGTGACATCACGCACCACCATCAGGTGTTCACCCTCGGTGTACGGCACAATCCGCAGTTCAAGCATGCGATCACTATTCAGCGGTGAACGCATTTCAAGCGGATCCGTAAAATCATCTTTCTTGAGGTATTTGATAAAGTCCGGTGTACGCAACAAATTGGAGATCGGCTGCCCAGCATCATCTGGCCAACGAAAGCCCAGCAAATGCTGCGCAAGGCGGTTACACCACACGATATTGCCTTCGCTACGAAACACCACAACTGCATCGGGGAGAGATTCCGCACCATTACGGAAGCGACGGATGAGATTGGTCAGCTCTTTGCGTTTTTTACGATGGCGCTGCTGCAAACGATAAATGCCATTGAACAGCGATTCCCAATTCCCGGTTCCAGAAGGTGGGGTGAGACGTTTTTCATCCCACAACCAAGCCGAGAGGCGAATTTGATGATTCAAATGCCAAAAAAGCTGCAAAGCCGTCGCTGCCAACAGCAGCCACGGCATGCTTCCGAAAATCCATCCCACCACAATCCATGGCAAGTAAAAAAAAGCCAGCTCCCAAGCTAGCTTTTTCCATGTTAAGCGTTCAACCATACTGATTTGTTCTACACCCTCTTAGGCTTTGGTTGAAAAACGATACCCCGCACCGCGCACAGTCTGGACCAACTTATCATGTCCAGCATCTTCTAAAGCTTTGCGCAGACGACGAATGTGAACGTCTACCGTGCGATCTTCAACATAAACGTTGGTGCCCCAAACGTTGTTGAGCAGTTGTTCGCGGCTATACACACGCTCTTGGTGCGTCATGAAGAAGTGTAACATCTTGAACTCAGTCGGTCCCATGTCCAGCGGCTGATCGTTAGCGGTAACACGGTGCGAAACCGGATCTAACTTCAAACCTTGAACATCAATCACATCTTCCAACGCGGTCGGAGAGACCCGACGAATCACCGCTTTTAAGCGGGCGACTAATTCTTTAGGTGAAAACGGTTTGGTAATGTAATCATCCGCGCCCACTTCTAGGCCGCGGACTTTATCTTCTTCTTCACCACGGGCGGTAAGCATCACCACAGGAATGTTGCGCGTCATCTCTTCGCGCTTCATATGCTTGATGAGGTTGATGCCACTCCCACCAGGCAACATCCAGTCAAGCAGGACGAGATCAGGAAAAGGCTCAGCCAGTTTACTCATCGCCGAATCATAATCTTCGGCCTCAACCGCCTGATAGCCCTTTTGTTCAAGCACGAAACACAACATTTCACGAATCGGTGCTTCGTCTTCAACAACCAGAATCCTTCTAGACATAATTGATTAACCTTTGTTTTTCACCAACGCCATGCATTATGGGAAATGTTTATGACACTTTTGTGACCTTTGCAAACAAATTTTCATATAAGGTTCAGGCGAAATTCATATACCTAAGCCTCACAAGCAAAGCGAGACAACAACTGGGCAGCTATCCCTATTTTTTTGAATTAGGGTTAAGACTTTCTCAGCATCTTCCCCTATCATGTCTGGCTTTCTAACCAAGGGAAAACAACAATGTGGTTTAAAAACTGTATGGTGTATCGCGTTAATCGCGAGGTTAACTTCAATGCCGATCAGCTGGAAAAACAGTTGGCCGAATTTCGTTTTACGCCTTGCGGCAGTCAGGATAAACAGAAGTTTGGTTGGGTTTCCGCTCTGGGTAAACACGGCGACATGATGACCCACGTCAGTGAAAACCGCATTTTAGTCTGCGCGAAACGTGAAGAGAAAATGCTGCCCGCTTCCGTGATTAAAGATTCGCTTAACGCCAAAGTCGAAGCGATGGAAGCCGAAGAAGACCGCCCACTGAAGAAAAAAGAAAAAGAAGCGCTGAAAGAAGACATCGTCATCGATTTACTACCACGCGCATTCAGCAAAAGCCAACTCACTTTTGTGCTGATCATGCCCACCGAAGGCTTAATTCTGGTTGATGCAGGAAGCTACAAAAAAGCCGAAGATGTGCTCGCGCTACTGCGTAAAACCATGGGCAGTCTGCCTGTTGTCCCTGCTATTCCTGAAATTGCGGTAGAAACGACTCTGACGCAATGGGTGAAAGACGGCAATCTGCCACAAGGTTTTAGCCTGATGGAAGAAGCGGAGCTCAAATCATTACTCGATGACGGCGCAACCATTCGCTGTAAAAAGCAGGAACTGAGCAGCGATGAAATTCTCAGTCACATTCAAGCCAATAAAGTGGTCACCAAACTGGCGATCAACTGGCAAGATCGAATTCGTTTTGTCTTAGCGGAAGATTGCAGCATCAAGCGCCTAACATACAGCGATGAACTCAAAGAGCAGAATGATGACATCCCACGCGAAGATCGCGCGGCACGTCTTGATGCCGATTTCTCCCTGCTGTGCGGAGAAATGTCGGTCTTCCTACCTGATCTGTTCAATGCCCTAGGTGGCCTGCCTCACCCTGAAGCCTAATCGTGGACTCAATTTCACCACCTCTGCGTAAATGAGGTGGTGAGAGTTTCACTATGCAGAGTAGGGTTTTTGACGTAAAATTTGCGCCCTTTCCAATACCATCAGGTGGTATTGGCCTGACTTGAGATCAGATTGTAAGAGAAGCAAGCAATGACAACGCCAAAAACCTTTGTTCCAGAACTCCTTTCACCCGCTGGTAGCCTGAAAAACATGCGCTACGCTTTTGCCTACGGGGCAGATGCGGTATACGCAGGCCAACCTCGTTACAGCCTTCGCGTGCGTAACAATGAGTTCAACCACGAAAACCTACAAATCGGCATTGATGAAGCCCACGCACTGGGTAAAAAATTCTATGTCGTGTGTAACATTCAGCCACACAACTCTAAGCTGAAAACTTTCATCCGTGACCTTAAGCCTGTAATTGATATGGGGCCTGATGCGCTCATCATGTCTGACCCAGGCTTGATTATGATGGTTCGCGAAGAATTCCCACACATGCCGATCCATCTTTCTGTACAAGCGAATGCCGTGAACTGGGCAACCGTGAAATTCTGGGCTTCACAAGGCGTTGAGCGTGTGATTGTTTCTCGTGAGCTCTCTTTAGAAGAGATCGAAGAGATCCGTGAAAAATGTCCGAATACTGAAATTGAAGTGTTCGTACATGGTGCGTTGTGCATGGCTTACTCAGGCCGTTGCTTGCTGTCTGGCTACATCAACAAGCGCGATCCAAACCAAGGTACTTGCACTAACGCATGCCGTTGGGAATACAAAGTTGAAGCAGCTAAAGAAGATGAAGCAGGTCAGATCGTTGAACAGTTTGATCCCAATGCTGCGCAAGCCATCGAAGTTCAAAATGAACGTCCAGACACCACCATTGGTGCAGGCAAACCAATTGATGATGTCGTACTGCTTTCTGAAAGCCATCGCCCAGATGAGAAAATGGCCGCGTTTGAAGATGAGCACGGCACCTACATCATGAACTCGAAAGATCTGCGTGCGATACAGCATGTTGAGCGCCTAACTCAAATGGGTGTGCACTCACTGAAAATCGAAGGCCGTACTAAATCTTTCTACTACTGCGCACGCACAGCGCAAGTGTACCGTAAAGCAATTGATGATGCGGTTGCGGGCAAGCCATTCGATGATAGCCTGATGACTACCCTAGAAAGCTTGGCGCACCGTGGTTATACCGAAGGTTTCCTACGTCGCCACACACACGATGCTTACCAAAACTACGATTACGGCTACTCGGTTTCCGACACTCAACAGTTTGTGGGTGAATTTACCGGTAAACGCCGCGGCGCAATGGCCGAAGTGGAAGTGAAGAACAAATTTGTGCTCGGCGATAGCCTTGAACTGATGACGCCAAAAGGCAATGTTATCTTCACTTTAGAAGCGATGGAAAATCGTAAAGGTGAAGCGACAGATGATGCCAAAGGCAACGGTCACTTTGTTTACATTCCAGTTCCGGAAGAGTTGGATCTCAGCTACGCACTGCTGATGCGTAACCTAGTACAAGGGCAGGATACCCGTAACCCAACAGGCAAGTAATTATGGCGCTACTCATTACCGCCAAATGCACGAACTGTGATATGTGTGAGCCAGAGTGCCCAAACAGTGCGATTTCAATGGGAGATAAGATCTATGAGATCGACCCCGATTTATGCACTGAATGTAAAGGGCACTATGACAAACCGACTTGCCAGTCGGTTTGTCCCATCAGCAACTGCATTATCACCGATCCTGCCCATCGCGAAACCGAAGAGCAACTGCTAGAGAAGTTCGTGATTATTCAAGGGCTCGCTTAAAAAAAATCCCAGCCAAGCGCTGGGATTTTTACACTACTTGAGGGCTAATCCTTTACGCTGCAAATAGCTGAGCATAAATGGCCGAGACTCTTCTGAAAGCTTAGCGGTAATTTGTTCAGACCATCCCTGCTGTTTAGGATTACCGGAACGTTTTTGGTAATACTCAACCATGGTTCGGTCATATTCTGCGACATCCTCTTTATTTAAAGGCTGGTAGTGGTTTTCATGCAAGATCACCTTCGGAGCCAAGCGTGGTTTTAACTCAGGATCCTGAGCTGGGTGCCCTAAGCACATACCAAACAATACCGCGGTATAAGGCGGCAGGTTAAGCAAAGCATCGACTTCATTCGGTGAATTACGTAAACCACCAATGTAGACACCACCCAACCCCATAGACTCTGCCGCTAACAAACAGTTTTGCGCCATAATCCCCGCATCAACAGCACCAATTAAGGTTAACTCCATAAATTCAGGTTTCACATTCAGGTTCAGCGCATAATGTCGTTGATAATCAATACAAAAAACCAAAAACTCAGCCGCACTTGCCACATAAGCTTGATTACCTGCAAGTTTTGCTAATTGCTGACGCATACTGCCATCTGTCACTCTGATTACGGAAATCACTTGCAGCAAGCTGGATGACGAAGCCGCAATACCTGAAGCAATGATCGTCTCAAGTTGCGTTGCAGAAATAGGCTCTTGGGTAAAAGCACGAATAGAGCGATGGTTGAGCATAGTATCGATAACTGGATTCATGTTGTCTCCTCAGAAATGTTGACCATCCAGATAATAAGCAGTGCGTTGCAAAGGTATGAACACGACAGCAACATGAGAATCAGCACCGAGCAACTGACGTATCTGCTCTGTAATCACCTGTGCAACCCGATCCTGAGTTTGCTGTTCTCTTCCAAACCACAATACTTCCACCATGGGATAAACCTCTCCTTCCGCGAAATACTGGGTATTAATCAACTCAAAGGTAAAAGCATTTCGAGGACTACTGAGTAGAGAGGAAAGCTCATTAAGTAAGGTAGGGACTAGCGATTCAACGATATACGCTTCTACTGCGCGAAAACGTAAATGAGGCATGAGTGATTTTCTCCTTTTTTGCCATCATAACAGCCAGCATGGAGAGGTGCGAGTCATACAAAAAACAAAGGATAAACCATTGTTCTAAGGGCTCAAGAAGCAGAATAAGAGAGTTAGAAGGATTGAATAACCAAGATAACAGCACTTTTATCTAGAAAGCAAAAAACCCAGTCGTAAGACTGGGTTTCTCAAATAAGTGGCGGAGCGGACGGGACTCGAACCCGCGACCCCCGGCGTGACAGGCCGGTATTCTAACCAACTGAACTACCGCTCCGCATTGGTTAGCGCTTGGTGCTAAATTAAAGCCTGGCGATGTTCTACTCTCACATGGGGAAACCCCACACTACCATCGACGCTGTTTCGTTTCACTTCTGAGTTCGGGATGGAGTCAGGTGGGTCCAAAACGCTATGGTCGCCAAGCAAAATTTTAAAATCTGGAAAGCTGTTTTCATTCTCACACACATTCTTATGCGCTTAACTTTGAGTCCACTACAAAACCCCTTGGGTGTTGTATGGTTAAGCCTCACGGGCAATTAGTACAGGTTAGCTCAACGCCTCACAACGCTTACACACCCTGCCTATCAACGTTCTAGTCTCGAACAACCCTTTAGGACAGTTAAACTGTCAGGGAAGACTCATCTCAGGGCTCGCTTCCCGCTTAGATGCTTTCAGCGGTTATCGATTCCGAACTTAGCTACCGGGCAATGCGTCTGGCGACACAACCCGAACACCAGAGGTTCGTCCACTCCGGTCCTCTCGTACTAGGAGCAGCCCCCTTCAATCTTCCAACGCCCACGGCAGATAGGGACCGAACTGTCTCACGACGTTCTAAACCCAGCTCGCGTACCACTTTAAATGGCGAACAGCCATACCCTTGGGACCGACTTCAGCCCCAGGATGTGATGAGCCGACATCGAGGTGCCAAACACCGCCGTCGATATGAACTCTTGGGCGGTATCAGCCTGTTATCCCCGGAGTACCTTTTATCCGTTGAGCGATGGCCCTTCCATACAGAACCACCGGATCACTATGACCTGCTTTCGCACCTGCTCGAACCGTCATTCTCGCAGTTAAGCGGGCTTATGCCATTGCACTAACCTCACGATGTCCAACCGTGATTAGCCCACCTTCGTGCTCCTCCGTTACTCTTTGGGAGGAGACCGCCCCAGTCAAACTACCCACCAGGCACTGTCCTCAACCCGGATAACGGGTCTAAGTTAGAACATCAAACATACAAGGGTGGTATTTCAAGGACGGCTCCAACGCAACTAGCGTCACGTCTTCATAGCCTCCCACCTATCCTACACATGTAGGTTCAATGTTCAGTGCCAAGCTGTAGTAAAGGTTCACGGGGTCTTTCCGTCTAGCCGCGGGTACACTGCATCTTCACAGCGATTTCAATTTCACTGAGTCTCGGGTGGAGACAGCGTGGCCATCATTACGCCATTCGTGCAGGTCGGAACTTACCCGACAAGGAATTTCGCTACCTTAGGACCGTTATAGTTACGGCCGCCGTTTACCGGGGCTTCGATCAAGAGCTTCGCTTGCGCTAACCCCATCAATTAACCTTCCGGCACCGGGCAGGCGTCACACCGTATACGTCATCTTGCGATTTTGCACAGTGCTGTGTTTTTAATAAACAGTTGCAGCCACCTGGTATCTGCGACTCTCGTCAGCTCCATCCGCGAGGGACTTCACCATCAAGAGCGTACCTTCTCCCGAAGTTACGGTACCATTTTGCCTAGTTCCTTCACCCGAGTTCTCTCAAGCGCCTTGGTATTCTCTACCCGACCACCTGTGTCGGTTTGGGGTACGATTCCTGACTATCTGAAGCTTAGAGGCTTTTCCTGGAAGCATGGCATCAATGACTTCACTACCGTAGTAGCTCGACGTCGTGTCTCAGCCTTAGAGAGAGCCGGATTTACCTAACTCTCAAGCCTACGCACTTGAACCAGGACAACCGTCGCCTGGCCCACCTAGCCTTCTCCGTCCCCCCATCGCAATAGTCAGAAGTACGGGAATATTAACCCGTTTCCCATCGATTACGCCTTTCGGCCTCACCTTAGGGGTCGACTCACCCTGCCCCGATTAACGTTGGACAGGAACCCTTGGTCTTCCGGCGGGGAGGTTTTTCACCCCCCTTGTCGTTACTCATGTCAGCATTCGCACTTCTGATACCTCCAGCAAACCTTACGATTCACCTTCAACGGCTTACAGAACGCTCCCCTACCCAATGTCTAAAAGACATTGCCGCAGCTTCGGTGTATTGCTTAGCCCCGTTACATCTTCCGCGCAGGCCGACTCGACTAGTGAGCTATTACGCTTTCTTTAAATGATGGCTGCTTCTAAGCCAACATCCTAGCTGTCTAAGCCTTCCCACATCGTTTCCCACTTAGCAATACTTTGGGACCTTAGCTGGCGGTCTGGGTTGTTTCCCTCTCCACGACGGACGTTAGCACCCGCCGTGTGTCTCCCGGATAGTACTTACTGGTATTCGGAGTTTGCAAAGGGTTGGTAAGTCGGGATGACCCCCTAGCCTTAACAGTGCTCTACCCCCAGTAGTATTCGTCCGAGGCGCTACCTAAATAGCTTTCGGGGAGAACCAGCTATCTCCGAGTTTGATTGGCCTTTCACCCCTAGCCACAAGTCATCCGCTAATTTTTCAACATTAGTCGGTTCGGTCCTCCAGTTGATGTTACTCAACCTTCAACCTGCCCATGGCTAGATCACCCGGTTTCGGGTCTATATCCAGAGACTGAACGCCCAGTTAAGACTCGCTTTCGCTACGGCTCCCCTATACGGTTAACCTTGCCACTGAATATAAGTCGCTGACCCATTATACAAAAGGTACGCAGTCACACCACGAAGGTGCTCCTACTGCTTGTACGTACACGGTTTCAGGTTCTATTTCACTCCCCTCACAGGGGTTCTTTTCGCCTTTCCCTCACGGTACTGGTTCACTATCGGTCAGTCAGGAGTATTTAGCCTTGGAGGATGGTCCCCCCATATTCAGACAGGATATCACGTGTCCCGCCCTACTCGATTTCACGCTCGATGAAGCGTCGGTTACGGGGCTATCACCCTGTATCGCCAAGCTTTCCAGCTTGTTCACCTACTTCACCGAGTGCTTAAGGGCTAATCCAGGTTCGCTCGCCGCTACTACCGGAATCTCGGTTGATTTCTTCTCCTCGGGGTACTTAGATGTTTCAGTTCCCCCGGTTTGCTCTGTTAACCTATGGATTCAGTTAACAGTAACTGCTTATGCAGTTGGGTTTCCCCATTCGGAAATCGCAGACTCAAACGGCTCTTACTGCCTTATCTGCGCTTATCGCAAGTTAGTACGTCCTTCATCGCCTCTGACTGCCCAGGCATCCACCGTGTACGCTTAGTCACTTAACCATACAACCCGAAGGAGTTTCGGGTTGTTGTTTAAACAACCTAAGTTGTCTCGCGTTTAATTTACATGAGTGCGAGACAGATTTTGCCGGACTCAAATTTTGAACAAGACCGAAGTCTTATTCGATACCAAGCACACTTGAATGTGTTGTTGGTGTTTATCTTTCGATAAACATTGAGAACTTTACAAACAACAATAATTTGTTGTTTTGTCAGCTTTCCAAATTGTTAAAGAGCAAGATTTTCTGATGAAAACCATTTTTAAACATTCTCAGCGAAAACGCTTAAAGATGGTGGAGTTATGCGGGATCGAACCGCAGACCTCCTGCGTGCAAGGCAGGCGCTCTCCCAGCTGAGCTATAACCCCATCGTTAGTGGTGGGTCTGAGTGGACTCGAACCACCGACCTTACGCTTATCAGGCGTACGCTCTAACCACCTGAGCTACAGACCCACTTGATGCTCAAATCTAAACCGAATCAATCTGTGTGGACACTCATCACGATAATCATCGTGTAAGGAGGTGATCCAGCGCCAGGTTCCCCTAGCGCTACCTTGTTACGACTTCACCCCAGTCATGAACCACAAAGTGGCAAGCGTCCTCCCGAAGGTTAAACTACCTGCTTCTTTTGCAGCCCACTCCCATGGTGTGACGGGCGGTGTGTACAAGGCCCGGGAACGTATTCACCGCAACATTCTGATTTGCGATTACTAGCGATTCCGACTTCATGGAGTCGAGTTGCAGACTCCAATCCGGACTACGACGTACTTTGTGAGATTCGCTCCACCTCGCGGTCTTGCTGCCCTCTGTATACGCCATTGTAGCACGTGTGTAGCCCTACTCGTAAGGGCCATGATGACTTGACGTCGTCCCCACCTTCCTCCGGTTTATCACCGGCAGTCTCCCTGGAGTTCCCACCATTACGTGCTGGCAAACAAGGATAAGGGTTGCGCTCGTTGCGGGACTTAACCCAACATTTCACAACACGAGCTGACGACAGCCATGCAGCACCTGTCTCAGAGCTCCCGAAGGCACACCTGCGTCTCCGCTGGCTTCTCTGGATGTCAAGAGTAGGTAAGGTTCTTCGCGTTGCATCGAATTAAACCACATGCTCCACCGCTTGTGCGGGCCCCCGTCAATTCATTTGAGTTTTAATCTTGCGACCGTACTCCCCAGGCGGTCTACTTAACGCGTTAGCTCCGAAAGCCACACCTCTAGGGCACAACCTCCAAGTAGACATCGTTTACGGCGTGGACTACCAGGGTATCTAATCCTGTTTGCTCCCCACGCTTTCGCATCTGAGTGTCAGTATCTGTCCAGGGGGCCGCCTTCGCCACCGGTATTCCTTCAGATCTCTACGCATTTCACCGCTACACCTGAAATTCTACCCCCCTCTACAGTACTCTAGCTTGTCAGTTTCAAATGCGATTCCTAGGTTGAGCCCAGGGCTTTCACATCTGACTTAACAAACCACCTGCATGCGCTTTACGCCCAGTAATTCCGATTAACGCTTGCACCCTCCGTATTACCGCGGCTGCTGGCACGGAGTTAGCCGGTGCTTCTTCTGTAGGTAACGTCAAATGATTAAGGTATTAACTTAACCACCTTCCTCCCTACTGAAAGTACTTTACAACCCGAAGGCCTTCTTCATACACGCGGCATGGCTGCATCAGGCTTGCGCCCATTGTGCAATATTCCCCACTGCTGCCTCCCGTAGGAGTCTGGACCGTGTCTCAGTTCCAGTGTGGCTGATCATCCTCTCAGACCAGCTAGGGATCGTCGCCTTGGTGAGCCCTTACCTCACCAACTAGCTAATCCCACCTGGGCATATCCGGTAGCACAAGGCCCGAAGGTCCCCTGCTTTGCTCTTGCGAGGTTATGCGGTATTAGCCATCGTTTCCAATGGTTATCCCCCTCTACCGGGCAATTTCCCAGGCATTACTCACCCGTCCGCCGCTCGCCACCCAAGGAACAAGTTCCTCTGTGCTGCCGCTCGACTTGCATGTGTTAGGCCTGCCGCCAGCGTTCAATCTGAGCCATGATCAAACTCTTCAATTAAAAGTTTTTTTGAAGCTTTCGCTTCGGCTCAATGAATACTGATACTCTCTTTCGAGAGTGAATTGACTGTGCTGAATGATTGCTCATTCAAATGGTCACTCAGTTCATTGATAAATCTTTTTTGATTATCATCAACGAGTGCCCACACAGATTGATTGGTTTACATTGTTAAAGAGCGTTTTGCTTCGGCTTTCTTACCGAAGAGGCTGTGCATTCTAGCGAGATAATTGTCAGAGTCAAACTCTTTTTTCAACTTTCTTCATCGAAGCGTTTTAGCCTAGCTGACTAGCCTTGAGGCCTTGTGGCGTCTGCCGTGTCAGTGAGGGCGCATTATAGGGAGGATTTAAAACCTGGCAAGCTCTAAAATGCTTTTTTTATACTTTTTCAGTTCAAACGAACAAATTACCAACAAAAACACTAAAAAGTGCACTTTGCTGTTTAATTAACAAACAAGAGATCCACTCAAAGTGGCTCTCTTGTTTATGATAGATAAGATATCTGCTACTGGCTTGCGAAAATATTCCCGTCTTTTACCGATAGTAAAATAGGTGAACTAGGCAGGAACTTACCAGCCAGAATCGATTTGGCCAGTGGGTTTTCCACATTTTGTTGAATCGCGCGTTTCAGTGGACGAGCACCATAAACCGGATCGAAGCCAACATGAGCAATCAGATCCAGCGCCTCATCATCAACCTCAAGTTGGTAATCTCGTTCTGCCAAACGCTGACGTAGGCGGGCCAACTGAATAGAGGCGATCGACTTAATATGCTCTTGTCCTAATGGATGGAATACCACACTTTCATCCACTCGGTTTAGGAACTCCGGACGGAAGTGTTTGCTAACCACATCCATCACTTGCTCTTTGATGCCTTGGTAGTCCAATCTTGCAAAGTTTTCCTGAATTCGTCCTGAACCCAAGTTGGAGGTCATGATCACCACGGTATTTCGAAAATCGACCGTGCGGCCTTGCCCATCAGTTAGGCGGCCATCATCCAATACTTGCAACAAAATATTGAAGACATCCGGATGTGCCTTTTCCACTTCATCCAGCAAAATAACCGAGTAAGGTTTACGGCGCACCGCTTCCGTTAAGTAGCCACCTTCTTCATAGCCAACATAACCTGGAGGCGCACCGACTAAGCGAGCAACCGAGTGTTTCTCCATAAATTCCGACATATCCACGCGTACCATGGCATCTTCGCTATCAAACAGGAAGTTAGCCAAGGTTTTACACAGCTCGGTTTTACCGACCCCAGTTGGCCCTAAGAATAAGAAGGAACCAATCGGACGATTCGGATCAGAAAGCCCCGCGCGACTGCGGCGGATCGCATTCGCGACCACTTCCACCGCTTCTTTTTGGCCAATCACGCGTTTATGCAGCACTTCTTCCATGCGCAGTAGCTTTTCTTTCTCGGCTTCGAGCATTTTTGACACAGGAATACCGGTCTGTTTTGAAAGCACTTCGGCAATTTCTGCATCCGTCACTTTATTGCGCAGCAGAGTCATTTCCTGCATTTCGGCTTGTGCGGCCAGATCGAGCTGCTTTTCTAGCTCTGGAATCCGACCATATTGCAGCTCTGACATGCGGTTCAAGTCCCCAGCTCTGCGAGCCACTTCCAGATCCATCCGCGCTTGTTCAAGTGCCGCTTTAATATGTTGTGTACCGGAGAGCGCGGCTTTTTCCGCTTTCCACACTTCTTCCAACTCTGCGTAATCGCGCTCTTTCTCTTGCAGCTCTTCATTTAAGATCGCCAAGCGTTTTTCACTGGCTTCATCGTGCTCATTAGAGAGTGCTTGCTGCTCGATTTTCAGTTGGATGATTTTGCGCTCAAGCTTATCCAGAGCTTCTGGTTTGGAGTCAATCTGCATCCGAATGCTTGAAGCGGCTTCATCGATCAAATCGATGGCTTTATCAGGCAACTGGCGATCGGAAATATAGCGATGCGATAGGCTCGCTGCCGCTACAATCGCCGGATCAGTGATTTCGACATGGTGATGCAGCTCATAACGCTCTTTCAATCCACGCAAGATGGCGATGGTGTCTTCCACCGTTGGCTCATCCACTAACACTTTTTGGAATCGGCGTTCTAATGCAGGATCTTTTTCTATGTATTGGCGGTACTCATCTAAGGTCGTTGCGCCGACACAGTGCAGCTCTCCACGCGCCAAAGCCGGTTTGAGCATATTGCCGGCGTCCATCGAGCCTTCACCTTTACCCGCGCCAACCATGGTATGCAGCTCATCAATAAAGAGGATGATATTACCTTCTTCTTTCGCTAACTCATTGAGCACCGATTTCAAGCGTTCTTCAAACTCGCCGCGATATTTCGCCCCAGCCACCAACGCGCCCATATCTAAAGACAATACGCGGCGTCCACGCAGGCCTTCTGGGACTTCATTATTAATGATGCGTTGTGCCAAACCTTCCACTATCGCAGTTTTACCAACACCGGGCTCACCAATAATCACTGGGTTATTCTTGGTGCGACGCTGCAGCACTTGAATGGTGCGGCGAATTTCATCATCACGACCGATCACAGGATCGAGTTTGCCCTGTTCAGCACGTTCAGTCAGATCAATGGTGAATTTTTCCAATGCTTGGCGCAGCTCTTCCGCATTCGGGTCATTGACCTTTTGCCCACCACGAATTTTCTCTATCGCTTCTGAGACTTTTCTCTCGGTCAATCCAAATTCTTTGAGTAAATGACCCAGAGGCCCTTTATCCTCAATCGCAGCAAGTAGATAGATTTCAGAGGAGATGTAAGCATCTTGACGCTTTTGCGCGACTTTATCACACAGATTAAATAGCGAGCCCAACGCCGAAGAGAGCTGTACATCACCACCAATACCACTCACTTTCGGGAGTCGATCCAGCATCTCGCTCAACTTAGAGCGCAGTTGCATCACATCCACATTTAGCATGGTGAGTAATGGGCGGATCGGACTGCCGTTTTGATCTAGCAGTGCCACCATCAGGTGCACAGGTTCGATATATTGATGATCACGCCCGAGCGCTAATGACTGGGCATCGGAAATCGCGATCTGAAATTTGCTCGTAAATCTGTCAAGACGCATACCAACCTTCCTAACCTCATCTGAGATAAATTGAATACGTTAGGAAAGATGGTTATCACGAGCCAGATTTTCAAGGGACGTTGAGGAAACTTTCTTGTTGTTTGATATGGGTATGGATGCAGCTTACTCTTCAAGCCAAATAAAAGCCGCTTGCCGCCCCGTCACTCCATCTCGGCGATAGGAATAAAAGCGATCCGCATCCTGATAGGTACATAAGCCACTATCAAAGATTTGCTCAATACCTAATTCATGCAAACGCAGTTTGACTAACTGACTCATATCCGCCAGCCATTTCCCTTGTTGTGTACGAGGAGTGAAAGCGTGTTCAGCTTGAGGATGGTGAGCAACAAAAGCGGCGAAAACATCTTCGCCCACTTCAAACGCTTGCGAGCCAATAGCGGGACCAAGCCACACCATGACATCACCGGACATTCTTGCCGCCGTTTGTTCAACAATGCCATTCACCAAACCACGCCAGCCAGCATGAACCGCAGCGACTTGGGTACCAGCACGATTGGTCATCAATACCGGCAGACAATCCGCCGTCATCGCTGAGCACACCACGTTCGGAGTAGCAGTGATCAGCCCATCGGCGTCCAACACTTGCTCGGTTGGAGCATCAACATTGAGTACCACTGTGGAATGGGTTTGATTGAGCCAAATGGGTGAACTTGGCATCGCTGACGTTGCCACCAACGATTGCCGATTACGCAGTACAAGTTCAGGATCATCCCCAACATGCATACCTAGGTTTAGCCCTTGATAAGCACCTTGTGAAAAACCACCGTGGCGAGTCGAACTAAACGCTTTGACTTGTTTGGGGGCATTCCAGTTGGGGAGAATCATGATTAATACTCTTCAGTGCGGTTTAGCTTCGCATCTTCACGCAGTGCGAGCGTCATCTCAACCATATCATCAGGTACTGGTGCGTGGAATTCGAGCTCTTCCCCCGTAATTGGGTGCTCAAATTTCAGCATCACCGCGTGCAGCGCTTGGCGATCGAAGCCACGAATCATCTCCGTTAACTCTTCTGACGCCCCTTTCGGAATACGCGCACGACCACCATAGGCAGTGTCACCTAATAGGGGATGTTGCAAATAAGCCATATGCACACGAATTTGGTGAGTACGCCCTGTTTCTAAACGCAAACGCAGACGCGTATGTTCACGGAAATGTTCCGCAACACGGTAATGCGTGACGGCATGTTTACCCATTGGTGAAACAGACATCAAAGTACGCTTAGTCGAGTGGCGGCCAATCGGCTTATCAATCATGCCGCCAGCCGTCATAGTACCAATCACAATCGCTTCGTACTCACGAGTCACATCGCGCTTTTGCAGAGCACGTACAAGATGAGTTTGCGCAGGAACCGTTTTTGCGACCACCATCAAACCTGTGGTGTCTTTATCAAGACGATGGACGATACCCGCACGTGGCACTTCAGCGATCGGCGGATAATGGAATAGCAAAGCATTAAGCACCGTGCTATCCGCTTGGCCAGCACCAGGATGCACCACAAAGTCACGCGGTTTGTTAATAACGATAATGTCGTCATCTTCATACACGATGTTGAGTGGCAAATCCTGCGCTTCCCAGCGCTGTTCATCTTCGAGTTCAGCCTGAACAACAATCACCTCGCCACCCATCACTTTCATGCGCGGCTTAGTGATCACTTCGCCATTTACGGCAATCTTGCCTTCCAACAACCACTCTTTTAAGCGTGAGCGGGAAAAATCGGTAAATAATTCAGCCACAGCTTGGTCAAGACGTTGACCAAGCTGGCTATCTTTTACTGTTTGAGTTAATTCAATCTGATGAGCCATATCGAACTTTTTAAAAAACCGTGAGACTAATAGTCACTAGTATGGAAAAATACGCCGACATTGTATCTGTTACTGCTAAGAAAGTAACGAAACGATTTGCGCGCGGTTTACGCACCTATTGAAAAGCAAGATTTGCAAGGAATTCCACCCTGACATGAAATACCAGACTTTATCAGGCCTACTCGCGTTATCCCTGTTATTTGGTTGCTCTAGCAGCCCAGAAGTGGTGCCTGATGTACCGCCATCCGAGCTGTACTCAGAAGCCCAAACCGCGCTGCAAAGCGGTTCTTGGTTAACCGCTATCGAAAAACTCGAAGCGCTTGATTCACGCTATCCGTTTGGTGCCTACTCAGAGCAAGTACAACTCGATCTGATTTATGCCTACTACAAAAACGATGACCTTGCGTTAGGTTTAGCGACGATTGAGCGTTTTACTCGCCTTAATCCCACCCATGAAAAGATGGATTGGGTATTGTATATGCGTGGTTTGACTCACATGGCGCAAGATCGCAACTTTATGCACGACCTGTTCAATGTCGATCGTAGTGACCGCGACCCTGAACCTGTGAAATCGGCTTTTGCGGATTTTAAGAAGCTACTACAACGCTATCCAAACAGCCCCTACGCGGAAGATGCTCAGCGCCGTATGTATGCATTGAAAAACCGATTAGCGGAATACGACCTAGCGACTGCCGATTTCTACTTGCGCCGTGAAGCATGGATAGCAGCGATTAATCGCACTCAAGAGTTGCAAAAAACCTACCCGGATACGGAAGCGGCACGAAAAGCATTAGATATACAGCTTGAAGCCTATCAACAGCTCGGAATGACTGAAGCCGTTGAACGTACAAAACAATTGATGAAGCTTAACCCATAACTTAAAGCGTTAAACCCACTTAAAAAGAAGAGCCACATAATAAAATGTGGCTCTTCTTTTATCTATTCTGTTCCATCTTTTTCTACACACTGGCTTACTTTAGATTAACCTCACCACCATTGAGAAGCAGATCACAAAAAATCAATGCTGCATTTTCACTCAACAAGGTTTTTCAGGCCGAAATAAAGCGCTAAAAAATCGGAAATTTTTAGTCTCTACTTACTCGAATCTAGCGTTTTTATAAGAGATAACAAGCTTTTTCTTCACTTCATCCGCACGAGATTTGCGATAGATCACGTTTATTTCACATCAATAAAACCCACCCAACAAGTGTGACACGGATCACGTTATTTCCCATTTAGCGAGGTAATCTGAACTTAACCCATAAGGGATGACACAGAGGAAAACGTTATATGAAAATGAACATCACTGGTAAAAACATCGAAATCACCTCTGCAATCCGCAACCATATTGAGGGTAAATTCAAAAAATTAGAAAAATGGCAAGTTGACATCATTGGTTGCCAAGCCTGCTTTAGCGAAGAACCGAATAAACAGAAAAAATTTGAAGCAGTCGTTAGCATTCCACGCGGCCAGTTAGTCGCCTCAGCGATTCACGAAGATTTGTATGCCGCCATTAACGAGGTAGAACAAAAACTCGAACGACAATTGAATAAACTACGCCACAAACCGGAAGCTCGCCGTGCAGACAAGCCAGAACTGAGTGAAGAAGTCGAATAACCAGAATTATGGGGAGATAGCGCCTTAGGGCGCTATTTTTTTGCTTGACGCTCTCTAGGGGCTTGCTTATTGTGTGCTGACTTACTTGGATAAATATGCACTTATGACACCTCATTTCCTGTACTTTTTTGACTTCTTTTTTCTCCAATAACCTTGGAGGCTCGCTCGTTGTCAAAAGACAAGTCAAAAACGAACAGAAAGCCTCCTCTTCAGGGGGCTTTTTTATAAGGATAATTTTATGACAGACAAACAATACTCACTCGATAACATTCGCTTAAGACTGAACGAACTCGATGACCAACTGCTGAACCTGCTGTCGGAACGACGCAAAATGAGTATTGAGGTCGCCAAAAGTAAGGTAGAAACCGCCAAACCAGTGCGCGATCCTGCTCGTGAGCAACAATTGCTGGTCAAACTCATCAATGCCGGAAAAGAGAAATATCAGCTCGACCCTCAGTACATCACCAAAATTTTCCACACCATCATTGAAGACTCCGTTTTGCTTCAGCAAGCTTATCTGCAAAACCTTGCTAACCCGCAAAATCGTAAACCTTTAGCACGTGTGGCCTTTTTAGGCGCCAAAGGCTCTTACTCACATTTGGCGACTCGCGAATATTTCAGCCGTAAAAACACAGAGCTGATTGAGCTTAACTGCGATCATTTCAAAGAGGTGGCAAGAACGGTTGAATCTGGCCATGCCGATTATGGGGTATTGCCTATTGAAAACACTAGCTCTGGTTCAATTAACGAGGTCTATGATTTACTCCAGCACACCACTTTGTACATTGTTGGCGAACTAACTCAACCAATTGAACATTGCTTGGTCGCAACACAAGATATTCGCTTAGAAGATCTGAAAGTGCTCTATTCACATCCACAGCCTCACCAGCAGTGCAGCGAATTCCTCAGCCGTTTGAAAGGCGTGAAATTGGAAAGCTGTGCTAGCACTGCAGATGCCATGAAGAAAGTGCAAGAACTTAACCGTTCTGATGTGGCTGCAATTGGAAACTCAGCCAGTGGGAAGTTGTATGGTTTGCAACCGATTCAAGGCAATATAGCCAACCAAACAGAAAACCACACCCGCTTTATCGTAGTGGCTCGCAAACCCGTTGAAGTGTCGCCACAGATCCCAGCCAAAACCACGTTGATAATGTCAACTTCACAAGATGCGGGCTCATTAGTTTCAACTTTATTGGTATTGCAACGTTACGGGATCAACATGACCAAGCTCGAATCGCGCCCAATTATGGGCAATCCCTGGGAAGAAATGTTCTACGTCGATTTAGAAGCACACATTGATTCCGATGAGATGCAGCAAGCTTTGGCTGAGCTAACACACCTGACACGACACCTCAAAGTGCTTGGTTGTTATCCAAGTGAAAACGTCAAACCAACGCAAGTAAAATTCATTTAGCGTCAAAAAATTGAACCATTAAAGCTGACAGCCGCATAAGTCGTGATTATAATGCCATCAAATTATACATATAGTTAGGTGATCCAGGCTGTCAGCGTAGCCAAAATATTGGCTTTTACGCTGTTTCATTATTTTGTTGGATCGTGACCCATTTTGTAATAACAAATAGGTATCCGTATTCGCAAATGATCAAACGCTTTCTGTCGCTGATGGTACTGAATACTGTCTGTTATCAAGCCAGCGCTTTGGAGCTGAATGTCTACCTTTGGGAAGATACTATTGCCCCAAGCGTGATTGATAAATGGCAAAAACAAACGGGTCACTCAGTCAAACTTTACCACTTTGATAATGATGATGAACGTAGCTTACTCATGCTTAAAAGCGTTCAACTGCCGTTTGACATAATGGTGTTGGATAACGTTTCAGCCTTTATATTCTCTCGGCAAGACGCGTTTGAAAACCTAACCGACCTCCCCAATCGCAACAATAATGACCTCCAGTGGCTACAAGCTTGCGGGACCAATGCCATCCCTTATTTCTGGGGCTCCGTCGATATTGCTTATCGAAAAAGCCGCTTTACACAACCACCAAGTCAATGGAATGAGGTCATCAATATCGCTCCTGAGCATCGAGGCCATGTCGGTATGCTCAAAGACAGTGTCGAGACGCTGCTTCCTGCGCTTTATATACTCAAAGCATCTCCTATAACGGAATCGCTCGACCAGCTCAAACAAGCCTATCACCTACTCGATACGGCTAAGCCCAATATTCTGACCTATGAGTATGTACTGAGTTATGTACGCAGCCATCCTCAAGCTGACAATCTACATATGGCAGTGGCTTACAGTGGTGATCACTATTCACTCAATCGTTTTTTTAATCAGCAAGATTGGGATTTCATCGTTCCTGAGGGACGTCCCTATCTTTGGGTTGACTGCATGGCGGTTAATAGTTCTTCGCCTAACACACTTGAAGCGAAAGCTTTTTTGGATTTTTTGATGCAGCCAGAGATCGCTGCTGTCAATGCACAATACATCCGAGCCGCAACACCAAACTACAAAGCACGCGCTTTGCTTCCCTCTGAACACCGTGACGATAAATCTATTTATCTTTCTGAGCAGCGCCTTGCTGAAGGGATTATCGACAGCGAACTCTCGGCGAAAAACCTCAGCTTGCGCGCCAAAATCATCAGCAGTGTGACTCATCAATATGAAGCTAAACCATAGAATTCTATTACTGATAGCGCCGGTGATTCTGTTGAGTGCAGCAGCATCAAGCTACATCATTTACACCAGCCAAAAAAATGCCTTACTCAAAAGAACGGATAGCTACCTGCAATTAAATATCGAAAAGTTGGCCAGCCATTATCGACAAGCCCAAGCTCTTGTTAGCAGTTATGCCTTCACGTTGGCGAAAAGCGACATCATTCGCCACTACTTCTCGTTAGAAAAAAATCCGTATCGTGAATTAGAGTTAGTCGATAACCTGCGTGAAACTCTGCACATTCTACAGCCTAGTGAAAAGCAACTCGTTTCCCTGTCGATTCTTAATGGCAATGAAGAATTGCTCTATTACGCAGAAAACAGCTCGGATCCATTTGCTGAAATAGACCCCAAAGTGCTGGCCTACATTAAACAACGGTTACTCTCCACCCAGCATACTTCCGATATTAGCTACACCACTAATTCTCAAGGTGAGGGCGTATTGGTACGTTATGACATGTTGGATACTCAAACACTCTCAACACCTTTAAGTTACAACCGACAAAATGTCTTTTTCGTGGTGGTCTATGTCGTTCTAGAGCAGTTCAATCAACTGCGTAAAAAAATTGAATTTGATAATCAAAGCCCGATATTTTTTACTGATACCCCCCCCAGTTATCGACTCGGACTAACCCAATCAGTCGAGTTGCAACCTGGGTTTTATGCTATTTTAGATCCAGCTCCAAGATTGATTAATGCCAAACTTCATTCGATTCAACGAGAGCTCTTACTCTCATTTGGTGTATCAGCACTCGTTACGGTATTGCTCCTTTTGCTTCTTCTCTATCGTCACGTGATTAACCCCATTCTCAATTTGGATAAACAGCTAGAAGAGGTCGAAAATAACAAGCGTAAGAACATTGAAAAATTACACACGGATGATGAGATTGGACGACTTTCTTCGCGTTTTTACGCTATGTACACCGAGCTTCACTCCACTTATCAACGTACAAAAGCACTCGCTGAAAATGATCACTTAACTAAGCTGGCTAACCGTTATCAGTTTCAAGTGCAGGCCGATCTCCTCTTATCGCGCTGTTATGACACTCAACATATCTGGGTACTGTATATCGATTTAGATAACTTCAAATACGTCAACGATAAATATGGCCACCAGATCGGTGACTCGCTCTTGGTTAGTTTCGCGTCTCACGTTCGTCAATTATGTAAAAACTTTGAAGCCAGCCATAATGCCTACAGCATTGCCGCACGCTTATCTGGGGATGAATTTGCCATTTTGTTAGTGGCACCGAAGCGATTTAATGATTGCGCGAACATTATTGCTCAACAAGTATTGGCCCCGATTCAAAACCAAGATAACTCTCCGCTGAGCCATTTCCCGATAACCGCCAGTATTGGTATTGCAACGTTTCCTAACGATGGTGATCACATTGAGAAATTACTGCTCAATGCAGATACCGCGATGTATCAGGCCAAAAATGCCGGAAAAAACCAGATCGCCTATTACTCACAGGCCTTAGATCAAATTGTGCAACGCCGTAATAACATTGAGCGAGCGTTACGATTAGAACTTTTCGATCAAGAATTCAAATTAGTTTATCAACCCTACTTCGCCTGCTCAGGAAAGCGTTTAATGGGTTTTGAAGTTTTACTGCGTTGGCAATCTCAATTATTGGGGGAAATCTCGCCGGAAGAATTTATCCCAATTGCTGAACAAACTGGGCTGTTTGGCACCATAGACCGCTGGGTGATCACTCAAGCATTTAGAGAGTTTGCCGATCTACAAGCCATGTTTAATGAGCCGATTCAGGTTTCCATCAATCTCTCTTCTGCCGAGCTCAACTCATTAAAACTAGCTCAGTACATCCATCAGCAAGCGGAACACTTTGGAGTACCCCCACGGTGGATCGACTTTGAGATAACAGAAACGTTTGCCGCTGACTCTCAAAGCTTTCCTTTGCTTCATGAACTATCCCGGCTTGGTTATGGGCTCACCATTGATGACTTTGGATCTGGGTACACCTCCATTACTCAATTGGTCCAATATCCTGTACAAAAGATTAAGTTTGATCGCCAATTTTTAGATACACTTATTGCCACCAATAAACAAAATGTTATCCGCCCACTGATCGACCTTTGTCATTCACAAGAAATGAAGGTCACCGCAGAAGGTATAGAGAGTGAAACAATGCATCAATGGTTAGCTGACTATCGATGCGACTATATGCAGGGTTTCTACTTTGGCTATCCGATGAATCTTGCAGGGATCTATCAGTGGTTGAATTCATCAAACCAGAAAAAGAAGAGTTATGCGCAAGATCATTATTGCTTCTCAGAACCCAGCCAAAGTGAATGCGGTTAAAAGTGCATTCACTACGGTTTTTCCTGCTCAAGAGTGGGAATTTGTTGGGGTTTCTGTCGCTAGCGAAGTCGCCGATCAACCAATGAGCGATACAGAAACCAAACTTGGCGCACTCAACCGAGTAAAAAACGCCAAGCAACATCATCCGCAAGCGGATTACTACGTTGGGTTAGAAGCTGGCATTGAGGACAATAAAACCTTTGCTTGGATGATTATCGAATCCGCTAATCAGCGAGGGGAATCACGCAGCGCCTGCTTAATGCTCCCCCCACGAGTGCTTGAACGATTAACACAGGCTAATGAACTCGGCGATGTGATGGATGAAGTCTTTGGCACTGAGAATATCAAGCAAAAAGGCGGGGCGATCGGTTTATTAACTCAACACCATCTCACGCGGAGCACCGTCTACCATCAGGCTTTAATTTTGGCACTGATCCCTTTTATCAATCCTGAACACTATCCTTGTGCTTAATCGAAAATATGACTTGTGGAATATCAAGCCAGCGATTCTTCCCTAATACGAAATCCAATATACCAAATTGATTGGCGTTACAGCTAGGCGACAGGTGAGTGAACCAGCCCATGAACATCCACACACAGGGTGATTTAAGTGAACAAGCGTAACCAACACCACAGCTGCTTCAAGTAGGAAGGTAATACCTTCCTACGGTTTTGCGTCATCATGCAGCACTAACAGTTCAGATAACGCGGCTTTCTCTTGTTCAGAACGTGATTTGAGCTCATTTGAACCTCGAGTGATAGTTGCAATACCCACTCCAAGCATCTGGCTAATTTGGCGCTGAGACAGTTCACCACTCAATAACTCATGCACAATATTGACTCGAGCAATTAAAGCTTCACGTTCATCTGGTGTCATCAAGAGCGTCAACAGCATTTCATGCTGTTCTTGCTGTGCGGCTTGCTTAACCAGATCCAAAACTTGCTGCCACTCACTGAAATAAGGTTGCTGTACCATGATTGTACTCGCTAAGTGATACACCGACTTATTGTAGTGCAGCAAGTTTAGGAATCAATACCTTGTATTTAACTCATGATCATTAAGAAAATGCCCCTGCACTCCCATCAAATCTCGATAATAGGTTTCAAACATTAAAATATTCTGTACATAACCACGGGTTTCAGCAAAAGGAATCGCCTCTATAAAGCCATACGCATCTAGCTGGCCTTGACTCAGCTTAAGCCAACTATCTACTCGACTCGGCCCTGCGTTATAAGCAGCAAAAGCCAAAATACGATTCTGATCATAACGCTCTAATAAGCTACTCAAGTAACGGCTACCAATTTCGATATTCTTGCCCACTTGATACAACTCATCGGGATTGGAATAACTCAGTTGATATTTCTTTGCTGTGTAACGCGCGGTATTAGGCATAATTTGCATTAAACCACGTGCTCCTACTGGTGATTGAGCATCAGGGTTGAGCGCACTTTCTTGTCTGGCTAGGGACATCAAGGTAATGGGATCAATACCATTTTTCTGCCCATGTAGCTTAAATAAGTTTTGATGAACAACTGGGAAGCGCAACTGGTTGTTATCCCAAAGACTCGCCGAAATAGTCGCTGTAATTGTCATCTGATGCCAACCCACATTGGCAGCGTAAGCGGCTAACATCTCTTTATCTTTCTGTGAAACACGATCAAGCAACCAACGCCACTCACTTTTTGCAGCCACTACTTTATCGAGTGCAATCAGTTCATCAATTCGAGTTAAAGCTTTTTGATGTGGCTTGATCAATTTCTTATCCAAGCTAATGGTACTCGTTGGATAACTCACCGATTGTTGCAAAACTTTTGCTGCCGCCACACTGTAAAAACTGCGCTGTCCCAATAAAGGTTTTAAACGTTCAGCCCCTTCCTTCTTCTTACCTAGTGCTATTTCACTTCGTCCTTGCCAATATTGCCAACGCAATGAATTACGCTCCTGCTCCGGTAAAACAGAAATCCATTGGACGAGCTCTCGCCAATGATTTTCTCGTAGCGCCAAACGAGCCCGAGCCTCAATCAACCGAACACTGTCGCTACTACGGACAACCTCATCACGCCATTTAGCGAGCGCAACATCTTCGGTGTCCATCAAGCGAATCGCAATAAATTGAGACAGTCGATTTTTTTGCTCTCGATTCCAAGCTTGAGTTTTAGCAATATCGTTGAGAGTGGATTGAGCGGCCTCAGGTTCAGATCTCGCCCATTTCTGTAAAGCCAATTCTGCTAGTTTTTGATTGATCGGATCTTGTGTTGCTTTGCGGCCATATGCCAACACTCGCTCCGGTTTATCAAATAGTTCAAGCATGACCTGCGCTTTGGCTTGCGATTTTTTGCCATCCAACTTTTTCTGCAGATAAACCATCAAGCTTCGGTTGCGCCCTTCAAAGGCAAGCAGGCTTCGTTTCAACACCCACTCATCCGTCAGTCCACCGACGCGCTCCCACTCTTTAAACAGTGGATCACAAGCATCGGCAATACTCGCTCCATTTAGCCAAAGTTTTTTCGCGCCTTCAAATGCTTCAGTGCGTTTTCCAGCCTGCAATTTGGCATTGTAGTAATGACATTGATACGTCTCGCCATTGGGCGGTTGAGTTTGAAATTGCAGCAACGCCGCCCATTTTTTATTTTGCGCCAAAGCATCTAGATAAGGCGCAGCAACTCGAGCAGAGAAAGGATATTCTTGGTGGCTATCAATAAAACTGCGCACCGCGATCGGTGGCTTACTACCGAGATCAATCAGGAATGCCCGATAGTCGAGATAAGGGGTTAGCGGATAGTTTGCTATCTGTTTGCGAATGCGTTGGTATTCCGAGATATTCTTTTCATCCAACCAACGCTGCGCTTTATCATATTGAGCTCTCTGCGCTTCCAAATCCAAAGTACTGGCGCTCGCTGAGCCCACTGCCCATACCGTGGTGAACATCAAGATCGAAACAAGGCTACGCGGCTTAAATACCGTCAGGCGCGTCATGAGATCTCATCCTTAAAATCAGTGTGATAACAAATTATTACGCGTAATCTCGCCTTAAATGTAAAGACAAGTGGCGTAAACTTAACGCAAATAATGCAACATTTTGTTGAATTTCCCACTATCGCGAGCGATGAAATAAAAAACTTGAATGCTAATGGATTTATTCATCATTAAGACCTTGGTAAATTTGACTTAATTGTATTAACAGAGTGCAAAGAGTTCGCGCTCCACTCTCATCAGATAAGAAAGTAATTAAGAATTTTTTACTCAAGCTGAAAAGCGGGAGCTCTAGTAACAAAACGTCTGTCTTTGGTATAGAATAGCGACTTTATTCCGTTTGAAAGATTAGGAACGATCGGCAATGGCTGAATACGTATATACCATGTCTCGGGTGAGCAAGATTGTGCCACCTAAGCGTCAAATTCTGAAAGATATCTCCTTGAGTTTCTTCCCGGGTGCCAAAATCGGTGTTCTGGGCCTTAACGGTGCGGGTAAATCAACCCTGCTGCGTATCATGGCAGGCATTGACAAAGACATCGATGGTGAAGCTCGTCCACAACCAGGTCTTAAGGTGGGTTACCTACCTCAAGAGCCCAAACTGGACGAGAATAAAACCGTACGTGAAGTTGTCGAAGAAGCCGTTGCGGATGTGGCTCATGCCCTAAAACGTCTTGATGAAGTTTATGCGGCATACGCTGAACCCGATGCTGACTTTGATGCATTGGCAAAAGAGCAAGGTGAACTTGAAGCGCTGATCCAAGCGAAAAATGGCCACAACCTAGATAACGCACTAGAGCGTGCTGCCGATGCGCTGCGTCTGCCGGAATGGGATGCACAAGTGAAATTCCTCTCTGGTGGTGAGCGTCGTCGTGTGGCGATCTGTCGTTTGTTGTTAGAAAACCCAGACATGCTGCTGCTCGACGAACCCACCAACCACTTGGATGCCGAATCAGTGGCTTGGCTGGAGCGTTTCTTGGTGGATTACTCAGGTACTGTGGTCGCAATTACCCACGACCGTTACTTCTTAGATAACGCCGCAGGCTGGATTCTAGAGCTTGATCGTGGTGAAGGTATTCCATGGCAAGGTAACTACACTTCATGGCTAGAGCAGAAAGATGCTCGCTTGAAGCAAGAAGCCTCGCAAGAGAAAGCCCGCCAGAAAACCATCGAGAAAGAGTTGGAATGGGTTCGTCAGAATCCTAAAGGCCGTCAGGCTAAATCGAAAGCGCGTATGGCACGTTTTGAAGAGCTGCAAAATACTGAGCACCAAAAACGTAACGAGACTAACGAGCTGTTCATTCCGCCCGGTGAACGTTTAGGCGACAAAGTGATTGAAGTGAAAAACCTCACCAAATCCTTTGATGGCCGTGTACTGATTGACGATCTGTCCTTCAGCATGCCGAAGGGTGCGATTGTTGGCATCATCGGCCCGAACGGTGCCGGTAAATCAACTCTATTCAAGATGCTGAGTGGTGTAGAACAACCTGATTCAGGCACGATCGAGCTGGGTGATACCGTCAAGCTGGCCTCGGTAGATCAGTTCCGTGACAGCATGAACGACAAGCACACCGTATTCCAAGAGATCTCGGAAGGTGCGGATATCATCCGTATCAACAACTTCGAAATCCCTGCTCGTGCATACTGTTCACGCTTTAACTTCAAAGGCGTTGATCAGCAAAAAGTGATTGGCGAGCTGTCTGGTGGTGAGCGTAACCGTGTCCACTTGGCCAAACTGCTCAAAGCAGGCGGCAACGTGCTGTTACTCGACGAACCCACCAACGATCTGGACGTCGAAACCCTGCGTGCTCTGGAAGAAGCGCTGCTAGAATTCCCGGGCTGTGCCATGGTGATCTCGCATGACCGTTGGTTCCTAGATCGTATTGCCACCCACATCCTTGATTACCGTGATGAAGGTAAAGTGAACTTCTACGAAGGTAACTACACCGAGTACATGGATTGGTTGAAGCAAACTCTTGGCGCACAAGCAGCAGAGCCTCATCGTATCAAATACAAGCGCATTACTAAGTAATAGAGCGCTAACCGAGAATTAAATTTAGAAAGGGTCGCAATGCGGCCTTTTCTTTTGCCATTTTTTCAATCATGCCAGTGCTTAAAAATGTTGAGCTCTTCACTCTTTGCGGATTGTTTGTGATTAAGTAGGCTTATTTCAGCATGGGTTCGGTGATTTTTTACACCCTTTGCTATGCTTACTTTATCTGTAAGCTGTCTTTGTTTGAGAGAACCCTATGATCGAAAAACGCCGCTTTTCACGAGTGCTGTACCAAGCGCCAGCCACCTTAAGTCAAGGGGACAAACAATTGGCTACTTGCATTCAGGATTTGTCACTGCACGGATTGCTGCTCTGGTCAGAAGAAGAACCGGATTTAGATACTCATGCGTTGGTGAATGTGATTTTTACCCTACCAGATAGTGATGTGACTTTATCGCTCAGCGCAAAAGTCATCAGTATTCAAGATCGGATCATCCGAATGGCGATCAATCACATTGATATCGAAAGTATTGGGCACTTGCGCCGCTTAGTCGAATTGAATGTCGGCAATGACAGCTTACTACACAGAGATCTAGAACATCTTTCTGATCTGGGACTACATCAATCCCAAGCCTAAATTGGCTTGGGACTTACATTATAACGAAGAGATTAAATGATGCGTTAACCTCTATGGATCGCATCATTCGCTTGTTTCAGCAGATTTTGGCTCTCGTTCATAAACTGTTGTGAGTACCCCCCAAACCACTGACTGACTCGTTCAAATTGAGCCACAAAACTCGCCTTATCGCCCGCACTCACCAACTCAACCGCCTCGCTTAAGCAGCGATGAAAACGCTGGATCATCTCAATATTTTCTGGTGATGAGAGAATAATATCGCCGTACAGATGGGGATCTTGCCCAAATAGCCGTCCGACCATGGCAAGCTCTAAACGGTAAATCGGTGAACTGAGTTTCAGCAGTTGTGCCAAGTTCGGGTTCTCTTTGGTCAGATGCAAGCCATAAGCAAAGGAAGTGAAGTGGCGCAGAGCTTGAATAAGTGTCATACCACGATCATGTTCAGCCGCATCAATCTGGCACAAGCTTGCGCCCCAAATAGCGAACTGTTGTAACAGCCATTGGTAGTGTTGATTGCCTCGACCATCACAGTAAACAATCACCTGCTTCGCCAAGCTGGGAACGTCTGGGCCAAACATAGGATGAAGACCAACCACAGGGCCTTTGTGTGCTTGTAGCATGGCCGCAAGCGGCTTGGCTTTGATTGAGGTGAGATCGCACAAAATGCAATCATCCGGCAACTGGCGCAGCTTTTCGATCACACCGAGCGTCAAATGGATAGGTACCGTGACCACCACTAAGCCGGCATCGCTGAGCAGTTCATCCGCTTTGTCCCAATCTTGGCTACCCAATACTTTGACTTGATAACCTGAGAGTTTAAACATACGGCCAAATAGTCGCCCAAGCTGACCGTTACCACCAATGATCACCACAGAACGT
The DNA here is from genome assembly GCF_019048845.1 of Vibrio mimicus. Taxonomy (NCBI): domain Bacteria; kingdom Pseudomonadati; phylum Pseudomonadota; class Gammaproteobacteria; order Vibrionales; family Vibrionaceae; genus Vibrio; species Vibrio mimicus. The sequence continues at coordinate 2,571,681 of NZ_CP077426.1, forward strand.
AATTCAGGATTGAGGCACTTAAAGCCGGAGTCCTTTTCACTGGCGTAGGATTCACGCATGGTTCGGCGCAAAATATCTTCAATCAGTTGGGGCGGAACACCTTTGCTTTCCGCTTCCGCTCGACGTGAAGCGAGCATTGCCGATTCACGATCGGGGGCATAAATCGGTAACCCATATCGACTTTTCACTTGCCCGACCTGCTCCACCAATGCCAGACGGCGGGCCAGTAGCTCCACCATCTGCTTATCGACTTCATCGATTTGGTCGCGTAACTGATTCAACTCTACGGCCATGTTCTATCCTTGTTATCCTTGCAAACGATTGTGCAAAAAGGGAATAAGTTCCTGATGCGCACGACGTAATAATGCCTCAGTCGTTGACCAATTTATACAGCCGTCAGTGATCGAGACTCCGTATTGCATCTTTTCACGAGGCAGATCCGAAGACTGATTTCCTTCATTGAGATGGCTTTCAATCATCAGGCCAATGATCGAGCGATTGCCTTCACGGATTTGATGAATCACATCTTCTGCCACCAACGGCTGGCGGCGGTAATCTTTACGTGAGTTCGCATGGCTGCAATCCACCATCAAAGAGGGTTCTAAACGCGATTTTTGCATCTCTTCTTCACATTCTGCGACAGAAACCGAATCGTAATTGGTCTGTTTGCCACCACGCAAGATCACATGCCCATTCGGGTTGCCTTGTGTCGTGAGCAGTGCCACTTGCCCTTCGCGGTTGATCCCCATAAAACGATGGCTGGATGAAGCAGCCTGCATCGCATTAATTGCCGTTGCCAAGTTGCCATCAGTACCATTTTTAAAACCAATTGGCATAGAAAGGCCACTTGCCATCTCGCGGTGAGTTTGTGATTCCGTGGTGCGCGCACCAATCGCTGCCCAACTAAAGGTATCTGCCAAGTATTGCGGGCTTATCGGATCAAGCGCTTCGGTTGCCAGCGGGATTTCCATTTCTGCTAAATCGACCAAGAGTTGACGACCAACATGCAAACCGTGCTCGATATCAAAACTGCCATCAAGATGCGGATCGTTAATCAGCCCTTTCCAGCCAACCGTGGTACGCGGTTTTTCAAAGTACACGCGCATTACTATGTAGAGCTGGTCGCTCAGCTGCGCCGAGAGTGCTTTGAGTTTTTTGGCGTACTCTTTCGCCGCATCCACATCATGAATTGAGCAAGGACCACAGACGATCAGCAAGCGAGGATCGCGTTTGTGGATAATATCCGCCACCGTCTGACGCGACTCACGAATAAATTTACGCGCCTTGTCACTGAGCGGAATCTTGGCTTTTAAGGCATCAGGGGTGATCAATATCTGTTCGTCACTGATATTTACATCGCTCAATTCACTTTTTTTCATCTCATCACCTGTAATTTATTATTTACACACCTAACAAGGTGAGCTGGAAACTTAAACAGAAAACACGTTAGCAGGCTTTAAAAACAATGCAAGTGTAAATTTAAACCAACATTTAATGTAAATTAAAAATTACACCACTCATTTAATGACACTTGGCACACAAACTGGGGAATAAAGCGTGTTTTGTTCGCTTTGAGTATCTTAAAATAAGCCGTTTTTCCGCTCAGACGATGGACAGGTTATGGATCTCATCCTCTCATTACTGCAACAGATGTGTGTTTACCTTGTTCTCGCCTATATGTTGAGTAAAACGCCGATCTTCATTCCTTTACTTAACATTTCTGGCCGCCTTGACCATAAAGTCAGTGTTTATGTTCTTTTCTCACTGTTTTGCATTATGGGCACCTACTTTGGCCTGCAAATCAATGATGCAATTGCCAACACTCGTGCGATTGGGGCTGTGATGGGCGGCTTATTTGGTGGGCCTGTGATTGGCTTTGCCGTCGGGCTAACTGGCGGATTGCACCGCTACACGTTAGGTGGATTTACCGATCTTGCCTGTGCTATTTCCACCACCGCCGAAGGCTTAATTGGTGGCTTGCTACATACGTATTTGCTACGCAAAGGTAAAGGTCAGTTACTGTTTAGCCCAAGTATTGTGTTTGCCGTTACCCTATTCGCCGAAATCATTCAGATGCTGATCATCTTGTTGGTTGCTAAGCCGTTTGACCAATCCTACGCGTTGGTATCCACCATCGCCGCGCCGATGATCATTGCTAACTCAGTCGGTGCCGCTCTATTTATGAGTATCCTGCTCGATCGCAAAACCATTTTTGAAGAATATTCCGCTACGTTTTCTCGCCGAGCACTGAATATTGCTGAACGTTCTGTCGGTATTCTTGCCGCAGGTTTTAACCCAGATAACGCCAATAAAATTGCGCGGATTGTTTATGAGCAAACCAATGTCGGTGCCGTCTCCATCACAGATCGCGAAAAGATTCTCGCCTTTGTCGGGATTGGCGATGATCACCATAAGCCTAATACGCCTATTAGCTCGCAAAGTACGCTGGATTCAATTAATCGCAATACGATCATCTATCTGGATGGTAAAGAGCATCCTTATCAATGTTCTTTGTCTCCGACCTGTAAACTGGGGTCTGCGTTAATCATTCCGTTGCGAGCAGGCGATCGGGTGATCGGCACCATCAAGCTCTACGAGCCAAAACGTAAGCTGTTTTCCACCATTAACATGTCGATGGCGCAAGGCATTGCACAACTGTTATCCAGCCAGATCCTGTACGGCGAATATCAACAAAAGCAAATCCTGCTATCGCGTGCAGAAATCAAACTGCTGCAAGCTCAGGTCAATCCGCATTTTTTGTTTAACGCACTCAACACCATCAGTGCAGTGATCCGCCGTGAGCCAGATAAAGCCCGCGAACTGATTTTGCATCTCTCGCAGTTTTTCCGCAGTAACCTCAAACAGAACGTCGAAACCGTCACTTTGCGTGAAGAGCTTGCCCACGTAAACGCTTATCTCACTATTGAAAAAGCGCGTTTTAGTGACAGGCTCGATGTGGAAATTGCGATTGATGAATCCCTCTTAGAACGCAATGTCCCCAGCTTCACCTTGCAGCCTTTGGTGGAGAATGCCATCAAACACGGCACGTCTAATCTATTAGAAGCGGGCAAAGTGCGGATTTACAGTGAGGTAGTACAAGGTGGAATTCGGGTAGTGGTTGAAGACAACGCCGGACTCTATCAACCACCGAGTGAAGATTATGATGGTTTAGGGATGCAAATTGTTGAAAAGCGCCTAACCAATAAATTCGGTACAAAATCAGGGCTACAGATTGAAGTAGCACCACAAGAGTACACGCGAATGAGCTTTATCATTCCCGAACAAGGAACCTACTAAGGGATTAACATGTTATCTGCATTAGTCATTGACGATGAACGCTTTGCCCGTGAAGAGCTCGCGGAACTCTTAGCGGAAAGTGGCCAGATTGAGGTCATCGGCCAAGCCAGCAATGCAATTGAAGGGTTGAAAAAAATCAATCAGCTCAAGCCAGATGTGGTGTTTTTGGATATTCAGATGCCGCAAATTTCGGGCATTGAGCTGCTAAGTATGCTTGACCCAGAGACCATGCCTGAGGTGGTGTTTGTTACCGCCTACGATCAATATGCGCTGCAAGCGTTTGAAGATAACGCGTTTGACTATCTGCTCAAGCCGGTCGACACCGAACGTTTAGCCAAAACCGTGCAGCGTTTGCTGCGCCAACATAAGAAAAGTGACTACTCACCACTGACGCAACCCAGCTTAGATCAGATCCCTTGCACGGGTTTAAACCGAATTGTGCTACTGCCGATTAATGAAGTGGAATTTGCCTACAGTGACATCAGTGGCGTCAATGTGCAGACTGCGCAGCAAAAAGCGACCAGTCAATTGACCTTGAAGGTGTTGGAAGAGAAAACCGCGTTAGTGCGCTGCCATCGCCAGTACTTGGTGAATTTGAAAGCGATTCGCGAAATAAAACTGTTAGAAAACGGGCTGGCGGAGATGATCACTCATGCAGGCCATAAGGTTCCGGTCAGCCGTCGTTATCTTAAAGAGCTGAAAGAGATGCTGGGATTTTACTGATCCCAGCTCTACTTCTATGAGCAAAACTATTCGGAGAACTGCTCGATTAAGCGCTGCATATTGGCTGACGCTTGCTGCCAACGCTCTGCACGCTTCAGTTCACTGTAGCTGAATTGTTGTTTTTTCAGCAGTGCTGTGGCTTGAGGCACTTCCATGATCGGTAGGTGATCCAGCACTTCGACCGCCGCCTCACGCTTGTTACACATCAAAATCATGTCACACCCCGCGACCAAGGCTTGATGAGATCGCTCAACTGGCCCGCCCATCACGGCTGCGCCTTCCATGCTCAAGTCATCAGAGAACACGATGCCTTTAAAGCCGAGTTCTTCACGTAACACTTGCTTTAACCAGTAGCTCGAACCGCTCGCAGGTTGAGCATCGTAATGCGGATACACCACATGTGCTGGCATCATAGCATCCAGCACTCCTGCCTCAATTTGTGCACGGAAAATCGCCATGTCTTGCGCAATCGTCTCCCGCTCATCGTAAGGGGTTTCTAAATGCGAATCGGCAATCACCGCGCCATGACCGGGGAAATGTTTGCCTGTAGTCGCCATACCGACAGCTTTCATACCGCGCAGAAAAGCACTGCTGTGATTGAGTACGGTTTGAACATCTTCACCAAAAGCGCGATTGCCAATCGCTTTACACGCAAAACCCATATCAAGCACGGGCGCAAAACTCAAATCGACATCGTGTGCAATCAGCTCTGCAGCCATCAACCAACCGCCTTGTTCAGCGAGCTCAACGCCATTCTCAGCACGCGCGTAATACTGCGCAGGAGGAATGCGAGAAAAGCCTTCACGGAAACGCTGCACGCGGCCACCTTCTTGATCGACACCAATCAAAATCGGTCTTTTCGCCGCTTGGCGGATCGCTTTATTGAGTGCCAGCAACTGCTGGTTATCGTGATAGTTGCGACCAAACAGAATCACACCACCCACCGTTGGGTGCTGCAGAATTTCGCGATCTTCGGCACTCAGTTCGTAACCGGCCACATCCAACCAAAGCGGTCCCATGCTTGCTCCTTGAAAAAATTGGCAAAATTGTCACAAGCCACGAGGTTATTCAGTTTATTTTTCAATTACAATGCCTTTGTTTGAATATGACAGAGGGATAACCAAATGGCAGAACGCGAACTCTATATCGGTGTGATGTCGGGAACCAGTTTGGATGGTGTGGATACCGCTTTAGTGGCGCTGCAAGACGATAACATCGAACTGCTGGCTCACCACGACTACCCTATACCTGCCGACCTCAAGCAGCGGCTACTCAATGTCTGCATCGGCCAGCCAACCACCTTGATTGCGATGGGTGAATTGGAGCACGATCTTGGTCATTTGTTCAGTGATGCCGTGCTGGCGCTTCTACAACACAGCGGTTATCGCGCCGAGCACATTCGTGCGATCGGCTGTCATGGACAAACTGTGTTCCATCAGCCTACCGGCACCAAACCTTTTACCATGCAAATTGGCGATGCCAACATTATCGCGGCGCGCACAGGCATTACGACTGTCGCCGATTTTCGGCGCAAAGATGTTGCGCTCGGTGGGCAAGGCGCACCGTTAGTTCCCGCGTTTCATCGCACGATATTTCATGCTGAGCAATCGACCGTGGTCGTGCTCAATATCGGAGGGATTGCCAATATTTCGGTGCTCAAGCCCAATGGTGAAGTGGTGGGCTATGACACCGGCCCCGGCAATATGCTGATGGACAGCTGGTGCCAAAAAGAACGTAACCAGCCTTACGATAAAGATGCCCTGTGGGCCAAACAAGGCAGCGTGAATGCCGCATTACTTAGCCATTTAAAACAAGACCATTACTTTGCTCTGCCAGCTCCCAAAAGCACAGGCCGCGAGCTGTTTAATCTGCCTTGGTTAGAAACGCAGCTCGCCACGTTTTCGGTTGATGCCACCGATGTGCAACGCACCTTGTGTGAATTCACCGCGCAAACCATTGTTGAGCAAGTCACACCGTTCGCCGAAGGGCCACAACCGCAGCTTTTAGTGTGTGGCGGCGGTGCGCAAAATCCTTTACTCATGGAACGCTTACAAGCCTTGCTGCCAAGCTGGCAAGTTGCCCCGACCACCCAAATGGGCGTGGATGGCGATAATATGGAAGCCATGGCTTTCGCTTGGCTGGCACAACGGCGTATACACGGTTTACCCAGTAATTTGCCCGCCGTGACGGGCGCATCACGTCTTGCGAGTCTTGGCGTGATTTACTACCCCGATTAATCGCTACAGGAATTTTTATGACCAACGATGCACTTATCGCAGCCCTTTCTCATCTGGTTTCCGAAGGTCGTAACCCCGATACCATGGATATTGATTTGCTCTCTTCACAAGAAATTGTCGAGCGGCTTAATCAACAAGACAAACAAGTACCACTGGCGGTGGAAGCGGTATTGCCGCAGATTGCCCAAGCAGTCGATAAAATCACTGCCGCCTTCAAACAAGGTGGCCGCTTGATCTACTTAGGGGCAGGTACCAGTGGCCGTCTTGGCGTGTTAGATGCCTCAGAATGCCCACCCACTTTCGGAGTGAGCGATCAAATGGTGATTGGCCTGATTGCCGGAGGCAAAGAGGCAATGTTTACCGCACAAGAAGGGGCGGAAGATAACGCCACGCTGGGCGCAAATGATTTACAGCAAATCGACTTTAACAGCAAAGATGTGCTCGTCGGGATTGCGGCGAGTGGCCGCACACCTTATGTGATTGGCGCGTTAGAGTACGCCAATGATTTAGGAGCGACCACCATCGCACTCTCGTGCAACCCTGATTCTCCGATTGCCGAAATCGCCCAGATTGCCATTTCTCCCGTCGTTGGGCCGGAAGCGTTAACGGGTTCAACCCGACTTAAATCCGGTACAGCGCAGAAGTTGGTGCTCAATATGCTCACGACTGCGAGCATGATCCGTCTTGGTAAAAGCTATCAAAACCTGATGGTGGATGTCCGTGCCACCAACCGCAAGCTGATTGCCCGTGCGGTACGAATTGTCATGCAAGCGACCGATTGCCAACGCGAAGAAGCCGAAGCACTACTCAAAGAGAGCCACAATAACGCTAAGTTGGCGATTTTGATGCACCTGACCGGCATGAACTATGAGCAAGCGACCGCGAAACTCTCGCAGTCGAACGGCTTCTTACGCCGCGCCATGGAAGAGCACGAAGAGTAGAAAATCAGAGAAAAACGAGAGCCCTATGGGCTCTCGTGACTTTTGATAAGCGAGACGACAATTTCGCCCTCTTTCGGCGCAAAGCTCGCCACATCCTGACACATCTGCACTCGCCCACGGCTGTCGACTAAAAACAGCGGCAATACAAAACTCTCTTTGTGGGTTTGCTGATAATCCTGATAGGTGAAGTTTTCACTCAACTTAGTGTGTTTCACTTCCGCACCTTGCCCTACCAAACTCGCCAGTTTCTTGTAGCTCACTTCACCGCCTAAAAAGGGCAAACCGTGGTATTCCTGAGCCACTAGATGTTTTTCACTGACATTATTGGCGGCATTGTCATTGAGGCAGAACACGCGCTTATCACCAAAGTCAGATAAAAACTGCATGCACGCCATGATGTTGAAGTGTTTATCGGGGCTCAGTGCCAATACATGCCCAATCCCGATCAAATTGAGGTAATCCTCAGCATGGCTGGAAATTGGGTTACCGTAATAGTGCTCAAGCCCGGCCATTCGCGCTTGGCGAATGTAGTCCCAGTTGGAGTCTGTTACCACCACTCGACAATCGTACTTGGCGATCGCTAAACCGACCTGACGCGCTACATCGTTGGCACCAATGATCAAGAAGCCTTTCGGCGCAGGTTCAGACACTTTCAATGCCAACGCCATTGGTCGAGCAGTCGCACTTTGCAGCACGACAGTGCCAATGATCACCATAAAGGTCAGCGGCACTAATAGCTTGGCATCAGCGATGCCAAACTCCATCAATTTGATGGCAAACAGAGAAGAGATCGAAGCGGCCACAATCCCGCGCGGAGCCACCCAAGCTAAAAAGGCTTTTTCACGAACATTGAGCGTGCTGCGCAAAGTTGAAATGAAGATAGACGCAGGGCGAGCCAGAAGTTGCATCACCACAAACAGTCCTAAGGCGCTCCAGCCTAACGCTTGGAAATCCGCCACTTCAATCCGAGCCGCGAGCAGAATAAAAAGCCCCGTGATCAGCAAAATCGTTAAGTGCTCTTTAAAGTGCAAAATGTGCTGAATGTTGACCCCTTTGGCATTCGCCAGCCACATCCCCATGACTGTCACTGTCAATAAGCCTGATTCGGACTCCAAGGCGTTGGACGCAGCAAACACACCGAGCACGACACTCAGCACCGCAAACGGCTGCAAGTACTCCGGCAACAAGCCTCTGCGCAGTACCGCTGCCACCGCCACTCCAGAAGCGATACCAATGGCAAAACCGACCAATAAAATCAGGCTAAACACTTGTAAGCTATGGGCATGGCTGCTGGATACAATAAATTCATACACCATGACCACAAACAGTGCGCCGAGTGGGTCAATCAAGATCCCTTCCCAACGCAGAATGTTGGCTAAGCGTGCCGTAGGACGCACAGTACGCAGCAAAGGCACAATCACCGTTGGGCCTGTCACCACAGTCAAGCTGCCAAACATCAGCGCTAATGACCATTCAAAGCCAAGCAACCAGTGCGCTGCGGTACTGGTAATTGCCCATGAGACTAAGGCACCAAGGGTAACAATACTCCACACCGTATTACTGACGCCGCGAATTTCTTTGAAGTTAAGAGTCAAACTCCCCTCAAATAAGATCACGGCCACGGCGAGTGAAACTAAAGGGAAAAGCAAATCACCCAATAGCCGCTCTGGGTTCAATACCCCGAAAATTGGGCCAGCGAGTATCCCAGCCAACAGCAAAAATAAGATTGCGGGTAGACGCAATCGCCACGCTAACCACTGACATCCCAAACCGACTACGCCAACCGCGGCAATAGTCAGACCAATAGACTCTTCGTGCATCATTGCACCTCTTATCGGTTATTGATTGTACTCATTCCAACCGCGTTGCCATTCCATACGAAAACGCTGGGCTTGCTCTGTACCCTCACAAATCCCTTCATAGTATTGACCACTCTGGCCAATTTGATAGGCAGCATTGGGATTGCAGTATTGTTCGAGCCCTTTTTGGTAGCCCTGTTCATAATCCGCTAAATTGGCAGAGCCTAATTCGATCAGCGATTGATAAGAACGTTGTGAATGTCCGGCGATCGCATCTTGGTAGCCAATCTCAAACCAGTTGCCTTCCTTGACCCATTGCGACTCACTGGCAGCACAACCTGCGAGTAGTGAGATGAAGCTCATTACTATCCATTTTTTCATGTTTTACCTTGAGTTAACTAATACCAATCTGCTGATGAAATCAGCATGCCATTGAATGCTATAGGCTGCCACTCAAATTTACGACTAACCCGTTACTCCTCCATAAAACCATTCAATCGAACTAAACACCGCTTAATTCACCACACGACCACTGACTCGGAAAGCCAGTGAAGCTCGCTTATTGATAACTTACTATCCACAGTGAGCTTAATTCATTAACAAAAGGATAAACGCTATGTTGTGGTTTCTTACCTGTGTCGTAGCCCTCGTTGGCGGTTACTTTATTTACGGAGCTTTCGTAGAGAAAGTATTTGGCATCAACGAAAAGCGTCAAACCCCTGCCCATACAAAAACGGACGGCGTCGACTATGTACCGATGTCCACTAAAAAAGTCTATCTCGTTCAACTGCTGAATATCGCCGGTGTGGGTCCTATTTTTGGTCCTATCATGGGTGCGCTGTACGGTCCTGCGGCTATGTTGTGGATCGTGGTGGGCTGTATCTTCGCAGGTGCAGTGCACGACTACTTCTCTGGAATGCTCTCTATCCGTAATGGTGGAGCCTCGGTTCCGGCCATCACGGGGCGTTACTTAGGCAATGGCGCAAAACACTTTATGAACATTTTTGCCATTGTGTTGCTGCTTCTGGTTGGTGTGGTGTTCGTTTCAGCGCCTGCTGGCATGATCACTAATCTGATTAACCAACAAACTGACTTAACCGTCAGCATGACCACCATGGTCGTGATCATCTTCGCTTACTACATTCTGGCAACCATTGTTCCAGTCGACAAAATCATCGGCCGTTTCTACCCTCTGTTTGGTGCGCTACTGATTTTCATGTCGGTTGGTTTGATGACGGCGATTGCGTTCTCTTCTGAGCACCAAGTTCTAGGTGGTTTTGAAGTGAGCGATATGCTGAAAAACCTCAACCCGAACGACATGCCTCTGTGGCCAGCTCTGTTCATCACCATCGCTTGTGGTGCTATCTCTGGCTTCCACGCGACTCAGTCTCCGCTGATGGCACGCTGTATGGAAAATGAGAAGAACGGTCGTTTCGTGTTTTACGGTGCGATGATTGGCGAAGGCATCATTGCTCTGATCTGGTGTACCATTGCTCTCTCTTTCTTCGGCTCACTGGAAGCACTGTCTGAAGCGGTGAAAAACGGTGGCCCAGGTAACGTAGTTTACGGTGCTTCTTTCGGCCTGCTGGGTGTGTTTGGTGGTGTGATTGCTTTCCTTGGCGTGGTGATCCTGCCTATCACTTCGGGTGATACCGCGTTCCGCTCAAGCCGCCTGATCTTGGCTGAATACTTCAACATGGAGCAAAAAACACTGCGTAACCGCCTACTGATGGCTGTACCTCTATTCGTTATCGGTGCAGTGCTGACTCAAGTGGATTTCGGTATCATCTGGCGTTACTTCGGCTTTGCAAACCAAGCCACTGCGGTAATGATGCTGTGGACAGCCACCGCTTACCTGATGCGTCATAACAAACTGCACTGGATCTGTACGGTACCTGCGCTGTTTATGACGACTGTGTGTATCAGCTTTATCCTCAACAGCAGCACGTTAGGCTTTGGCTTACCAATGCAGATTTCAACTATTGCAGGTGTGCTTGCTTCACTGGGCGCTCTAGCTTATGTGGCTAAAGTGTCCAAAGGCAAAGGCGAAACGGATTTAGCGGATGAAGAGAAACCACAAGGCGTGACTAAAACCGCTTAATATCGAATCTTCAATCACGTGATTGAAAAACGAAAATGGCTCCCAGATTGGGAGCCATTTTTTTGTTCTGCGAACAGAGCAGAGAGCTGTCATCCACATCAATCAACCGAGTGGATGACGAATAGATTAATCGACTTGCTTAATTTGCAACTCTTTAGGCACTTCAAAGAACATGTTCTCTTCGCGACCAAGTACCTCTTCTACCGAAGTTGCACCTAATTCCTTGATGCGATCCAAAATTTGGTTCACCAACTCTTCCGGTGCAGAAGCCCCTGCGGTTACGCCCACTAAACGAGCATTCTCGAACCATTCAGGATGGATATCTTGCGGGCAATCGGTCAGATACCCCGGAGTACCCAGTTTTTCAGCCAGCTCTTTCAGGCGCGTTGAGTTCGACGAGTTTTTCGAGCCCACCACGACCATTACATCCACTTGCTGCGCCAAAATACGCACCGCATCTTGGCGGTTCTGCGTGGCATAACAAATGTCGTCTTTACGTGGGCCTTGAATCTTCGGAAATACGCGGCGCAGCTCATCAATCACATTGGCTGTTTCATCGACTGATAGCGTGGTTTGGCTCACGTAGTGCAGATGACTTGGATCTTTCACCTTAGCTTGTAGCGATACGACATCTTCTGGCTTTTCAACCAGATACATGCCGCCTGTATCACTAGCATACTGTCCCATAGTGCCTTCCACTTCAGGGTGACCGGCGTGACCAATCAACACCACTTCCATATGTTTACGGCTAGCACGCGCGACTTCCATATGCACTTTCGTCACCAGTGGACAAGTCGCGTCGAAAACCGTCAGCGAGCGCTCTTTCGCTTCTTGACGCACCGCCTGTGATACGCCATGAGCAGAGAAAATCACGATGTTATCGTTCGGAACTTCACTCAGCTCCTCAACAAAACGTGCACCACGCTGTTTTAACCCTTCGACCACAAAGCGGTTATGCACCACTTCATGACGGACATAAATCGGCGGCTGATAAAGTTCAAGCGCACGCTCAACAATGCTGATGGCGCGATCCACACCCGCACAGAAGCCGCGAGGGTTTGCTAACAGTATTTTCATTTCATTGCTCATTGCTAGTCGTTATGGTTGGCTATTGTAAGGAAAGTCACTCAACAGACAAGATCTCAACATCAAAGGTGATGTCTTGACCCGCGAGAGGATGGTTAAAGTCGACCGTGACAGAATCGCCGGCAATTTCAGTAATGATGCCCGGAATTTCCATACCATCTGGGCCACTAAAAGCCATGATGGTACCTACCTCTAATTCCAGATCGCCACCGATAAACTTACTGCGATCCATATAATGAATGTGATCAGGATTAGGTGCGCCGAACGCATCTTGCGCGGCGAGAGAAACCGATTTTTTTTCACCCGGCAGCATACCAAGCAAACACTGTTCAAAGTTCGGGCTTAGGCTGCCATCGCCCATCACCAACTTGGCCGGTTTTCCTTGATTATGAGTACTATCGGCGAGTGAGCCATCTTTGAGCTTAATCGTAAAGTGCAGAGTAACTGCAGAATTAGGGGCAATAGGGTTCACGTTATCACTACCTTGTTATCGTTTGACGAACACCGCTCAACAAGCGCGGAAATGGCTGACCAAAAGCACAGCCTTTATAGTAAAAAGCGCCCTCCGAATCAACGGACGGCGCTTGTGGTTATTTACCTTGTTCAGTTTGCCGTAGAGCAACACGCTTAGGATTGGCTAGGCGAGCTTTTCTTCGCAAGAAACCCATCTAAGATGATCATCGCGGCACCGATACAGATCGCGCTATCCGCCAGATTGAACGCTGGCCAATGGTAAGTACCCCAATAAAAATCGAGATAATCGACCACAAAACCATGCACGATGCGATCGAACACATTACCCACTGCACCACCGATGATCAGTGCGTAGGCAATATTATTCCATTTATCGGTCGCAGGTAGGCGACGCATCCAGTAAGCGAGCATGCCGGTGACCACAAAGGCAATACCCGTAAATAGCCAGCGCTGCCACCCTTCCTGATCGCTCAGAAAGCTAAACGCCGCGCCATAGTTATGCACATACAGCAGATTAAAGAAAGGCAGCACCTCAATACGGTTTGCCCAGCCATAGCCCATCTTATCCATCACAATTAACTTGATCGTAATGTCTGCGATGAACACTAGAAGCGCCAGCCATAGCCAGCGCAATCCAGATTGTTTTAGAGTCAGTGACAAATTCGACATTGCTATCAGCCTAAGTTACGCAAACTCGCGTACTTCGCCTTCACCCTCAACGTTAGACACACAGCGGCCACAAATCGTTGTGTGACCAGCAATCGTACCTACATCAGGAGTGTGGTGCCAGCAACGGTCACACTTCTCAGCTTCCGTTTTGTTCACTTGAACAAACAGGCCATCAATGTCCGTTGCGTGCGCAGACTCACTCTTCTCTGCCAGTGGTTTCACCACTGCTTTTGAAGTCAGCAGGACAAAACGCAGCTCATCGCCCAATTTCGCCAGCTTGCTCGCCAGTGCATCATCCGCAAACAGTACTAATTCTGCTTGCAGTGAACCGCCGATTAGTTTTTCGTTACGTGCATTTTCTAGCAGTTTGTTCACTGAGCCACGCACTTTCTGAATGTCATTCCAGAACGCGTTGTTCAGCTCTTCACCCTCTGCCAGACCAAATAGGCCATCGAACCATTCAGTGGTAAATACAAACTTGTCACGTGCGCTGCCGTCCGCTTTCTGCGCTGGCATTGCGTTCCAAATTTCGTCTGCTGTGAATGACATGATAGGCGCCATCCAACGAACCAGAGCTTCAACGATGAAGAACAGTGCGGTTTGACAGCTACGCTGTGCATGGCCACCACGTTTCGCTGTGTATTGACGGTCTTTGATCACATCCAGATAGAATGAACCCATCTCGATTGAACAGAAGTTCATCAAACGCTGTACTACCGCGTGCAGGTTGTAATCCTGATACGCTTGGATGATTTCTTGCTGAGCAGCCAGTGCGCGACCTACCGCCCAACGATCCAACGCTACCATTTCTTCAACAGGAATGATGTCTGTGGTTGGGTTGAAGCCGTTCAGGTTCGCAAGGAAGAAACGTGCGGTGTTACGAATACGACGGTACGCATCCGCAGAACGCTTGAGGATCTCATCTGATACCGCAACTTCACCAGTGTAATCGGTTGAAGCAACCCACAGACGCAGAATGTCAGCACCCAGCTTGTTGGTCACATCTTGTGGCGAAACCACGTTACCGATCGATTTCGACATCTTACGGCCTTGACCATCAACCACGAAACCGTGCGTCAGCACTTCTTTGTAAGGCGCTTTGCCTTTCATCGCCACAGAAGAAATCAGTGATGATTGGAACCAACCACGGTGTTGGTCTGAACCCTCTAGGTACATATCCGCTTCTGCGCCGTTGAATTCGCTACGCGCATCCACAACCGCAGAGTGAGTCACACCTGAGTCAAACCATACATCTAGAGTATCCAGTACTTTTTCATAGTTGGCCGCATCTTCTGCACCAAGCAATTCAGCGGTATCGAGATCCCACCATGCTTGAATACCTTTTTGCTCAACCAGTTGCGCCACTTTCTCAATCAGCTCAGCACTGTTTGGATGCAGTTCAGCAGTTTCTTTGTGAACGAAAAGCGCAATTGGCACGCCCCAAGTACGTTGACGAGAGATACACCACTCAGGACGACCTGCCACCATACCTTCGATACGGCTTTGACCCCAATCAGGCATCCATTGTACGCCTTTGATTGCCGTCAGAGCTTGATCACGCAGACCTGCTTGCTCCATGGATACGAACCATTGTGGTGTCGCACGGAAGATGATCGGCGTTTTGTGACGCCAGCAGTGTGGGTAGCTGTGCTCATACGCATGATGATGCAGCAGCGCGCCTTTTTCTTTTAGCACTTCCAACACTGAGTCATTGGCTTTGAATACGTGTTGACCCGCAAACAGCTCAGTATCAGAAAGATACACGCCGTTTGAACCTACTGGGTTCGCCACTTCTAGACCGTATTTTTGGCCTACTGCAAAGTCTTCTTGACCGTGACCAGGCGCAGTATGTACCACACCCGTACCTGAATCGGTCGTTACGTGATCGCCCAAAATGGCTGGCACAGTGAAGGCGTAAAATGGATGCTGGAACTGAACCAGTTCAAGATCCTCACCTTTCGCAAAGCCAAGGTTGTGGAAGTGCTCAATGCCTGCACGATCCATCACAGATTTTGCCAGCTCAGAAGCCACGATAATGCGCTCTGGTTGCTCACCTTCAACTTGGATCAGTACGTACTCTAAATCTTCACGCAGACACACTGCACGGTTTGCAGGTAGCGTCCAAGGTGTCGTTGTCCAGATAACGATCGACACGTCGCCTTTGCCTTCATGACCAGCATTCAGACCAAACTTAGCCAAAACCGCCGCTTCATCAGCAGCTTTAAAGCGAACGTCAATCGAAGGAGAAACTTTGTTTTTGTACTCAACTTCTGCTTCAGCCAGTGCTGAACCACAGTCAGTACACCAGTGAACCGGTTTAAAACCTTTCAGCAAGTGGCCGTTGTCAGCAATTTTGCCTAGTGCACGGATGATGTTGGCTTCGGTTACGAAGTCCATCGTGCGGTAAGGTTTATCCCACTCACCCATGATGCCGAGGCGCTTGAAGCTCTCTTTTTGGCCTTCAACTTGACCTGCCGCGTATTCACGACATTTTTCACGGAATTCAGCAGCGGTCACTTTTTGTCCCGGCTTACCCACTTTTTTCTCTACCATCAACTCGATAGGCAGACCGTGGCAATCCCAACCAGGTACATAAGGCGCATCAAAACCAGAAAGGGTTTTGGATTTAATAATGACGTCTTTAAGAATCTTGTTCAGAGCGTGGCCAATATGAATATCACCGTTGGCGTAAGGAGGGCCATCGTGCAATACGAAAGATTTTTTGCCTTTTTTAGCCTGACGGATTGCACCGTACAGATCTTCTTGATACCAACGTTGCAGCATTTCTGGCTCGCGTTTGGCCAGATCGCCGCGCATTGGAAACCCTGTTTCAGGAAGGTTCAGGGTATCTTTATACTCACTCATCGATTCTTAATTCCGTTATATTGGGCGAAGTTAGACATGTTGTTGCTTGGTGGAATCAACCGAACAACCCTTAAGCTGACGCAGCCACACCCTTGCTGCTTCAGCATCCAATTCAATTTGTTGCTTTAATGCCTCAAAAGAGGCGAATTTGCGCTCATCACGTAATTTGTGCAAAAGCGCGACTTCCAACTGCTTACCATATAGGTTGCCTTGAAAGTCAAAAAAGTGCACTTCAAGCTGTTGGCGAATGCCATCAACCGTCGGACGATTACCAATATTGGCAACCCCTCCAATAGGTGTTTGACCTAAACCATACGCTTCAACCACATACACACCTGAAACCGGAGATACACAACGTTTAAGTGGAATATTAGCGGTTGGAAACCCTATAGTTCGCCCCAGCTTTTGGCCATGAGAAACACGACCACTAATGCTGTAGTTACGCCCCAACATATCGGCTGCGCTAGTCAACTCATCGGCAGCTAAAGCTTCACGAATCGCGGTACTGCTCACTCGCTGTTGTTGCAAACAGAAACTTTGGGTACTGACAACCTCAAAACCAAACGCTTGACCCGCTTGCTGCAACAGAGCGAAATTGCCTTTGCGATCTTTACCGAAGCAGAAATCATCACCAACTACCAGAAACTTAACACCCAAACGGGTGACCAACAAGTCACGAATAAAAGTGTGGGCATCTAATTGGGCAAAATGATGATTAAAATTGACGCACAACAGCCGATCAACGCCAAGTTTGCTCAATTGGACAAATTTGTCGCGTAGACGAGTTAAACGAGCTGGCGCTTGCTGTTTAGCAAACAGCTCTAATGGCTGAGGCTCAAACGTCATCACTACCGAAGGCAACCCCATCTGCTGGGCACGCTGCACCACCTGACTGAGCACTTGTTGATGACCGAGATGGACACCGTCAAAGTTGCCAATCGTCAATACACAGCCATGATGGCGAGATTGAATGTTATGAATACCGCGTATTAATTCCATCGGAAGATGCTTAAAACCTATATTTTCATTCTCATGGTACGAAACTGGCGGATTATACCTAAAGCCCACTACTCTGTCGCCGCTTTTAAATCTTTGAGGCGAATTCCCAGTAACAGCAAAATCGCAAGATAACTTGCTGCACCAATACCGATTAGCCACGTCAGCATCAGCACTCGCTGACTAATGCCCCAGGTCAACCACGTTGCCATACTCTCTAGTTGCCACAAGATAACCCCAGTCATTACAGCACCAGCTAAAGCAAGGCGAGCAACAAACCACACGGTTTTGCTGGTCAGCAGATAAACACCTTGGCGGTGCAAACCACGATAAAGCAGAGCCATATTGAGGAAAGCCGACATCGACGTCGCTACCGCCAAGCCGACATAGCCGTAAAACCAAGCAAAGATCGCGTTAAGCACAATGTTGCTAACCATAGCGATAATCCCATAACGCACGGGGGTTTTCGTATCTTGACGCGAGTAATACCCCGGCGCTAACACTTTGATCAGCATAAAACTGAGTAGGCCGGATGAGTAAGCCAACAGAGAATAAGACGCTTGGTCCACATCACTTGGGGTAAATTCACCGCGCATAAACAGCACCATCAGCATCGGTTTAGCCAGCACCATAAGACCGAGCATTGCAGGAATACCGAGAAAAGTGACCATGCGAATCCCCCAATCCATAGTGTGGGCAAACCCATCACTATGAGCATCAACATGCTTGCGCGACAAAGCAGGCAATATCACCGTCGCAATCGCAATACCAAATAAACCGAGGGGAAACTCCAACAAGCGATCTGAGTAATAAAGCCAGCTGATTGAACCGGTTTGCAGAAAACTGGCCACAAAAGAATCAAACAATAGGTTGATTTGGCTAACAGAAACACCAAATAACGCAGGGATCATCAGTGTGCGAATTTTCACCACACCAGGATCTTTCCAACCCCATTTTGGCCTAACCAGCACTCCAGCTTTGAGCAAAAATGGGAGTTGAAATAAAAACTGGACTAAACCACCTAAAAATACACCTATTGCTAAGCCAACTTCCGGCTGTTCTAGATTTGGCGAGAGATACCAAGCACAGAGAATCATCATCACGTTCAAGAAAACTGGCGTGAAAGAGGAGACTGCGAACTTACCTAAGGTGTTTAAAATGGCACCAGAAAGCGCAACAAAGGTGATAAACCATAAATAAGGAAAAGTTATTTTCAGCAACAAGCTAGCTAACTCAAACTTTCCTGCAGCAGGACCACCATTGAGCCAGTCAAGAAACCAGCCCGCCCCAAAGAGTGCGGTTACCACGCCGGATCCAAGTACACCAATCAAGGTGACTATCGAGACTAAAACCCCCAATGTACCGGAAGCACGCGCGATCAACTCTCGAGTTTTATTCATGTCTCCTGAGGCGTGATATTCCGTTAATACGGGGACAAATGCTTGAGAAAAAGCCCCTTCCGCAAATAATCGGCGTAAAAAATTAGGAATTCGGTTGGCAAAAAAGAATACGTCAGCGCTTGCACCTGCGCCCATCAAATTGGCCACAACCACATCACGCACTAAACCTAAAACACGAGAAATCAAAGTCATAGCACTTACAATGATGCCAGACTTGAGTAAGCGTTTACTCACAGTAACCTCGAATAAAGAGTCAAAGCCGCATTATCTGATTCGAATGGGTAAGAATGTCATAGAGAGATCAGATAAGTATTAGCATTGGTAAAAAAATGCTGATAGAATCCCCGCCATCTTAACCGCGAAGGCTCTTCGATACCAAGTTTGTTTGGTTCAGTTGGGTTTTTGCACAAATCATTTGACATTAAAGAGCAAATCGGGGATATTTCCCGCCCTTAAAATGTCACCGAACTAAGTTTTTGGGAGTTAGACCCTTGGCAAATAACAAATCTGCTAAGAAGCGCGCTATCCAAGCTGAGAAACGTCGCCAGCACAACGCTAGCCGTCGTTCTATGATGCGCACTTACATGAAGAAAACTGTTGCTGCAATCGCTGCTGGCGACAAAGAAGCTGCAACTGCTGCATTCGCTGTAGTTACACCAATCCTAGACCGCATGGCGACTAAAGGCCTTATTCACAAGAATAAAGCAGCTCGTCACAAGTCTCGCTTCTTTGCTGCTATCAACGCTCTGTAATAGAGTTTGATCATCAGCAACAAAAAACCGGCCTACGCCGGTTTTTTTATATCTGTTACTTATGCCACTCCATTTAGCCTTGGCAATAGAGGTTGTGTAAAAGCTCAATCATGGCTTTAACTTCTGCACTGCTCAACGTGTAATAAACTGTCTGTGCTTCTTTGCGTGTATCCACTAAACCATCACGACGTAGCCATGCCAAATGCTGCGATAAAGCCGATTGACTCAGCGCCAAACGACTACTCAATTCGCCAACCGAGAGTTCATTGTCCAACAACATACATAAAATCTGCAGTCGCCGTTCATTTGCCATCGCTTTGAGCAGTACCACCGCTTTAGCTGAATTTTTTTCCATCTCTTGGAGATTCATTGGTGCCCCCTTTTTATACGGCATTAACGTTCCGGCACTTCAGCCCACTTATCTCTATCATTTTAATCACCGATAGTGGGTATCGGTTAAGTGGGCGTAATAGTTCGGAACAGTGAAAGCGGAGAAAACTCGCTGATAATGATAAAAAACTAATCAAGAACGGTAGTTTATTGTTTTCATTTATCATTTGGTAGTGATCTAAAGCTTAACAGTGATAATTATTCACAAAAACAAATTGGTAAAATCCGCATCACAGACATTTTTCACTGCAGGATGTTGGATCATGCGCTCAGCAAAGATGACGTAGTACTCTTCTTTGATCTCATCAACATGGCCAATCAGTTTTAATGAAGTCTCGGCATCAACCTCTGAAGCATAAAATGAAGGTGCCATAAATACGGCATCACTGTGGTATAGAGCAAACGCTTTCATTAAAGCCGAATCATCAAACTCACCGAGAATATGCGGCTGCAGCCCTTGCCGATCAAACCACTGCCGGACTTTACGTCCCATCGCGGTTCGACTACCCGGCACCAACAGTTTTTTATCTTCTAAAACAGCAGGAAATGCAACGCTGTCAATCTCTCCAAAGCTAAAGAAACTCATTCGGCTTTCACCGAGTTTTTTACTAAACAACCCTGGACTTTGGCTAGAGTCGACTGGGCAATCTGACAGGATCATATCGAGCTTATGCTGTGCAAGTTGTTCTAACAACATTTCATGTGTGGACTCAAAACAGCGCAAATGAATTCGGTTATCACCGGGCACCGATGTCAGCAAAATTTTGCTGACTAACCGTTTAGAGAGCGCATCCGCAACACCAACATCAAACAGCACATTAGAACGCTGACTATAATTAACAATATCGAGCATTTCATAACTCAAGCCAAACATGCGATCAGCGTATTTAAACACCAATTGTCCTAATTCTGTCGGCTCAATATTACGGCCATTACGTTTTGTCAACTTACCATCTAGCCTGTCTTCCAAGGCTTTAATTTGACCGGTTACTGTTTGTGGCGTTAAAAAGAGAGCATCGGCCGCTTTGGTGACAGAGCCTTGTTTGCATACCATCCAGAAGTAATAAAGGTGATTATAGTTAAGATGAGACATGGATTATCGACCCATTGAAATACCGAACCTTTTTATAGCAGAAGCGCAGCTTTACAACAATTACCTCGGTTAAACCGAAAGAATCATCGACTAAATCAATAATTACCGAATTCAAAGCAAACCAATTGTCACAAAAAACCGGCCACTTTTCGTTTAATCACTAAAATTCATCTTTTGTTACAACCTTCTCTCGGTGAAGTAACCCCTTACTACCCCTTATAAAACAGTAAGATAAAAACTTTTCCATCATTCATTTTTTAACTCTGCTGAATAACTCATCAATTACATCTCAATGTCATATTTGTGAAATATTTCCATTCTAGGATTGCCTCGAATTCAACAACCGACCGAACCTTTAAAAAACGGTCCACGGAGAAAATGATGATAAACCAAGCAACATCCCCAACAGCGCCGATTTCGCTGACCACGAAAGGCCTACGTTGGGCAAACTTGGCTTTCATGCTGTATCTACTACTTCTTGCTGTCGCTATGGTCGGCAGCGGTTTTAAATGGGCAACCGGCGATCAAGCTAAAGTCCTGTTTGAATTTGCTTCACATCCTATTGCAGGATTAATGATCGGTTTAGTAGCAACCGCACTGATCCAATCTTCAAGCACAGTTACATCCATTATTGTGGGCTTAGTCGCGGGTGGTCTGCCCGTTGAGACAGCAATCCCAATGGTAATGGGCGCGAATATCGGTACTACAGTCACCAACACTTTAGTAAGCCTTGGCCATATGCGTTGCAAAGAAGAGTTTCGCCGCGCTTTCGCCAGTGCCACTATCCACGACTTTTTCAATCTGCTTGCGGTACTGATCTTCCTACCTTTAGAAATGATGTTTGGCATTTTAGAGAAAGTGTCACACTGGTTAGTTTCCCCGCTGCTTGCAACGGGTGATATGAGCATGAAGGGCTTTGACTTTATCAAGCCGATTACCAAACCCGTCATCACTACTCTTGAAAATCAACTCTCTGTATTTGGTAATACTTTCGGTGGTGTAGCACTGATCGTACTGGGTATTGCGACGATTTTCGTTGCTATCACTGTGATGGGCAAACTGATGAAAAGCCTTATGGTAGGTCGTGCTCGTGAAATCCTACAAAATGCTATCGGTCGCGGGCCAATGCACGGCATCGCATCGGGCACAATCGTCACCGTTCTTGTGCAATCATCTTCTACCACCACCAGTCTTATGGTACCTCTAGTCGGCTCAGGTGTTCTGAAAGTACGTGAAATCTACCCATTTACGCTAGGTGCTAACATCGGTACTTGTATTACAGCCTTGCTGGCAGCAACGGCGGTTTCAGGTGAATTTGCTGTATTTGCCCTGCAAATTGCCTTGGTGCACTTAACCTTTAACTTGATGGCAACCGTGTTGATTTACGGCGTTCCTTTCCTACGTGAACTGCCAATTAAAGGTGCAGAGTTAATTTCAGCATTAGCCTGCAAGAGCAAAATGATCGTAGCGGCTTATCTTCTAGGTGTGTTTATCGTGATACCCGGCAGCATCCTTGCTCTAACCGCTTAAGTTTCATAGCAAGATCAACGAATAAAAAAAGCTCCCGAACTTCGGGAGCTTTTTTATTCATACTAATGACTCATTTAAATCATGGCTCATTTAAATCACAGTTGAAACCTAGATTTACACAGAGAAAGGATACTGAATGGCATCGTGGAACTGGTATCCGGTCACGTCAAAATCATCCAGAGTTACCCAAGTTTCCAAATCATGCAGCGTTTTAATCTCCGGATTGATATGGAACTGAGGAGCAGGAAACGGCTCACGTTTTAGCTGCACATCACGCATCAAATCCAACTGATCTTCATAGATGTGTGCATTAACGATTTTGTGATACGCCATGCCCGGTTTTTTACCCGTGATCTGCGCCATCAATGCGAGGAACACATAAACCTGAACCATGTTGAAATTCAACCCCAGCGGCACATCACAGGAACGCTGGGTGCTGTTGAGGTATAAGGTGTCACCCAGTAATGAAAAGTGATGGCTGTACATACAAGGACGCAGACAGCCCATGTGGAATTCACCCGGGTTGTAGAAGTTCAGAATTTCACCTCGGTCATCCACCCCACGAGTCAGATCATCGACAATTTTTTTCAACTGATCGATATGCCCACCGTCCGGCTTTGCCCAAGCACGGCCTTGAACTCCATAAACACGCCCCATGTCATCCTCACCTTTACGATAAGGATTATTCAGCCAGGCCTGATTCAAGTTGGCATTGGCATCCCATGTTTTCGTGCCTAACTGACGGAAATCCGCCGCATTATCGTAGCCGCGAATGTAACCGAGTAACTCTGCAACGGCCGCTTTCCAAAAACTCTTACGTGTAGTTACCAGTGGAAACTGATTATTGCCAACATCGTAAGTCAAATCGGCGTTAATCACGGTCAAACAACGTTTTGCCGTACGTTCATTCTCAACCCAAACACCTTGATCGACGATGCGCTGACAAAGTTCTAAATACTGTTTCACCTAACTACCCTATTTTGCTGCAACACGATCTTGATACAAACCGCGCTTATAAGACCAAACCATCATCAAAATACCAATGATCACCATCGGTAAAGAAAGAATCTGCCCCATTGAAATGAAGCCACCAAACAGGCCCAATTGAGCATCTGGCTCACGGACGTATTCCACGAGGAAACGGAATGTACCGTAACCCGCCAAGAACAATCCAGACACGCTGCCTAGTGGTCGAGGTTTACGGATAAACCAATTGAGGATGAAGAACAGTACCACGCCTTCTAATGCAAACTCATAAAGCTGTGATGGATGACGAGGTAGTGGGCCACCATTCGGGAATACAAATGCCCAAGGCACATCAGTAACACGCCCCCACAGCTCACTGTTCATAAAGTTGCCAAGACGCCCCATCCCCAAACCAAATGGCACAAGAGGAGCCACAAAATCGGCGACACCAAAGAAGGTACGTTGATTTTTTCGGGCATACCAGAACATGGCCGTAATGACACCCAATAAACCACCATGGAAAGACATACCGCCGGTCCACACTTTAAAGAGGTAAAGAGGATCAGCAAGGAATAGATCGAAGTTGTAGAAAATCACGTAGCCGACTCGGCCACCAATCACCACACCTAGAAAGCCCGCAAATAGCAGATCTGAAACTTGTTCACGCGTCCAACCACTTCCTGCACGATCGGCGCGGCGATTTGCCAACCACATCGCGAAAAGAAAACCGATGAGATACATCAAACCATACCAACGTACGGACAAGGGGCCAATAGAAAACAATACGGGGTCAATATTGGGAAACTGCAGATAACCCTGAGGCATAACAAACCTTCTCTAAAAATTAGTGGTGTTACTGAAATAACATAGTAGCAGCAACACACATCAAAAAGATGGCAAAGAACTTCTTAAGTCTTGCCGTTGGCATTTGCGTGGCAAGCTTAGCACCAATCCTTGTTGTGAGCATTGATGTCGTTGCTATCGCTAACAAAGCAGGCACATAAACGTAGCCAATACTGTATTGCGGTAAATTCTCGACCTGATAACCGTGCAAAATAAAGCCAATCATGCCCGATATCGCAATCGCAAAACCGCACACTGATGAAGAACCTACCGCTTTTTTCATCTCAATGCCATGCCGATTCAAAAAAGGCACGGACAATGAACCGCCACCAATTCCCGCTAGGCTTGATACTACACCGATTCCGGTGCCACATATCATGGTGACGAAAGCATTCGGCATAGGGTGATATTGCTGCATACGAATCGAGCGATACATCTGCACACTCAGGCACAACACGATCACACCAAACACTTTGGGTAGATATTGGCTTGGGATCCACTCCGCAACCGCGGAGCCAAAAAAACCACCTATCACCACACCGGGCATCAACCATTTGACGACAAACAAATCGACATTTCCCAGTTTTAAGTGGTTTAACGCCGAAGATCCTGAAGTAAGAATAATGGTTGCCAGTGAAGTCGCTAACGCAAGTTGCATCGTAATATCGGCAGAGACTCCAGCATAGGGCAATAAAAAGAGCAGTGCAGGCACGACCAATAAACCACCGCCGATACCCAACAGACCAGCAAGCACACCCACTACTGCGCCTAACAGCAGCAGCAAAGCTAAGAGTTCAATATTCACATTTGGTTCCTATTTTTTGCCTGCGCGAACAAAACCAGCAAAACCGTGTTTTTCAATATAAGCGAGCATCATATCGTAAATATCTCGTCCATAAGGCTGAGTTAACGTACGGTCAGCCAGCTGTTTCAATTCCGCCAGTTCAGAGTGACGCACCAAATATTTTACTTTGGCGACGTTGGAGGTATTCATACTCAAGGTGGTGTATCCGAGACCAATCAGCAGTAAGGCTCCGATAGGATCACCGGCTAATTCCCCACAGACACAGACTGGGATCTGATGGGTTTCACAAGTCACTTGGATCTGCTTGAGCGCCATAACAACCGCTGGGTGCATAGATTCATACACGTCCGCGACACGGGCATTGTTACGATCCACGGCTAATAGGTACTGCGTTAAATCGTTGGTACCCACGGAGACAAAATCAATTTTGTCAGCAATTAACGGCAGCAGATAGAGCATGGAAGGTACTTCAATCATGATGCCTATTTGCGGCATGACGATTCGCGGATCAATCAAGGAAACCTCTTGATAGGCTTGATAGATAAACTTCAACGCATCATCCAGCTCCTTCGCACCAGAGATCATCGGCAAGAGAATGGATAAATTACCTGATTCCGCACTGGCTTTGAGCATGGCTCGTAGCTGAATAATAAAAATATCAGGGTGATCTAAGGTGAAACGAATACCACGCCAACCGAGAAACGGGTTATCTTCCTCAATCGGTAAGTAAGGCAAAGGCTTGTCACCACCGATATCCAACGTGCGCATCACTACACGTTGATGAGGGTAGGTATTAAGCACATGGCGATATTGTTGAGTCTGCTCTTCTTCAGAAGGAAAACGGTGTTGCAGTAGAAAAGAAATTTCCGTGCGATACAGACCAACCCCATCCACCCCTTGATTGACGGCAATGCTAGTATCGGCACTTAAGCCTGCATTCAGCAGCAACTCGACTCGGGCACCATCAAGAGTAAAAGCGGGTTCACGAATCGCATCATTAACCATACGTGATAACTCACGTTCTTCATTGGCTAAAGCTCGATATTCATTAAGAATGGTTTTCGAAGGCGAGATAAAAAGCTTGCCGCTATAACCATCCACTATGCCCTTTTTACCATTAAGATCGCGCAAATTGAGCGAGACCCCCATCACAGCAGGGATCCCTAACGCACGAGATAAAATCGCCGCATGCGAGTTTGCCGCCCCCTCAAGGGAAACCACAGCCAACAGTTTATCTTTCGGCAGTGCAGCTAGAATACTGGCCGTGAGTTCCCTCACCACTAAGATTACCGGCTTATCAATTTTCGGTTGCGCCGATTCGGTATTGAGCAAGAAAAACAGTAAACGTTGGCCTAATTCACGCACATCTTGCGCACGTTCACGTAGATAAACATCCGACATCCGCGCAAAACGGTTTGAATAACTTTCCACCACTTGTCTGAGTGCCCAATCAGCCCGATCCCCTTTTTGGATCTGCGCTTTGAGATCATTGCGCAGCATAGGGTCGTTCAGAAGGTGGGTAAACAGGTCAAAAATAGCGAGCGCTTCTTTGTTGATATCGCCATCCAGCTTTTTACGCATACGGCGAAAATCGGCCAGTGCACTCTCTACCGCTAACGCGATCCGTTCTTGCTCTAGATCGATATCCAAGGTTGAAGCTGGCAGTACCTCTGAAAGATCAGGTTGGGTGTCATCCCACCAGAATTCACCGATCGCCACACCTGAAGAGGCGGCAACCCCAGTGATCGCCTGCTGTTTTTTAGATAAACGCCAATGCCCTTGGGTTTGGGCATGCGCGACTAGCACAGCGAGCTGCGCAGCGAGCGTCACCAAAAAGGAGACTTCCATTTCACTGAATAAGCGAGGGGATTTTTGCTGCACCACCAACACACCGAGCACTTGCTTACGGTGGATGATGGGTGTGCCAAGGAAAGAGTGGTAAACCTCTTCCCCAAGCTGTTTAAAATATTTAAAGCTAGGATGTTTCGAGGCTTCGGCTAGGTTAATCGGCTCGGCAGAACGCTTGACGAGCCCCACCAAACCTTCATCAAAATCAATGTGGATTTTATCGCCTTTGAATTTGAGTCCTTGGGTCGCCATTAACTCTAAGCGGTGCATCTCCTCATTAGCTAAGTAAACAGTACAACACTCTGTGCTCATCGCTTCACACGTCTGTTTTACAAAAATATCCAACGCCTGATAGACATCTTCTACCTTTGAAACCTGTTCGACTATATCCCTTAGCTGAGAAAGCATGCCTAACCTCTATGAGTATTGCGTTTGCCCTTCACTTTCCGTTCTTTAAATGGCATCGCTAATGATGCGAACTCTTTCATCGCACGACGATAAACATCACGCTTAAACGACACCACTTGCCGTACTGGATACCAGTAAGTTACCCAGCGCCAACCATCAAACTCAGGGGAACTACCACGTTGCATGTTGATTTTAGATTCATCACACTCTAAACGCAGCAAGAACCATTTCTGTTTTTGTCCGATACAGACGGGTTGAGAATCCCAACGCACCAAACGCTTTGGCAATTTATAACGCAGCCAATGACGACTGGTTGCAATCACTTTAACGTCTTTCTTGGTTAGCCCAACCTCTTCATACAATTCACGGTACATGGCTTGTTCTGGAGACTCTCCATCATCAATTCCCCCTTGAGGAAATTGCCATGAGTGTTGCCCGTATCGTTTCGCCCAGAAAACCTGACCATGGTTGTTACAAATCACAATCCCGACATTCAGCCGGTAACCATCGCCATCGATCACTGGCAAACCTCTAGTAAATTCTTTAATTGCGTTGATTTTTCCACATATCCCCAAGCGGAGCAAACTTACTATTGTGATTAGCCCGATATTTATTAGTAAATGGGATAAAAAAGGATAAGTTCAGCATCAAATCTAAGTTATCAACAATTTTATGAGACATACCGCGCATTTATTCACGTTTTCTGTGAATAACCGTGTGAAGAAACCTTGGCATTGTGCAAAAAAATCCATTTACCAACAAACACAACTCACTCAAAAATCAGAAAAACCAAACATAATCTCTATAAAAACAATTAGTTATATTAAAATTGAACACTTAACCAAATACTCAAAGTTCAGCAGCCAAAAGATCCTCAACAAGAGGTTAAAGATCCATCAGTTTTCGAGTATCAGTGTCCGACTCAGCACTGATGGCCAAGGGGGAAAACTGTGACACTCAACTCCCCTCTATCAAACACTGTATATTAACCCATGAGTTAAGCCCTCTTGTTGCAACTAAAAATAAAACTGTGGATAACCTGACGATGGAAGCTCAATGCGAGAAAAATCTTCGTTTTCAAGTCACCTTTCTCCGACTCCTTAGCAACACTTTCCACAACAAAATATCCAGCTCAAAAATGGCAAGCGCAAACAAAATCGGTACAATCACGCCAGTGATGTGTAAAGCCGAAAAACGACATGAAACCCGCACCAACTTCCCAACAAGAATTATTAACTCGCGCTCAAGAAATTGCGGGCCTAAGTTTCGCAGAGCTCGCCGATGAAGCAGGAATGTGTGTCCCCCCTGATTTGCGTAAAGATAAAGGCTGGGTAGGACAACTTTTGGAATGGCATCTAGGAGCCACTGCAGGCAGCCGTCCACAACAGGACTTCGAACATCTTGGTATTGAGCTAAAAAGCATTCCGGTTAGCTACACGGGAAAACCTCTAGAAACCACCTTCGTCTGCGTGGCACCTCTCACGGGGGTGCATGGTTTAACGTGGGAGCAAAGCCATGTGCGCAACAAGCTCTCTAAAATCCTGTGGATACCCGTGCAAGGTGAACGCGAAATTCCGCTGGCAGATCGCCGTGTTGGTTCGCCATTACTCTGGAGTCCTTCACCTGAAGAAGAAGCCCAACTCAAAGCAGATTGGGAAGAGTTGATGGAGTTGATCGTACTTGGCAAAGTAGCACAAATCACCGCCAAACATGGTGAGGTACTACAACTACGACCTAAAGCGGCCAATGGTCGTGCACAGACGGAAGCCTACGGCGCAAATGGCCGTCCAATCAAAACCTTACCGCGTGGTTTTTACTTACGCACTCAATTTACAGCTCAAATTCTGCAACGCCATTACGCCTAATCATCGCATCTGCGACATTTTTGTTTTCGTGTCGCCACGAGTCGCTTATAGTGAAAATCCTGTCTCCCTTTTGTCATTTCATCATGGCATGGATTCAGGACTCAATCGCACATTGTGTTTTCTCATCCCTATGACGTAGAGTGCTCGGCACTGTGCCAAGACGTCAACCGAAAGGGACTTGTATTCGTTCTTTGGCTCTCAGACAAGGAAGTACTATGCAATATACCAAGCTGCCTCACTCCAGCCTCGAAATCAGCAAGATCTGTTTAGGCACCATGACTTTTGGTGAACAGAACTCTCAAGCTGATGCTTTTCAACAGCTCGATTACGCATTAGAACGTGGTGTTAACTTTATCGATACTGCGGAGATGTATCCGGTTCCTCCAACGGCAGAAACTCAAGGTAAAACCGAAGAATTTATTGGCAACTGGCTGGCTAAATCAGGCAAACGTGAAAAAATTGTGCTCGCAACCAAGGTAGCAGGGCCTCGCAACGTTCCTTACATTCGCGACAAAATGGCGTTAGATCATCGCAATATTCACCAAGCCGTTGATGATAGTTTACGCCGCCTGCAAACCGATTATATTGACCTCTACCAAATCCACTGGCCACAGCGTCAAACCAACACTTTTGGTCAGCTCAATTATCCTTACCCTGATACACAGGAAGAAGTCACACTAATTGAAACACTCGAAGCGCTGAGTGATCTGGTGCGCATGGGTAAAGTCCGTTACATTGGCGTCTCAAATGAAACACCTTGGGGAGTGATGAGCTATCTACGCTTAGCCGAAAAACACGAGCTACCGAGAATTGTTTCCATCCAAAACCCTTACAATCTGCTCAACCGCAGTTTTGAAGTGGGGCTCGCTGAAATTAGCCATCTCGAAGGAGTGAAGCTTCTCGCTTACTCCCCTCTTGCTTTTGGTGCTTTAAGCGGAAAATACCTCAATGGCGCTCGTCCTGCTGGGGCGCGCTGTACATTACATCAGCGCTTTTCTCGCTACTTCACACCCCAAGGACAGCTTGCCACCCAAGCGTATGTCGAACTAGCCCAACAGTTTGGACTCGATCCAGCACAAATGGCACTGGCGTTTGTTAATCAGCGCCCATTTGTGGCCTCGAATATTATCGGAGCCACAACTATGGAGCAGTTAAAATCGAATTTGGATAGTTTGGATATTTCATTAAATGCAGAACTTCTGCAAAAAATTCAGGAGATTGGAACCACTTATTCCAATCCCTGTCCTTAGTGATATGGGGCTGGCGGACTCACCAGCCCCTTACCATTACGTCGGTATTCGCGCAGCTAACACTCGGCGAATATGTCTCACACGGCGTTCTGCGACAACAACATCAGGCAAATTCAAGCCGATTGGACGACCATCCGTTTCCAAGCCAATATCACGTAGCAGATGTGGATTATTCCAAGGTAAATGATGACTACTTCTGCGCACTTTACGCTTCCATTCTCGCTCCTCACGACGTAGATCAGCACGAACCAGTAATACGGCGAGTTGTAAGTAAATAGATTGACGCATGATGATTTTCTCCAGTTTGTTTGCTGGGGAAAATGACGGTAGGAAAGTCTGAAGACACTCTTACTCAGCTGCCATTTTCCGCAGCCTAATAAGAGGTTACGGATTAATTCAGTGATCTTTGCTCAAATCATTGCCCATTGCGCACACGGGAAAATCTCGGAGTGCGGTTTGGGTTAAATCAAGATCAGAAGCGCAAAGCAATGTTGCAGATACGAAATGTGCCATGATGCGCCTCCAAGCAAAGTCAATTAATCCAAAAGAAGTATGTGGTGTAAGTGAAACTTACGGTTAAATTCTAAACAACACAGGTAACAAAGTTCAACATTTTATTACATGCGTTCGAAAATACAGCGTTTATTGCTAAGCAATGCCTTTATCGTGTTTATGAATAACATATTCACCTAGGTAA
This sequence comes from Vibrio mimicus, assembly GCF_019048845.1. NCBI lineage: Bacteria > Pseudomonadati > Pseudomonadota > Gammaproteobacteria > Vibrionales > Vibrionaceae > Vibrio > Vibrio mimicus. The sequence goes on from NZ_CP077426.1 coordinate 2,602,716, forward strand.
TAATTTCAATGTGGAATATGCATCCAGTTCTAAACATTCCATTCGTGTGTTACCAACCTTAAATGGATCAAAGCAATGGCCGAATCTCCAATGAAAAAAATCAGCCACTAATTAAGTGGCTGAATATTATTAGCTCTCAGAGAGTTTAGTTTAAAACGTTTCATCAGTGATCAGATTGTGCTTATTCAACAATCGATACATGGTGGCACGAGAAACACCAAGCTCTTTTGCGGCGGTGGATACTTGTCCTGAATGCGATTCTAAAACCAGCAGTAATGCATCGCGCTCTGAACGCTCACGAATACTCTTCAAACTACGGCGGCCATCGCTGCGCTTTGGCAAATCAAGTTGTGACTCATCTAACACTACTGAATCTGACATCAACACCACACGTTTAATCTGGTTCATCAGTTCACGTACGTTGCCCGGCCAGTGGTAGCGGGTTAAACCACGTACAGCATCTTCAGAAAAACTACGCGCTTGCGCGTTGTACTCTTTCGAATACTCCTGCAAGAAATGCTTCGCCAGTAGCACTATGTCAGACGCCCGTTCTTTCAAACTAGGAACATTAATCCGCAACACATTAATGTAATGATATAACTCCTCATTGAAATCACCATCAATCAGGGCTTTTTCAATATCTGATGAGTTGGCGGCTAAAATTCGCACATCCACCGCCCGAACCCCATGTCCTGTTTCAACGGTGCCTTCTTGTAAAAAGCGCAGCAGGTTGAGTTGCTGGCTTTTGGGTAACGTCAAAATATCATTGAGAAGCAGCGTCCCCCCATCTGCCTGCATTAATAGAGGTAGCTGGAGCTCATCCGTCTTTTCTCCAAGACCAAATAATTCAGTCTCTAGCCGCTTTTCTGACATGGCTCGACAATTGATAGAGATGAACGGTTTTTGCCCGCGTGATGAGGTCTTGTGGATGGCTCTGGCTACCGTTTCTTTACCCGTTCCACTTTCGCCATAGATAAGAATACTAACATCGGTAGGGCCAATGCGTTTGATTTGATCCCGCAGCCGTTTCATCGGCATCGATTCACCAATCAACCCCATATTTCCAGCAGAACCAAAATGTGGCCAAACTTTCTTTTCCAGTTTCAACATACCTAGCTGATGACCAATGGTGCTCAAAAGTTGGGCATCAGGGATGGGCGCGGTAAAGAAATCAATACAAAAGTTAACGATAAACTGGCAAATGGTATCTGAACTTAACTGCGCTTCACGGATGAAAGCTAACCAACGCACCTGCTTATGGCTACTCACCAGATTCGCTATCCCATTCAGGCTAAACTCATCATGGCTTAAATCTACGATACCGATACAGGGACCGGTTTCTACAAACAGTGTATCCGCTTTACGCAAATCGGCGACTTGTGTACAGCGCCAACCCACTTTCTCTAAAACAGCAAGCCAAGGCTCATAAGTACCACCCACTACCACAAGCGAGCCAGGTACGGAATCCATACGGAATTGAGTGCTCATGAAGCTATATTCCTTATTTTTATTGTTACGATGCGGATTATTCTATTCGCACCAACTACTTGTCACGAACGTTACATTAACGAGACTTTGCACCAGAATCTGTCTCACAGATAAGACTAGACGACATTTTCTAAACTTTCTAACCAACTTATGGGAGAACATCATAGTTCGGATGTAAGAACATCTTACTTTTCAGAGAATTGATATGATTTTTTTCTTGGAGAAATAAAAAAAGCCGCTCATTTGGCGGCTTTTTAGAACAACGTTAGTGATTATTGCTGAGGGCGCATCGCTGGGAACAAGATCACATCACGGATGGTATGTGTATTGGTCAGTAGCATAACCAGACGATCAATACCAATACCTTGGCCTGCGGTTGGCGGTAGGCCGTGCTCTAAAGCGGTAATGTAGTCGGCATCGTAGAACATCGCTTCATCATCACCAGACTCTTTCGCTTCCACTTGAGCTTTGAAGCGCGCGTCTTGGTCTTCAGCATCGTTAAGTTCTGAGAAGCCGTTTGCCACTTCACGACCACCGATGAAGAACTCAAAGCGATCAGTGAAGAACGGGTTATCATCACTACGACGCGCCAGTGGAGAGATATCCGCTGGGTAACCTGTGATGAAGGTTGGCTGCATCAGTTTAGGCTCGGCCGTTTCACCAAAGATCTCTTCAAGAAGCTGGCCACATGTCCAGAAAGGTTCAACGTCAACGTGAACGGATTTCGCGATAGAAACCATTAGGTCACGGTTTTGGATGTCTTCTTCGGTGAGAGCTTGGATCTGCGCGTGATTTGGGTTGTAGTGCTTAATCGCATCGAACATGCTCATGCGCGCGTATTTGCCACCAAACTCAACGGTATGCTCACCGTAAGGCATTGAGGTTGAACCAAGCACTTCTAACGCCACTGAGCTGAGCAGTTCTTCCGTCAAGTCCATCAGATCTTTGTAGTCTGCGTACGCCATATAGAATTCCATCATGGTGAATTCTGGGTTGTGACGAGGAGAAAGACCTTCGTTACGGAAGTTACGGTTGATTTCGAATACACGATCAAAACCACCCACAACCAGACGTTTCAGGTACAGTTCAGGCGCGATACGCAGGTACATCGGCATGTCGAGCGCGTTGTGGTGCGTGATGAATGGACGCGCACTCGCACCGCCAGGGATTACGTGCATCATTGGCGTTTCCACTTCCATGAACTGTTTTGAGATCATGAAGTTACGAATGGCTGACATCACCTTAGAACGTACAACGAAAGCGTTGCGCGAATTTTCGTTGACGATCAAATCAACGTAACGCTGACGGTAACGCATTTCTTGGTCAGTCAGACCATGGAATTTCTCTGGCAGTGGGCGCAGTGCTTTAGTCAGCAGTTGGAATTGTTCCATGTTGACGTACAAATCGCCTTTACCAGATTTGTGCAGTGCACCTTGTACACCGATGATGTCACCGATATCCAGACCTTGGTATTTCTCTTTCAGTTCTTGTTGAACTTCTTTCGATGCGTAAGCCTGAATGCGGCCAGAAGTCTCTTGAATCACCAAAAATGGACCACGCTTTGCCATCACACGACCTGCGATAGACACAACATGATTCAATGCTTCCAGCTCTTCCTTACTCTTTTCACCGAACTCCTTCTGCAGATCACCAGCTAGGCTGTCGCGACGGAACGAATTTGGGTGCCCATTCGCCTTACAGTCCTTACGGATGTGATCCAACTTGCTGCGACGCTCTGCAATCAGTTTGTTTTCTTCTTGCGCGATTTGCTCTTGATTAATCTCGTTTTGAACAGCATCAGTCATTTGCATGTACCTTGTGTAGTCGGTAAAAAGCTTACAGGCCTGATTTCAGGCTAGCTTCAATAAATTTGTCTAAGTCACCATCGAGTACCGCTTGCGTGTTGCGGTTTTCAATACCTGTACGTAAATCCTTGATTCGTGAGTCATCCAACACGTAAGAACGGATTTGGCTCCCCCAACCAATATCAGATTTAGAATCTTCGTTAGCCTGTTTCTCGGCATTCTGCTTTTGCAGTTCCAATTCAAACAATTTGGCGCGAAGTTGCTTCATCGCTTGGTCTTTGTTTTTGTGCTGTGAGCGGTCGTTTTGGCACTGTACAACTGTATTGGTCGGTACGTGAGTAATACGCACTGCCGATTCAGTGGTGTTAACGTGCTGACCACCGGCACCAGAAGCACGATACACGTCTATACGCAGATCGGCAGGGTTAATTTCGATATCTATGTTTTCATCCACTTCAGGGTAGATGAAAGCCGAGGCGAACGATGTATGACGACGACCGCCTGAATCGAACGGGGATTTACGCACTAAACGGTGCACGCCCGTTTCTGTACGCAACCAACCATAAGCATAATCACCAATGATACGCACAGTGGCCGATTTCAATCCTGCTACATCACCTTCTGAAACTTCAATGACTTCGGTTTTAAAGCCTTTAGCATCCGCCCAACGCAAGTACATGCGTAGCAGCATAGAAGTCCAGTCTTGTGCTTCAGTACCGCCAGAGCCAGCTTGTAGGTCAAGGTAGCAATCTGAAGCATCGTGATCACCAGAGAACATACGGCGGAATTCGAGCTGTTCGAGCTTAGCTTCTAGCTCTTCCAATTCCGGACCAATTTCATCAAACGTTTCTTGATCTTCTGCTTCGATGGCGAGTTCTAGTAGACCATCGACATCTTCCACACCACGATCCAGTTGATCTATGGTATCGACTACCGCTTCTAACGCTGAACGCTCTTTACCCAAGGCTTGCGCACGCTCAGGTTGAGTCCAGACATCAGGTTGTTCTAGTTCAGCATTGACTTCTTCAAGACGCTCTTTTTTAGCATCATAGTCAAAGATACCCCCTCAGGATATTTGTGCGCTCAGACACATCCTGCAGGCGGTTTTTAATAGGATTGATTTCAAACATGTTGGCTTACGGGTTATGAATAGAAATTAACCGCGGAATTCTACTGAAAAATGTGATGAAGATACAGGAAAAATATTCTTACCTAGAGAGGAAATCAGAATAGCCACCAAAAAATAAGTATAAAAAAGCGGAAGCCTCGGCTTCCGCTTTTTCAGTATTGAGGAGGGTTATGCCAACTCTTCTTCTAGAACTTGTGATGATGCCCCAGAGATGAAGAACATGCAGATTAGAGCAGCACAAGTTGGTAGCAACCAGCCCATTCCATATTCAAAGAATGGTAGGAAATCAAAAGCAGAAACATCAAAACCTGCCACTTTCGCGGCATCGAGCAAAGCAACTAACAGAGATACCGACAATACCACACGGTAAGCAACACGAGGATTAGGTAGTTTGTGACGTACAAAAGTCAAAGCCACCAGCGCAATCGCCACTGGGTACAATGCAAACAATACAGGGATAGACAAGGTGATCAGCTGTGCTAAGCCAACATTAGCGACTACGCCACAAGCGACACCATTAATGACTACCCATTTTTTGTATGACAGGGGAGTATGCTTACTGAAGAAATCTGAACAGGCTGAAATCAAACCTACTGCCGTGGTCAAACAGGCCAACATAACGATCACAGACAAGACAAATTGACCGTTGTGACCAAACAAGGCTTTCACGTATTGGCTTAGAATCGCACCGCCATTATTGGCACCGGCCGCCACGCTTGAGCTGGTTGCACCAAGGTAGAACAGTGAACCGTAAACCAGAGCTAGACCCACAGCCGCAATCACAGCAGAAGAAATCAAGTAACGCGTAGTTGCCGCACGATCGGTAATCCCTTTGCTACGCAGTGCGTCCACAATCAAGATACCAAACATCAGCGATGCAAACGTATCCATGGTGTTGTAGCCTTCTAAGAAACCTTTGGTCAGCGGTTGGCTTAGGTATTCACCTTGCGCGGCAATCATCTCACCTTGAGGATTCATAAATACGCCAAGTGCTAGGATGATCAGGCCAATAAAAAGAGCTGGAGTCAGTAATTTACCGATCAAATCAACTAACTTGCCTTGCGACCATGAGAAAAACATCGCAACAGTAAAAAACAGCACAGAGAAAATGGCTAAGTCAAATTGAGTGCTCTCAGCGAAAAAGGGTTTCACTGCCATTTCAAACGCAACAAGACCTGTACGTGGTGCGGCAAACGCAGGGCCAATCACAATCAGGATCAGTGCAGCCATCAAGACGGATGCTTTGACCGGAAGATCTTTCGTAAGATGCTCCCAACTCCCGCCAGCGACCGCAACCGCGATGATCGTAATAAGAGGTAGACCTACTGCAGTCAGCAAGAAGCCGAACATGGCTGGGGTAATATTCTCACCTGCCAACTGGCCTGCGAGAGGTGGAAAAATGATATTGCCTGCGCCTAAAAAGAACGCGAACAGCATAAAGCCCAAAGCTAAAATATCTGCTAGTTTTAACGTCTGCTTCACAGATAACCCTTATTTATAAATGTAATGAATGTTGTGTATGCATATCACTGCTTATAAAAATGTAAGTTCAAGCAGCTTATGGCCGAATAATGACGAATGTGCCTGTATTTCGCAACCGCAAAGCAAAAAACGCCACAATAATTTATAATCACAACAATAATGCAGTGACATATGCTAGTTCATAATAAAAAACCAGAATTACAAGCTGCATAATGCGGTTATTATTTCACCAATCAACAGAATAAAATATTATCAATCATCTTCAAGAAAGAGCTTTTCGCTTAACTCAGGTTTGGCAGTAAAATACGATGAAAACCAATAAATTAATCAATAAGAGCTTTCACTTTAAACAGTTTTCTATCGATGAAGGGGAGTGCGGCATGCCGATCAGCACCGATGGCGTGTTACTCGGTAGTTGGGCATTTACTTCTCCTCCCATGTCGATTTTGGATATTGGGTGCGGTACAGGACTACTCAGTTTAATGTGCGCGCAGCGCTTCCCAGAGGCGGACATTACTGCGCTGGATATTGAACTCAGCGCTTTTCAAGCCACAGAGAAAAATCGAAAAAATAGCCCTTGGGCCAATCGCATAGCCTGTCATCATCACGATATTCTGCACTGGCAACCTGAACAGCGTTTTGCAGCGATTATTTGCAACCCTCCTTATTTCAACACTGGTGAAACAGCTCAACATCAGGTGAGGGCCACCGCTCGTCATACCGTCAATTTGCAGCATCAGGCGTTGATTGGCCGGTTGCCTCAATTGCTTGAAAGCGATGGCGTGGCAAGTTTTATTCTGCCTAAAATTGAAGGTGAACAATTCATTGCGTTAGCCAAACAGGTAGGGCTTCATCTGGGACGTTATTGTCAAGTACAACCCACCCCTAACAAACCCGTGCATCGATTATTGTTTGAACTGCATCTTTCCCCTTGTACCACCGAAGATTCAACGCTAGTGATCCATGAAAATGCGGGGTACAGTGAAGCGTTTCGCCAATTCACTGGTGATTTTTATCTGAAGATGTAGCAATTAAAGATGTGATCTAAAGCGTGATCCATCTATAATGTGCGCCCTGTTTTAAGACAGAGCCTTTCAACGCTTGTGGAGTAATTATTTGTGATTAAAACCTTTGCCGACCTCGAACTCGATCAAGTATTGCTTGAAGCGATCGAAGAAATGGGCTTTAGCCGCCCAACCCAAGTTCAGGCTGAAGCAATTCCGCAAGCTCTGGATGGCCGTGATGTCTTAGCCTCGGCCCCAACGGGCACAGGTAAAACGGCTGCATTTGCCATTCCAGCACTGCAATACTTGCTTGATTTTCCACGCCGTAAACCGGGCCCTGCGCGGATTTTGATCCTCACACCAACTCGTGAACTGGCAATGCAAGTCGCTGAACAAGCACAAGCGCTGGCTAAAAATACTCGCCTGAACATTTTCACCATTACGGGTGGGGTTCAGTACCAAGAACACGCCGATATTCTGGCCACAACTCAAGATATCGTGGTCGCAACACCAGGACGTCTGCTGGAATACATTGATGCTGAGCGTTTTGACTGTCGTGCGATTGAATGGCTAATTCTCGATGAAGCGGACCGTATGCTAGATATGGGTTTTGGTCCAACCGTTGATCGCCTCTCGACCGAGTGCCGCTGGCGTAAACAAACCCTACTGTTCTCGGCTACTTTAGAAGGCCGTGGTGTGGAAGGGTTTACTGCCGATCTATTAAAAGATCCCGCACATGTCGATGCGGAACCTCCACGCCGTGAACGTAAGAAAATTTCGCAGTGGTACCACCGCGCCGATGACATGCCGCATAAAGTGGAACTGCTGAAAAAGATCCTGACCGAGCAAGCTGAACGTTCAATTGTGTTTTTGAAAACTCGTGAGCGTCTCGCTGACCTGCGTGCTGAGCTGGAGAAAGCCCAGATCCCGTGTGCATGGATCCAAGGTGAAATGCCTCAAGATCGCCGTAACAATGCGATCAGCCGTTTCCGTGAAGGCGATGTCAATATTCTGCTGGCTACCGATGTGGCTGCGCGTGGTATCGATGTGCCAGACATCAGCCATGTAATTAACTTTGACTTGCCACGCAGTGCTGACGTCTACCTACACCGTATCGGTCGCACCGGACGTGCAGGGAAAAAAGGCATCGCCATTTCACTGGTTGAAGCGCACGACCAACCTATGATGGCGCGTGTTGAGCGTTACATCAAAGAAGAAGTCAAAGAACGCTTTATTGATGGCCTACGCCCTAAACACAAAAAACCTGTGTTTAAGAAAAAGAAAAAAGACAGCAAGAAAACAGCAGATAAAGGCGCGGTGAAAAAGAAAGCCACCAGCAAGCCAAAAGCGACTAAGAAAAAAGCCGCGAAGAAAGCCTAAAATAGGCAACCTACCATAAAAAAGCCGATGATTTCTCATCGGCTTTTTATTGTTTTCGATAAAGATGCGCGCCAGAACAGCCGCGCCCTTATCTTAACTCTTAGTGTTCACGAGTCGCGCGGAATTTCACCTCAGGTGAACGTTCCTGCGCCAAGTTCAAATTCACCATAGTCGGTGCGATGTACGCTAGGTTATCGCCACCATCCAGCGCCAAGTTGCTCTGGTTCTTACGTTTGAATTCTTCAAACTTCTTCACATCGTCACACTCAACCCAGCGTGCGGTCGCAACGTTAACGCCTTCATAGATGGCTTCAACGTTGTATTCCGATTTCAGACGCGATACCACCACATCAAACTGCAGCACACCCACCGCACCAACGATCAGATCATTGTTTTGTAGTGGACGGAAAACCTGCACTGCACCCTCTTCAGAAAGTTGTACTAGACCTTTGAGTAGCTGTTTTTGCTTGAGTGGGTCACGCAGACGAATACGGCGGAACAATTCAGGCGCGAAGTTCGGAATACCCGTAAATTTCAGCGTTTCACCTTGAGTAAAGGTATCACCGATCTGGATCGTACCGTGGTTATGTAGACCGATGATGTCGCCCGCAAACGCTTCTTCTGCGCGTGCGCGGTCGCCCGCCATGAAGGTTACCGCATCGGAAATGCTGATCTGCTTGCCAAGGCGCACATGGTTCATCTTCATGCCTTGCTTGTAAGTACCTGAAACAATACGTACGAAAGCAATACGGTCACGGTGTTTTGGATCCATGTTGGCTTGAATTTTAAACACAAAGCCACTGAATTTTTCTTCGCTCGCGTCCACCACCCGTTCTGCCGCTTGGCGAGGCATTGGCGATGGAGCCCATTGCGTCAGACCATCTAGCATATGGTCAACCCCAAAGTTACCCAGAGCCGTACCAAAGAACACCGGTGTCAATTCACCTTGCAAGAACAACTCACGATCAAACTCATGAGACGCACCCAGTACCAGTTCCAGCTCTTCACGCAGTTGCGCGGCTAAGTCTTCACCTACTGCCTTATCCAGCTCAGGGTTATCTAAGCCTTTCACGATGCGTTCGTCTTGAATGGTGTGGCCTTGACCCGTTGAGTACAAAATCGTTTCATCACGGTGGATATGGTAAACACCTTTAAACTCTTTACCACAACCGATTGGCCATGTGATTGGTGAGCAAGCGATTTTCAGCTCGTTTTCGACCTCATCCATTAACTCCATCGGGTCACGAATTTCACGGTCAAGCTTGTTCATGAAAGTGACGATCGGCGTATCACGCAGACGAGTAACTTCCATTAATTTACGCGTACGATCCTCAACACCTTTCGCCGCATCGATCACCATCAAGCAAGAGTCCACCGCCGTCAGGGTGCGGTAAGTATCTTCCGAGAAGTCTTCGTGTCCTGGGGTATCTAAAAGGTTAACCAGACTATCGCCATAAGGAAACTGCATCACTGAGGTGGTCACCGAAATACCACGCTCTTTTTCCATTTCCATCCAGTCTGATTTAGCGTGTTGGTTTGAGCCACGGCCTTTTACCGTACCCGCGACTTGAATCGCACGTCCGAATAACAGAACTTTTTCAGTAATCGTGGTTTTACCCGCATCAGGGTGCGAGATGATCGCGAAAGTACGGCGTTTTGACACTTCGCCGAAATAGGGTGTAGTTGACATCAACAGATTCTCTTATTGCTCAGTTAGCCTAACGTAAGCTCACTAGCGTTTCGGTTCAAATTTGCGCGGTATTCTCCCCTATCTTGGCGCTGGGAGCAACTTCACTGCAACGAATGCGCAATTTCCTATTTTCTCACACTGGTTTTAATTAATTTATCAATAAACATGAACTATAACTGTAGAGAGTCGACAACAATAAAGTGGACCCATGACCAAATTTCGAAAGATTCATTCACTTGCCTTTAAGCAAGCCAAAAGTGTTTTTTTAGTCTCGGTTTTATTGGGGCTCTTTTTTAGTGTGTATCACACTTTGTCTGACTTACATCAAGAGCAGAGCAAGGTTCAAGAACACTATAACTTTAAGTTGTCACAAAGTTATGAAAATGCCAGTCAGGCGGCTTATCATCTCAATAATCTCCTCGCAGAGCAGGTTGCCGAAACCTTGATGCAGGATCCCGGTGTTTTCAAAGTTGAGATTGTGGATGATTTTGGGGACTTGATGACTCGTCAAGAACGGGAGATCAGCAAACAGAGTGTGTTGGTCAGTGTGCTTGCTAACTATCTTACTCCCTCCATATCCATGTTCAGCGCAGAGTTACATCAACCCAATTCAAATGAGGTGGTAGGCAAACTGAGTTTTTACATTGATGGATCTTCAATTGCCAAGGCGTTTATCGCCAAAACCACCCGTATCATCTTATTTGACCTTTTGCGCAATACCTTACTGACCACCATTTTGCTGATCTTCTTCTATCAAAAGCTCTCTCGTCCCATCACTATGTTGATCGGCTGGGTGAATTCATTAAACGATGCGCAACGCTCCCCTCTACCACCAAGGCTTACTCAAGATGATGAACTGAGCGAGCTCGCCTCCACTTTTCAATCGGTGTGGAAAAGTAAAGAGTTAGCAGAATCTAAACTCAATCAGCTCGCCTATTACGACAGTTTGACTGGGCTTGCCAATCGCAGCTTGCTACTGCAAAAGATCAGTGATGCTATCACCACAGCACAACATTCACATACCAGTGGCGCACTGTTCTATCTTGACCTAGATCGCTTCAAAACCATTAATGATTCACTCGGCCATACCATTGGCGATCAATTGATAAAAGCCGTGGCGATGCGGATGGAGGCGTGGGCAAACCATGACTATCTCTCGGCACGCATTGGAGGCGATGAATTTGCAGTGCTGATCCCATCACTCGCACCGCATAAAGCCGAGGAAGTGGCCAAGCAGCTGCTTACCCTGATTTCAAATCCCTATACTGTGGATGATCACCAACTGTACTGCACCGTCAGTATAGGAATTTCGATTTTTCCTTCTGTCGGGATCAGTAATATTGATGTGTTGCGCCAAGCGGATACTGCTCTCTATCGCGCCAAAGCCAGTGGGCGTAATAAATTCATGTTCTATGAACCTGAAATGCAGGCGCAAGTCGAATCTTTCTTAGAGATAGAGAAAGGATTACATGAAGCGCTTAACCAACATCAGCTAGAACTTTATTACCAACCTCAAGTGGATGAACAACACCATATCATTGGCGTTGAAGCACTGATCCGTTGGAATCATCCCAAACGTGGACTGCTTCCCCCCGGCGTTTTCATGCCAATCGCCGAAGAGACAGGACAGATTTTACCCATTGGAAATTGGATTATTGAGCAAGCTTGCTATCAATATGCTCAGTGGTTAAAGCTAGGTATTTTACCCGCACATTTTCGACGTTTAGCCATCAATATCAGCCCATTACAATTTGCTCAAGACTCTTTTATTGAACAAATCAATCATGCACTGTACCAAGCGGGGATCACTGGAGAACGAATAGAGTTAGAGATCACGGAAAGTCTGCTGCTTGAGAATGTAGAAAGTGCAATTCAAAAAATGGCTCAATTGAAAGAGAGCCAAATCAGTATCTCAATCGATGATTTCGGCACCGGTTACTCATCATTGCGCTATCTTAAGCATCTTGCTGTAGATGTACTGAAAATCGACCGTTCTTTCGTTAATCAACTGCATCAGGATGACAATGATCAAGCGATTGTCGATGCTATTTTGGCGATTGCTCGAAAACTCAACTTGGAAGTGATCGCGGAAGGGGTGGAAGATACCTCAGAGCTTGCAGCACTCAAACAATTAGGTTGCCACCAGTTTCAAGGCTATCTGTTTGACAAACCGTTGCGTGCAGAAGAAATCACACAGCGCTTTATCAACAACAGTTACCGGAAAATTCAGAGCGCCCCCCTCCCCTCGGATAGCTTACAAAAATAGATAGCTCATAATAATGGCATCTTCATTTTTGCCATTGGCAGCAGGGTAATAATTGATACGACGATCAATTTCATTAAAGCCCGCATCTTGGTAAAGATGAAACGCACGCAGATTACTTTCACGCACCTCTAACCAAGCACTCTCTGCTCTTTGCTGCTCACACATACCAATAAAATGCTCGAGCAATTGCTTTCCGTAACCTTGGCCCTGCCTTGCTGGATCAATGGCTATATTCAGCAAAGTCACTTCACCGACAATATTCTGCGCGTAGAAATACCCCACCACCTGCTGATCCACCAACATCACCTGATGGCAAGCCCCACGGCTATTAAGATCTCGCACCAAAGACTCAGCCCAAGGATGAGAATGTGCGGCACGCTCGATGCGCCATACCGCATCCAAATGCTCAGATTGCATAGTCGTAAATAATGAACTCATGACGCACTTCCTTGATAAGCACAGATCTGTTGCCACAGGTCGCGGCGGTATTGAGTATGACCATCAATTTCAGCCAAACGCGGTGAATGGAGTTGTTTTTGAGCATGATGAGATTGGGGATCACACCCAGCAAACCAAATCCACTCTAACCCGTCGTAAGCTAAATTATTGAGTTGCGATGGAGTGATAGAGCGAACCATCGCCAATTCAAGCTGAAAGCTTTTGAGGATCCTCTCCAGAAACAAGATTTCAGAGCCTTGGGGTGGCTCACTCGCCACGAGCAAAAGTCGACAATCTTGGGCAAGAGATTGTTTAGCAGGTTCAAACCCAGCCAATCGCTCTGGATGGATCAATTCCCATTGTTGGATACCCATCGCCGACAAATAATGTGAAGAAGAAAGCATAATATGACTCGCAACCGTTCTAGGCAGCAATGCTAACAAACAGAGGATTAGCGACTCAAGCGCTACTGAGAAAAAGGAGCCAAAACACTCCCTTTTCAGCAGAGGAAGGATTAGAACACCGAAAATTCAGGGCTGAACTCGATAAGACCACGCCGACCATCAAGCTCTCTTTCCCATAAAGCAACAACACGGAAAGCACCTTGCGGCACATCCCAAACACAATTGAGCTGATATTGCGCCGCATCTTCAAAACCAAAACGCGAGTAATACGCAGGATCGCCAAGCACCACACAAGCTGGATAACCTAGTTCACCTAAAGAACTTAAGCCTTCTTTCACCAACTCAGCTGCAATACCTTGGCGGCGGTATTCTTCTTTTACCGACAACGGCGCTAAACCTTGCCAATTTAAATCTTCACCTTCCAAGGTTACAGGACTGAACATCACATGCCCGACGATTTCCCCTTCATCATCACAGGCCACCAGTGACAAAGTTCGCCGTCCATTTTCACGTAACGCCATCACTAAATTGGCTTCGGCCTCTGTCGGGAAAACCGATTTCAACAGTGCATCAACGGCCAAAATATCGGCCGGTGCTTCAGTTCGAATAAGCATTAATAACCTCTTGAGATGAGTTTGGCGCTTGCATCCCTTTATGCACAAAATCCGCCAACTGGTGAAGCAAAATCTGTAAAGGTTTGGGTAATTGTTGCAGATCCACGCTATCCATCAGGTTTTTAACCTCTAAACCGAGCTCAGTATCCCCTTCGATCGATAAACGACGTTGGAAAAACAGCGTGTCAGGATCTTCTTTACGGCCAGCAATCAGCACCAAATCATTCAAATTACCGCTAAAGCTAACATCTTCTCGAACAGGAGCATCCGCCACCACTAATTTCTCGTTTTGATAGCTAATAAACCAACATAAGCTCATATCCTTCACTTCAACTTTGAGCCATTTCTCTTCGAGAAACTCAAAGTCCCCGTCCTGCAAGGCTTCGCGGAATACCAAACCCATTGCATCAAGCAAGGCTTTTTTTTGAACGTTTTGGGGTAATAAGTGGATTGGAGATCGCAAAATTGAAGCTGCGTTCAGAACCAGTTGAGTGCGAATCTTGTTTAACACGAGCGTTATCCGTTACCTTGTTAGTCAGTCTGCGCTCATCATACTGGATGTCAGTACACGGATTCCTGTTATGTATCAAAAAATAACTTCAGTCCGAGAACCTTTTCTACTGTGGAAATCACAGTTATAGTTAGTGAGTTACCGAATTGGTAACGCTATACCCCAACTAACAGTGCAGTTTGGATATCAATATGATGGACAGCATCGCACCCTGTCACTAGCGAAAAGTCTCGCTAACCAAACTGGTGTATTTGTGGAAGGGGATATTATAAAAATCATCGCGCATGAACAGTTGGTAGTATTTTAAATGCCTGCTCAAACCTCATCTCAACTCACGCATTGGTTTGCAAAAATAACGTCGCACAGCCCGTTCTTTTTTGCCATCCTCAATGATCAACACAACTATGTGATGGTCAATGAAAGGTATTGTGATATCGCAGGACTTTCTAGTGAAGAGATGGTCGGGATGAGTGATAGCCAGGTTTTGGGTGAACATTTTTATCGCCACCTCAAACCTTTCTATGACCGCGCATTTAAAAATGAACATATCGAATCTGAGTTGACACTTAGTGAGATCGACCTTGAAACCAGCTTACATTTTTCCCTTTCTCCCATCTTGATGAACGACCAAGTGCAGTGTGTGGTGTTTCATGCAATTGACACCTCAGAAAAGCAAATTCTGGTACGTTCTTTAGAAGAATCAGAAAACAAGTACGCGCTTCTCACAACCTTACTGCCCGATGGTTTGATGATGGTGGAAAACGACTGCATCATCTCAGCCAACCCATCTGCGGCTCGTCTGCTTGGTTTTGAAAACTCCCAAAAACTATTGGGGGAGAATTTCTCAAGGCTGTTTATTGATGAGAAAACCAAGACAGTCTTTTCATCACAATTAGCATCACTGCTTACTGAAAAACCGCTGGTCTGCCTGACGGGGCCCAGATGTGGTTTTGAGCGAAAAGTTCAGTTGCACGCTGGCAGCACATTAATGCTCGGTAACCAATCGCAATTGATCTTATTGCAAGATGCGGATGAAGCACCAAAACAACTCTCCGCCACCACCCAAGTCGATGCTCATATTGACAATCTAACAGGGCTGTACAACCGACACGGGTTTACTAAACGCTTAGAGCAATGCATCCAAAATGAAACCCCTTTGGTGTTGCTTTACCTCGACATTGATAACTTCAAAAACATCAACGATTCCCTTGGCCATCACATCGGTGACAAAGTTATCAAAGAAGTGGCTGCGCGCCTGAAACGACTTCTGCCGCAGCAAGCGATACTCGGCCATTTAGGCGGTGATGAATTCGGTTTGATTTTACCTGAGCCAGAACACAACCGTTCGGCGGAAATGCTGGCAGATCGCATCATTTCATTGATCAACCAGCCTTTTGATCTCCACCATTTCAGTAAACGTTTAGCTTGTTCCATCGGTAGCGTACGTTATCCTGGTGATGGTAACGATGCCCGCGTGCTACTGCAAAATGCGGATACCGCCATGTATGAAGCTAAAGAGCGTGGAAGAAATCGTCTCATCAAGTTCAACGATCAGATGAACAAAGAAGCACGTATGCGTCTTTGGTTAGAGATCGAACTGCAAAAAGCGCTGCAACAAAATGGGCTAGAAGTGTGGTATCAGCCGAAAGTCAATGCGCGTGATTTTAGTATCAATGGTGCAGAAGCTTTGGTGCGTTGGAAGCATCCAGTAGAAGGTTATATCAGCCCAGGGGCTTTCATTCCTGTCGCAGAAAAAGCGGGCTTGATCGAGCATTTAGGCCGCGTGGTAATGCGTGAAGTATTTGCCACAGTTAAACGTTGGAAACTGCAAGGCATTCTCCCTGGGCGTGTGGCCATCAACATATCACCAGAACAATTTGGCAATCCACAGCTCATCGACTATTTAGAGAAACTGCTCAGAGCAACGGGAGTGGATCCAAGCTGCATTACGTTTGAACTGACCGAAAGTGCGGTAATGAGCGACAGTGAACATACCCAACAAATGCTCAATGCGATCAAAAAACTTGGTTTCACCTTATCGATCGATGACTTTGGTACAGGTTACTCTTCCTTAGCTTATTTAGCGCGGTTTCCGATTGATGAACTCAAAATCGATCGTGCCTTTATCAGCGACATCGATACACTGCCCAAACAGCTCACCGTTATCGAAAATATCATCAATTTGGGGCGTTCACTGAATCTGACTGTCGTTGCGGAAGGAGTAGAAACTCAGCAGCAAGCGACTTTGCTTTCCAATCTCAATTGCCACTCAATTCAAGGTTTCCATTTCTATCGTCCTCAGCCCAAACATGAAGTCGAAGAGTTGTTTGCGCAAAACCGTCGCCACCGCAAATCCCTCTAAGGGGTTAATTTTGCTCTGATTAGCCGAAACCTGCCTTACATCAAATCGGCATTGCTCAATCCTTCCTAAAATGCGTTCACTATTCCCTGAATTCAGAGCCCTACGCTATGGAACTTCTCTGTCCGGCCGGAAACTTGCCGGCCCTGAAAACAGCGATTGATTGTGGCGCCGATGCGGTTTACATCGGTTTCAAAGATGATACAAACGCTCGCCATTTTGCTGGCCTTAACTTTAGCGGCAAAAAATTGGAAAAAGCGGTTCAGTATGTCCATGACCACCGTAAAAAAATTCATATAGCACTCAACACCTTTGCTCATCCGAATGGCTTTGAGCGTTGGACTAACGCGGTTGATCAGGCTGCGGATCTGGGTGTGGACGCTTTGATCATTGCCGATATTGCCGTGCTTGAGTATGCGGCACGTAAATATCCGCACATTGAGCTGCATCTTTCCGTGCAAGCATCAGCCACCAACGTGAAAGCGGTTGAGTTTTATCATCAAAACTTCAACGTCAAACGTGTGGTATTGCCGCGAGTGCTTTCCATTCATCAGGTGAAGCAGCTTTCGCGCAATATTCCACAAGGTGTCGAGTTAGAAGTGTTTGCCTTTGGCAGCCTGTGCATCATGTCTGAAGGGCGTTGCTATCTCTCATCTTACATGACGGGCGAATCGCCCAATACGGTTGGTGCTTGCTCGCCTGCTAAATATGTTCGTTGGCAAGAGACAGAATCAGGCCTTGAATCTCGCTTGAACGAGATTTTGATTGATAAGTACGCTGCTGGTGAAAATGCGGGTTACCCAACGCTGTGCAAAGGGCGCTTCATTGCAGAGATTGAAGGTGAAAGTAAGTGCTATCACGCTCTGGAAGAGCCAACCAGTTTAAACACTTTGTCACTGCTGCCTGAGCTTTTTGCTGCCAATGTGGCTTCGGTGAAAATTGAAGGGCGTCAACGTAGCCCAGCTTATGTAGAACAAGTGACTCGCACTTGGCGAGCGGCTATTGATCGCTATCTGGCGAATCCTAGCCAGTATCACGTAGAACCTAAGTGGGATGCTGCGCTGGCGAATGTATCAGAAGGCACTCAAACCACGCTCGGTGCTTATCACCGTCAATGGCAATAAGGTCTCACGATTATGAAATATGCTTTAGGTCCTCTACTCTATTTCTGGCCAAAACAGGATGTTGAGAGCTTCTATACCCAAGCTGCTGCGAGCATGGCAGATGTGATTTATCTCGGCGAAACGGTCTGTTCAAAACGCCGCGAGATGAAACCTCAACACTGGTTTGAGATTGCTAAATCGCTCTCTGATGCGGGTAAGCAAGTGGTACTTTCCACCATGGCACTACTCGAAGCACCTAGTGAAATCAATGTAATTAAGAAGTACATCGATAATGGTGATTTTGCGATTGAGGCCAACGATGTTTCTGCCGTACAGATGGCACACGAAAAAGGTATTCCTTTTATCGTGGGGCCAGCAGTGAACACCTATAACGCGCACACGCTGAAGCTGTTTTTAAAGCAAGGCATGATCCGCTGGTGTATGCCGGTAGAGCTTTCGCGTGACTGGTTAATCAACACCTTACAACAGTGTGATGACTTGGGTATCCGCAGCCAATTTGAAGTGGAAGTATTCAGCCACGGTTACTTACCACTGGCTTACTCGGCACGCTGTTTCACTGCGCGAGCAGAAAACCGCGCCAAAGATGAATGTGAAACCTGCTGTATTCGCTACCCAACCGGAATTCAAGTAGCGAGCCAGGAGGGGCAATCGGTATTTAACCTCAATGGTATTCAAACCCAGTCGGGCTATTGCTACAACTTGGTGAATGATTTGCCAAGCATGACAGGATTAGTCGATGTAGTACGTTTAAGTCCATTAGGTATTGAAACGTTCCATCATCTTGAGCAATTCAAGGCCAACGAACAAGGCCAGAACCCACAGCTCATTAAGAATCGCCAATGCAACGGCTATTGGCATCAATTAGCAGGGCTAGCTGTTAAAAATAACTAAGTCAGTGCAAAAAGGGTTGCTTGTTGGCAACCCTTTTTTCTACCCCTAATTATGCATAGGAGGCTTGCGGCGCTTTCCCCATGTTTCTGACATCACGCCATAGCATGATCGCCACCCCAGTACTCAGCACAATATTGGAGATGGGCAGCGCAATCCACACACCACTTAAACCAAAGAACTTCGGCAAAATAAACAGAAATGGCAACATAATCGACATGTTCCCCACGGTAATGAACATGGCTTTACCACCGCGATTGGTCGATTGATAATAGGCGGCACTCACCACCAAGAAACCATCCAGATACATAGCAAACAGATGAAGCTTGATCCCCATTTGCGCACCAGCCATCAACTCGCTGTCATTGGAGTTAAAAATCGCAATCGCCTGCTCAGGGAATAGATTGAGCAACACCACAAACATCATGCCACCCAATACCGCAATGCCCATTGCCAAACGCAATAGCTTACGAATGTGGTCATAATTACGCGATCCAAAATGGTAACTGGCCAACGGCTGCATACCGTTAGCAATACCCTCAACCGTCAGGTAGTAAATCGTTACGATATACCCCATCACCGCATAAGCGCCGACCATAACGGCATTGCCATACTCGATCATCAAGGTGTTATGTAGCGCGACCATGGTTGAACCGTAGGCGTACATGAAAAAACTTGAAACACCAATCGCGAAGATCTTAGGCAACATGTGCCACTCCAGCCTCAAACAACGGCGCGTTAAACGCATATTGGCTCGCTTTGAGAAGAAATAAGCTAACCCCAATGAGGTCACCACGAATTGAGCAAGCGTGGTCGCGATCGCCGCCCCCGTGAGTTCCCAGTCAAGCCATGCGATAAACAGATAATCCAGAGCGATATTGGTCAGCGCACCGATCACCATCAACAAAGTCGCCAAATTGGGGCTGTGGTCGTTACGCAGCAGAAACGGCATCGCAATCGAGCCTAAAGTAAAAATACAGCCTACGATCAACACTTGCAGATACTGCAAACCCAATTCAAACACCCGCCCTTGTGCGCCTTGCCAATGTAGAAAATCATCCGCCATAAACCACAGAACAAATGCTACGAATGGAGTGAGTAACAGTAAGCTCATTAGCCCCGTAGCAAGAATACGCTTGGCACTATCAGGATCACCCTCTCCTTGTTTAATCGAGGAAAGCGCACCAGTCCCCACCCCAACCAACATCCCGATACCGAGGATGGTACCGATCACTGGCCAAGCCACATTGATCCCTGCAAGCCCTTCAGCCCCGACATAGTGGCCGATGAAAATACCATCTACCACTTGGTACAGACCATTAACCAGCATCGCAGCTACCGTAGGAATGGTATAGCGAACAAACTGTCGGTAAATTGATCGATTCATCATAAAGATACATCTACTTAGTTAGTTTATCTAATAAAACTACCGCTAGCGTAATGCTTTACCTAGCAGAAGATCCAACATTAAAGCCTCTTCAGAAGACAGATTTTGCGCGACTTGTTGCGCTAAGATTCGATAGACTTTCGCTTCACTGACCAAATGCAACTCAGCTTGCTCCGTCAATTCAAAAAGCTGTGAACGGGCATCCTCTTCGCACTGAACTCGTTTCACCAACCCCCGCCGCTCAAGCTTTTTTAGCATGTTAGATGCGGAAGGCTTACTTACCTCCAATGCCTGAGCCAAATCAGTCAAACGAATCGCTTGAGGTGCATTTTGAATGACTTTCAGGTAGTCATATTCATTAAAACTGAGCTGAGCGAGCGGATCTTCTTTGCTATATCTGCGCCAAACCTTGGCGGCAAAACGTTCCATCTTCTCTAAATTTTTTTCTAGCATGATTGATCGCACATAGTTAGCAAGGCTAACTATTTTGCCAAAAAAATAGGCATAAAAAAAGCCGCAATCAGCGGCTTTTTATCATGGATGGATGACGTTATTGTGTCAGTGATTCAGCTTTTACTCTTGCCAGATGCTCTTCACGCACTTGCTGATAAATTCGGCCTAACTCAAGGAATGAGTAGCGATGCTCTACGTATTCATAGACATTGAATGAAATCGCGAGCTTATACAGAGAAAGAGCATGGGCCAGCTCTCCTTGCATCTGATAACGCTTACCTAGATAGAAGTACGCCTCTGTGAGACGCTGTGCCAACAGATCATTTTCTCGTGACGCCGAAATAATCGCTTTAAAGGCCACCTCTTCTGAAAGCTGATCGAGCATCAAACCCACCAATACCCAGCCCCACTGCTCATCATGCTGTTTATAACGCTCAAGCAGATCGGCGCGCGCCTTGACAGCATCAACATCGCTTTCAATGATGTATAGCCATAATGCGCGAAACGGGTCTTGCGGATCTTGCTGGTAATGTTGTTGAATCTCTTCCAATGCCAGTTGTGGACGCTCTCCGTAATAGAGTGCAATCGCACGGTTGCGTACCGCATATTCATTACTGGGATCTAACTCTAGCGTGGAATCAAAAGATTCATACGCTGCATCAAACTCGCCCGCTTCGGTGTAATACACCCCAAGTAAATTAAATACATCTGGCTGAGCAGGATTGATAGATAAAGACTGAGTAAAATCGAGCCGTGCTAAATCACGTAAGCCGACACTATCGTAATAGTTGCCGCGTTCAAAAAGCATTTTGGCACGAACTTCCGGTTCAAGATCCGTGCGCTGCAATAATTGGCTCAAACGAGCAATTTGAACTTCTTGCTGAATCGAGGCTTGCAGTGGTATCGCCATCGGCGGATAAAGCCACTGGGAAGAAGATTCAGGCTGTGAGGCACACCCAGACAGCAGAGCCAATCCAATCACTGCGGCAGGGAATCGAAACCATTTCACTCATCGTACTCCTGTGGAATTTCGCATAAAAAAGGGAGCGAATTACGCTCCCTTTATAGCACGCTTTTGTTTAGAAAAGTAAAAGCGCTGTTGTTTTTGCCGTAAACGAAAAATTATTCCGCTTGTGGTGCTACTTCAGCAGCCGCTTCCACTGGCGTTTCAACCGCTTCTTTCATGCTCAGACGAACACGACCTTGGCGGTCAATTTCAAGCACTTTAACTTGAACTTCTTGGCCTTCAGTTAGGTAATCAGACACTTTCTCTACACGCTTATCAGCGATTTGAGAGATGTGTACTAGGCCATCTTTACCAGGAAGAATCGTTACAAACGCACCGAAGTCCGCTAGACGAGCCACTTTACCCGTGTAGATAACACCCACTTCAACTTCTGCAGTGATTTCTTGAATACGACGAATCGCTTCTTTCGCTTGATCACCGTCAGTCGCTGCGATCTTGATCGTGCCGTCATCTTCGATTTCAATGGTAGTGCCAGTTTCTTCAGTCAGTTGACGAATTACCGCACCGCCTTTACCGATCACGTCTTTGATCTTATCTACGCTGATTTTCATGGTGTGGATACGTGGCGCAAATTCAGAAATATCGCTACGTGCAGCAGAGATTGCTTGATCCATAACTGACAGAATGTGCAGACGTGCACCTTTCGCTTGGTTCAGTGCAATTTGCATGATCTCTTTAGTGATACCTTCGATCTTGATGTCCATCTGCAGTGCAGTAACACCTGTTGCGGTACCCGCTACTTTAAAATCCATGTCGCCCAGGTGGTCTTCATCACCCAGAATGTCAGACAGAACTACGAAATCATTTTCTTCTTTCACC
The DNA here is from genome assembly GCF_019048845.1 of Vibrio mimicus. NCBI lineage: Bacteria > Pseudomonadati > Pseudomonadota > Gammaproteobacteria > Vibrionales > Vibrionaceae > Vibrio > Vibrio mimicus. The sequence goes on from NZ_CP077426.1 coordinate 2,624,984, forward strand.
AGACCCATTGCGATACCGGCAACAGAAGCCTTGATTGGTACACCCGCATCCATCAGAGCCAGAGAGGAACCACACACAGAAGCCATTGAAGATGAGCCGTTCGATTCAGTGATCTCAGAAACCACACGTACAGTGTATGGGAACTCATCTACTGAAGGCATAACTGCTGCGATACCACGCTTCGCCAAACGGCCGTGACCGATTTCGCGACGCTTAGGAGAACCTACAAAGCCAGTTTCACCTACACAGTATGGAGGGAAGTTGTAGTGCAATAGGAAGTGGTCTTTCTTCTCGCCAGTCAGTTCATCAATGATCTGTGCGTCACGTTGAGTACCCAGAGTTGCTGTTACCAGAGCCTGAGTTTCACCGCGCGTGAACAGAGCAGAACCGTGAGTACGTGGCAGAACGCCAGTACGTACATCAAGAGCACGAACCATGTCTTTTTCACGGCCATCAATACGTGGGTTACCCGCGATGATGCTACGACGTACAACGGTTTTTTCCAAATCGTGGAAAATAGTGTGAATTTCTTTTGCATCCAACGCTTCGTTTTCAGCCAGCAGAGCTGCGCTCACTTCAGCACTGATTTCATGGATGCGAGCATAACGCGCCATTTTTTCAGTGATTTGGTACGCTTCAACCAGACGTGTTTCTGCTAGAGCAGCCACTTTCGCTTTCAGCTCAGTGTTTTCAGCTGGAGCAACCCATTCCCATGCTGGTGTTGCCACTTCAGCTGCGAATTCGTTGATTGCATTGATAACGGCTTGTTGTTGATCGTGACCAAACACAACCGCTGCCAGCATCTCTTCTTCAGTCAGAATTTGAGCTTCTGATTCAACCATCAGAACTGCGTTGTCAGTACCCGCAACCACCAGATCCAGACGAGACTGTTTCAGCTCTTTTTCACTTGGGTTCAGAACCAATTGACCATCAATGTGGCCAACACGAGCGGCACCGATTGGACCATTGAATGGAAGGCCAGAAATCGCCAGCGCTGCAGAAGTACCGATCATCGAAATGATGTCAGGTTGTACGTCTGGGTTAACAGAAACGACAGTCGCAATCACTTGCACTTCGTTAGTGAAACCATCTGGGAACAGTGGGCGGATTGGGCGGTCGATCAGACGTGCAGTCAGCGTTTCGCCTTCAGAAGGACGACCTTCGCGCTTAAAGAAACCACCAGGGATTTTACCCGCAGCGTAAGTACGCTCTTGATAGTTTACAGTCAGTGGGAAGAAATCTTGACCAACAACAGCTTCTTTCTTACCAACTACGCTGACGAACACTGCGGTGTCGTCCATGGTTGCCATAACAGCTGCCGTTGCTTGGCGAGCCATAACACCGGTTTCTAGAGTAACGGTGTGGTTACCGTACTGAAACGTTTTTACTACTGGTTTTTCGAACATGAGTATTCCTTATTCTCAGGACAAGCCTGAAATCAAATCATCAATACTCAAAGCACTACGAATCGCGACTAGTAAAAAAAGACTGAAACTTGGGGAAATAGTCGAGAGAACAATCTGTTTTTAATAGCCGCGACCTTTTGGTCGACTGCGGTGACGGTAATGCCATGAGTACAAACTTGCTCAGTCACGCAGACTGAACGGCGGGTAGTATAAACTACTTAACGGAAGGATAGCTAATTTAGAGTGCAAAAAAGGGGCTTTCGCCCCTTTTCTGTACAAACTGTGCTTTGCAGCGACGAATTAACGACGCAGGCCTAGACGTTTGATCAGATCTTGGTAACGAGACAGATCTTTGCCTTTCAGGTAGTCCAGCAGCTTACGACGGCTTGAAACCATGCGCAGCAGACCACGACGGCTGTGGTGATCGCCTTTGTGTGCTTGGAAGTGACCTTGCAGGTGGTTGATAGAAGCAGTCAGCAGAGCTACTTGTACTTCTGGTGAACCAGTGTCATTTTCACAACGTGCGTATTCAGCAACGATTGCTGCTTTAGTTTCTGCATTCAGAGACATAATTCTCTCCTAAAGAGTTTGAGGTTTAAGTTTGTGCCAGCCAATCTCTGATTCAGCCGACACGAGAAGCGCGAATTATAGGGAATAATCCAGACTCGCACAAGCGGAATGTCTCGCCATAAAACGAGCCATCCTGCGGGTTTATTGGCCGTAAACGACTAAGCGTTTCGGCGCTACCTTACCGTTATCGTCAATCTCGCCAACGCCAAGGAACAACTTCTGCTCACCACCAGTAATGCGCACCATACCATCAGTTGGCGCACCAGAAACCTGCACCGCTTGTCCATGCTGCACAAGCTGCATCAGCTCTGGGATCACGTTAACTTCAGGTAAGGCTTCCACTGCGGTGTCCATCGGTAGTAATAGCGGATCGAGAACGTCAGAAACCGTCTTTTCATCACGATGGGCTTGTTCAACTAATGCATTGAGCTGCTCTAGTGTCACCATCCTTTCATACGGATAGTTAGCGACACCGACACGACGCAGCATAGTCACATGCGCGCCGCAACCGAGCATTTCACCCAGATCATCGACGATGGTACGGATGTAGGTGCCTTTTGAGCAGTGCACTTCCATCTCCACTTCATCGCCATCGAAACGATGCAGCTCGATTTCATACACGGTGATCTTGCGTGCTTCACGCGGCACTTCAATGCCCTGTCGAGCGTATTCGTAGAGTGGACGGCCTTGGTATTTCAACGCTGAAAACATGGATGGGACTTGATCCGTTTCACCGCGAAACTTTTCAATACACGCAAGAAGAGTATCGCGCTCCACGTTGACTGGACGCGTTTGCACCACTTGACCGTCGGAGTCTGACGTATCGGTACGTTCGCCCAATTTTGCGATCACACGATAACGTTTATCGGAATCAAGCAGAAACTGAGAAAACTTTGTGGCTTCACCGAGACAGATCGGCAGCATGCCGGTCGCCAGAGGGTCAAGAGCGCCCGTATGGCCAGCTTTTTCAGCGCCATAGAGACGTTTAACTTTTTGCAAAGCGTCGTTGGAGGAAATGCCTGTCGGCTTATCCAACAGAATCACACCGTGGATAATCCGACCTTTACGTCGACGAGCCATTACGCTTCGTCCTCATCACGACCTGCTTCGTGCATACGACGCTTATCACTGTTGATCACTTCCGTTACTAGGTTTGACATACGCATACCTTCAACCAAAGTGTTGTCGTAGTAGAAGCGAATTTCTGGTGTCAAACGTAAGCGGATTTGCTTACCTAGCATCATGCGAATCTGCACTTCGTGCTCACGCAAAGCAGCCAAGCAAGATTCTGGTGTTTGCTCACCGATGCAAAGGAAAGTCACGAACACTTTGGCGTAAGCCAGATCGCGCGACACTTCTACATCAGAAATAGTCACCATACCCAGACGAGAATCGCGCACTTCACGTTGCAGGATCATCGCCAGTTCTTTTTGTAATTGCTGTGCCACACGCTGTGTGCGGCTAAATTCTTTCGGCATATCGTTTCTCACTGATAGAAAGAATGGGGGGATGGTCTTGGCCAGCCCCCCATGGTGTATTCAACAACCTACATTGCCTTGATTAATGCAACAGTAGTTGATTAGTCGATGGTACGTTGGATTTCGATCGTTTCGAATACTTCGATCTGGTCGCCGACGCGAACATCGTTGTAGTTCTTAACGCCGATACCACATTCGTAACCATTCTTAACTTCTGCAACGTCATCTTTGAAGCGACGCAGAGATTCCAGTTCACCTTCGTAAATTACTACGTTATCACGCAGTACGCGGATCGGAGCATTACGTTTGATGACACCTTCAGTAACCATACAGCCTGCAATCGCGCCCAGTTTTGGTGACTTAAATACATCACGAACTTCCGCCAGACCAATGATCTCTTGCTTGAACTCAGGAGAAAGCATACCGCTCATCGCCTGTTTCACTTCGTCGATCAATTGGTAAATGATTGAGTAATAACGCAGATCGATGCTTTCAGCTTCAATCGTACGGCGAGCTGATGCATCAGCACGTACGTTAAAGCCAACAACGATAGCGTTAGAAGCAGCAGCCAACACCACATCCGTTTCAGTGATACCACCTACACCAGAACCTACGATGTTCACTTTCACTTCTTCGGTAGAAAGTTTACGTAGAGAATCAGCAATCGCTTCTACAGAACCTTGTACGTCAGCTTTCAGTACAATGTTCAGCTCAGCCACATCGCCAGCGGTCATATTAGAGAACATGTTCTCCAGTTTAGACTTCTGTTGACGCGCCAGTTTCACTTCGCGGAACTTACCAGCACGGTAGTTAGCCACTTCACGTGCTTTACGCTCATCACGTACTACGGTTGCTTCATCACCAGCGGCAGGAACACCTGACAGACCTAGGATTTCAACAGGGATTGATGGGCCAGCTTCTTCAACTTCGTTACCGACTTCATCACGCATTGCACGAACGCGGCCATACTCTTGACCACACAGTACGATGTCACCCTTACGCAGAGTACCTGATTGAACCAGAACCGTTGCTACAGGGCCACGGCCTTTATCCAGACGAGATTCGATCACCACGCCAGACGCCATACCTTGTTTCACCGCTTTCAGTTCAAGAACCTCAGCTTGTAGCAGGATAGCTTCTAGAAGACCTTCAATGTTTGTACCTTGTTTTGCAGAGATGTGAACAAACATGTTCTCACCGCCCCACTCTTCAGGCATAACGTTGTACTGCGCCAGTTCGTTTTTCACGTTATCTGGGTTAGCCGTGTCTTTATCGATCTTGTTTACTGCAACGATCAGTGGAACACCCGCCGCTTTCGCGTGTTGGATCGCTTCCACAGTTTGTGGCATTACGCCATCGTCCGCAGCCACAACCAGCACTACGATATCCGTTGCTTGCGCACCACGAGCACGCATTGCGGTAAACGCCGCGTGTCCAGGAGTATCCAGGAAGGTGATCATGCCGTTTGGAGTTTCAACGTGGTAAGCACCGATGTGCTGAGTAATACCACCCGCTTCACCAGAGGCAACGTGAGTACGACGAATGTAGTCCAGCGTAGAAGTCTTACCGTGGTCAACGTGACCCATGATGGTCACAACTGGCGCACGAGAAACTTCGTCGAACTTGTCATCACGATCAGAAAGGATCGCTTCTTCCAGTTCGTTTTCTTTACGCAGTACCACTTTGTGACCCATTTCTTCTGCTACCAGTTGAGCAGTTTCTTGATCGATCACTTGGTTAATGGTCGCCATTGCGCCCATTTTCATCATCACTTTGATGACTTCAGTCGCTTTCACTGACATTTTTTGTGCCAGTTCAGAAACGATGATGGTTTCACCAACCACAACATCCGCTTTTGCTACCACAGCGGTTTTATCAAAACCGTGCTGCATAGACATTGGCTTGTTGATGCGGCCTTTACGACCCGCTTTACCACCACGAGGGCGAGCGTCACGTTCTTGGTTGTCATCGCGAGAAGACATCTTTCTCTTATTCGCTTTTGTGGAGCGACGACGGGCACCTTCCTCGTGAAGATCTGCCTCGTCTTCGGCTTCGCGTGCATATTGCGAAGTCGTTACATGATAATCTGTGTTTTCTTGCATATCACCTACAGTCTCTTTTTCAGCAGACCAACGCTCACCATTTTTTTCAGCCAATTCGCGTACTTTTTCAAGTTGACGGCGACTTTCCTCTTCGGCCTTACGTCTTGCTTCTTCTTCCTGGCGACGTTTTAGCGCCTCGGCTTCTTTGCGCGCTGTTTCTTGCTTCAATTTTTCTTCGTCAGAACGTGGTTGTGCAGCAGCTTGCGCTTCGCGCTTCGCCTTTTCTTCTGCAACACGTTTTGCCTCTGCTTCACGTTTTACTGCTTCTTCAGCTTCACGTTTGGCTTTTTCTTCAGCCGCACGTTTAGCCGCTTCTTCAGCGTCACGTTGTGCTTGCTCTTCTGCAGCACGCATTGCGGCTTCTTCCGCTTCACGTGCTGCATCATCGTCAACAGAACTGCGCTTAACATACGTACGTTTTTTGCGCACTTCAATCTGAACATTCTTACTTTTACCGCCACCTGCGTTAACGCTCAGTGTGCTGCGGGTTTTACGCTGGAGTGTCAGACGCGTTGGCTCAGCGCCAGTCGCATCACCGTGCTCCTTACGTAAATGAGCAAGCAATTTCTGCTTCTCATCTTCAGATACATGATCTGCAACAGCCTTGTTCATTCCTGCATCAGCAAGTTGCTCTAATAAGCGGTCTACTGGTGTACCAATTTCTTCACTCAGTGCTTTAACGGTAGTTTGTGTCATGCCGCTTCCTCCCCTTGCTGAAAATTATGCGTCTTCACCAAACCAACAAATGTTACGAGCAGCCATAATGAGCTCACCCGCACGTTGTTCGGTCAGACCTTCAATACCTTCTAAATCATCCACACCTTGGTCAGCCAGATCTTCCAGTGTTGCAACACCTTTTGCCGCCAGTTTGAATGCCATTTCGCGTTCCAGTCCTGCTAGTGCAAGCAGATCTTCTGCTGGCTCAAGACCTTCGAACGATTCTTCTTTTGCCAGAGCAATCGTCGTCAGTGCTTCTTTTGCACGGCTACGCAGTTCTTCGGCTAGATCTTCGTCCATGCCATCAACATCAAGTAGCTCGTTCATTGGTACGTAAGCGATCTCTTCTAGCGTAGAGAAACCTTCTTCAACCAGAAGCTCAGCAAAGTCTTGCTCAATATCGAGGTACTTCATGAAGTTCTCGATAGATGCCATTGATTCTTCTTGGTGCTTCTTCTGCAGATCCGCAACCGTCATTACGTTCAGTTCCCAACCAGTCAGTTGAGAGGCAAGACGTACGTTCTGGCCGTTACGGCCGATCGCTTGCGCAAGGTTATCCGCCTCAACTGCGATATCCATGGAATGTGTATCTTCATCCATAATGATTGAAGCGACATCAGCCGGAGCCATGGCGTTAATGACAAATTGCGCTGGGTTATCGTCCCACAGCACGATATCAATACGCTCGCCACCGAGTTCACCCGAAACCGCTTGTACACGTGCACCACGCATACCCACACACGCACCCACAGGGTCAATACGCTTGTCGTTGGTTTTCACGGCGATCTTAGCACGAGAGCCAGGATCACGTGCTGCTGCTTTCAATTCAATCAGCTCTTCACCGATTTCAGGAACTTCAACACGGAACAATTCCGCTAGCATTTCTGGTTTAGAACGAGTGATGAACAGTTGGAAACCACGAGCTTCAGGAGCCACTTTGAACAGTAGACCACGTACGCGATCGCCTGGACGGAAGTTTTCACGTGGCAGTTGATCTTCACGCAGGATAACCGCTTCAGCATTGTTACCCAGATCTAGGATCACTGTCTCACGGTTTACTTTCTTCACTACACCAGTAACCAACTCACCTTCGTTATCAATGAATTGCTCTACGATTTGCGCACGCTCAGCTTCACGTACTTTCTGTACGATCACTTGCTTAGCCGTTTGCGTGGTAATACGGTCGAAGGTGACAGATTCGATCTGATCTTCAATGTAGTCACCCATTTGTACTGATTCATCATCAAAACTTGCTGCTTCAAATGAGATCTCTTTGGTTGGATGCTCAACATTCTCAACCACTAACCAGCGACGAAAAGTTTCAAACGCGCCAGTTTTACGATCGATCGCAACGCGAACATCGATCTCAATCTCATACTTCTTTTTAGTTGAAGTCGCTAACGCAGTTTCCAGCGCTTCAAAAATACGCTCACGAGGTACCGCTTTCTCGTTAGAAACCGCCTCAACTACCGCTAAAATTTCTTTACTCATTGTTCTAGCCTCAAAGACTTAAAATTTAGGGATCAGGTTAGCTTTTGAAATGTTGCTCAGAGCAAAATTCTCTTCTTGCCCATCAACCATCACAGCAACAGTTTCACCCTCAATAGATTGAATGAACCCTTTCCACTTGCGACGATTAGCAACAGCCATCTTCAAAACGATGCTGACCTCGTGACCAATAAACTGCTCGTAATGTGCTGGTTTAAAGAGTGGTCTTTCCAGACCAGGCGAAGACACTTCAAGGTTGTAAACGACCGAAATTGGGTCTTCAACATCCAAAACTGCACTCACTTGGCGACTCACTTCTGCGCAGTCTTCCACAGTGATACCGTTTTCGTGATCAATAAAGATACGTAGTGTGGAATGCTGCCCTGCACGGACGAACTCTAATCCAACCAACTCATAACCTGCAGCAACCACCGGAGCTTCAAGCATTTCAGTAAGTTGTCTTTCTAAACCAGTCATCTAAACCACTCCAGAAACAAAAAAAGGGCTTAGAGCCCAATTTAAATACCAAGCAAATATCTAAAACTCCCGAAAAAGGAAATTTAGATAATAAAAAACCCCGATTAAGTCGGGGTTTTTTATTGCTGGACCCTGATAAATTGAGAATCGCTTCTCAACTGCAGTGAGGTTAACACTGCCAAACTTGTCTCTCTAATCGCTAGGAGAGATTGGTTGCGGGGGCCGGATTTGAACCGACGACCTTCGGGTTATGAGCCCGACGAGCTACCAAGCTGCTCCACCCCGCGTCCGACTTGCGAGCATTATACGCTCAACAAGGTGATTTACAAGTTTGTAAATATGGTGCCGAGAGAGGGACTCGAACCCTCACACCTAAGGCGCTAGCACCTCATGCTAGTGTGTCTACCAATTTCACCATCTCGGCATAACTTTTACTATCTAAAACTAGACAGCTTAGTGAGGAATTTCGTCACTGCTTTTAGCTGGCGCTTCACTCACTGCGTCACCAGTTTGCTGAATCACTTGACCTTGTGAAGGGTCAACCCATTGTGATTCGGTTTTGTGAGTTGACATATTGCCAAGCACAAGACTGATAACGAAAAATACTGTTGCAAAAATTGCAGTCATTCGGGTTAAGAAATTACCTGAGCCGCTAGCACCAAACACTGTGTTTGACGCGCCAGCACCGAATGAGGCTCCCATGTCTGCGCCTTTACCTTGTTGAATCAACACTAGGCCAATGATAGCAACCGCTGCCAACAGGTAAATCACAAGTAGAACTGTAAACATTACTTCCACCTATGTTCATATTTGTTGAGCTAGCGCCGTTCGCATCATTAGACTTGAACAAGGCCAGCGACCTTTCTCTCCGAAAGCGGACGCAATACTAACGAATGGTACTGAGGCTGACAAGAGGTATTTTCTAAAAAAAATAACTTTCCGATTTAATCGCTCAAAAAACTCGCACAACAACCGTTTTTCTAGCATTTCTACAATTCCTAGCGCGAAATCAAGCAACTAGGAATCGTAGAAATCAGTCGTCAAATTAGCAGTTATCTTTCACTGCTTGAGCTATTTTCAGTGCAGACTGCTTAACTAGCGTATCGTCTTCGCCTTCCACCATAACGCGGATCAGAGGTTCCGTACCCGATTTACGCAGCAATACGCGGCCTTTCGAGCCTAACTCAGCTTCAACCTCAGCTACCGCTGCTTTCACCGCTTCCGCTTCAAGTGGATTATTCTCCCCCGCAAAACGAACATTCTCCAATACTTGCGGGTAAAGAGTCATACCTTTGGCTAACTCATGCAGAGTCATTTCACTACCGACGACGGAGGCAAGCACTTGTAGACCTGCGACAATCGCATCACCGGTGGTCACTTTATCAAGTAAAATGACGTGACCTGAGTTTTCCGCTCCAATCTTCCAGCCCTTTTCCTGCAGCTTTTCCATAACATAGCGATCCCCCACCGCGGCACGCGCAAAAGGAATACCAAGTTGTTTTAGGCCATTCTCCATGCCAAGGTTGGTCATCAATGTCCCAACAACGCCGCCCTTGAGTTCACCACGGCGCAATGCATCGCGCGCTATAATATAGGCAATTTGATCACCATCGACTTTATTCCCCAAATGGTCAACCATGATGATGCGATCGCCGTCACCATCAAACGCTAAGCCAAGATGTGCATTTTCTTCAACAACGCGTTTTTGTAGTGCGCGGACATCGGTTGCCCCAACTTGATCATTAATGTTCAAACCATTAGGCTCAACCCCCATCGCAATCACATCTGCCCCTAGCTCACGAAAGACATTTGGCGCGATGTGGTATGTAGCGCCATTCGCGCAATCCACCACCAGCTTCAAGCCAGACAAACTGAGTTTTGATGGGAAAGTACTTTTACAAAACTCGATATAGCGACCCGCAGCGTCCACCATACGTGAGGCCTTACCAAGTTCTGCAGATTCAACGCATTCGATGTCTTTATCCAACTCTGCTTCAATCGCTAACTCAATTTCATCCGGCAGTTTGGTTCCCTCATAAGAGAAAAATTTGATGCCGTTATCGTAGTAAGGGTTGTGCGATGCAGAAATAACAATCCCAGCTTCCGCACGGAATGTTTGGGTTAGATAAGCCACCGCAGGTGTTGGCATAGGTCCGGTGAATGTCGCTTTCAAACCCGCCGCCGCCAAACCAGCTTCCAAAGCGGATTCCAGCATATAGCCAGAAATACGAGTATCTTTACCAATGATGACTTTCTTTGTGCCTTGTTTTGCCAAAACACGTCCAGCCGCCCAGCCAAGCTTAAGTACAAAATCAGGTGTAATTGGGTACTGGCCAACTTTGCCTCGTACCCCATCAGTACCAAAATAACGTCTTTTATCAGACATTTGTGTTTCCTTTACATTATTGTTTTTACAAATTTTCGTACGTCAGTTGCACTATTTTTAGTGCATCTAGCGTTTGTTCTACATCATGTACCCGAATGATTTGCGCCCCTTTACTTGCTGCTAAAGTCGCACAAGCCACGCTCCCCGCTGTACACTCTGCTGGTTGTTTATTCAGTGTTTTGAAAATCATTGATTTACGCGACATTCCAGCCAAAACAGGCAATCCAAAACGATGAAACTGTTCTAAGTGAGCGAGTAAATGATAATTGTGTTGAATCGATTTTCCAAAGCCAAAACCGGGATCCAAGATAATATTCTCACGCTTAATACCAATGGCCTCACATGCGGCAATACGTTCCGCTAAAAACTGGCAAACCTCTTCAACCACATTGTCGTATTGAGGAGCCATTTGCATGGTACGTGGTTGCCCTTGCATATGCATGATACAGACGGGAACCTGAGCCTGAGCTGCAACGTCTAGAGCTCCTGGCTCTTGCAAAGCTCGAACATCATTAATCAGATCCGCCCCCGCTACAATCGCTTGGCGCATCACTTCGGCTTTGCTGGTATCAATGGAGATCCATACCTGAGCATTTTGTTGACGAATTGCGGTGATTAATGGAATCACACGTTGTAATTCCTCTTCTAAGCTCACATCCGGAGCTCCAGGCCGAGTCGATTCGCCACCGATATCAATGATCGCGACACCAGCATCGATCATCTGTTGCGCTCTCATGAGTGCTTTATCGAGCTCAATGTAGCTTCCACCATCAGAAAAAGAGTCTGGTGTGGTGTTTAAAATCCCCATAACAACGGGAGAGTTTAAATTGAGTTGCTTATTGGCATAACTGATTTTCATCGTTTTAAAATTAGCTCCCTTGCAAACACAAAACCCCGAACAAGTCGGGGTTTAGAGTTAAAAGTGACGTTATTCTGCGTCTTTTTTCTCGCTTGGCGGCGCAACATCATCATCAGCGACTAAATCAGAGGCGGGTTCAGCTTTCACTTCAGGTTCGACCGCTTTCGCTTCTGGTTGTGCTTTGGTTTGATCCGCCCAACCGGCTGGCTCACGAATGACTGGCTTACGCGCCATTAAGTCGTCAATTTGACCTGCATCGATCGTTTCATATTTCATCAAGGCATCTTTCATCGCATGCATGATATCCATATTATCGATGATGATTTGACGAGCTCGCTCGTAGTTGCGATCAATAAGCTGGCGGACTTCATCGTCAATCAACTTCGCAGTGTCATCAGACATGTGCTTCGTCTGTGTCACACTGCGTCCAAGAAATACTTCGCCTTCGTCTTCTGCATATAGCATAGGACCCAATTTCTCAGAAAAGCCCCATTGGGTCACCATCTTACGAGCAATTTCCGTTGCGCGCTCAATATCGTTTGATGCGCCTGTTGAAACTTTCTCTTTGCCGTAAATCAACTCTTCAGCCAGACGACCACCGTACAAGCTAGAGATCATCGATTCCAGATGCTGCTTGGACATGCTAACGCGATCTTGCTCAGGCAGATACATAGTGACACCCAAAGCACGTCCACGAGGAATGATCGAAACCTTATACACAGGATCATGCTCAGGCACTAAGCGCCCCACTACCGCATGGCCCGCTTCATGGTAAGCCGTGGACTCTTTGATCTCTTCCGACATTACCATTGAACGGCGCTCAGCCCCCATCATGATCTTGTCTTTTGCTAGTTCAAACTCAACCATAGAAACGTTGCGTTTGTTACCACGAGCAGCGAACAAAGCAGCTTCGTTAACTAGGTTAGCCAAATCCGCACCCGAGAACCCAGGAGTACCGCGAGCAATCAATGAAGGCTCAACATCGCCTGCCAAAGGCACTTTACGCATATGTACTTTTAGGATCTGCTCACGGCCGCGAACGTCAGGTAATCCAACCACAACTTGGCGGTCAAAACGTCCTGGACGCAGCAGTGCAGGATCAAGTACATCGGGACGGTTAGTTGCCGCGATGACAATAATGCCTTCGTTGCCTTCAAAACCATCCATCTCAACCAGCATTTGGTTTAGGGTTTGCTCACGCTCATCGTGACCACCACCAACACCCGCGCCACGTTGGCGACCCACAGCATCAATTTCATCAATGAAAATAATGCATGGAGAAGCTTTCTTCGCTTGTTCAAACATGTCACGCACGCGAGATGCACCGACACCAACGAACATCTCTACGAAATCAGAACCCGAAATGGTAAAGAAAGGCACTTTCGCTTCACCGGCAATCGCTTTTGCTAGCAGTGTTTTACCCGTACCAGGAGGCCCCACCATTAAAACACCCGTTGGGATCTTACCGCCCAACTTTTGGAAACGGCTAGGATCGCGCAGGTAATCCACCAGTTCTTTCACATCTTCTTTGGCTTCATCGCAACCCGCTACATCGCTGAAGGTGGTTTTGATCTGGTCTTCGCTCATCATGCGCGCCTTGCTCTTACCAAATGACATGGCACCTTTGCCACCACCACCTTGCATCTGACGCATGAAGAAAATCCAAACCCCAATCAGCAGAATCATTGGGAACCAAGAGATGAAAATAGTACCAAGCAAGCTTTGCTCTTCTGGAGGAGTACCTTGCACTTTAACATCTTGGTTAATCAAGTCATCGAGGAGCTTTTGATCATAAACCGGCATGTAAGTTACATAACGGCTGCTCCCTCCACGACGCATGAAAGTAATTTCACCGTTGTTGAATTGAGCTTCCTGAATCTGGCCTTGACCAACTTCCTTTACAAATGTGGTGTAATCAACCGCTTTACCGTTGTTTTCCCCAGGGCCGAAACTCTGGAATACAGACATTAAAACGACAGCAATCACAAGCCACAGAATTAAATTTTTTGCCATGTCACTCAAGGTGTAAGCCTCTCGATAACTAATTGTAATTAAAAGGTAGGGTACTACAGTTTATAGCTAGCGGCTATAGGTTCGACTTGAGCACCAAATGGTGAAATAGTTAACCTTTGTAACCAGTCGCTACGATAAAAACTTCGCGTGAACGTGATCGAGATGAGTCCGGTTTACGAATTTTAACCACTTTAAACAGGTCTCTGACCGCTTTGACATAATCATCAAAGCCTTCTCCTTGAAACACTTTCACCACAAAACTACCATTCGGAGCCAGAACTTGTCGACACATATCCAATGCCAATTCGACAAGGTACATAGCCCGAGGTTGGTCAACCGATAGGTTCCCCGCCATATTCGGTGCCATATCAGACATCACCACATCCACCATCTCTGGTTGAATACGTTCCAGTAATGCATTCAATACGGCTTCTTCACGGAAATCACCTTGCAAGAAAGAAACACCGGCAATGGATTCCATCGGTAAAAGATCACAAGCGATTACTCGACCACTGTCACCCACGACTTTCGCAGCAAACTGTGACCATCCACCCGGTGCAGCACCTAGATCGACCACAGTCATACCTGCTTTTAGTAGTTTGTCTTTATTTTGGATCTCTTCTATTTTGAAGATAGCACGAGAACGAAAGCCTTTCTTCCTAGCTTCGTTAGCATATTTGTCGTCAAAATGCTCTTTTAACCAGCGAGTTGAACTCGCCGAGTGTTTCTGTTTACTCATTTTGTTCCTAACTAAGTCACCGCTATCCAAGAAAGTCTGGTAGAAAATATAGTCTTCTAGAATAGATGGCGTTAAAATGACGGTTTTCAACCCTAATATTAAATAAATTTGGCCGCGTAATGAACCTAAGCAACAAACAAAAGCAGCATCTGAAAGGCTTGGCACACAACTTAAAACCTGTTGTGTTAATGGGCGCAAACGGATTAACAGAAGCTGTGCTGGCGGAAATCGAAATTGCGCTCGATCACCACGAACTGATTAAAGTGAAAGTCGTTTCGGAAGATCGTGAAACTAAGCAATTGATCGTTGACGCAATTGTTCGCGAAACTGGCGCCGAAAAAGTACAGGTAATCGGTAAAGTTCTCGTACTTTATCGCCAGTCTCAGCAACGCAAAATCGAATTGCCGCGCAAATAATCAGCCATTGGATGAACAAAAAAGGTCGCATCAGCGACCTTTTTTACTTTTTGAATTGCCTAACTTATAGGTATTCAACACGATCGATTTCGAAGTCTTTATTGCCACCAGGGGTTGCAATAGCAACTTCATCACCTTCAAGTTTACCGATCAAACCACGTGCAATTGGAGAGTTAACCGAAATACGCCCTGATTTGATATCCGCCTCATCATCACCCACGATTTGGTACGTTTTCTCCTCATCAGTATTGACATCAATTACCGTCACTGTCGCACCAAAAATCACTTTGCCGTTGTTTTCCATCGTAGTGACATCAATCACCTGAGCTACAGACAACTTGTATTCAATGTCACGAATTTGAGCTTCACAAATCCCTTGTTCTTCTCGAGCGGCGTGGTATTCCGCGTTTTCTTTAAGATCACCGAGTTCGCGAGCTTCAGCAATTGCTTCTGTGATTTTGGGTCTGAGCTTTAACAATCTGTCTAGCTCTTCACGCAGGAGTTTCTCTCCTCGCGCTGTCATTGGAACTTTTTCCATCATTTACCTCTGCGCCAAAGTTTTCTTTGGACAATAAAAAGTTTCCCAACATCCTAAATCGGGTTGGGTTAGTGTTGAACCATTTGGATTAAGCAAAAGTGTAAACAAAGTTAAGTGCTAAATCACCCAAATTCAATATTTGCGAGACGAATTTACTCAAAATCCGATTTCCACTTTTTATATGTGATCTTTAGCACAATTAGAACGAGCAAAACTCACTCAATTACGATAAAAAAAAATAAAAAAAACCATCTAACCCTCAAAGCTGACCAGTATTTAAAATCAATAAAAATAATTTAAAAACAACAACTTGATAATTTTTTACCAACAATAAAACAGTGTTCATAAGCCTGATTTATATCATTTTACTAACTCATCTCGGAACTTTAGGAGTACAAAAAGAGCCACGAAAATGGCTGAACCATCAACTTTCTTGTGCTTTATGGTTTCGACACACCAATAACAAATGAAGCTTGATGCATCATCTATTTCGATTGACGTGACTTTACGTCGTACAAAATCAATTTATGGACAATAAATTAGGACTTATAAGATGAACAAGACTCTGATTGCTCTTGCTGTATCAGCCGCTGCAGTGGCTACTGGCGCTTACGCTGACGGAATTAACCAAAGCAGTGACAAAGCAGGTTCAACTGTTTACAGTGCGAAAGGCGCTTCTCTAGAGATCGGTGGTCGTGCTGAAGCACGTCTGTCTCTAAAAGATGGCAAAGCACAAGACAACTCTCGTGTACGTCTAAACCTGCTAGGTAAAGCAGAAATCAACGACAGCCTGTACGGCGTAGGTTTCTACGAAGGTGAATTCACTACTAACGACCAAGGCACAAACGCGTCTAACAACAGCCTAGACAACCGTTACACCTACGCGGGTATCGGCGGTACTTACGGTGAAGTAACTTACGGTAAAAATGATGGCGCTCTGGGCGTAATCACTGACTTCACTGATATCATGTCTTACCACGGTAACACCGCAGCGGAAAAAATTGCAGTGGCAGACCGCGTAGACAACATGTTGGCGTACAAAGGCCAATTTGGTGACCTAGGCGTAAAAGCAAGCTACCGTTTTGCTGACCGTAACGCTGTTGATGCATCAGGTAACATTGTACCTGAAAATAATGCTGTAGATTACGTTGACAATGGTAAAGACGGTTACTCTCTGTCTGCAATCTATGCTTTCGGTGACACTGGTTTCAACGTTGGTGCAGGTTACGCAGATCAAGCCGATCAAAACGAATACATGCTGGCAGCTTCTTACCGTATGGAAAACCTGTACTTCGCAGGCCTGTTTACTGACGGTGAGCTAGCGAAAGACGTTGACTACACTGGCTACGAGCTAGCTGCTGCGTACAAACTGGGTCAAGCGGCGTTTACTACTACGTACAACAACGCAGAAACAGCAAACGAAACTTCAGCTGATAACATTGCTATCGACGCAACTTACTACTTCAAGCCAAACTTCCGTACTTACATCTCTTACAACTTCAACCTGCTAGATGCAGACAAAGTTGGTAAGGTGGACGCAGAAGACGAACTGGCTATCGGTCTACGTTACGACTTCTAATTATTGACTTCATGTCACACGCCAAACGCCTGCTAACTAGCAGGCGTTTTTCTATCTGGCTATACTTCAGCAATCATCTGTTCTGGAAGTTTTTGGCTATGTTTTTTTCAATTTCGCCGCGCAGGCTCCTGCTCTTAAGTGCTTTTCTCTTTCATCCAATCGCCAATGCGCAAACTCAGTTGGATTCAGCCACCAATAAACTCCCAGCAGGATCACGCTATGCGTTATTGATTGAGGATGTCGCTTCACAGCAGCCGGTGCTCAATGTGAATACGCATCTTTATTATCCCCCAGCTAGCACACAAAAAATTTTCACGGCGCTCGCGGCTAAACTCGAACTGGGTGATGATTTTCGCTTCCGAACGGAATTAACCCGCTCTGGGCCTGATTGGGCCATTCGCTTTTCTGGAGATCCAACCCTAACCACTGTCGATTTAACCGCTCTCCTCAAAGAACTAAAATCACAAACGGGTGGGAAAATCGAGGGAGATTTGTGGCTAGATAACAGCATATTTAGCGGCTATGAACGAGCTGTAGGTTGGCCTTGGGATATTCTCGGTGTTTGCTACAGTGCCCCCGCTAGTGCCATCAATTTGGATGGAAACTGCATTCAAGCCTCTATTTATACTGAACCGCAAGGAAAAACCCGCGTTTACGTACCCGAACAATACCCTGTGCATGTTCAATCTCAAGCGATTAGTGTCAGTAAAAGTGAGCAAGAAAGCCTACTGTGCGATTTGGAGCTCACTGCTAATGCAGAAAATCATTATAAATTGGAGGGCTGTCTGATGCATCGTGATAAGCCCCTCCCCTTAAAATTCGCGGTGCAAGATACAGGGTTGTACGCCCAGCGCATCCTCTATCGTCTACTTGCTCAACTGAATATTGAGATCAAAGGTGAAATCAAGTTGGGTAAAGCCGCTTTTAAACAACCTCAAAAAGTCGCTTATCACCAATCTGAACCTCTGCCTGTTCTACTTAAAACCATGCTGCAGGAGTCGGATAACCTGATTGCAGATACTCTAACAAAAACGTTAGGACACTATTTTTACTTACAACCGGGCAGCTTTGCTAATGGTACGCAAGCGATTAAGCAGATTTTTTATTCCAGAACGGGAATTTCATTAGAAGATGCTCAGTTGGCTGACGGCTCCGGTCTTTCACGCAATAACCGAATTCGTCCACAAGTGATGATCGATACATTACGCTATCTTTACCAGCATGATGCTCAACTCGGTTTGATTGCGATGCTGCCTTCCGCAGGAGAATCCGGCACGCTGCAATATCGACGCAGTATGCGTACTCCACAAGTGAGTGGCAAAATAAAAGCGAAAAGTGGCTCGCTCTATGGCACTTATAATATGGCTGGCTTTGTGATGGATGAAAATCAGCGTCCAAAGATGCTTTTCGTCCAGTTTGTCACCGACTATTTCCCCCAAAAAACCAGCACAAACGTTGCCTTGGAGCCGCCGATCATTCAATTTGAGACTCAGTTTTATCAAGAACTCATTCAGTTTAATCACTTAGCGGCTAAACCGAATTAAGGGTAAACAGCGGTTAATCCAAACCTGAAAGAGAAAAAAGCGCCATTAGGCGCTTTTTATCTAAGATGATGGCGACTCGAATTATTTAATTGTCACTCGTGCAAATTTACGTTTACCGACTTGATAAACCGATGTGCCACAAGCAGGTACGAGTTTCGTATCCTCCAACTTCTCTCCATCCAGTTTCACCGCACCTTGTTTAATCATGCGCAGTGCATCCGAAGTCGATCCCACTAATCCTGCATCTTTCAACAGATTTGAAATCGCAATACCGGCAGCAAATTCAAACTCCGGCATTTCCTCTGGCATTGCGCCTTTTTGGAAGCGGTTGATGAACTCTTGTTCTGCGGCATCCGCATCCGCTTCACTATGGAAACGAGCAATGATCTCTTTTGCTAACAAGATTTTGATGTCACGAGGGTTTGTGCCATTTTTCACATCAGCTTTGAACTGAGCAATTTGCTCTAATGGGCGGAAAGAGAGCAGCTCGTAGTAGCTCCACATCAAATCATCAGAGATCGACATGATCTTGCCAAACATTTCACTCGGCGCTTCACTCACCCCAATGTAGTTGTGCGCTGATTTGGACATTTTCTTCTCGCCATCCAATCCCACCAGCAACGGCATCATCAATACGACTTGTGGTTTTTGGCCATTAGCTTTTTGTAGCTCACGCCCCATCAGCAAGTTGAACTTCTGGTCAGTACCGCCGAGCTCAACATCCGTCTCCATAGCCACTGAGTCATAGCCTTGCAGTAATGGGTACATAAACTCGTGAATCGCAATCGGCTGACCATTGTTGTAACGCTTTTTAAAGTCATCACGCTCTAACATACGAGCAACGGTCTGGTTTGACGCCAAACGGATCATACCTTCTGCACCCAGTTGTGATAACCACTCTGAGTTAAATTGGATCTTGGTTTTTGCCGGATCGAGGATCTTAAACACTTGCTGTTTATAGGTTTCCGCATTGCGTAACACATCTTCACGAGTCAAAGGTGGACGCGTGGTGTTTTTTCCTGTTGGATCGCCCACCATACCGGTAAAGTCACCAATCAAAAATGTCACGTCATGACCTAAATCCTGGAAAGTACGAAGCTTATTGAGGATTACTGTGTGGCCTAAATGGATATCCGGAGCCGTTGGGTCTGCACCCAGTTTAATTCGCAGCGGACGGTTTTCTTTGAGCTTCGCGATCAACTCTTCTTCTGGGATCAGCTCTTCAACACCACGTTTAATCTCAGCTAAAGCGGCTTCAATACTCGCCATTCTTGTTCACTCCCACAGATTTGGCAAAAATTTGATAGTGGAACATATTACTTGAATAGCGATGCATTTTGAAACCAGTTAGACTACCCGACAGCGATTTTGTTAATAATTAAATGAATTTGAACTGAATATGCTTTCACTTTTCACTCGTCTTCCGTGGCTGCACCGTGTGTTGATCACCGTTTTTAGTGCCGTCATTGCCTTCGCCGTTTTTTTTCTTCCTAATACTGAAACATTACGTAAACCCGATTCTCAATTAGAACTTGGCCGCCATTACTCTGTGCCTCTTGATAATACGCTTTTGACTACTAACGAGGATGGACAAGTCTCTAGCCCCCTGCTGCGCTGGGAAACCTATAAAGTCGCTAATGGCGAAAGTGCGGCGGTGCTCTTTCAACGGGCCGGACTCTCATCGCGAGTGCTGTATGAACTGACCTCAAGTAACAGTGACATTAATAGCCAACTTTCAAAGTTGATGCCTAAAGATGAATTAAAATTTGGTTTTGATGAAAAAAATCAATTAGTTCAACTCAAGCGTACCATTAGCCCTTATGAAACCTTTGTGGTGACCCGTTCAGATTCTGGTTTTACCTCTGAATTTGATAAGAAAGATGTGGTTTACCAACTGAACTATGCTGAAGCTAAAATCACATCTAGCTTCTGGAATGCGGGCATGGCGGCGGGGTTAAGCGCCAACCAAATCATGGAGCTTGCAGGTCTATTTGGTTGGGATATCGACTTTGCTCTTGATATTCGAGAAGGTGACCAATTCAAACTGCTTTACCAAGAAAAGTTGGTGGAAGGTACTGTCATTGGACGAGGTAACATCATCGCGGCAACCTTCTCCAACCAAGGTTCCACCTTTACGGCAATTTTAGATGACAACACGGGCAATTATTACGATGAGAATGGTCGAGCAATGAAAAAAGCCTTTTTGCGCTCTCCTCTCGATTTCCGCCGTGTTTCTTCTAACTTTAACCCTCGTCGCCTCCATCCGGTCACGGGGCAAGTTAAAGCACACCGAGGTACTGACTACGCAGCCCCTGTGGGTACACCAATCTGGGCAGCAGGGGATGGTGTGGTTGAAAAATCAAGCTACAACCAATTTAACGGAAATTATGTCTATATTCGTCACAGTAATACTTACATTACCAAGTACCTGCACTTACAGCGCCGACTGGTAAAAACAGGCCAGCGAGTCAAACAAGGGCAAAGCATTGGAACTCTAGGTGGTACAGGGCGGGTTACTGGACCGCATTTGCACTACGAATTTTTGGTGAATGGCGTACACAAAAACCCTCGCACTGTTGAATTGCCACAAGCGCAATCATTGAGTGGTAAAGCCAAAGAAACCTTTATTGCTAACGCCAAACAACGCATGGCGAAACTGGATCGTTACAGTCAACTGCTGTATGCCAACCAGCAATAACGCTTTTCAATGACCCTAAAAATAAGGCCAGCATTTCGCTGGCCTTAATGATCTTGAAAGATGGGGATTAGCTGCTGGCTTCGTCATTAACGTCAAGCTCTTCACTCACCGTACTTTTTCGGCGTCCCAACATCAGTAAACAAGGTGTGAGCACCAAAGTCAGCACAGTCGCAAATGCTAATCCTCCTGCAACCGCCGTTGCTAACTGAGACCACCACTGGGTACTGGGCGCACCAAACTCAATTTTCTGATTGATGATATCGATGTTCATTTCAAGCACCATAGGCATCAAACCAAGAATGGTCGTTACCGTTGTTAACAATACAGGGCGCAAGCGCTGAACGCCGGTTCGTAGTATCGCCTCTTCACGGCTCATACCTCGTTTTAACAGTTGGTTGTAAGTATCAATCAATACAATATTGTTGTTAACCACAATCCCAGCAAGAGCGATAACACCAATCCCTGACATAACAATTCCAAATGGCTTTTGGAAAATCAGCAATCCAGCAAAAACCCCGACCGTGGAGAACAACACGGCGGTCAAAATTAAGAAAGCTTGGTAAAAACTATTAAATTGGGTGATCAAAATGATCGCCATTGCGGCCAGCGCAATCATAAACGCTTTTTCCAAAAATGCGGCCGAGTGTTCCTGCTCTTCATTCTGACCACGGATCTTAAACTCGACACCATTAGGTAAATTGAGCTCTCGCAGCGCTTGTTCAATCGCTGGCAGCTCCAATGCTAAGTTGTAGCCTTCTTTAAGATCCGCAACGACACTGAGCACTCGTTGCCCATCGATGCGACGAATCGTATCTTGTTTAGGCTCTGGAGTAATTTGGGCAAAGTTGGTTAACGGCACTAACCCTTGCGCGGTTTTGACTCGCAATTGATCAAAGCGTCCAATATCACGATACTCGCTCGGATAACGCACCAAAATATCGACCTCTTCATCGCTATCATCTGGCAAATAATCGCCAATATTGAGCCCATTGGTAACGAACTGTACGGTATTCCCGACTAGCGTAGCATCTGCGGCAAAGCGAGAAGCGTCATCACGCCGAATAGCAATTTTCCAATCAATCCCCGGCTTGCTGCCGTTATCACTTACATTGGTTAATGCAGAATGCGCTTCCGCCCACAATCGCACCTGTTGAGTCGCTTTCTCTAAATTTGCTGGAGCTCGCGCAGAAAGCTCGATAACCAAATCATGTTCAACCGGAGGACCCGCATCAGGAAACTTGTACTCAATCTCTACTCCAGGAAAAGCGTCTGTGACCTGTTGTAACTCCTCGATAATTTCTTTGACGCTGCGTCGATACTGCCAATCAACCGGAGTGATCTGCACCACCCCGATTTCATCTTCTCCTCCCGTTCGCGTGTATACGCTTTCAAATTCCTGATGGCCGAGCATCACCTGCTCAACATCCCGCATGATGCGATCTTTTTCATCAAGCGAAAGATCGCCATAAGAACGTACTTTGACCGAGAAAAAGGGCGGATCCACTTCAGGGAAGAACTCTGCACCCAGCCCCGCTTTCGCATAAGCAAAAGCGATCGCAGCTGACATAAGGAGAGCTGCGCATAAGATCTTGACCGGATGACGAATCGCCACAGCTAAGGTTTGGTAATACGCTTTCGTAATACCGGTTGCTTGGGTAAAGTCGCCATTATGCAGGGCCACCATACGAGCTTGATTGGCCTGCGTAACTTGCTGTGGTCGTCCAAATAAACTGCCTAATACTGGAACAAACAACAATGCCATAACCAATGAAGCACTCAGAGTGGCAATCAGGGTCATCGGTAAGTATTTCATGAACTCGCCGGTAACATCAGGCCAAAACAGTAAAGGGGCAAATGCCGCTAATGTCGTGGCAGTGGATGCCGTAATTGGCCATGCCATGCGTTTGGCGGCATCTCGATAGGCTTCTGTGCGATGCATCCCTTCTTGCATACGCCGATCGGCAAACTCTGTCACCACGATCGCCCCATCCACTAGCATCCCAACAGCCATGATCAATGCAAATAGCACGACAATGTTAACCGTGAGACCAAATACCGCAAGCACCAGTAAGCCCGCTAAAAATGAGCCAGGTATCGAAACCCCAACCAGTAGTGAAGTTCGCCCCCCCAAGATCGCGATGATCACTATCACAACCAAAATGATGGCGGAAAGGATGTTGTTTTGTAGATCATTGAGCATGAGTTTGACATCTTTCGACTCATCCCAAATCGTCTTCACTAACAAGTTACTCGGCCACTCTTCGCGAACTTGCGCTTCGGCTAATACCGCTTTAACCAGTTCAACGGTTTCGATGATGTTTTCACCGGAACGTTTCTTGATATCGAGCACAATTGCAGGTTTGCCATCTAAGCGAGCATAACTTTCTGGATCTCGAAAAGATTGCCGAACGGTCGCCACATCACCAAAGGTGATCACTTGTTTACCTTCAACTTTGATGGGCAATTCAAGAACATCTTTTAACGATTCAAAAACAGAGGGAACTTTGACTGAAAAACGACCGTAGCCAGTATCGACAAACCCTGCGGCAACCACACGGTTATTGAGAGCTATTAGGTTGTAGATATCGCCCTGATCAAGGCCATAACTTTCCATCAGCAGTGGATCAACGACAATTTCGACAATTTCATCACGATCCCCAGCAATATCCACTTTGAGGATCTGACGATAACTCTCCAATTTGTCTCGTAGCTGGCGAGCAATTTGTACTGTTGTACGTTCAGGCACTGTACCGTAGAGCACCACGGAAAGCACCGGCTGTTCAGCTGCTAAAGTAACTTCATTGACCGTGGGTTCATCGCTGTCTGTGGGTAATTTCGGCTTGGCTAAATCCACCGCATCACGGACATCCGCCATCGCTTTGGCTAAATCAACACCGACATTGAATTCCAAAACGACAGAGGCATGTCCTTCAGAAGCGGTGGCCGTCATCTCTTTTACCCCTTCGATAGAACGTAATTCTTGCTCTAAAGGGCGAACAATCAGCCGTTCTGCATCACTAGGAGAGATCCCCTGATGACCAACGGAAACATAGATGATCGGAATCGTTACATCAGGGCTTGATTCTTTAGGTATGGCGATATAAGTCGCAACCCCCGCGACCAAAATAAACACCAATAGCGTCAACATGGTGCGCGTACGAGACAGCGCCGCATCAATCAAAGTAAACATGGTGCGGCTCCTAGTGTGTCGCCAGCTGAGTAGCGATAACAGTATCCCCATCGCGAACAAAGCCTTGTCCACGAGTAATAATATCGACTTGCTCACCCAATCCTGTTAACCAAACACCATCTTGCTCAGCTTTAACCAGTTGGATGGGTACAAAATGAACTCGATCACCTTGTAAAGTTTTAACACCAAGATTGCCTACTTCATCGAGCGCTAGCATGGCTGGGGTTATTTTAATGGCCGCTTGTGTCATCAAGCTAATTTCCACTTCAGCACTCACTCCAGCTGGAATGGTTTGCTGTGGGTTCTCCATTTCAACTTCAATGGCAAAGGTATTGGTTGCTGGTGATGAAAGCCTTGAGATGTAACGCACTTTACCTTGAGTCAGACTCCCATCAATGAAGCGAATCCGAGCAAGCTGCTCCAGCTGAACATGCTGAATATGCCGTTCGCTGACATCCGCTTCTATCACCAATTTATGGAGATCTATGATGGATGCCACGGGATCACCAATTCCGACAAAATCGCCTTTTTCAATCGGCAACGCTTCGACAACACCATCGAAAGGAGCACGGACTTGGGTATTCTCCAATAAACGTTGTACCGTACTGAGCGAGGACTGTGCATCAGTCAATGCCGCAGCGGCATTGGTAAAGGCCACTTCACCTTGTAAACCTTTATTCTTCAAAGCATTGGCTGCATTAAACTCTTGCTGACGAACTTTAAGTAGTGCTTTGGCACGCTCTAATTGCGCATCTAAATCACCTTTATCGATAATCGCAATCACTTGTCCTTTGCCCACTGTCTGGCCCTTGGCAATTTTGATTTCAATAATCCGTCCTGCGATTTCAGCACCGATTTTGGCTTGTCTATCTGGAGCTGTTCTACCATAGAGTTCAATTACCTTGTCAGTCTGTGCGGCCTTAAGGGTCTGATAACCGACTTTAGCTAACGGGACTTGAATTTCTGTGGTGGTTTGCGTTTCTTGCGCATGGGGGCGACCTAAGCCTAGCCATACAACTAACACGATAATGAAGAGAAGGGATATCAACCAAGGTTGATTGGAAAGGGAGTCACGAACCTGACGTAAAGATGTGGTTACCGGAAACATAAATATTCCTTATTGTTATGACCGCGCAACATCCTAATACGCAGTGTCGGCCAGCCGAGAACTCGGCTAGCCTTATTGTTCCTGAATTAAAGATCAGGTTTAAACACTAAATGATGCACCACAACCACAGGTTGTAGTGGCATTAGGGTTATTGACAAAGAATCTTGAACCTTCAAGACCTTCGGTATAGTCAACCACACCACCGATCAAATATTGCAGACTCATAGGATCAACCACCAAAATGACGCCGCTATTCTCAATTTTGGTATCACCCTCATTGATGGTTTCATCAAAAGTAAAACCATACTGAAAACCGCTACAACCACCACCGGTAATATAAACACGCAGCATTAAAGATGGATTATCTTCTTCAGCGATCAACGCTTTCACGCGCTTTGCAGCTGCATCAGAAAAGGATAATGGAACATTAACTTCGCTCACGATGACCTCTCTCATTCGTGTAAAATGCAGCGGCATTACGGATGCGATGCGCTACATATCTAATAGTGATAATGCCGCGATTATCCAATACCTGAGTTGGCCGTTCAAGTATTAGCCTTAATACGAATGCGTTTGTCGAATAAATTCACTTTATTCCATGCGTTTTTTGGGTCGTAGACAGGGAAAATCGATCAAAATGTAGCGAAAACATTTCACCCTATGGATCATCGGCGTACAATGCGCCCCAAAATTGCTCCGATTTATCATAGAGGAAAGTAGCATGACCAAATCAGCCGAGTTATACCAAAAGGCGCAAACCACCATTCCTGGTGGGGTAAACTCTCCAGTTCGTGCATTTAACGGGGTTGGTGGTTCACCGATTTTTATTGATCGTGCCGATGGCGCACTGATTTTTGATGCCGATGGTAAAGCGTACATTGATTATGTTGGCTCATGGGGACCTATGATTCTAGGCCATAACCATGCGGTGATCCGTGAAGCGGTCATTCAAGCAGCGCAGCGTGGTTTAAGTTTTGGAGCGCCAACCGAAATGGAAATCACTATGGCAGAACTGGTTTCTGAACTGGTTCCTTCTATGGAACAACTGCGTATGGTGAACTCAGGTACTGAAGCGACCATGAGTGCTATCCGTCTTGCTCGTGGTTACACAGGCCGCGATAAAATTATCAAATTTGAAGGTTGTTACCACGGCCATGCGGACAGTTTGTTGGTTAAAGCCGGCTCTGGTGCTTTAACGCTTGGCCAACCAAGTTCTCCTGGCGTACCTGCCGACTTCGCTAAACATACCTTAACGGCACGTTTTAATGATTTAGACTCAGTACGTGAACTGTTTGCTGCCAATAAAGGCGAAATCGCGTGTATTATCGTTGAACCTGTGGCTGGTAATATGAACTGCATCCCACCTGTGGAAGGCTTCCATGAGGGACTGCGTGAAATTTGTGACCAAGAAGGCGCTCTGCTGATTTTTGATGAAGTCATGACCGGTTTTCGTGTTGCATTAGGCGGCGCACAAGCGCACTACAACATCAAGCCTGACTTAACCACACTCGGTAAAGTAATCGGTGGTGGTATGCCTGTCGGTGCTTTCGGCGGTCGTCGTGAAGTCATGCAATACATTGCACCAACAGGACCTGTTTACCAAGCTGGTACATTGTCAGGCAACCCCATCGCGATGGCAGCAGGCTATGCATGCCTGAGTTTACTGCGTGAAGAGGGCAACGAAAAACGCTTAGCTGCGAAAACCAAGCAACTGGCTGACGGATTTAAATCCCTCGCGGATCAACATGGCATTCCACTACTGGTGCACCAAGTAGGTGGCATGTTTGGCTTCTTCTTCACCGAACAAGATAAAGTCACGTGTTATGAAGATGTCGCACGTTGCGATGTAGAGCGTTTCAAACGTTTCTTCCACTTGATGTTGCAACACGGGGTTTATCTCGCTCCATCGGCTTTTGAAGCAAGCTTTACTTCACTCGCTCACGGTTCAAAAGAGATTGAAGCAACGCTGGAAGCCGCCGATCGCAGCTTTGCGATTTTAGCAGCAGAAGCCGCGAAAGCTTAACCCACAGCACACTCCCGCTTTTCAAAGGCAGCCACAGCTGCCTTTTTTCATTCAACAAAGATTTATTGCCAGTAATAGATACTCACCAGCACTAAAGCACAAATCACAATACCAAACCACGGAATCACTTTACGTTTTGTTTTCTTGTCACAACATTCGTTTTTATCACAACAGCCCATATCGACCTCTGGATTGCTAAGCAACTGAATTGGCGTCATTATAGCTCGTCAATTTCCTTTAAGGGGATAACTCCCGTGTCAGAAAAAATCAAATTAGCCTCTAGCCATCGCGTATTAGTCGTGGCGCTATTGGCCTCTGCACTCGCCTGTTACTGGTTGGTCGAGCCTTATATCAACTCCATTGTCATGGCTTTCATCATTTCTTTGTTGATGTTCCCGATCCACGCTTGGCTTGATAAAAAACTCCCATCACACCATAACCTCTCGGCCTTTCTATCCTGTGTGGTACTGACCGTCATCGTGGTGATTCCGCTGCTGTTTATCTTCGGAGCGATCGTTCAACAAGGTTCAAAATTCTCCCAAAACTTGTACGCTTGGGTAACACAAGGGGGAATTCAAGAGGTATTGAACCATCCTTGGGTCGTCAAAGGGTTAAGCCTCGCTAATCACTACCTCCCATTTGAAGAAATTAGCCCACAGCAAATAGCCCAACGAATTGGTCAATTCGCAACTACCTTCGGCACTAATTTAGTCAGTATTAGTGCGAAAATTCTCGGCGATGCGACCAGTTTTGTAATGAATTTTTTCCTAATGCTGTTTGTGCTGTTTTTCCTGCTGCGTGATCACGACAAAATCATCAGCGCGATCCGCCACATTCTTCCGCTATCACGTAGCCAAGAAGATCGACTGCTGAATGAAATTGAAAACGTGTCAAAATCGGCTGTAATGGGTTCTTTTTTAACCGCAATAGCCCAAGGTTTAGCGGGCGGTATCGGTATGTGGTTAGCCGGATTCCCAGGGCTCTTCTGGGGAACCATGATGGGCTTTGCCTCATTTATTCCAGTCGTCGGTACCGCTTTAATTTGGATCCCCGCTACCCTCTACTTGTTCTTAATCGGTGAAACCTCATGGGCGATTTTCCTCGCCATATGGAGTATTGCTGTTGTCGGTTCAATTGATAACCTACTACGCCCATTCTTGATGCAAGGCAGTGCGGGGATGAATACGTTAATGATTTTCTTCTCTCTACTCGGTGGTATTCAGTTGTTTGGTTTAATTGGCTTAATTTATGGCCCACTGATTTTTGCGATTACCATGGTGCTGTTTAACATCTATGAAGAAGAATTTCGTAGCTTTTTAGATCAACAAGATAACAGTTGAAGAATTGCAAAAGGTTTTATTCCACGGGCAGAGTGTGCGAAAATCTGCCCCCTTTTTATTGAGTAGAGCGCTCCATGCAACACTATACCGCACCGACTGAAATCGCCCTTCGTCAACTCGATTACTTTGCAGATAAGCATGTGTTGGTCGCGGGCGAGGCTGAAGATCGCTTTCCAATCGAACTTAGTCAACATTGCGCCTCGGTGTCTGTCTTCACCACCCATTATGGCTATTACTCTCAACTTAAAACACATTCAAAAATCCAGTGTTACTTTGGTGAACAGCTAAGCGATGAAGTCCACGCCGATCTGATCTTGCTTTACTGGCCAAAAGCCAAACAAGAAGCGGAATACCTACTTGCAATGCTGTTGGCTAAACTCGGTACTGGAACAGAGATTGCAGTGGTAGGTGAAAACCGCTCTGGCGTGAAAAGCATTGAAAAAATGTTCTCCGCCTATGGTCCGATTCATAAATATGATTCTGCTCGTCGCTGCTCATTTTACTGGGGGCAATGCTTAAACACGCCTGCAGCATTCGATATCAGCCAATGGTTTAAATCATACTTCGTCAACTACCAAGGCCACGATTTGACAATCCGCAGTTTGCCTGGCGTTTTTAGCCATGGTGAATTTGATCTTGGAAGCAGACTACTGCTCGATACCTTACCTAAACTTGATGGCAAGGTGATTGATATAGGTTGCGGTGCCGGTGTTTTAGGTTGTGTCATGGCAACACTCAATCCTGAGATTGAACTTGAAATGACGGATATCAGTGCTCTTGCGATTCGCTCTAGCCAAGAAACGCTACAGGCCAACCAATTACGCGGTAGAGTCTATCCATCCGATATGTTCTCCGATACCGGAACTCAATACGATTATATTGTCACCAACCCGCCTTTCCACTCTGGATTGGATACTAGCTACAGTGCAACGGAAAATCTCTTAGCAGAATCAGTACACCATCTCGTGCCTACTGGTTCACTGTGGGTTGTGGCAAATAGCTTTCTGAAATATCCTCCGATCATCGAGCAAGCGTTTGGCCAATGCGATATTGCAGCCAAAACCAGTAAATTTGCTATCTATCACGCAAAAAAATAACTCCTTTTATTTTGCCGCTTTTGACGTAAATCTCCCTTAAAAGCGGCACTTCTCTCACAATTTTGCGCCTACGCCCACGCTTTAGCTTGGACTTACTTGTCAAAGTAAAAAAACTCGTTAATTTCGTTACTTTAGGTTTTTCTTGTCATTCACCCACTCCTGGTTGGCAATCGCCACCGAGTTTCACCAAAAGTAACGCCTTAATTATGTTTAGGTTCTATCGGAAACAAAAATTCAAGCGCCTGCAAAATACGCTGATGGCGGCGTTTCTGGCGCTCAGTATCATTCCACTCACGATTACCGCGCTGTTTTTCCTGCATTCGCACAGCAAAGATCTGGAAGAACAGAGCACTTCATACCTCGTTTCAGTACGTGATACAAAACAGCAGCAGGTCATTGACTACATGATGGCCAAAGAGTCAGAAGTGATGGGTTTTGTCCGCTCTGAACTTGCCTATGCCAGTGGCGGCCGATTTTATGGGTTAGTCAACGCTTTTCAGCGGTTAGATGTCAGCATAGAAGCGGTGCGTGAACATGCTCAGCAGCGCTACATTCCGGGTTCAGGCGATCAAATCAAAACCTCTGTACTACCACAATCGAGCAGCTACGTAGGCAGTGAACGTTATCGACTACTACATAAACGCTATCACTGGGCTTATTTAGAGCTTCTTAAACGCTCGGATTTTGATGACATCTTGCTCGTTGATATCGATGGCAATGTAGTTTACTCCATCTATAAATACGATAATTTCGGAACCAACTTATTAACAGGGAAGTATCAAGATTCTAATCTTGGGCATACTTTTAAACGCCTAGAACAGACCGTTAATGAGCAACGTAAAACCAATGAAGACTTTACTCCGATAGTGATCTCCGACTTTGTGCAAGAAGATGGAAAACAGTATGCCTGGCTTGGGGCTCCGATTATTCAACAAGGTTACTTACATAGCTATGCGATGTTCCGACTACCGAGCAATGCGATCACTAAGCTGATTGCTGATGGGAATAACAACCCTTCGATGCAAACGATACTGGTTGGCCAAGATCACCGCTCACGAACGTTAGCCTCTGCAGAAATTTCTGTTGAAAAAAGCAAAGAGGTGGTTGATTTAGCCCTCTCGGGTAAACGTGCAGTGGGGACTTACACCAATACCGATGATGAAAAGATCATTGCCGCCTACGCGCCGATCAATCTCAATAGTATCCACTGGGCATTAGTGGTTGAATTACCTGAAAAAGAAGCATTTGCTCGCGTACGTCAATTAGAAAAGTTGTTTGTCTTTGCCATGCTCACCGCGATCGTTCTCGTGGTAATTGCTTCCCACTACCTGTCTAACTTCATTACCTCACCGCTTTTGAAACTAACATGGGCGGCTGAGCGCGTTTCCGCAGGTGATCTCGATGAAGCAATGATTAACACCGAGCGTAAAGATGAAATCGGTCGTTTGGCGGTCAGCTTCGAACGTATGCAGCGCTCCATTCGCGAGAAAATATTGCTCATCAAATCGCAAAACAAGGAGCTAGAAAATAACCTACTTATCATTCGTAAGCAGAATGATGAGTTACAGCTCGCGAACAAACTCAAAGATGAATTCCTCGCCACCACCTCACATGAGTTACGCACGCCTCTGCATGGCATGATCGGCATTGCGGAAGCCTTAGTCTCCGGAGCTAATGGCCCATTAACTGCAGCCCATAAGTACCAACTCGACATCATCATCAACAGTGGGCAACGCTTAGCAACCTTAGTCGATGACCTGCTCGACTATCATAAAATGCGCTACGGCGCGTTGGATATTCAAAAGTGCGCAGTCGATTTATCCAGTGCAACACGCTTAGTCTTGGAACTATCACACCATTTATTAGGCAAAAAAACGCTGCGCATTATTAACCAGGTGCCAGAGCAAGCCGTATGGGTTTCCGCGGATCCACAACGCTTAGAGCAAGTGCTGTATAACCTGATCGGAAATGCCATTAAGTACACTTCTGAGGGAAAAATCGTCATTTCGACAACTTATATGGACGACAAAATCCGCGTGCAAGTCGTTGATACCGGACAAGGCATTCCAGCCGATCAACTGGAACAAATTTTTGAGCCATTAATCCAAGCCGGTCGTGATGCTAGCCGCTATCGCCAAGGTGCTGGCTTAGGGCTTTCTATCACTCGCCAATTAATCGAATTGATGGGCGGAACCCTCTATGTAAGTAGTCAACCAATGGTTGGTACAACATTCAGTTTTACTCTGCCGTTAGCCATCCAATCCGAGATTGAACAGGCTCGCTTAACCGAATTGCCTCACTTCCAAGCCCCTGAAATATTGGATACGGAGCTGCCAGAACAAAGTACGCTGCCTGAAAATGAACACGGTCCATTACTTCTAGTGGCTGATGACGAACCGGTTAACCTCAGAGTATTAGACAGCTTTTTACGCCTTGAAGGCTATCGTGTTCATACCGTACAAGATGGAAACGAAGTATTAGAAGCCGTAAAGCGTGAAAAACCAGAACTTCTACTACTCGATATCATGATGCCAGGGATGAGCGGCTATCAAGTATGTGAAAAACTTAGACAAACTTACGACCATGCTGAACTACCGATCATTATGCTAACCGCTCTCAATCAGTCTGACGACCGAGTGCGGGGATTTGAAGCGGGAGCAAATGACTACTTATCAAAGCCATTCAACAAGCAGGAGCTCGCCGCGCGTATTATTGCCCACCTCACCGCTAGCAAAGCAGAATTACGCCGCATTGAAAATGCGCAGTTGCAAAAAGAGCTGAAACATCGCGCGATGGTGGAAGCAAGCCTTCTTGAAACGCAAGGTCGCTTACTGGAACAATTAGAATCTGCGCCGGAAGCCATTTTGTGTGTGAAAGAAGGTAATAAGGTGCGCTTTGCCAACGAAGCCGCTTCTCGCCTATTTAGACGTACACCAGAGCAGCTTAAACGCTCGAGTGCAGAAGAATTGATTGCACCTAAGTATCTCAACATCGATCAAGAACATTACTGCGGCAATATCGATGTCTATGTTGATGATGTACGACAACATTTATCTGCCGATGTCCTGCGCTTGCCTGAAGGATCGGGCTTACAAGCCATGTACATTTTTAATGTCGGCGGCAGTATTAATGCATCGCGTATTTACAACCTAGAAACTGCGGTAGAAGCGCTTTCTAGCTACGCCTTCGAAGGCGATAAAGATAAGTTACAGCAGCTCAAAGAATTAGGAGGCGAATTTACTCGACTCGCCGATAAAGCCTCCGGTGAGTATCAGTCCAAACAAGATTTGATGCGTAGTGTCTTGGTCGAAGCCATGACCAGTGCTCTTGATTATTGGGAGCGTGTCTCGGGACAAAGCAAATTTACCTTTGCAGAGCAAAGTGGCTTATGGCGCGTTTATCTTGACCGCAGCACCTTACAAACACGAACTCTAGACAAATATTTACGTATCGAGACCCTGCCCAAAACACCACGCTGGAGAACGGTTCTAAACTCGCTTGATTACATTCTTGAGCATTGCAAAGAATCCGGTCCGGATCGTGCCCATATCGAAATGCAGCGCGATAAATTACAAAAACTGCTCACCACTGAGTAAGTTTATTATCGACAACCAAACCCACCACTAGGTGGGTTTTTTATTGATTTCTTCCCTCTCAATAGATATCAAGGCAAATTCTCAAACTTGCCGATTGCGCACCAGTTAACTTGATTTACATCGTTAAAAAAGCCCCCAATACAAGGGTAAATCACATCAACCAGAAAGGGATAAAACGGTAAGAAAAGACCTAAATAGGGGCATTAGCCAAGCCATTGTTTGAGATTGCGAAGGGAGTCACAACAATTCGCCAGATTTAATTCAATCGATTAAATTAACGTAAATTCCAGCTAGTGAGCAAGATCTCGTTAATGAAAAGGATGATAAAAAGCCTTAATTTAATTGAATTAAATAGTTAGCAACCACTAACAAAAGTCACTCCAACTCGCGACTTTTGCGAGGTGAATCACCTCGCGTTTTTTGTATAAAAATCACACATCGAAGAGCATTTTGACGTTAATGACGAGAGGGGTAATGGTTTTGACGTTTTTAACGGGAATTGGAATTGATAAATTTCTTGGCAAGGTGTCTTCTTACTCCTGCCAAAGGCCTACAGGCCACTCATTTATCCCCCCTCCCTCCGACGGGCGAAAGTTATGAGGTAGGTCTTGGAGAGTGTTTATCAATTGATGACATTCCATCCATTAGTGAAATGAAAGCAACTAGTAAGGAACAGCTATGCTTGCCAATATTAAAAAAACAGCACTAGCCGCTGCAGTAATCGCAGCAGCAACCAGTGTTTCAGCTCCAGCGTTTGCACGTAGTGAGCTAACCATCGTGCCAGACTTCTACCCTACAATGGTACGTAACTTTAACCCGTACCTAGCAACTAACCTGCGTACAACCACTGACTTTATCTACGAACCTCTGGTTGTATTCAATGAGATGAAAGGTAACACACCAGTGTTCCGTCTGGCAGAAAGCTACAAAATGGCTGACGACCTGATGAGCGTGACTTTCGATATCCGTAAAGGCGTTAAGTGGTCTGATGGCGAAGCATTTACAGCTGACGACGTGGTTTACTCTTTCGACTTGCTGAAAGCGAAACCAGAACTTGACCAACGTGGTATCAATAAGTGGGTAACTAGCGTTGAGAAAGTAGACGAATACAAAGTACGTTTCCGTCTGTCTGAAGCGAACTCTAACGTGCCTTATGAAATTTCTCTGATCCCTATCGTTGCTGAGCACGTGTGGAAAGAAGTGAAAGATCCAACCACTTTCACTAACGAAAACCCAGTAGGTACTGGTCCTTTCACAGTGATCGATACTTTCACTCCACAACTGTACATCCAATGTCGTAACCCGAACTACTGGGATGCTGCGAACCTAGAAGTTGACTGTCTGCGTGTTCCACAAATCGCAAACAACGACCAACTACTGGGCAAAATCGTAAACTCTGAGCTCGATTGGACTTCTTCATTCGTTCCAGATATCGACCGTACTTACGCAGCAGCGAACCCTAACCACCACTACTGGTACCCAGCAGCGGGTACTCAGGCGTTCATGGTTAACTTCAAAAACCCAGATGCTGCGAAAAAAGAAGCATTGGATAACGTAGATTTCCGTCGTGCGTTCTCTATGGCTCTTGATCGTCAAACCATCATTGACATCGCCTTCTACGGCAGCGGTACAGTGAACGACTTCGCATCTGGCCTTGGTTACGCATTCGAAGCATGGTCTGATGAAGCGACTCACAAAAAGTACAAAGGCTTCAACACTTATGACGTTGAAGGCTCTAAGAAGCTACTGGCAAAAGCGGGCTTCAAAGATGTGAACGGTGACGGTTTCGTTGAAACTCCATCAGGCAAATCTTTTGAACTGCTGATCCAATCTCCAAATGGCTGGACTGACTTCAACAATACAGTTCAACTGGCTGTTGAGCAGCTACAAGAAGTGGGTATCAAAGCGAAAGCACGTACTCCTGAATTCGCGGTTTATAACCAAGCGATGCTGGAAGGTACTTACGACGTTGCGTACACCAACTACTTCCACGGCGCAGATCCATACACTTACTGGAACAGTGCATACAACTCAGCACTGCAATCTGGTGATGGTATGCCACGCTTCGCAATGCACTACTTCACAGACAAGAAGCTTGATGGCTTGCTAGACAGCTTCTACAAAACAGCAGACAAGAACGAGCAGCTAGCGATCGCTCATGGTATTCAGAAGATCATTGCTGAAAACCAAGTGACTATCCCTGTTATGTCTGGTGCATGGATGTATCAGTACAACACCACTCGCTTCACTGGCTGGTGGAATGAAGAAAATCCACAGGGCCGTCCAAGCGTTTGGGCTGGTATCCCAGAGCGTCTACTACACGTACTGGATCTGAAACCAGTTAAGTAATACACGTTCATTTCTTGCGGCGCACGCTGTGCGCCGCCTATCTAAATCCCCTCATGTTGTTAAGCAGACATATGGCGCTCGTCGTCAGGGGATTTCTCGCTCTCAAATTCGCTAGGGGCGAGACCTGAAACCAGAGACAGGACAAAACTGGGTGAGTAAGGTGTAAGTTATGGGTTACTTTTTAAGACGATTGTCGTTCTATTTTGCCGCGTTGCTGGTCGCAGCAACATTAAACTTTATTATTCCGCGTGCCATGCCTGGTGATCCCGTCACCATGATGTTTGCTAACGCAACTGCACAAGTTACCCCTGAGCGTATCGAAGCCATGAAACAGCTTCTAGGCTTTGTGGATGGACCTTGGTATGTCCAATATCTGACATACATCAAAAGCATCCTGACATGGGAACTTGGCACTTCAATCAAATTCTACCCTCTGAGTGTGAATGAACTACTTGGTGGTGCATTTGGCTGGTCACTGTTCCTTGCCGGTACTGCGGTTATTATCTCGTTTTCGATCGGTTCTGTGCTTGGGATTTTTGCTGCATGGAAACGTGGTAGCCGGTACGACACCTTCATCACACCGGGTATGTTGGTGATTCAAGCGGTGCCACAAGTGGTTATCGCCATGCTTGCCATGTTCACTTTCGCTATCGGTTTAGGCTGGTTCCCAACCGGTTACGCCTACACAGCTGGCACAATCCCTGACTGGACAAGTTGGGCATTTATTAAAGATGTGGGCTATCACGCCGTACTGCCTCTGGTTTGTGCTTCGATTGTGCAAATCGGTGGTTTCTTGGTCAACATGCGTAACAACATGATTAACCTACTCGCTGAAGATTACATCACTATGGCGAAAGGCAAAGGCTTAAGTGAAAACCGTGTGGTATTCAACTACGCAGCACGTAACGCCCTACTGCCAAGTGTCACGGCACTTTCTATGTCTCTCGGTATGGCGATTGGTGGTCAGTTGATCATTGAAATTATCTTCAACTACCCAGGTTTAGGCACTGTGTTATTTAACGCCATTACTGCGCGTGACTACCAGGTTCTACAAGGTCAGCTGTTGATTATGACTCTGTTCATGCTGTTCTTTAACCTGCTGGCGGACATGCTATACGTTGTTCTAGACCCTCGCTTACGCAAGGGAGGTAAATAATCATGAAAGCACTTTGGAAACTCTTACGTGGCAACCGCATGGCCATGATTGGCGTAACAATCTTGAGCATGTTCTTTCTTCTTGCGGTAGCGGCACCTTTTATTACCTCTCATGCTCCAGATAAACGCACGGGTAATCCACATGAATACCCTGCTTTTGTTGTGAAAGCAGCCAAAGCAAGCCCTGATGGTTGGGTTGCAGAAAACTTAGCGACCGATCGCCGCACTCTAGCGATGTCGAAAAAAGCCGACCACATACTCGGTACCACGCGTATGGGTCGTGATGTGTGGTCACAAGTTGCTTATGGTGCTCGCGTATCCTTAGCCGTTGGCTTCGGTGCCGGTATCACCGTGTGTTTCTTAGCGACCGTCATCGGCGTCTCGGCGGGTTATTTTGGTGGAAAAATTGATGATTTCCTCACTGCAGCGATGAACATCATGTTGGTAATTCCTCAATATCCACTGCTATTCGTGTTAGCCGCCTTTATCGGTGAAGCGGGGCCTTTGACCATAGCCTTGATTATCGGTTGTACCTCTTGGGCTTGGGGCGCGCGGGTGGTTCGTTCGCAAACCATGGCACTGCGTGAGAAAGAGTTCGTTAAAGCCGCAGAAGTGCTCGGTGAATCTTCATGGCGCATCATCTTCGTTGAAATTCTGCCAAACCTAATTTCCATTGTGGGGGCAAGTTTTATCGGTTCAGTAATGTACGCCATCATGATGGAAGCCACTATCTCCTTCTTGGGATTGGGCGATCCAAACACCATCAGCTGGGGCATCATGCTGTACAACGTACAAACCTCATCATCCATGCTGATCGGCGCTTGGTGGGAACTGCTAGCCCCTTGTATTTCTTTGACTCTATTAGTCACTGGCCTTGCTCTACTGAACTTTGCGGTTGATGAAATTGCTAACCCACAATTACGTTCACATAAAGGCATGAAGCGTTGGAAAAACCTTGCCAAGCAAGACCAAAAAGCGCGTGAGCCAAACGTACCACCTCAAAATGCACTTTGGAGCGGAGATAAATAATCATGACTGCACCATTAATCTCAATCCGCAACTTATGCGTGGACTACATTACCGATGCTGGCGATGTCCGTGCCTGTAACAATGTGAGCTTCGATTTAGCCCCTGGCGAGGTGTTTGGCCTGGCTGGAGAGTCTGGTTGTGGTAAATCAACCGTTGCCTTCTCGCTGATGCGCCTCCATAAGCCGCCCGCGTTCATCACAGGTGGCGAGGTGATCTTCAACGGTGAAGACATACTGAAATACAGCGATGAGCGTATGCAAGCGTTCCGTTGGAAAGAAATGTCGATGGTATTCCAAAGTGCAATGAACGCGCTGAACCCCGTTCTGACCATGGAAGAGCAATTTTGCGATGTGATCATGCGCCATACCAATATGACGCGTGAACAAGCAAAACGTCGTGCCGAAGGACTGTTAGAGATCGTGGATATTCACCCAAGCCGACTCAACGATTATCCGCACCAGTTCTCTGGTGGTATGCGTCAACGCTTGGTGATTGCAATTGCGCTCGCGCTCAATCCAAAAATGATCATTATGGATGAACCCACGACCGCCTTGGATGTGGTTGTTCAGCGTGAAATTCTGCAGAAGATCTACGCACTTAAAGAAGAGTTTGGTTTCTCTATTCTGTTCATTACTCATGACTTGTCACTGATGGTCGAGTTCTCAGACCGTATTGGCATCATGTACTCCGGTGAATTGATTGAAGTTGCGCCTTCAAAACAAATTCTGGAAACCCCTTACCACCCTTATACCAAAGGGTTGGGAAGCTCTTTCCCACCATTAACCGGACCAAAAACAAAACTCACAGGGATCCCTGGAAACCCACTCAACTTGTTGGAAATCCCTCAAGGATGCCGTTTCCAAGCTCGCTGCGACCGAGTTCATGAAGCTTGTACTAAGGTGCCGACCGTACTGCGCCAAATCGAGCATGGCCGTTTTTCTAACTGCCACCTCTACGGACAACCTAGCGCCGCACTCAAACGCTAAGGTGCACGGTAAAGCAGTAGCAAAGAATTTCTGGAGACAAATATGAGCAAACCACATGGCGAATTACTGGTTGAGGGAAAAAATCTGGTTAAAGATTTTGCCATCAACAGTAACGCACTCAAACAACCAATGATGCGTGCCATCAACGACGTGTCATTCAAAATGTACAAAAGCCGCGGTTTATCTGTGGTGGGTGAGTCTGGCTCAGGCAAATCCACTACCGCCAAGATGATCGCGAAAATGTATGCCCCAACCTCAGGCGTCATCGAGTACAAAGGCCGTGATATTCAGGACATCATTTCTCGTGACGATCTGATGCACTACCGCGAAGGTGTACAGATGGTATGGCAAGATCCGTTTGGCTCACTCAACCCAACCCATACCATTTTCCACCACATTGCTCGCCCGCTGCTGATCCACAAAAAAGTCACGCCGGGCAACAAAAAAGAGTTGGAAGAGCGTGTTTACGA
Organism: Vibrio mimicus; assembly: GCF_019048845.1. Taxonomy (NCBI): domain Bacteria; kingdom Pseudomonadati; phylum Pseudomonadota; class Gammaproteobacteria; order Vibrionales; family Vibrionaceae; genus Vibrio; species Vibrio mimicus. The sequence continues at coordinate 2,664,337 of NZ_CP077426.1, forward strand.
ACTGCTTGAACAAGTCGGTCTCATCCCACCAAAAGCCACGGCCGCGAAATATCCGCACCAACTTTCTGGTGGTCAGCGTCAGCGCGTTAACTTGGCACGTAACATTGCTGTTGGTGCTGAGGTTGTTCTGGCTGATGAACCCACTTCAATGCTCGATGTGTCAATCCGTGCTGGCGTACTCAACCTGATGGAAGAAATGAAGTTTGAGCGTCAAATGTCACTGCTGTACATCACGCATGACATCGCAACCGCACGCTATATCGCCGAAGACTTGGCCGTTATGTACGTGGGACACATGGTGGAATGGGGTGATACTGACGAGATCATTCACGATCCACAACACCCTTACACCAAGCTGTTGGTATCTGCGGTACCGGATCCGAAAAAATCGATCCACGAAAAATTGGAAGGCAACAAAGGCGAGATCCCATTATGGACTCCGAATTCTGTTGGCTGTCCATTTGCTGGTCGCTGTTTACATGCATCAGCCAAGTGTCGCGAAGCCTTACCGGAAGTTACTCAGCTATCTGACAACCACTTTGTGCGTTGTTATCTGTTTGAAAAATAAAACTCACTTGCTCCCTGCCTAGCAGGGAGCTTGATCCCTAATGCGGAGAAAATAATGCAGTTACTGACCAACCACATTGGCTATGAAATCCAAGGCTCGAAGCAAGCGGTTTTGCTGTGTGGACAAACACAATTAATGGATGATTGTGTACTTTTGGTTTGCGCTCATAGCCATCAGACCGTTGCAAAATTGTCAATCGAGTGGCATGGCAACGTGGACAACTGGCATCAGGGACAGTTTCATCGTATTGATTTTTCGAATTTCACAACTCCAGGCGACTACTATTTACGCTTGGATCATACTCATTCTGCCACTTTTACTATTGCGCAAGGCGTACTCATGCAGCGTACATTTTCTGATGTGCTGCATTACTTTAAATCGCAACGCTGCACAGGGCAGTTTGATCAACAAGACAAGCAAGTACCGCTGCTGGGCACATCAACCACTGCCGATGTGCGCGGCGGCTGGTACGATGCTTCAGGTGACGTTAGCAAGTATCTCAGTCACCTTTCTTACGCTAATTACTTGAACCCACAACAAACACCTATGGTGGTCTGGAACATGCTCAAAGGGTTAGCGGTTTTACAACATCACTCGGGTTTTGCGCCTTTTTCTCGCACTCGCCTCAAGGATGAAGCGTTGTTTGGTGCTGATTTTCTACGCCGTATGCAAAACTCCGAGGGATTTTTTTATATGACCGTCTTTGACAAATGGAGCAAAGACATCAAGCAACGAGAGATTTGCGCCTACGCGACCCAAAAAGGACATAAATCCGATGATTATCAAGCGGGTTTTCGTCAAGGTGGCGGTATGGCGATCGCGGCACTAGCCTCAGCAGCACGTTTAGATACTCATGGTGAATTTACTCAAGCCGAGTATTTACAAGCGGCAGAAAAGGGCTATTGGCATCTCAAAGAGCACAACCCTACTTACCTCAATGATGGTGTTGAAAACATTATCGATGAATACTGTGCGCTACTAGCCTGTTGCGAACTTTATCGCAGCACAGAGAACACTCAATACCTCACTCAAGCACGCGAGTGGGCAGAGCGCCTGGCTAAGCGCCAATGCAGTGATGAACAAGTGGCGCACTACTGGTCTGCCACCAGCAACGGTGATCGCCCATACTTCCACGCCTCCGACGCAGGCCTGCCTGTCATTGCACTTTGTGAATATCTGAATATTGAAACGGATACGGCTAACTATGCCCAGCTACAACGGGTTATCGAACAAGCCTGCCAGTTCGAACTAACGATAACTCAACAAGTCACCAACCCGTTTGGTTACCCGCGTCAGTACGTCAAAGGAGTGGAAAGCGCGAAACGCACCAGTTTCTTTATCGCACAAGACAACGAAAGTGGTTACTGGTGGCAGGGTGAAAATGCGCGCTTAGCTTCACTTGCGAGCATGGCTTATCTCGCTCAACCACACTTAAGTACAGAGACTGGTGAGCAATTACAACATTGGGCACAAAATGCTCTGAACTGGATTATCGGACTCAATCCATACGACATGTGTATGCTCGATGGCCATGGTCACAACAACCCAGACTACCTCCCCCATTTAGGTTTTTTCAATGCCAAAGGTGGAGTCTGCAACGGTATTACTGCTGGGTTTGAAGATGCCCATGACATCGCTTTTAATCCTGACGGCCAAAAAGATGACATGCTGCAAAACTGGCGTTGGGGTGAACAATGGATCCCACATGGCGCTTGGTATTTGCTCGCCATCATCAGTCAATTTGATCACTTTTCAGCTCATGAGGAGCAGATTGCATGAATTACTACGTAGGCATTGATGGCGGCGGCACTTCTTGCCGTGCACGCATCCGTAACCAGCAAGGTGAATGGATTGGTGAAGCCAAAAGTGGCAGCGCCAATATCATGCTCGGTGTTGATGTGGCATTGCATTCCGTGATTGAAGCGATCACCCAAGCCGCAGAACAAGGTGGGCTATCAGCAGACGATTTCGCCAACATGCATGTCGGACTAGCATTAGCAGGAGCAGAGCAAAAAGAAGCGTGGCACACTTTTATGCAGCAAGCGCACCCTTTCGCTTCCATCACGCTTAACACCGATGCTTATGGTGCTTGTCTGGGTGCGCACCTTGGTGAGGACGGCGCGATCATGATCGCCGGAACCGGATCGTGCGGTATTTTGCTAAAAGGCGGCAAACAGTACGTGGTTGGCGGTCGTGAGTTTCCCATTTCCGATCAAGGCAGCGGTGCTGTGATGGGCTTACGCCTGATTCAACAAGTGCTGCTCGCACAAGACGGCATCCGTCCCCATACCCCGCTGTGTGATGGGGTGATGAACCACTTTAACCATGATATTGATGCCATTGTTACTTGGTCTAAAACCGCCCTACCTCGCGATTATGGGCAGTTTTCGCCGCAGATTTTCAGCCATGCCTATTGCGGCGATCCTCTCGCGATTGAATTACTCAAACAGACCGCCGCAGATATTGAGATGTTTCTAGTAGCCTTACACCACAAAGGCGCAGAACGCATCTGTTTAATGGGCAGTATTGCTGAACGCATTCAAGATTGGCTCTCTCCACCAGTACAACAATGGATTGTCAAACCGCAATCGGATGCTATCGAAGGCGCATTAATGTTTGCCGGTAAGCCTGAGCACAACCTGTATAAGGATGGTTTATGAGTTATCGAATTGAATTTGCGGTGCTCTCGGAACAAAAACCAGATTGCCGTTTTGGTTTAACCTTGCACAATTTGAGCGATCAAGATCTGCAGGATTGGTCGCTGTATTTTGTGATTGATCGTTACATTCAACCCATGAGTGTGACCAATGGTCAACTGACCCAAGTCGGCAGCTTATGCTCGATTGTTCCAACGGAAAAAGTGTTGCCAGCCAATGGCCACTTTTATTGTGAGTTCATTATCAAAACCGCGCCTTACCATTTCTACACCGATGGTGTAAAACACGCGTTTGTCCAACTCAATGATAAACAGCCTGTCGAACGTATTAACGTTGCGGTCAATCCGATCGTTCTCGCGTCACCATTTCGCGAGCGTAGCCAGATCCCTGAAGTGACCGCAGCTGAGCTCAGCCTCATTCCCAAACCTAACTCACTGCAACGTTTCCAAGGTGAGTTTGTGGTCAGCAGTTCAAGCCAAATCTCTTTGCAATCCGACTTAGCCGAGCGCGCGGCACTTTGGCTTGGTCAAGAATTGCGTAGAGTGCATGACTTCACACTGAATGCGGTGGGACATAGCGATATTGTTTATCGCAAAAACCCAACTCTGGATGAGGGGCATTATCAGCTAACCATTGATACCAGTGGGATCAAAATTGAGGCTGGTAGCCATAGCGGCTTTATGCACGCCAGCGCAACTTTGCTGCAACTGGCACAGGAACATAAGGGCTCATTGCACTTCCCTCTGGTTAAAATTGTCGATGCACCGCGTTTTAAATATCGCGGCATGATGCTCGATTGCGCTCGCCATTTTCACTCAATTGAGCAGGTCAAACGGGTCATCAACCAATTAGCACACTACAAATTTAACGTATTCCACTGGCATCTGACCGATGATGAAGGATGGCGAATTGAGATTAAACGCCTACCACAGCTAACCGACATTGGCGCGTGGCGCGGTATGGATGAAGTTCTCGAACCTCAATACAGCTTACTGACTGAGCGTCATGGCGGTTTTTATACCCAAGATGAGATCCGTGCAGTGATTAAATACGCTAGCGATCGTGGCATTACTGTCGTCCCTGAAATTGACGTTCCGGGACACAGCCGCGCCGCGATTAAAGCGCTGCCTGAATGGTTAGTCGATGAGGAAGATCGCTCGCAGTACCGCAGCATTCAGTACTACAACGATAACGTACTCTCCCCTGCTTTACCGGGCACTTACCAATTCCTTGATATCGTATTGGAAGAAGTTGCCGCGCTGTTTCCAAGCCAATTTATTCATATCGGTGCCGATGAAGTGCCACAGGGTGTTTGGGTAGACAGCCCGAAATGCCAAGCCTTAATGCAAGAGCAAGGCTATACCGACCCCAAAGAGTTACAAGGCCACTTACTGCGCTACGCAGAGAAAAAGCTCAAGAGCTTAGGTAAGCGCATGGTGGGTTGGGAAGAAGCCCATCACGGCGACAAAGTGAGTAAAGATACGGTGATTTACTCTTGGTTATCAGAAAAAGCGGCGTTGGATTGCGCCAAACAAGGCTTTGACGTGATTTTGCAACCGGGACAATTCACCTATCTCGACATTGTTCAAGACTACGCACCGGAAGAACCTGGGGTCGATTGGGCTGGCGTCACACCGCTAGAACGAGCCTACGGTTATGAACCGTTAGCAGATGTTCCCGCTGACGACCCACTGCGCAAGCGCATTTTAGGTGTCCAGTGTGCATTGTGGTGTGAATTGATCAATAACTCAGAACGCATGGAATACATGCTCTATCCACGCTTAACTGGATTGGCAGAAGGCGGTTGGACAGAGAAGTCCCAGCGTGACTGGTTGGATTATTTAGCGCGTTTGAAAGGACATTTGACACTGCTCGATAAGCAGAAAATACCCTATCGCGCACCTTGGAAATGATCCTTAGTACGCATAACGACAGCACGAGAGCTCTCGTGCAAGTTTTCACTAGCATAGGTTTTTAGCTGCCAAAAGGCAGCTGGTTTAAAAGGAAAGCACAATGAAATACGGCTATTTCGATAATGATAATCGCGAATACGTCATCACTCGTCCTGACGTACCCGCACCTTGGACTAACTATCTCGGTACTGAAAAGTTCTGTACTGTGATTTCTCACAACGCAGGGGGTTACTCGTTCTACCACTCACCTGAGTACAACCGCGTCACCAAGTTCCGTCCAAACTTTACCCAAGATCGTCCAGGGCACTACGTTTACCTGCGCGATGATGAGACTGGCGATTTCTGGTCAATCTCTTGGCAACCTGTTGCGAAAAGCCTTGAACAAGCGAAATACGAAGTTCGCCACGGTTTGTCTTACTCAAAATTTAAGTGTGAGTACAACGGCATTCACGCGACCAAAACGCTGTTTGTTCCTAAGGGTGAAGATGCAGAAGTTTGGGATGTGGTGATCGAAAACACCTCCAACGAAGTGCGTACTATCAGTGCGTTCAACTACGTTGAGTTCTCTTTCAGCCATATCAAGTCAGATAACCAAAACCATCAGATGTCGCTCTACTCAGCAGGTACAGCGTTCAAAGATGGCGTGATTGAGTATGACCTGTACTACAACACCGATGATTTCTTAGGCTTCTACTATCTGACCGCGACCTTCGATGCAGACAGCTACGACGGCCAACGTGACCAATTCCTTGGCATGTACCGTGATGAAGCAAACCCAATCGCCGTAGCGCAAGGTAAGTGTTCGAACAGCGCACAAACCTGTTACAACCACTGTGGTGCACTGCATAAGCAATTCGTTCTGCAACCGGGCGAAAAAGTTCGCTTCGCAGTGATCTTAGGGGTAGGTAAAGGCAATGGCGCAAAACTGCGTGAAAAATACCAAGATCTGAGCAAAGTAGATACAGCCTTTGCAGGTATCAAAGCACACTGGGATGAGCGTTGTGCGAAGTTCCAAGTGAAATCGCCAAACGAAGGTCTGAACACCATGATCAACGCTTGGACTCTGTACCAAGCGGAAACTTGTGTGGTTTGGTCTCGTTTCGCTTCTTTCATTGAAGTCGGCGGCCGTACAGGTCTGGGCTACCGTGATACTGCGCAAGACGCGATCTCCGTACCGCACACTAACCCAGCAATGACCCGTAAGCGTCTGGTTGACCTACTGCGTGGTCAAGTGAAAGCGGGTTACGGTCTGCACCTGTTTGATCCTGACTGGTTCGATCCAGAAAAAGCGGATGTTAAACCGTCTAAATCACCAACAGTCGTGCCAACCCCATCGGATGAAGACAAGATCCACGGTATCAAAGATACCTGTTCTGACGATCACCTGTGGATTGTGCCAACCATCCTCAGCTATGTGAAAGAGACCGGTGACTTCGCCTTTATCGACGAAGTGATCCCTTACGCGGATGGCGGCAACGCAACTGTGTACGAGCACATGATGGCAGCATTGGATTTCTCTGCAGAATACGTAGGTCAAACCGGTATCTGTAAGGGTCTGCGTGCAGACTGGAACGACTGTTTGAACCTCGGTGGCGGCGAGTCCTCTATGGTCTCTTTCCTACACTTCTGGGCGTTGGAATCCTTCCTTGAGCTGTCACGCTACCGCAATGATGAAGCGGCAACAGACAAGTACCAAGCGATGGCTAATGGCGTTCGCGAAGCGTGTGAAACTCACTTGTGGGATGAACAAGGCGAATGGTACATCCGTGGCCTGACCAAAAATGGCGACAAGATCGGTACCTTCGATCAAGTAGAAGGCAAAGTACACTTAGAATCTAACTCACTGGCGGTTCTGTCAGGCACTGTAAGCCATGAGCGCGGCATCAAAGCGATGGATGCGGTCTACAAATATCTGTTCTCTAAATACGGTCTACACCTGAACGCTCCATCATTCGCGACTCCAAATGATGATATCGGCTTCGTGACACGCGTTTACCAAGGCGTGAAAGAAAACGGCGCGATCTTCTCGCATCCAAACCCATGGGCATGGGTAGCGGAAGCGAAACTGGGCCGTGGTGATCGTGCGATGGAATTGTATGACGCACTCAACCCATACAACCAAAACGACATCATCGAAACCCGTATTGCTGAACCTTACTCTTACGTACAGTTCATCATGGGCCGCGATCACCAAGATCACGGCCGCGCTAACCACCCATGGTTAACCGGTACTTCAGGCTGGGCATACCACGCTACCACCAACTATATCTTGGGTATCAAAGCGGGCTTCGACACACTGGAAATCGATCCTTGTATCCCAACGTCATGGCCGGGTTTTGAAGTGACTCGTGAGTGGCGTGATGCGACTTACCAGATCAAAGTTGAAAACCCACAGGGCGTTTCAAAAGGCGTGAAATCCATCACCCTGAATGGCCAAGCGATTGAAGGTGCAGTCCCTGTGCAAGCCGCGGGCAGCGTCAACCAAGTCGTGGTTGTTCTAGGTTAATCCATTTTCGGGCACTCGCTGAGTGCCCGTTTTCTAATACCTACGCATTGTATATACCCAGACCATTTTTCGTTGCAGCCAGCACTCTTGCAGCGTCAGTGGGAAGGGATAGGGGGAGAAAATGATTAAATTTGGTACCGGCGGCTGGCGTGCGTTTATTGGTGAAGAGTTCACCAAAGATAACGTACGTTTGGTTGCTCAAGCCTTGGCAAACATCATCAATCATGAACAAGCCGCCGCAAATGGCTTCGTGATTGGTTATGACCGCCGCTTTCTATCTGACAAAGCAGGTTGCTGGTTTGCCGAAGTGTTAGCCGCGAATGGCGTTGTGGTGAGCTTTATCGACAAATTTGTGCCAACACCTGTGGTGATGTTTAAAGCGAAAGAGATGGATTGTGCTTACTCAGCATGTATTACCGCTTCGCACAACCCAGCCGACTACAACGGTATTAAAGTGTTTATCCGTGGCGGTCGTGATGCTGATGAAGTGATCACTCAAAAGATCGAGCAGCAAATCGCCACGCTGACCGCGCAAGACGTGAAATCGATCGATTTCGATCAAGCCGTCAATGACAAGCTGATTAAAATCATCAACCCGATGAACGAGTTTGTCGATAGCATCATCAACTTCATCGATATTGAAGCGATCAAGAAAGCCAATCTGCGTGTGTTGATCGACCCTATGTTCGGGGTAGCGAAAAACGCACTACAAACGGTACTGATCAATGGCCGCTGCGACGTGGACGTGATCAACGATGGCAAAAACCCTGACTTCGGTGGTTTGATGCCTTCTCCAAGTGCTGCTACCTTGTATCGCTTGAAGCATCTCGTTAAACACGAAGGTTATGACATCGGTATCGGTACCGATGGCGATGCTGACCGCCTTGGCATCATTGATGAAAAAGGTAACTTTATTCATCCTAACGAAGTGCTGATCCTGCTTTACTACTATCTACTGGAGTACAAAGGCTGGAAAGGTTCTGTGGTACGCAACATCGCAACCACTCACTTGTTGGATAAGATCGCAACCGATCATGGTGAGCAATGCTTTGAAGTGCCTGTGGGCTTCAAACACATCTCTTCACAAATGGAAGCTGACGATTCACTGATCGGTGGTGAAAGCTCTGGTGGTTTGACGATTCGTGGTCACATCAAGGGTAAAGATGGCGTGTTCGCCTCCAGCCTATTGGTGGAAATGATCAGCGTGACTGGCAAGAAACTCTCTGAGCTGTTAACCGAGATCTACGATCGTTACGGTTATGCTTACACTGCGGAAGGCGATTGCAAATTTAAACCAGCCCAACGCGATGAGATCTACAACAAAGTCTACATTGAGAAAAAACTGCCTGAGTTTGAATTCGAGATCGACAAAGTCAGCTATGAAGATGGCGCTAAGGTCTACTTCAAGAACGGGGGCTGGGTGATTGCCCGCTTCTCCGGCACTGAACCTCTATTACGTATTTTCGCCGAAATGGCCGACAAAGATACTGCAGAGCGTGTTCTTCAAAAGATGAAGGCCTTCTTGGCGTTGTAATCATCCCCTGAGGATAAGTCCCCTCAGCGGAGAAGAACATTTGCCCGACGCTCGACGTCGGGCTTTTTTATTGCGGGTAAAACGTGCTTGGAATGAGAAAGCTCAGCGGCGAAATCGATTAGGCGAAAGCCAGCACCCCTTGCGTATCAATATTGACCGACACCGCCTGCCCTAACTCCAGCGGTTGTGAAGAGGTCGCGATAAGCTGAGTGCCATGCGCATCAATCAGATAACGGCAATGATCGCCCATAAACTGCTGTTCCGTTACCGTCACACTGCTCTCCTCTTCCGCGCGAATTTGCACCTGCTGTGGACGCAGTAGCAACTTACACTCCGCCTCTACCTCGATCGGTTGGCGAGCAATGGCTTCCACTACCCCAAGAGCGGTTTGGTACTGAGTTTCGCTGATCCGCGTGGCATTCAGATAACTGCCACCACCCAGAAAATCGGCCACGAACTGGCTCGATGGTTGGTAGTAAAGCTCTGCTGCTGTACCGTACTGTTCAATCACGCCACGATTCATCACCGCCATTTTATCGGCGAAAGCAAACGCTTCTTCTCGTGAGTGAGTCACGAAAATCGCTGTCACGCCCTGTTGTTTAAAGATCTTACGAATCTCAATGATCAGCTCATGGCGTACTTGAGTATCGATATTGGAAAACGGCTCATCAAGCAGTAGCAGATCTGGCTTATACGCTAAGGCACGAGCAATGGCGACACGCTGCTGCTGACCACCCGAAAGTTGATGCGGATAACGCTCTGCAAAAGCATCAAGATGAACCAAAGAGAGCATCTCGGTAATCTTGGCCTGTTTCTGCGCGGTGGGCATCACATCCAGACCGAAGCCGACATTCTGCGCTACGGTTAAATGGGGAAACAGAGCATAGTCTTGGAAAATCATCCCAATGTTACGCTGCTCTGGTGGCAGCCAGCGCTCACCATCATCTAACGTCACACAATTGAGGCTCAGCTGCCCTGAAGCTAAAGGTAACAGACCGGCAATCGCTTTAAGCAAGGTGGTTTTACCACAACCGCTGGCACCCAACAAACAGACGATTTCGCCCGGATTGACTTGCAATGACAACGATTTCAATACGGTTTGTGAGTCGTATTGGCAAGTAAGATTTTCAATCAGCAGTGCGCAGCTCATCAGTGCTTTTGCTCCAAAGAACGGTTAACGATAACAAGTGGGATAAGCCCAACCAACACGAGGAAAATGGCAGGCAATGCTGCCAATTCCAAACGCTCATCTGAAGCGTAGTTATAGACGTAAGTGGCGAGCGTTTCAAAGTTAAATGGGCGTAATAAAATCGCCGCGTTTAACTCCTTCATCGATTCAATAAACACCAACAATCCTGCAATTAATGCTCCACGGCGGATCAGCGGCAGGTGTACGCGCTTAAGCATTTGGTTGGCATGGCATCCCATGGTACGCGCAGCCATATCCAACGAAGGTGAAACTTTACTTAAGCTACTTTCAATACTGCCAATCGCCACCGCTGAGAAACGTACCACTAGCGCAAACACAATCGCGAACACACTTCCGGAGAAGATTAACCCCGGGCGTGCCCACTCCATCATTTTAGCGATATCGTTAACCAGATGATCCAGTGCGAGCACTGGTACCAAAATACCAATCGCCAACACCGTTCCCGGCACCGCATAACCCATGGAAGAAAGGCGCATCAGCGCAACACTAGTTCGATTGTTTTGTAGACGGGCATAAAAATTGGCGATCAAAGCCACCAACACAGCAATGACAGCCGCACTGATCGAGACAGTAAAACTATTCAGTGCGTACTCTCTAAACTGCGTTGTCCAGCTTTGTGCAAAGTAAGTCCATGCGTAACTGATTAATTGCAACAGTGGCAAAATGAACGCCACCGCCACCAATCCCCAACACCAGACTAAAGAAGCCCATAGGCGCCAACCTTTTAAGGTATAACGGTACTCTTCATGGCTATTAAAATGGTTTTGGTAGAGTTTTTGTCGACGTCGGCTATAGCGTTCACTACTGAGCAGCAACAGCACAATCACCAACATAATCGCTGAGATTTTCGCAGCCGCATTGAGGTTTGAGTAGCCAAGCCAAGTGTCGTAAACCGCTGTGGTTAAGGTATTGACCGAAAACAGGCTTACGGTACCGAAATCCCCAATCGTTTCCATTGCCACCAAAGACAAGCCAACCGCAATCGCAGGGCGCGCTAATGGCAAAGAGATACGCCAAAAGCTCTGCCACGGTGTACATCTCAGCAAACGAGCAGATTGGAGCAAAGTGACGTTCTGTTCCATAAAGGCCGCACGGCACAGTAGATACACGTAGGGATAAAGCACCAAAGCCAGTACGACACTGGCACCGCCTAAACTTCGGATGTCAGGAAACCAGTAGCCGCCCGCTTGCCAGCCCGTCCAATCGCGCAAAGCGATTTGAATGGGACCTGCGAAATCAAACCAATGAGTAAACAGATAACCAATAATATAGGCTGGCATCGCCAATGGCAGGACGAGCGCCCACTGCAACCAGCGTTCACCAGGCAATTTGCACATCGCAATCAGCCAAGCGGAAGGCACACCAAACAGCAAAGCCAATAGTAGTACGGAAACCGTCAATACTAAGGTATTGAAAATATAGGTGGGCATCACAGTCGCCAGTAGATGAGCAAAAACTTCATCACTGTTGCCGAATGCGGTGTAGAAGATCGCTAAGATCGGTAAAACCAGCAGAGTGGTTAACACAACGCTGCTGGTTTTCCATGCAAAATATTTTTCTTTCATCGCCTAACAGTACAAGGCTTGAACAACGCTCAAAGCGCTGCATCCCTCAAATAAAATAGGGGTACGTTATACCCCTGATTTTACTTACAGGTCAAATTTGACTTCATCGATCAACTTGATCGCTGCGGCATTATTATCTGCAATTTTTTCTAGTGGCAGACTATCGGCTTTAAACGCGCCCCAAGACTCCACGAGAGCTGAACGTTTCACACCTTCTTTAACTGGGTATTCGTAGTTCACTTCTGCATACATTTGTTGTGCGGTTGCGCCAGTCAAGAACTCCATCAGCTTAACCGCGTTGTCACGGTTTGGTGAGTATTTCGCCATTGCCATACCACTCACGTTCACATGAGTGCCTTGCGCATTTTGACCTGGGAAGTTGATGTAGACGGCTTCAGCCCAAGATTTTTGTTTCTCGTCATTCACCATTGCACCTAGGTAGTAGCTGTTACCTAGCGACACATCACACAGGCCTTCTTTGATCGCGCGAACTTGGTCACGGTCATTACCTTGTGGTTTACGAGCCAAATTCGCTTTTACACCTTCTAGCCAAGTTTTTGCTTCGGCTTCACCGTGGTTAGCGATGATAGAAGCCACAAGCGCGATGTTGTAAGGGTGCTTACCACTACGAGTACAAATTTTGCCTTTGAACTCTGGCTTAGCGAGATCCATATAATCGAAATCATCACCCAGCTTGCCTACGCGGTCGCGTGAAGAATACACACTACGAGTACGCTGCGTCAGTGCGAACCACTCATCACCACTGTCACGGTATTGAGCAGGAATGTTTTCTTCAATCACTTTGCTATCCAGTGGTTGAGTCAGACCTTTCTCGGTCAGTTCAAACAGACGGCTGAATTCAGCAGTTAAGATCACATCGGCAGGGCTGTATTCGCCCTCTTGCGCGAGTTTCTCTGCAATCCCTTCTTTAGCAAATTTCACGTTAACCTTGATGCCCGTTTCTTTGGTGAACTCTTGGAACATAGGTTCAATCAAAAATGGTTGGCGGTAAGAGTAGACATTCACTTCTTCAGCGGCCATTGCAGAAGGAGCGAGTACACCGCAAGCAATCGCAGACAACGTGAGCAGCTTTTTCATTTTTAAATCCTTTAATAATTACTAATGATAACGTTTATCAGTTTCACTCCATTATAAGAATGATTATTAAGAAAACAATCAGTGAAAAGAAAAAACCTGCCCAGAGGGCAGGTTCTCTAAAATGAACTTGGTAACTAAATGTTACTTCACAGTCACAAATTCAGGGTAAGCTCCGACACCACAATCGTGCATGTCCATCCCTTCCATTTCTTCTTCTTCAGAAACGCGGATCCCCATGGTTGCTTTGAGTACACCCCAAACCAGCAGGCTTGCACCAAACACCCATGCGAAGATCACCACAGCTCCCAGCAATTGCGCACCAAACGTTGCATCGGCATTGCTGAGTGGCACCACCATCAGACCGAAGAAACCACACACACCATGTACTGAGATTGCACCAACAGGATCATCAATTCTCAGTTTATCGAGAGCGATGATGCTAAACACTACCAGTGCACCTGCAACCACACCAATTGCTACCGCGTAAAGTGGTGAAGGTGATAGAGGATCCGCAGTAATCGCCACCAACCCCGCTAATGCACCATTGAGTACCATGGTGAGATCCGCTTTACCCCAAGTGGTTTTACACACGAGTAGCGCAGCGATAGCCCCCGCAGCCGCAGCCGCATTGGTATTGAGGAAAATCTTGCCCACTGAAGTGGCATTTTCAAAATCCGATACCATCAGTTGTGAGCCGCCGTTAAAACCAAACCAGCCGAACCACAAGATAAAGGTACCTAAGGTTGCTAATGGCATGTTTGAACCTGGGATTGGGTAAATTTCGCCATTTTTGCCGTATTTACCTTTGCGAGCCCCCAGTAGCAGTACGCCCGCTAACGCAGCAGAAGCGCCTGCTAAGTGTACGATGCCTGAACCAGCAAAATCGCTAAAGCCTGCCGCAGAAAGGAAACCACCACCCCAAGTCCAGTAGCCTTCCATTGGGTAGATGAAAGCGGTCAAGATGGCAGAAAAAATCAAGAAGGCCCAGAGTTTCATGCGCTCAGCCACTGCACCAGAAACCACTGACATCGCGGTTGCAACAAACACAACTTGGAAGAAGAAATCTGATTCCAGAGAGTGATCGGCACCATCCGCTTGTGAGCCAATCAGCGCACCAAGTGAAGGCAACCAGCCACCTTCCGTGTTATCGACATACATGATGTTGTAACCAACGATTAAATAAGTGGTACACGCAATCGCGTACAGAACAAAGTTTTTCGTCAAAATTTCTGTGGTGTTCTTTGAGCGAACCAAACCCGCTTCCAGCATGGCAAACCCTGCTGCCATCCACATGACTAGAGCTCCTGAAATCAGGAAGAAAAAGGTGTCGAGTGCGTAACGCAACTCGGTAACAGTGACTGATAATTCCATAATCAACTCTCCCATCCTTAAATTTAAAGGGCTTCTGAATCCATTTCGCCAGTACGGATACGCACCGCTTGGCTAAGGTCATAGACAAAGATTTTGCCGTCACCAATTTTTCCGGTGTGTGCGGCCTTGATGATCGCTTCCACCACACGATCCACATTGTCGCTTTGCGTAGCGATTTCAATTTTTACTTTGGGTAGAAAGTCGACTTGATATTCCGCACCGCGGTATAGCTCTGTGTGTCCTTTCTGACGCCCGAAGCCTTTCACCTCAGAAACCGTCATTCCCTCTATACCTACATCCGCCAGCGCTTCACGAACATCATCCAACTTGAATGGTTTAATGATTGCGTTAATCAGTTTCATCTCTTCCTCTCTGAAGCAGTCGTCCATTTACTCTTCACTATCCAAGGTATGTGCCAACTTATTAACGCCATGATTTAAAAAGAAAAATCAGTGCGTAATTTAATAAAAAACAAAAGACTGCACCTCTTCGGTGCAGCCTTTTCCCAACAATAACGCACAAATAATCAGCAGGGAAAATTAAACCCTACCATTGCTTAGCACAAAACTTTGCCACTGCGTCAGTAAAGCAACGAAATCCTCTCGCCCACAAGCCGCAATGCTTTCGCTGTCATACAGAGAGAAATCTGTTTCTAACTCATGTTCCGTCTCATAAGCCAGTGCATTATCTTGCACTGTGATCTCATCCCCGTGTATAAGCAGAGAAATTTCACGCCCAGTCCACAAGAATTCTTGGGCTGGCGACTGTTCCGCTTGCTCGATAAGCGCTAAAACTTGCTTGAGCTTAGCCTGATCTTGGCCAATCTCTTCTTGCAGCCAACGCCCAACGATTTGATGCTCCATACTGCATCGCACCGAATACTCACCAAGTAAGGTATTTTTAATAAATTCAAACTCCATGGTGAACTCTCCACAGATCAACAATGCGGCGAGTATATCGCAAACCCCTTCGCGATACTTAGACACAAGTGATTTCCGCTATTTCAACAGACTGAAACCGCGCAAAAAAATAAAGCCGCGACAAGCGCGGCTTTATTAGATAAACAAATGACTTGGCTTATGCCGGTTCTTGGAAGATCACTGAATCTGCTTTGCTGGTGTATTGACCCATACGATGGAAGTTGAGGTAGCGGTAAGTATCCGCTGCCGCAGCATCAATCTGCTTCGCATATTCCATGTACTCTGCCACGCTTGGGATACGGCCCAGAATCGCCCCAACTGCCGCTAATTCAGCAGAAGAAAGGTAAACGTTAGCACCTGTACCCAAACGGTTCGGGAAGTTACGTGTTGAAGTTGACATCACCGTCGCTTTGTCAGCGACACGCGCTTGGTTCCCCATACACAGCGAACATCCCGGAGTTTCAATACGCACTCCAGCGCGACCGAAAATACCGTAGTAGCCTTCTTCAGTCAGTTGGTCACGATCCATCTTGGTTGGCGGAGCCACCCATAAGCGTGTGTTCAACTGACCGTTGAATTTATCAAGCAGTTTACCGGCTGCACGGAAGTGACCAATGTTGGTCATACAAGATCCAATGAAGACTTCATTGATCGTTTCACCCGCGCACTCAGAGAGCAGACGTGCATCATCCGGATCGTTTGGTGCACACAGGATAGGCTCTTTGATTTCTGCGAGATCAATTTCAATCACATGCGCGTATTCCGCATCTTTGTCCGCTTCCATCAATGCTGGCGTTGCCAACCAAGTTTCCATTGCCTTGATACGACGCTCAATAGTACGGCGATCGCCATAACCTTCAGCAATCATCCACTTCAGCATCACGATGTTCGAGTTGAGGTACTCTTCAATCGACGCTTGTGAAAGCTTCACGGTACAACCTGCCGCAGAACGTTCTGCAGAAGCATCTGAAAGTTCAAAGGCTTGCTCAACCGTCAGGTGTTCAACCCCTTCGATCTCCAGAATACGGCCAGAGAATTCGTTGATCTTGCCAGCTTTTTCTACCGTGAGCAGACCTTGTTTGATGCCGTAGTAAGGGATAGCATGCACCAGATCACGCAGAGTGATTCCCGGCTGCATTTTGCCTTTGAAGCGAACCAGAATAGATTCCGGCATATCCAGTGGCATCACGCCAGTCGCTGCCGCAAACGCCACCAAACCAGAACCCGCTGGGAAAGAAATACCCAATGGGAAACGAGTATGCGAGTCACCACCTGTACCAACAGTATCAGGGAGCAGCATGCGGTTTAGCCATGAGTGGATAACACCATCACCAGGACGCAGCGATACACCACCGCGGTTCATGATGAAATCAGGCAGGGTGTGGTGAGTTTGAACGTCAACCGGTTTTGGATAAGCAGACGTGTGACAGAAAGACTGCATCACTAAGTCAGCAGAGAAGCCAAGACACGCCAAATCTTTCAGTTCATCACGCGTCATTGGGCCTGTGGTATCTTGCGAACCCACAGTGGTCATCTTAGGTTCACAGTAAGTACCCGGACGAATACCTTGCACGCCACACGCTTTACCCACCATTTTTTGTGCAAGCGTGTAGCCTTTACCGTTATCCGCAACCGCAACTGGGCGACGGAATTCTTTTGAGGCTTCCAAACCTAACGCGTGACGCGCTTTATCGGTTAAACCGCGTCCAACGATCAGTGGAATACGGCCGCCTGCACGTACTTCATCGTACAGCACATCGGTTTTCAGTTTGAAAGTCGCAAGTACTTCACCAGTCTCGTGGTTACACACTTTGCCTTCAAATGGGTAAACGTCGATCACATCGCCCATATTGAGCTTGGAAACATCCACTTCGATCGGCAGTGCACCAGCATCTTCCATCGTGTTGAAGAAGATCGGGGCAATTTTACCGCCCAGAACATAACCACCTGTGCGTTTGTTTGGCACGTTAGGAATGTCGTCACCCATAAACCACAGCACTGAGTTAGTTGCCGATTTACGTGATGAACCAGTACCCACAACGTCACCCACATAAACCAGTTGGTGACCTTTAGTTTTGAGAGCTTCGATCTGTTTGATCGGGCCAACTTTGCCCGGAACATCCGGTTCAATGCCATCACGAGCGTTTTTGAGCATGGCTAACGCATGCACAGGAATATCAGGACGTGACCATGCATCAGGAGCAGGAGAAAGATCGTCCGTGTTAGTCTCACCTGTCACTTTAAACACAGTTAAGGTGACTTTCTCAGCCAGTGCTGGCTTAGACAAGAACCATTCTGCATCAGCCCAAGATTGCAGCACTTGCTTGGCGAATGAGTTACCCGCTTTGGCTTTCTCTTCTACATCGTAGAAGTTATCAAACATCAATAGCGTATGAGACAGCGCTTTCGCAGCGATTGGTGCCAACGCGCTATCATCAAGCAAATCAATCAAAGGTTCGATGTTGTAACCGCCTTGCATCGTACCCAGCAGCTCAGCCGCTTTCTCACGACTCACCAAAGGAGAAGCGACTTGTCCTTTGGTTACGGCAGTCAAGAAACCCGCTTTCACATAAGCCGCTTCATCGACACCAGGAGGAATTCGATTTTCAAGTAGGTCAAGAATAAAAGCTTCTTCACCTTGTGGGGGATTTTTCAGAAGTTCTACAAGTCCTGCGACTTGCTCTGCATCTAGGGGTTTAGGTACAACTCCTTCAGCGGCACGCTCTGCGACGTGTTTACGGTAGGCTTCAAGCACGACTTTTTCCTCTCATTGCGGTTCACTCAGTTGATTATAAAAATACGAGCGAACATCCTTGGAAACTTGGCTCTCCCTAGCCCTTGTTTTCACTCAAATTGACTGAGAAACAGCGCCATAGAGGCCAAACTGTGGGCGTCAGAATAGCAAGTTTAACGATAAATTAAAATCTCATCATTTTGACCAACATAGCAACTTGAGACTAAAGTTTAAGCTTTCTCAGCAAGTGGAAAGCATTCAACCTCACTCATATCTCAAGTTACTGCTATTTAAAGGTAGTACCAATAATAAAATAGACTGAATCATAGTTCTGCTCGGTACGCCCATAACCAAACATGATCGGTCCGATAGGCGAATTCACTCCCGCAAAGATCGAGCCTGCGCCATAGAGTGGAGCATCTTGCAAGCGAATATCGGGATCTGACCATACACCACCATACTCAATGGATGCCCCTAGATAGACGGGAGAAGTGAACATTCCAAAGTCATTGTCAAACCAACGATAACGATAAACCAGATTTCCGTACACCTTGTTTTGGCCAATCAGGCTATTACGGGGTATGCCCGATAAATTGAGAAATCCGCCAATACTTTTCGGATCAATCGGGGTGGACGAGTGCTTACTTTTCACGACCCCCATATCCAGATTTGCGACTAAAGTATGGCGAGAAATGGTGTGCGCTGCGATTAACTTGCCGGAAAATTCAGACACAGTATCTGAACTGCTGGTTTCATCCGATACTGGATTACTCCCATCAAAACTATCTCTAGAAAGTAGGTATTCCAAATCAAAGTAAACCCCTTGCTGAGGCAAACTAAAATCATCCAAGGTGTCATGCCGGTAATCAAAAAAGACACCACTGCGCTCAAAATCAAAATCGCCAAACACAGGCAAGGACGAAGCTTCACCATTACCTTGGCTGTATCGGACTCCAAGTTTTACTTCTCGCCATAACTCTATTTGATATCCCAATGCCACTTCCGCAACCCACTCCGAATAAGTCACAGGTAGATAGTTTTCGGTAGCACTCAATGACGTATCATCAAAACCACTTAAGGGAGCATTGCGCGTTTCATTACTGTAGAGCAGCGAAGCGGTAGTAAAGGTTTTCTGCCCAGATAAAAACGGGGAGTACAGCTCCGCTTCCAACAGCTTATCTGTTCCAATATCCATATTCAGCGTCAACTCAGCGCCATGCGGATTGATATCAGTGAAATTGGTAGAAATACCCAGTGCATATTGGCTATTGGTTGTGAAATCATCTTCCAGAAAGAAGCGAAAGTTAACGTAATTCGGCCCCCACGACTTTTCGCGCACATCGACCACTAATTGATCGTCTTCCCCTTGCTGCTCATATTGATAACGCACTAGTTCAAACCGATCTAACGCGTATAAGTTTTCGACACTGGCTTCGATTTCTTCTGTGCTGAGTTTTTGGTTGGGATCTAGGTTTAAGCGATTGAGTAGTAATTTATCACTGTAGTGAGTGGCATTGTGTAGAACGATCTCATCAACATTAACCTTGTCACCATAACGTAATGTTTTGCGGCGCTCTTCTTTCTCATCAATGTATTCTTGATATTGCGCCGAACTCAAGGCGATCTTCTTAAAGAATGCCTGATTTTCCATCGCGACCTGATAGCCCATCGCAAAAGCATCGGGCATTTTATCAAACTCAGTGGTTTCCATTTTTCCGACCTGAGGACGCAACAGCAGATCGTGCTCAGTCAGGTTGTCACTCTGCTTTTCGGTGCTACGACGCACTAAATAGTTGGACAGTTGATCCGCCACGCTAAACAGGTTAGTGAAATCTTCTTGGGATTTGTAATCAGTACTGATGTCTACCGCGATGATAATATCGGCTCCCATCGCACGAGCGATATCCACTGGCATATTGTTGGTGACACCTCCGTCCACCAACCATAAACCATCAATCTCGTAAGGAGGCAACGCCCCTGGCACTGACATACTGGCCATCATCGCATCCACTAAAAAGCCTTTATCAAGCACGACTTCTTGCAGATGGATAATATCGGTCGCCACCGCACGATATGGGATCACCAGTTGGTCAAAGGAGTCAAAAGCAGGCAAATTCCCCGTGCTTTCGCGTAGCATACGCAGCATGTTTTGTCCCTGAACCACGCCTTTGGGCGCGCGAACCTCCCCCCAATGTAGGCCAAGGTCAGTAGTGATCTGATAACGATCTTCGTACTCTTTGTCGCGTACTCGGCGCTGGCTACGATCGACACGATCGCGATAACCGCTATTCCAATCCACACTGTAAATCAGTGACTCGATTTCCTCGGCACTCATCCCAGTGGCATACAAGCCGCCAACATAAGCGCCCATGCTGGTACCAGTAATGATATCAACGGGAACATGCAGCTCTTCTAGCGCTCTCAGTACGCCCATATGCGCCGCACCTTTCGCACCGCCGCCCGCGAGCACTAACGCGATTTTAGGGCGCTTAACAACCGGAGCATTAGCCTCTTGTGCTAACACCAATGGGGCAAACAACACCCCGACCATTACGCTGAACGACACTGCCCATCTCATCACACTAGTTATCCTCAAAATCCTTAAGAATCAAACCACTATAAACGCCTACATTCGGCCTCACAACTTGAAGTTTTCGCTATTCATTACCCAATGTTCCCGTTGTGTAACATTGGGTTTACCGCTCTTCAAGTCAAAAATATCTACCATGGAAAGAGCTTTTTAAGCCATTCCGTCGGGCGATTATCACACTGCTGTTTTAACTGCTGCTGATTATCCCAGATTGGCAGTTTAAAAGCGTTATCACAATCGAGCGTTAATCCACCTTGAGCTTGTTTCGCAAATCCGAAAGTGGTGATCCCCTCCGGCCACGGCAACTGTAATCGCTCAGGAATTCGGTATTTCAAATACTGAGCATATACCCGCAACGCACCACTTGCTCCTGTGAGCTTGGTCGGTTGGTTATCATCACGGCCAAGCCAAATCGTGGTCACTTCGCGGCCATCCACCCCAACAAACCAACTGTCTCGGTTATCGTTGGTAGTACCGGTTTTTCCCGCCAACACAGCACTGCTGAATTGTGCATTCAAGTAACGTCCAGTGCCTTCTTGTACACCTTGTTTCATGGCATAAGTGGTGAGCCATGCTGCTTGTTGATCGACCGCTTGTGACACTTTCGGTAGGGATTCATACAGCACATTGCCTTCCAAATCGAGCACAGAACGTAGCGCTGACAGCGGGGCTTTTTTGCCGGAATTGGTCAACGTTTGGTACATCTGCGCCACTTGATATGGCGTGAGTGAGAATGAACCAAGCAACATCGAAGGGACAGGGCGAATTTCGTCGCGATTCACGCCGAGCTTACCCAAGGTTGCTGAGACTTGATCAATCCCAAGTTTCATCCCCAAAGCCACGGTCGGCACATTGAGTGATTGAGCGAGCGCCAAATAAAGTGGCACCTCACCACGGTATTTTCGATCGTAGTTTCTCGGTGTCCACGCTGTGCCTTCACTGCCTTTTAAAGTGATCGGTTTATCTTCCAGTGTCGTGGCCAGATTGTATTGATCCGGATGAGTTAGCGCCGTGAGATAGACCGCAGGCTTGACCAGAGATCCGATTTGTCGGCTGGCATTAAGCACACGGTTAAAACCATCGTAACCCGTGCGCTTACCGCCAACCATGGCGCGTATTTCCCCACTGTGACGATCTACCGCAATCGCCGCAGCTTCGAGATCTTTGCCTGCGGTTTTCGCTAATTGCGGGATCTGATCGTGGATCGCTTGCTCCAGTTTGGACTGCGAAACCGGATCGAGCGAAGTAAACACTCGCAACCCAGAGTCGGCTTTGAATTTGTCACCCAGTTTTTCTTTTAGCTCAATCGAGACTTGTTGGAAATAAGCAGGCTGACGACCGGCAATTTGCGCAGTTTTCTGCACATCTAACGGACGAGTCACCGCCTGTTGGTACTCTTGCGCGGTCAGAATATCGTGCTCCATCATCAACTTGAGCACCAGATCGCGTCGCTCACGAGCGCGCTCGGCAAAACGCATAGGGTTGTAATAAGAAGGCCCTTTAACCATGCCAACCAATAATGCCAATTGATCAATCCGTAGCTCTTGCAGCGGCTGACCAAAATAGAGCCTTGAAGCCAAACCAAAACCGTGGATCGCATCCGCCCCACTTTGACCTAAGTAAACTTCATTGAGATAGGCTTCAAGAATGCGATCTTTGCTGTAGCGATAATCGATGATCAGTGCCATATACGCTTCGCGCAACTTACGCCACAAGGTGCGATCGCTAGAAAGGAAAATATTCTTGGCAAGCTGCTGAGTTAAGGTACTTCCCCCTTGAACCGTGCGCCCGGCTTTAAGGTTAACCACCATAGCACGGCCAATCGCCATCGGAGATACGCCATCATGCTGGTAAAAGTCACGATCTTCGGTCACCAATAGCGCATCCACTAGCACTTCAGGGAACTGTTCACGGCGTAAGAAAAGTCGCTGCTCCGGTGAGTCTTTTTCCAACATCCCCATCAACTTCGGCTCTAACCGCAGATAGCCTAGCTCACGTTTTTGCTCTAATGATTCGATTTTGTTCAAACCACTGCCATCAAAAGTAAGCATGACGCGACGATCCGGCTCTGGGCCATCGGCGAACTCAAACGGACGACGGATTAACTCAATCCGCGTTGAAGAAGAAGAGTATTCGCCGGGAAAACGGGGTTGTGCCACTTTGCGGTAATTGAGGACATCGAGCTCATTACGCAGTTCCTGCAAACTCAGGCCGTTGCCCGGCTCAAGCGTCAAAATGCGCGCATACACCACGGTTGGCAAATCAAACAACTGCCCTTCAAAGCGCTGTTTGATCATCGAATCGAGATAAATACCAATAAAAATCAACACGGCTGCTAGCGCCAGTGCCATTTTCCAACTGATGCCCCAAATCCTCCCGAGCCAAACTCGCAGCTTGGAGGAGGAGGCACTTTTGCCACTGCGCGCTTTGCGGGTGCGCGGCTTGTTACTACTTTTTCGTGTCATGCGTTAAATTGTCGTTTGGTTTTACTGGTTGCCACATGATTGGCAGGATCATCCGGCCACACATGTTTCGGGTAGCGGCCTTTCATCTCTTTTTGCACTTCTTTGTACGCGCCCGCCCAGAAACTGGCGAGATCGCGGGTAACTTGCAACGGGCGTTGTGCGGGAGAAAGTAGCTCCATCACCACGGCGCGCGTTCCTTTAGCAACCCGCGGTGAGGTTTGCTCACCAAACACTTCCTGCATGCGCACAGAGAGTGTCGGCTCCATCCCCGGCTGATAACGGATTTTTTTATGATTCCCCGTTGGCAGCAAATGATGGGTTGGCAGCCACTCGTCAAGCTGCTGACTGAGCTCCCAGCCAAGATAATGCTTGAGTGCCGCCAATACCGAGACATTCTGCAAACCTTTCACCGAGGTTACGCCGGCCAAATACGGCTCCAACCACAGTTCTAGGTGCTTCAGCAGTGCTTCATCATCCAACGCTGGCCACGCTTCTTCCGGTAGCCATTCGGCGGCGCAGCGCGCGCGGGCTAGCCACTCGCTCGCCTCTTCGCTCCACTGTAACACTGTTAAGCCTTTGCGCCGCACATAGCTCAGCAAAGCTTGTGTCATTTTTTGTTTATCGGGCTCAGGCAGCTTTTCACGACGAAGCACCAGTTGATCGATTCGCCACTGCGCTTCCGCGCTCAAGCGGCCAGCTTTTTCATCCCAATCCACTTGTTCAACCCGAGAAATCAGCGCTGGTAATACGCGTTCAAGCGCGTGGATATCCAGCTCAAGGGCACTGAATATTTGACTGGCTTGAGTTTGGCCGCGCATCAAATCCAAGGCAACCAGATAATCGGCGGCGGACAAGCGTTCTTCCACCGCTAGCCAAGCGCCGTGACCATTGGCGAGTAAAAATTGTCCTGTTTGTTGGCCGCGCTGCTGCGCAACCCGATCTGGAAATGCCAAACACGCCACTAGAGGAAGCCATGCAGACTCAACCGAGGAGAGTGAAAACGCCGTATCGAGTTTGTGCGCCAAGCTGTGCGCACGCTGCATCAGCAGTTTTTGTTTTGGATGACGACCTTGCTGCCAACGATGCAAGCTATGTTGTACATCAATCACTTGCCGTTCTGGCTCTTCAAGTAACACCGCCAGAGCTAAAGCGCTTTGCAAGGCCGACTCGCCTAAGCGATCGGCACGCAGCAGCATCGCCGCAATCCGCGGCTCAACACCCAGTGAGTGCGCCTCTTTACCGGCCGCAGTGAGTTGCGTGCGTGCATCCAAAAGACCAAGACGCTGCAACAGTTGCTGCGCCTGCACAAACGCACTGCTCGGTGGCAAGTTCAACCAAGCCAAGTCGCTCGGTTGCGCACCCCATTGCGCGAGTTCTAACGCCAGTGGCGCTAAGTCCGTGTGTAGCATTTCGGGCTCCGGCACCCAAGGCTGCTGCTTAAGCTGCGCTTCGCTGTATAAACGCACACAAATCCCCGGCTCTAAACGTCCGGCGCGCCCTGCCCGCTGCTCGGCAGAGGATTGAGCAATCCGCACTTGTTCAAGGCGAGTAATGCCGGTTTTGAGATCAAAACGCGCACTGCGCTCAAGCCCACTATCAAGCACTATGCGAATGCCTTCGATGGTCAGCGAAGTTTCAGCAATATTGGTCGCCAAGACCACTTTGCGCCGCCCCGCCGCCGTGGGAGCAATTGCGCGCTGCTGCGCGGCGAACTCCATCTGTCCATACAAAGGGCAGATTTCAACCTCGCTAGCCAAATCACTTAACTGTTCGGTTAACTGGTTGATGCTGGCGGCACCGGGCAAAAAGGCCAGCAATGAGCCCGTTTCGTGCTGCAGAAGATGACGAATTTGTCGCTGCATCGCCGCCACCAACGGTTCATCAACCCGCATAGCTTGATAGCGAATCTCAATCGGGAAACCACGCCCTTGTGACTCAACATAGCAGGCTTGCGGCAATAGGTTTTGTAAGGCTTGCTGATCTAGGGTTGCCGACATCACCACGATTTTTAAATCGTCCCGAAGTGCAGACTGCACTTCAAGCGCCAAGGCTAAGGCAGTATCAGCGTGAATGCTGCGCTCATGAAACTCATCGAAAATCAGCACATCCACCCCATCCAGTTCCGGATCGTTTTGCAGCATGCGCGTCATAATGCCTTCAGTCACAATCTCCAACTGAGTGGCACGGCTAACTCGGTTTTCACCACGCACCCGATACCCTACACGCTGCCCAACCTCTTCCCCCAGTTGCTGCGCCAAATAGCGGGCAATGTTACGCGCAGCCAAACGCCGTGGCTCCAGCATAATGATTTTGCCGTGGAACAGCCCCGCTTGCAGTAACTGCAACGGAAAGTAGGTGGACTTACCGGCACCGGGCGCGGCTTTGAGGATGAGTTGTGGAGAGTCGGTGATACCGGACAACAGCTTCGGCATCACCTCAATAATGGGCAGTGGTGACAAGGGCGCTTCCTACAAGGTTAAATGGCCGCGCCATTGTACATAAAACGGAGTCCGTGCCCAAAGTGCATTCCTATCAAGAGGCTCGGCAGACAACAAACTTACTGTGGTGTTAAGTCTGCTGGTTGGGCAGCCAAAGGAGCCTCAAGAGTCGGTTCAGAAATCGCTGGCACAGCACTCTCGCGATCTTGGGGTTCAAGCTCTGCTGGCACCGTAGTTGGCAGATGAGCATTCTCAACATCAATTGGCGTATTTTCCGCGTTGGTAGGTTCATCCCCAAGATGGGTAGACGCAACAATTGGACTCTCCGTTGACGCAGACGCTAATGATACCGTGGTCAGTACAGGTTTGGACTTCATCCAAGCATTCAAAGCCAATGCCTGATCATTGGTTAAAATACCGTTATGACCAGCAATGACGCCATCAGACACCGCGAGTACCCACACCGCCTGACGGTTGGCATCTTCACAACTTTGTACGGTTTTGCGGGCATGCAATCTGGCGCGAATTTTCCAACCCGCACCTTCCAATACCTGCATGCAGCCCGGTTTGGCATCGTGCTCAAGCAGCCACTGAGGGATCTTGACTGCTTTATTACAATCACGCCCCGAGCACGGATCCACATCATGAGTGATCGCCCATGAATTACCCACGGCGCGCTCGCCATCTTTGATCCAGTTAAAGGCCTCACGCACCGCAAAATCGGTTTTGGACTGCAACACCAACATGGATGGACCAAAACCTTCCGGACTCAGCCACTTATCCAGCGGCTGATACTCTTTGGCAGAGGCGGCGGGGTTTAAAAGCACCGTTAAATGGGTTTCACCGCGACCTGCGGCCAGATTATCCAAAATCGCCTGTTTGCGAGCGTGCAGCGCAACCACGCCACCAAGGCTGTGCCCGACTAAAATATAGCGCCCCAGCGTTCCCTGACGGTGCAGCTCATCTAATGAGCCTAGCAACTTTCTCACCCCATGCTCGCCCACTCTTCGCGCCACCTGCTTGCTGGTTAATATGGTCGGAAAATCCAACGCTTCAACCTGACTTTCAGGATCATCAGAACCATCTAGCCATAAGGGATCATATTGATCACCACGCCAACCAATGTACAGCCCGATGAGGCCCGGTTTGCTCTTGGCCATTTGGCGATGAAAACGCTGAAAAGCGACAAAATTATCGTCAGTGGGTGCGGCATTATGATGCCAGCCATGGATGAAAATCAGCAGCTCTGCCCCTGGGTTTTTGGCTAACCTAGCCTTCAGCATTTCGTATTGCTCAGGCAGATGCATGTCACCCTCATCATTAAATTCAATGACATGGAAATCAGATCGACTCAACTCAGGCGTGACTTGATGATAGGGTATATCGGGAATGCGGGTAGACCAAATTGACAACGCGAGAACAGCCAACAGCACAACCTTAAATATAGCCATATTTTTCAAAAACTTACGCAAGGAATCTTACCGAAAAACAGATACCCAGACTCGGGCGAGCGGCTATTATATGTTCAACTTCCATACTTCACCAGAGGCCGAATGATGCACTTTCTCACCAGCCGCTAACCTCTCGATGGCATCGGCCTTTAACAGCTTGAAACACCATGACTACCGCTTCCAATAGGAAGGGGATTGCGATTGTGACAAAAGCCACTAGGGTATGTTTAAATGCCTTAGCCATTGGCTATGAATAAGAAGAGAAACATGCACTTTTCCCCACCTCTGCAAAAAGGAACCTTACTCAAACGTTACAAACGCTTTTTGGCCGATGTCGCGCTGGAAGATGGTTCGGTGATCACCATGCACTGTGCGAACACGGGCGCCATGACTGGCTGCGCCGAACCAGGCAGTACGGTGTGGTTTTCTACATCGGATAATCCCAAACGCAAATACGCCCACAGTTGGGAACTGACGCAGACCCAAGCAGGTCACTGGATTTGCGTGAATACCGCGCGAGCCAACGCATTGGTAGTCGAAGCAATTTTGGCTGGAAAGATCCCCCAACTGAAGGGTTATGACACACTCAGCACGGAAGTGAAGTACGGCCATGAAAATAGCCGTATCGATATCTTGCTAAAGTCAGATTCTCAACCAAACTGCTTTATAGAAGTAAAAAGCGTCACTCTTTTGGATGAGATTCAAGGCGATAAAGGACAAGGTTACTTCCCTGATGCAGTCACGACTCGCGGGCAAAAACATCTCCGTGAGCTGGCAGAAATGGCCAAAGATGGAAGCAGGTCGGTACTTTTGTTTGCCGTTTTACATTCGGGGATTGAAAAAGTCTCTCCCGCTCTCCATATAGACGCGAACTATTCACAGTTACTAAAAGCGGCACAGGAAGTCGGCGTGGAAGTGTTGTGCTACAAAGCTTCACTTTCCGAAGAGGGTATCCAACTAGTATCTGAAGTCAAATTTGCCCATCAAGTGACAAAAAATTGATGGTGTCTTCACATTGACGATAACTTTACGTTGGATTGTTTGCCTCCCCCACTTCTTTTTGCTATAGATACCCGCCTTAAATTTAACTGCTCTCGCAGTTGACTAGGGGTTAGTAGGAGATCTGTATGACAGAGTCTAAAAAGAAAACACTAGGCATCCTAGCCAGTGCAGGTGTTGAGCCATATCAAGAGAAGCCAGGTGAAGAGTATATGTCGCCTGCGCAAATCACACATTTTACAAAAATTTTGGAAGCATGGCGCAACCAACTGAGAGAAGAAGTGGACCGTACCGTTCACCATATGCAGGATGAAGCGGCCAACTTCCCAGACCCTGTTGACCGTGCTTCTCAAGAAGAAGAGTTCAGCTTGGAACTGCGTAACCGTGATCGCGAACGTCGCCTGATCAAGAAAATCGAAAAGACTCTCGACAAAATTAAAGAAGAGGATTTCGGTTTCTGTGATTCATGTGGTGTCGAAATCGGTATTCGCCGACTAGAAGCGCGTCCAACTGCGGATCTGTGTATCGATTGCAAAACACTCGCTGAAATCAAAGAAAAGCAGATGCTTGGCTAAGATGAAACAGTAAGGAAAAGGGAGCTCAAGCTCCCTTTTCTTGTTTATTTGCATTATTCCCAAACGACTTGGAGTTACAGGTAAATCGCCCTATGAGCTATATTGGTCGCTTCGCCCCCTCTCCTTCTGGCCCTTTGCATTTTGGTTCATTGATTGCGGCCTTAGGCAGCTATTTCCAAGCCAAAGCCAATCAAGGTAAGTGGCTAGTACGCATTGAAGATCTTGACCCGCCGCGAGAAATGCCCGGAGCAGCAGCCCATATTCTACGTACATTAGAAACCTATGGCCTGCACTGGGATGACTCAGTGGTTTACCAAAGCCAGCGTCACGCCTTGTACCAGAACCAGATCAATCAATGGCTCGCCACAGGACAAGCCTATTACTGCCAGTGCACCCGAAAAGAAATCAAAGCCATGGGCGGGTTTTATAACGGCCACTGCAAAAGCCATCCGCCTGCTCAGCATCAAGACTGCTCGATTCGGCTGCGGATGGATAACCCAGTACAAGATTTCATTGATTTGAAACACGGCTCAATCACCATACCTAAGGCATTAGCGGAAGAGGATTTCATCATCAAACGTCGTGATGGCCTGTTTGCGTATAACCTCGCGGTGGTGCTAGATGATATTGACCAAGGTGTTACCCAAGTGGTGCGTGGAGCAGATTTGATTGAACCCACAGGGCGGCAAATCAGCCTATATCACACTTTAAAACAAAAGCCGGTCAGCTACTTACATTTGCCTTTGGCGATGGATGGTAACGGGAATAAACTCTCAAAACAGAACCACGCTCCAGCGATTGAGTCATCCCATCCTCGGCAGACGATTTCGCATGCCATGCAGTTTCTCGGCTTTGTATTACCTGCGGATTTTTCCGATGCAAATACTGAGCAAATGCTGGCTTGGGGATGCCAAAATTGGCAGCTGAGCCAACTACCGGAAGCGATCGAGATCACACCAAGATTCTCAAATGGTCCTGCTTAAGCTATTATTAGCGCCAAATTCCGTCCGTTTGAGCGTCAAATTAAACAGCGTAGCGCTTACAGCGGCAACAGCAATCATTGTCAGAAGCACATGAATAATAACGATTTTGAACCGAGCAACACTCGCACATATCCAGACTTAGCTTTGACTATTATTCCGCGTCAGGCACACCCTATCTCGCGTCAGCAGATCAGCGAAAATGCGCTGAAAGTGCTCTATCGCTTGCATGGCGCAGGGTTTGAAGCCTTCCTCGTCGGTGGTGGTGTGCGTGACTTACTCCTTGGCGGCAAGCCAAAAGACTTTGATGTGGCCACCAACGCCACGCCAGAGCAGCTGCGCCAACTGTTTCGTAACTGTCGTCTGATTGGTCGCCGTTTTCGTCTCGCGCACATTATGTTTGGACGCGACATCGTCGAAGTCGCCACTTTCCGTGGCCATCATCAAGAGACGAGCCAAAGCCAAAATATTGCGGCACAATCGGAAGCTGGCATGCTGCTACGCGACAACGTATACGGCACGATTGATGAAGATGCCGAGCGCCGCGACTTCACCATCAATGCGATGTATTACAACATTGCGGACTACAGCATTCACGACTATGCCGGCGGCATGGAAGATCTTGAAGATCGCTTAGTGCGTCTGATTGGCGATCCGGAAACACGCTATCGCGAGGATCCGGTGCGTATGCTGCGTGCGGTGCGTTTTGCGGTCAAACTCGATTTTGATATTGAGGAAGACACGGCCGAGCCAATTGAGCACCTTGCTCCTATGCTGCGTGATATTCCCGCCGCTCGTCTGTATGAAGAGTCGCTCAAAATGCTGCAAGCAGGTCATGGTTTAGAGACTTACCACTTGATGCGTCAATACAATCTGTTCCAGCAGCTTTTCCCAACCATTGCGGAACATTTTACCGCCGATCACAGTTCACAAACCGAGCAAATGTTGGATTTGGTGCTGGATGCGACCGATATTCGTATCGAAGAAGATCTGCGTATCAACCCGGCCTTTATGTTTGCAGCCATGCTGTGGTATCCGATGATCAAGCTCGCCGACCAACTGATGGAGTCACTCAGCCTCCACGAATTTGATGCGATGACGGAAGCCAGTAACCGCATCTTAGATGAAGTCGTCAAACGCATCGCGATCCCGCGTCGCCACACTACGACCATTCGTGATATTTGGCAGTTACAACAACGCTTACCACGTCGCAGTGGCAAACGTGCCTTCCGTTTGTTGGAACTGAGCAAGTTCCGCGCAGGCTTTGATTTCCTCGAAATGCGTGGCGAAATTGAAGGTGGAGAAACCAAGCAATTAGCTGAATGGTGGGCCACTTTCCAAAACGCGGGGCGCAATATGCGTCAGGCAATGGTCGGTGACATGGGGAACGCTACTGGCACGGGTAAACCTAGCTCACGCCGTCGTAAACCATCACGTAATAAGCATAAGAGTAAATCGAGCGAATGATGCTTGCCTACATTGCGATTGGCAGTAACTTGGGCGACCCTGTCGCTCAAGCCCAACAAGCCATACAACAGCTTACTCAATTACCGAAGTCGCGCCTTATCGCGGCTTCATCGCTCTATAGCAGCACACCAATGGGACCGCAAAATCAGCCGGATTACATTAATGCGGTCGCAGCCATTAAAACCGAATTAACGCCACTGGAACTGCTCGATTGCACACAACGCATTGAACTGGAACAGGGGCGTGTCCGTAAAGACGAACGATGGGGACCGAGGACACTCGATCTCGATATTGTGCTTTACGGCAATGAGGTGATAGAGACCGAGCGTCTCACCATTCCTCACTATGGAATGAAAGTACGTGAATTCGTACTGTATCCGCTCGCGGAAATCGCACCAAATTTAACTCTCCCTGACGGGACTGAAATCCAAGCGCTATTGCAACAAGTACCGCTCAATGGGCTCAGCATTTGGCATTCGCCAACGTCGAGTAAGGACTAACAATGAAAAAAATTACCATAAACGACCTGATGAAATGGAAGCAGGAAGGTCGCAAATTTGCTACATCAACCGCTTATGATGCGAGTTTTGCTCAGTTATTTGAGAGCCAAGAAATGCCGGTCCTCTTGGTCGGTGATTCGCTTGGCATGGTGTTACAAGGAGAAGCCGACACCTTACCCGTGACGGTGGATGAGATTGCCTACCACACCCGTTGTGTACGTAAAGGCAGCCCAAATTGTTTGCTCATGGCGGATATGCCTTTCATGAGCTATGCCACGCCAGAACAAGCGTGTGAAAATGCCGCGAAACTGGTTCGCGCCGGTGCGAACATGGTGAAAATTGAAGGTGGCGATTGGTTAGTCGACACCGTAAAAATGTTGACTGAACGTGCAGTGCCAGTGTGTGCTCACCTCGGTTTAACGCCACAGTCGGTCAATATTTTTGGTGGCTACAAAGTCCAAGGCCGCGAGCAAGATAAAGCGGATCGCATGGTACGTGATGCGTTGGCTCTGCAAGAAGCGGGCGCACAAATTGTCCTGCTGGAATGCGTTCCTGCCGAATTGGCAAACCGCATCACTCAACTTCTTGATGTCCCTGTGATTGGTATTGGTGCTGGCAACGGCACAGATGGTCAAATCCTCGTCATGCACGATATGTTTGGAATTTCGGCGAACTACATGCCAAAATTCTCGAAAAATTTCTTGGCTGAGACGGGCGACATTCGCCAAGCCGTTGCCAAGTATATCGAAGATGTCGAGAGTGGCGCTTTCCCAGATCTCGCTCATACCATTGCCTAAGGAGTCATTCATGCAAGTTTTTGCTGACATTGCCGTTCTTCGCGAGCAAATCAAACAGATCAAGCGTGAGGGCCGCCGAGTCGCTTTTGTGCCGACCATGGGTAATTTACATGAAGGCCATTTAACTCTGGTTCGTAAAGCTCGTGAACTGGCCGATGTGGTCGTCGTGAGTATTTTCGTCAACCCGATGCAATTTGACCGCGCGGAAGATTTGAAAAACTACCCACGCACCCTAGAAGACGATTTGAGTAAACTCAATGGTGAAGGGGTTGATCTCGTATTAACGCCGACACCGGAAACCATGTACCCACAAGGTTTGGATAAACAAACCTTTGTTGAAGTACCGGGACTGTCCTTCATGCTGGAAGGCGCTTCTCGCCCAGGTCATTTCCGTGGTGTAGCAACGATCGTCACTAAGCTGTTTAACATTGTGCAGCCTGATGTGGCCTGCTTTGGCGAAAAAGATTTCCAACAATTGGCGGTGATCCGTCAAATGGTGGAAGATCTGTGCATGGATATCGAAATTGTCGGCGTTGCGACCGTTCGTGAATTGGATGGTCTTGCAATGAGTTCACGTAATAATTTACTGACACTTGATGAGCGCCAACGCGCGCCAGTATTGGCTCGCACCATGCGCTGGATTAACAGTGCGATCCGTGGTGGTCGCGATGATTATCCATCGATCATCGAAGATGCCGTGGATCAACTGCGCGCAGCCGATCTGGAGCCTGATGAGATCTTTATCCGTGATGCTCGTACTCTATTGCCAATCAGCAGTGAAAGTAAGCAAGCGGTAATTCTGATGTCGGCTTTCTTAGGTAAAGTGCGCTTGATTGATAACCAAGTCCTCGACTTACAAACCGAAAACAAATCAGGCAACGAAGAAGAGTAATTCTCTTCTGGATCAAAAAA
The DNA here is from genome assembly GCF_019048845.1 of Vibrio mimicus. Classification (NCBI taxonomy): domain Bacteria; kingdom Pseudomonadati; phylum Pseudomonadota; class Gammaproteobacteria; order Vibrionales; family Vibrionaceae; genus Vibrio; species Vibrio mimicus. The sequence goes on from NZ_CP077426.1 coordinate 2,697,587, forward strand.
GGTCAACCTCGGTTGACCTTTTTTATATCTATTCATTCAGCTAGCTGCGCAGCCCTTTGCCTTTGGTCACCAAATAATGTGCCACACAGTACAGCGCCACCACAAAGGCCATTAACACTGCAAACGAAGTCGTGATATCCACATCCGACACGCCAAGGAAACCGTAGCGAAAGGCATTGACCATGTAGACGATGGGATTGATCTTCGAGACACCCTGCCAAAAATCAGGCAGCAAACTGATCGAATAAAACACTCCACCGAGGTAAGTCAACGGCGTGAGGACAAAGATTGGGACAATCGAGATGTCATCAAACGTTTTGGCAAACACCGCGTTAATCAACCCACCGAGTGAAAAGACTACGGACGTTAAAAATACGGTCGCGATAATGATGCCCCAATGATCGACTTTCAGATCAACAAACAGCAGCGAAACTGCCGTTACCATAGCCCCAACCAGTAAGCCACGCGCCACACCACCCATCACGTAACCAGCGATGATCACATAGTTTGGCACTGGAGCGACCAACAGCTCTTCAATGTTCTTTTGAAACTTAGAACTAAAGAAAGACGAAGCCACATTGGAATAAGAGTTAGTGATCACCGACATCATGATGAGGCCAGGCACTATGTATTCCATGTAGCTGAAACCGTTCATTTCACCGATTCGAGAGCCGATCAAGTTACCAAAAATGATGAAGTACAGCGTCATAGTGATGGCTGGTGGAACCAAAGTTTGTACCCAAATACGGGTAAAACGATTAATTTCTTTACCCAGCAGACTGCAAAATGCCGTCCAATAAATTTGATACATGCTGATTAACCTCGCTTACCACTATTGACTATGCTGACAAACAGCTCTTCCAAACGGTTTACTTTGTTGCGCATGGAAAGCACCTTCACCCCTTGTTCGGTGAGTTGAGTAAACACATGGTTGATCCCTTGGCTTTTTTCTAATTCGATTTCCAGCGAACCTTCCACCATCTGCTGTTTCACCACACCTTTCAGCGGCGCAATGGTTTCGGTGCCATCGACATCCAACACGAAGGTTTCAACATGCAGCTTACCAAGCAGAGATTTCATGGTGGTGTTTTCTATCAGCTCGCCGCGTTGAATGATGCCAATGTGGCGACAGAGCATTTCCGCTTCTTCGAGATAGTGAGTGGTGAGAATAATCGTCACCCCTTGCGCGTTAATTTGCTTGAGGAATTCCCACATGGAGCGACGCAGTTCAATATCGACTCCCGCCGTTGGCTCATCAAGGATCAGCAGTTGCGGTTCATGCATTAACGCACGCGCAATCATCAAACGGCGTTTCATACCACCGGAGAGGTTTCTTGCTCGTTCGCTGCGTTTTTCCCACAAATCGAGCTGAGTCAGGTACTTTTTTGCGCGCTCTTTGGCTAACGCTTTCGGCACACCGTAGTAACCCGCTTGCTGAAGTACGATCTGCTCGACCGTTTCAAACGGGTTGAAGTTAAATTCTTGCGGCACCAAGCCAAGTTGCTGTTTGGCGAGTTCAAGCTGTGAATCGAGATCGTAACCAAACACGGTCACCTTGCCGGAGGTTTTGTTGACCAGTGATGAAATGATACCAATCGTGGTCGATTTACCAGCCCCATTAGGCCCCAGCAGAGCGTAAAAATCGCCTTTTTTGACTTGCAGACTAATACCTTTGAGCGCTTCAAAGCCACCTGCGTAAGTTTTTTTAAGTTGTTCTATTTCCAGTGCGTACATGGCAGAAACCTTGTTATCGATAACAACCACGATGTTGCGCTTTTATGGCGTTTTTTCAACCCTTTATACCAAAACTACTTGGAATTGCCGCTAGGCGGCAAGAGAGTGACAAATTTGTCTAGAACAAATTTGCACAGCCATCGGTTGGCCTTTGGTGAGAGCCAAGGATGGCTCTCATAATCCCCATGAGCATAGATAAACTATGTGATTGGGGTGAGCGAACGTAGCCAACACCGCTGCAACTTCAAGTAGGAAGGGGATATTGGCTAAGGGCAATGATTAATACAGAAATAGCTAATATAGCTTTCCAGTTCATTCAAACGTCCAGAGACAAAAATGCCGCATCACTGCGGCACGTTACTTGACGATTTATAGGCTATTTCTATTTATCACTCACTAACCGTGACCTGTTTTACCGCCGCATTAAGCGCTTCATAGCGGAAAGTAAACATGTTCTGATCAGGTACCAAGTCGATGACATGGAATTTTTCTAACTCCGCACGAGTTTTCTCATTTGGACAAAGCAAATAGACTTCACAATTTGCTTCCTGAGCATCGCGAATCGCGTTTTCTAGCGCCAACCCGACAGTGACATCGATCATCGGCACATCGGTCAGATCGAGGATCATCGCCTGATACTTATCTACACTGCTGTGCTGGCGAGTAATGGCTTTCGACACACTAAAAATCATCGGTCCCGACAGATAGAAAAACAGCACCTTACCATTCGCTTTATCGAGCAACTTGCGCTCACTTTCGGTCAACGGCACATCATCGTCATCCGCATCACTGATCGCCTTCACTTGACGCGCCTGTTCACGGCTTAAACGTTCAATAACCAAAATATTGGAGATAAACACTCCCAGCCCCACAGCCACAATCAAATCAACAAACACGGTCAGCAGCATCACTCCATACATGATGGCCATGCCTTGCAAGCTGATTTTGTGCGCTCGTTGGATAAACGCCCAGTCGAGAATGTTCACCCCGACATACACCGCGATACCAGCCAACACCGCCATTGGAATAGGCTCGGTTAAACTACCCGCAACCAAAACGACCAGAGCTAAAACTAAGGCTCGTGTCACTCCAGAGAGTGGTGAGCGAGCGCCCACTTGAATGTTGGTCACCGTCCCCATAGTGGCACCGGCACCAGGTAAAGCCCCAAATAACCCCGCCACCATATTAGCCATGCCCTGCCCTTGCAGCTCACGATCCGAATCATGCTCTTTACGAGTTAACGAATCACCAATGACCGCTGTGAGCAGAGTATCAATACACCCCAAAGTGCCGAGCACTAGAGCATCAATCACCATAGTCACGAATATTTCACTAGTGAAAGTGGGGATGACGATACTTGGCAAACCAGCTGGGATCTCTCCAATCCGCCGAATATCGTCAGTATCAAAGAAAATAACCGAAAACAGCGTTACCGCCACCAGAGCCACCAACTGTGCGGGGACTTGTTTGCGGTATTTTTGTGGTAAAAAAAACAAAATTCCGAGTGTCAGCACCCCTAAAAACAGCTCACTGAACTTTAGATTAGCCAACAACTCAGGCAATGCGGAAAGTGTTCCCACAACGCCACCGCCCGGCGAAGGATGCCCAAGCAGTGGGGAAAGTTGCAAAATGATCAGAATTACCCCGATACCAGACATAAAACCCGATACCACACTGTAAGGCATGAGCGTGATGTATTTCCCGAGTTTGAGCGTGCCGAGCAGGATCTGAAACGCCCCCGCCATCATTACCACGGTAAATGCTATCGCCGCTCCCGACTCAGGGTAACGCGCCACCATCGCAGTTAAAATTGCCGTCATAATGACAGTCATCGGCCCTGTGGGTTCTGAAATTAACGTTGAAGATCCACCGAACAACGCGGCAAATAACCCCACTAAAATAGCACCCCATAAACCAGCTTCAGCTCCCGCACCAGAAGCCACACCAAATGCTAAGGCTAATGGTAGCGAGATAATGGCCGTGGTCACCCCGCCAAATAGATCACCACGTAAATTAAGATCCGCAAACCGAGCTTGAAACACGTCCATTCCCCTCTAGATGTCATCCAATGACGCCTAGTTTATGATGAATGTTGTAAAAACACGTCAGATGAGTTAATCAGAAAGTAAATTAAATGAGCTTGAATTTGTAACATTGTGTATATTGTTGGCAATCAATTAAGGGAAGTAAGATGCCAGAAATTAAACAACTTTTTGAGAACAACTCAAAATGGTCTGAGTCGATCAAAGCCGAAAGTCCGGAATACTTTGCCAAGCTAGCCAAAGGGCAAAATCCGGATTTTTTATGGATTGGATGTGCCGACAGTCGAGTTCCTGCTGAACGTTTAACGGGCCTGTATTCCGGTGAACTGTTTGTACACCGCAATGTGGCTAATCAGGTGATCCACACTGACCTTAACTGTTTATCGGTGGTCCAGTACGCTGTGGATGTATTGCAAGTCAAACACATCATTGTCTGTGGTCACTATGGATGTGGTGGTGTTACCGCTGCCATCGATAATCCACAGCTCGGCTTAATCAATAACTGGCTACTGCATATTCGCGATTATTACCTAAAACATCGTGAATATCTCGATCAGATGCCTGCTGCAGATCGCTCCGACAAACTGGCTGAAATCAACGTTGCCGAGCAAGTGTACAACTTAGCCAACTCAACAATACTGCAAAACGCATGGGAACGCGGGCAAGCGGTAGAAGTGCACGGTTTTGTTTACGGGATAGAAGATGGCCGATTGGAATATCTCGGCGTACGCTGCGCTTCAAGAGCCGCCGTTGAAGATAACTATCACAAAGCGTTAGAGATGATCCTCAATCCTGAACATCGCTTGCTGTGTCGCTAGTGTTTTCTACTGCTAGGTAAGAATGACAACGCCCACGTAACCGTGGGCGTTTTTATAAACTAAATTTTTAGCCGTGGCATTACATTTATTCAGCCAAAGGAACCACTTTGCCAATGTAAGGTAAATGACGATATTTCTGCGCGTAATCGATACCAACACCCACCACAAATTCATCTGGAATTTCAAAACCTACCCAGTTCACTTCTACATCGACTTCACGGCGAGTCGGTTTATCCAACAAAGTACAAATGCGGATCGACTTCGGCTCACGCAACGCCAGTATCTCTTTTACTTTATTGAGGGTGTTGCCAGTATCGATAATGTCTTCTACTAAGAGCACATCTTTACCTTTGATGTCATCGTCGAGATCTTTCAGGATGCGTACATCACGTGAACTTTCCATGCTATTGCCGTAGCTAGAAGCAGTCATAAAGTCAACTTGATGAGTCAAATGAATTTGACGAGCAAGATCCGCCATAAAAACAAAGGAACCACGAAGCAATCCGACCAAGACTAAATCTGCGCTGCCTTGATAATGCTCAGTGATCTGTTGGCCTAATTCACGAATGCGTTTGGCGACTTCCTGCTCAGAAATCATGACTTCAACTGTGTGTTTCATACCATTCTCGTTGTGTTGGGCGATGTCAGCATCGCTGACTTTGGTGGCGCGTATAGTAACACCTCACTCAAATCCTGTTAATCGTTTCCCTGCACCTACCGCCTTGTTATGCGCCAGCTCAATAAAACAAACTGAAACAACTGATAATTAACATAAGTGAACACTTTTCAATCAGCAAAGATTGACCTTGCTAATATGCACCATTACACTCATAGGGCTTTAAGAAGCAACTAACAAAATAATCATTAGAGCAAAATGCTCAAACAACTCAATTGGCAAGGATATTTACCTATGGACGCATCAATCGAAAAACGCCCCCGGACTCGGCTATCACCTCAAAAACGCAAACTACAGTTAATGGAAATCGCATTAGAAGTGTTTGCAACACGTGGGATTGGCCGTGGTGGTCACGCTGACATCGCGGAGATTGCACAAGTCTCCGTTGCTACTGTCTTCAACTACTTCCCGACTCGAGAAGATCTGGTCGACGATGTACTCAACTTTGTGGTTCGCCAATATTCCAACTTCCTCACCGATCACATTGATCTGGATTTGGATGTTAAAAGCAACCTACAAACTCTGTGCAAAGAGATGGTGAAATTGGCGATGACCGATTGCCACTGGCTCAAAGTATGGTTTGAATGGAGTGCTTCAACACGGGATGAGGTATGGCCGCTGTTTGTTTCTACCAACCGCACCAATCAACTTCTGATCAAAAACATGTTCATTAAAGCCATGGAACGAGGTGAATTGTGTGAAAAACATGATGTAGAGAATATGGCAAGTCTGTTCCACGGTATCTTCTACTCCATCTTCCTACAAGTGAATCGCTTAGGCGAACAGGAAGCGGTGTACAAATTGGTCGATAGCTACCTCAATATGCTGTGTATCTATAAGAACTAGTTTTTGTGCTATCAAATAATACTTAGGGCGCCTCAAGCGCCCTTTTTATTGTTATCTTGATGAGGCGCTGGATGATTCTTTATTCGCCCAGATTATCCAAACCCCATTTATACAATGCATTCTTTTTCAACTGGTGAATTTCAGCCACTAAAGCAGCCGCTTTTTTCAATGGCAACTCTTTAGTCAAAATCGCTAGAGTGCGTAGAGCATCATCAGGGAGCTCTTGCTCCGCCTTATCACGGTATCCATGTACCAGTAACACCATCTCACCTTTTTTGCGGTTATCATCTTCAGCGATCCAATCAATCAACTCAGCCAAAGGCATTCCTTGAATAGTTTCAAAGGTCTTGGTCAATTCACGCGCCAATACTACCTCGCGCTCGCCACCAAGAACTTCTAACATATCTTGCAGTGACTCGCAGATCCGATGTGGCGATTCATAAAAAATACACGTACGCGCTACTTTGGCTATCTCTAACAGTTTATCTTTGCGTGCTTTGCTTTTCGCAGGTAAAAAACCTTCAAAACTAAAGCTATCAGATGGAAGGCCAGAAGCGCTGAGTGCTGTGATCACTGCGCATGGGCCAGGAAGTGGCACAACTTTAACGCCGGCTTGACGACATTGAGTGACTAAATGGTAACCTGGATCGCTGATCAGTGGTGTACCCGCATCGGAGACCAGTGCAATTGACAGACCTGATAACAGTTTATCCACTAATATCTGTGCCTTTTGCTGTTCGTTATGGTCATGCAGCGCAAAGGTTTTGGTGGAAATGTTAAAATGCGCTAACAATTTACCTGTATGACGCGTATCTTCAGCAGCAATCATATCGACACCGGCTAGTACATCTAATGCTCGTTGTGTGATGTCACCCAGATTTCCAATTGGGGTTGGGACAATATAAAGAGTTGGAGCACCATTTGGTGCGGATTTATTATCTGTCATTTGTTTACCATCACATCAACGATTAATATAGAGACAATTTTACACGGACTAACGAAAGAACTCATGGCTATGAACCACCATCAGCGACGCAGTGTACCACGCTTACTCACTCCGATTGCATTATCAATCGTGTTATCAGCTTGTTCGACTCAACCTTCGTCACCGGATGTGGTCGATATTACCGCTCAACCGCTCTTAACGGCCCAAACCTATTTGATGCGAGCCGACTCCACTCAAGGCTCTCAACAAAATGACTGGTTGATCATGGCGCTAAAAGCAGCCATTGAAGAAAACAATCCCGATCAGGCTCAACTATTAGTAATGCGACTTGCCAAACAGCCACTTACCCCTACTCAACAAGCACAATGGCAGTTACTGCGAGCTCAGTTACTAATGAATGCTGAGCAGTATCAAGACGCACTTGACCAACTTAATTTCCAAGCAAATTGGTCATTGCCACAAGCTCAATGGCAACAGTATCACCAGTTACGTGCAGATATCTTTACTGCGCTCGATCGCTCCTTTGATTCGACTCGAGAGTTGGTCGCTCTGTATGCCATGGCATCAAGCAAAGAACAAGAAGCCTTGGCCGATCAAATCTGGGCCAATTTAAACCACTACTCGGCAAGCAAAGTAATCAAGCTTTCTGCAGAGCCAGGCGAAGCTGAATTGGATGGTTGGTTGCAACTAACTATCTACATGAAAACACTGGGCAGTGATTTGCCTCAGTTAAAGAACACCTTGGAAAAATGGTTAACAGAAAATCCACAGCACCCCGCTGCGATTTATACCCCGAAAGCAATCTCAGATATTTTAGCGTTGGAAATCGTCAAACCAGTTCAAACCGCACTTTTACTTCCTTTAACGGGTAAGTTTGCCAAACAGGCTGAATTTATTCGGGATGGTTTTGTATTCGCAATGATGAACGATCCAGATCGCCGACCAGAAGCGACTCTTACCATTATTGATACCAATGCAGAAACCTTGGAATCTGTCGATGCCATCCTCACCAACAAACAGATCGATTTTGTTGTTGGTCCGCTGATTAAAAGTAACATCGAAAAGCTACAGCAATTCCAACAAAGCCGTGGCCAAACGATCCCAACGTTAGCACTCAACATCCCTGATCAAATTGATCCTGCAGCAGGAACATGCTACCTCGCCTTATCGCCAGAACAAGAAGTGGCACAAGCCGCTAAACATCTGTTTACTCAGGGCTATCGTTACCCACTGATCCTCGCACCACAAAATAGCTACGGTGAACGTGTGGTCGAAGCGTTTAATGAAGAATGGCGTCGCTACAGCAAGAATAAAGTGGCGGTAAACCTGTTTGGTGATAAACGCCAATTACAGCGCAACATCAACTCGGTTTTTGGCTTGCAAGATAGTCAACAAAACATTGCGCAAATGGAATCTTTGTTAGGCATGGGGCTGGAAAGCCAACCACGTAGTCGTCGTGATATTGATGCGGTGTATATCGTGGCCAATAGTTCAGAACTGACTTTGATCAAACCATTTATCGAAGTCGCGATTAACCCAGATACTCGTCCACCTAAACTGTTTTCTAACTCAAACAGCAATACAGGGGGTCGCCAATACGAAGACTTATCCGGTGTAACATACAGTGATATTCCTCTGCTTGTTCACCCAACACCAAGCCTTAAAGAGCAACTGACTCAAATCTGGCCTGAAAGCTCGAATGCAGAGCGTCGTTTGCAAGCACTAGGCATGGATGCTTATCGACTGATGGTGGAACTTCCACAGATGAAAATCGTCGAAGGATATAACATTGAAGGTCAGACCGGTGTACTGAGTATTGATGATCAGTGTGTAGTTCAGCGGGAAATCAGTTGGGCAGAGTATAGTGTTCGCTAACACTCGACAGCAAGGCAGTTACTATGAACAAATGGCGGCGGAGTATCTTCGCCGCCAAGGGCTCACCTTCATCACACATAATGCTAATTATCACCTCGGTGAATTGGATTTGGTGATGCGAGATGGGACCACCTTAGTCTTTGTAGAAGTGAGATACCGAGCCAGTACAAATCATGGTCACGCAGCTGAAACCATCACTCGATCCAAGCAAGCTCGCTTGATCAAAGCAGCGAATTGTTGGATGCTCGCTAACAAGATTAATAGTCACAGTGCGGATTTCCGATTTGATATTGTTGCCATTCACCAAGCAGGGCAACAGATCGAATGGTTAAAAAACGCTATTACTGAAGGATAAACAATGCTCGACAGCATTAAAGACAGTTTTACAGAAAGCATTCAAATTCAAATCGCAGCAGCTGAAGCACTGCCTGATGCCATAATGCATGCAGCACAAGCCATGGTTGCTAGCTTGCTCAACGGCCACAAAATTCTTTGCTGTGGCAACGGTGGCTCATCTGTCAATGCGCAACAATTTGTTTCTTGCCTTCTTAATCGCTTTGAAACCGAGCGCCCAAGCTTACCCGGAATGGCTCTTACTGCAGATAACACTACATTAACAGCGGTTGCTAACGACTATCACTATCAAGAAATCTTCTCTAAGCAAGTACGAGCTTTTGGCCAACCTGGAGATATCCTATTAGCCATTTCGACAAGTGGTAATAGCAAAAACATCATCAAAGCGATGGAAGCAGCCGTAACCCGCGATATGACCATCATTGCCTTAACCGGTAAAGATGGTGGAGAAATGGCCGGATTACTTGGCGAAAATGATGTAGAGATCCGTATACCATCACACCGCACTGCACGCATCCATGAAGTACATATGGTGACACTGCACTGTCTGTGCGATTTGATTGACCAAGTGTTATTCCCAGCTCATGAGGAATGATCATGAAAACTATTAGACTACTTATCCTTTCCAGCTTGTTATTCACTCTTACTGGATGTGCAGGGCTATTTATTGCAGGAGCAGCAACAACAGCCAATATCGTCACCGACCCACGCAGCACTCAGGAAATTTGGCAAGATAACAACGTTGAGTTAGAGGTAGCAGGGCTTGCTAATAAAGAGCCCTATCGCAAAGATACCCGCATTTCTGCTGTCTCTTATCGAGGAACCGTTGTATTACTTGGACAATCCCGTAACGATGCAACGTTAGAGCAATTTATCGACCAAGCACGCCAACTCAAAGGAGTGAAAGAATTGCACAATCAAGTGCAAATTAAGATACCCCTTTCCGTTGGTGAAATTAGTAACGACAGTTGGATCACCACTAAAGTTAAATCAGCATTACTTACAAAATCAGAATTAAACGGCATTAAAATCAAGGTAGTGACTGAAGATCGTGTGGTTTACCTGTTTGGATACGTTTCAGCTGAACATGCGGATATCGCGATCGATGTAGCCAGAAACATCATCGGCGTAAAACAAGTCGTAAAAGCCTTCGAATACTCTCAGTGAATTAATAAGCCATAAATTACACATAAAAGAAATGGCAGCGATCATCGCTGCCATTTTAATTTTACATTACATCTATGTGCTTACTTAACCACTCGCAAACTAGGCTTACCTTTAGGTCGTGGCGCTTCTTCATCACCAGAATGATCATTACCTAAACCATTCTCTACTTCAATCAGAGGAGCATCTGAGTCTAATTCTTCAGAAAACTCCATCATATCGAGGTAAGCAGGCTCAGGCTCAAACATGGTGCCAGCTCCATTTTCACGAGCATAAATGGCTTGTACCGCATAAATCGGTACAATTACTAAATGAGGACGCCCACCGAAGCGAGCATTAAATGTCACTTCCTCATTACCGAGCTCTAAATGCCCCACCGCACGTGGTGCCACATTAAGAATGATCTGACCATCTTGAACATATTCAAGTGGCATTTTCACACCAGGAAGCATAGCATCCACAACTAAATGTGGTGTAAGTTCGTTTTCCAACAGCCAATCGTAAAATGCGCGTAACAAATAAGGTCGGCGCGGAGTCATTTGACCAATATCCATTCCAGCATCCATTAACGTGCCAGACGCATCTCGCGCTCTGCTTCTGTAAGTGAAGCAAGGAATGAATCACGTTCAAATACACGATTCATATACACTTTCAACTCTTTAGAACCAGGACCAATTAGATCAATGCCAAGAACAGGTAAACGCCATAATAGTGGCGCTAAGTAGCAATCAATCAAGCTGAACTCTTCACTCATGAAGTATTCATACTCAGCAAATACAGGACCAAGCGTCAATAAATCATTACGCAGCTTATTACGTGCATTCTCTGCAACGTCAGGTGAACCATTCACCACTTTTTCCGCCAGTGAATACCAGTTTCTTTCGATACGGTAGATCATTAAACGGCTGTTACCACGTGCAACTGGGTAAACAGGCATCAGCGGTGGATGAGGGAAACGTTCATCCAGATATTCCATGATGATCTTTGAGTCATACAGCGCAAGCTCACGATCAACCAGTGTTGGAACCGTCTTATAAGGATTCAGCTCAATCAGCTCTGCAGGAAGGTTGCTTTCATCAACCAGCTCCACTTCAAAACTGACGCCTTTTTCAGCTAGAACAATGCGAACCTGATGGCTATACATGTCAGATGCACTTGAAAACAGAGTCATCACAGAACGTTTGTTGGCAGCTACAGCCATGGAGCCCTCCAGTACATATACGGATACAAAAAATCAATGGAGGCTTAAGCCTCCACTGATGAGTTAACAATCGGGAATTAGCGCAACATAATAGCACAATTAGTGCACATCACGCCAATACTCTTTCTTGAGCGCAACAACCACGATAGTGAGGATGACTAGGAAAGCCATTGCCCACCAGCCTAAGTTTTGGCGCTCAAGCTTCATCGGCTCACCGGAATATTCCAAGAAGTTCACTAAATCACGCACAGCTTGGTTATATTCTCCTTCACTCAGTTCACCATTACCACGAGACTTAACCCCAACAACATGTTGAACTTCAACACCATCAACCATTTTTGTCTCAAAAATAGGCTCTGGTGTCCCCTGAAGCTCTTCTAATACATGCGGCATACCTACACTTGGGAAAACGATGTTGTTCACACCAAATGGCCGTGAAGGGTCAGTATAGAAAGAGCGCAGATAGGTGTATAACCAATCCGATCCACGCACACGTGCAACCAGTGTTAAATCGGGTGGTGGCGCACCAAACCATTTCGCAGCAGATTTATCTGGAATCGCATTTTCCATCAATTCGCCGATTTTGGTCTGAGGATTGAAAATAAGATTGTCCTTCATCAAGTCTACGGGAATACCGAGATCGTTCGCTACTCGCTCATAACGTTGATACTGAGTAGAGTGGCAACCAAAACAATAGTTCATAAATAGCTTGGCACCATTTTGCAACGATGCTTGATCAGTTAAATCGTTATTCGCTTTATCTAAATGCACATTTGCCCCAGCAGCCATAACCAGCGATGGCAGCATAGCAAACAAAACTACAATCCATTTTTTCATTTGTATGTCACCCTTGTTGGTAATGGCTTGGTCGCTTCATTTTTGCTGTAGATGAAAAGCAATACAAAGAACATGAAGTAACCCAAGCTAAAGATTCGTGCCAGTAAGGTATAGGTTGGTGTAGCAGGTAAAGCCCCAAGTACACCCAATGCAATGAAACAAACGGTAAATTGTGCAATGTTAATGAGATGCAACTTACTACGATAACGATAAGAACGCACTTTACAACGATCTAACCAAGGCAATAGGAACAGAACAACTATTGACGCTCCCATCGCAATAACGCCCAACAACTTATCTGGAACCGCACGCAAAATCGCATAAAACGGCGTGAAATACCAAACAGGCGCAATATGAGCAGGCGTTTTTAGCGGGTTAGCCGCTTCAAAGTTGGGCGGCTCAAGGAAGTATCCACCCATTTCTGGATTAAAGAACAGTACATAGCAGAATAGGAACAAGAAACCAGCAACACCTACTAAGTCTTTCACCGTGCCATAAGGATGGAACGGGATAGAGTCGATAATGTCGTATTTTTTGGTGTAATAACTATGAAACTTGAACTGCGTTTCGTAACCGTCCCCCATTGAACCTTTCGGCAGTTTTGTATCAATACCATCAGGGTTGTTTGAGCCGACCTCATGTAATGCCAAAATATGTAATACAATCAACAGCAATAACACAATTGGCAACGCGATCACGTGCAACGCAAAGAAACGGTTCAATGTTGCGCCAGAAATAACGTAGTCGCCACGAATCCATAGTGTTAAATCATCACCGATAACAGGAATTGCACCAAATAGTGAAATAATAACCTGCGCGCCCCAGTAAGACATTTGTCCCCAAGGTAGCAAGTAGCCCATAAAAGCTTCTGCCATCAGCACGAGGAATATCAACATACCAAAAAGCCACAATAGTTCGCGAGGCTTCTGGTATGAACCGTAAATCAAGCCACGGAACATATGCAGGTAAACCACCACGAAAAATGCTGATGCACCCGTTGAGTGCATATAACGTAGCAACCAACCGTACTCAACATCACGCATGATATATTCAACAGAAGCAAATGCTCCTTCACCAGAAGGGACATAATTCATCGTTAACCAGATACCCGTTAGGATTTGGTTAACTAAGACCAACATCGCCAGAGAACCAAACAGATACCAAAAATTAAAGTTCTTTGGCATTGGATACTCAGAAAGGTGCTTTTTATACGCATTCATTGCCGGTAGGCGTTTTTCTACCCAATCAAGTAGAGCTTGCATTATGCCTCCCCTGTCTCATCAAGACCGATGACAATTTTGGTCTCTGTGAGATACATATGTTTTGGAATGACCAAGTTAAGTGGAGCAGGAACACCTTGAAATACGCGACCTGCCATATCAAACTTCGAGCCATGACATGGACAGAAGAAACCTGATTTCACCCCTTGAACTTGCTCACTGAAAGAGTCAGGAAGATAAGTTGGAGAGCACCCAAGGTGAGTACAGATACCGACGGCAATAAAGTATTCTGGCTTAATAGAACGATAACCATTCTGAGCATAGTTAGGCTGTTGTTCTTCTTGAGAAGAAGGATCACGAAGTTGGTTATCATGTTCTTTGAGAGCATCAACCACTGACTGTGCTCGACGAACTACCCAAACAGGCTTTCCACGCCATTCAACACGAACCATTTGCCCTTCTTCGAGTTTGCTAACATCAACCTCGACAGGGGCTCCGGCAGCTTTTGCCTTGGCACTAGGATTCCATGATTTAATAAAAGGTACAGCGACCGCGACAGCTCCTAACCCACCGACAACAGCCGTTGTGGCAGTAAGAAATCGTCTGCGACCTTGATTTAGAGGCGCATTACTCATCCAGACATTCTCCCATTTGCTCCTTATGGATCCTGCTTATTCCGTTAAAGAGCAAGGCTAACAAACACGAGTTTATTTTGTATTTATTTGATAGCAAATGATAAATAAAACCCTACTTTTTGACAAGATAAAGCTACCTTTCTGTAACATTCGTCAATTCAAATCGTTTGTGGCATCACAAAAGGAACAACTTATTTATCATGTACCCGAAAGAGAATAGAGCAAAGTCTCGTGAGGTGATTAAAGCGCATAAAAAAACCCGGCTGAATAGCCGGGTTTTTGAACCACATCCAGTAACACTGGAGCGTATTTTCCCAAAAGGAAAATTAACGCTTAGAGAACTGTGGACGACGACGTGCTTTACGTAGACCCACTTTCTTACGTTCAACGCGACGAGCGTCACGAGTAACGTAGCCAGCAGCACGTAGAACAGGACGTAGAGACTCATCGTATTCCATCAGAGCGCGAGTGATACCGTGACGGATAGCACCTGCTTGACCAGAAATACCACCACCTTTAACAGTGATGTACAGATCCAGTTTTTCTACCATGTCAACCAGTTCTAGAGGTTGTTTAACAACCATGCAAGAAGTTGGACGACCGAAATACTCTTCAAGGCTACGCTTGTTGATTACGATGTTGCCGCTGCCTGGTTTAATAAAAACACGAGCAGCTGAGCTTTTGCGACGGCCAGTGCCGTAGTATTGATTCTCTGCCATTTCCGAAATCCCCGATTAGATGTCCAGTACTTTTGGTTGTTGAGCAGCATGGTTGTGCTCAGCGCCAGCGTAAACTTTTAGCTTACGGTACATAGCACGGCCTAGAGGACCTTTTGGCAACATACCTTTAACCGCTAACTCAAGTACCATTTCTGGCTTACGCTCAATCAGCTTCTCGAAGCTGAATGACTTCAGGCCACCTGGGAACTCAGAGTGACGGTGGTACATTTTGTTCTTAGCCTTGTTACCAGTAACAGTAACTTTCTCCGCGTTAACAACGATGATGTAATCACCAGTATCAACGTGCGGAGTGTATTCAGCTTTGTGTTTGCCACGTAGGCGAGATGCAATTTCACTTGCTAGACGGCCAAGAGTTTTACCTTCAGCGTCTACAACGTACCAGTCGCGTTTTACAGTTTCTGGTTTAGCAACGAAAGTTTTCATGCTAATAATAACCCGTTAATTTAAATTTACACTTCAAGGAGCTTTCGCTCCCACTGTCTAAGAGCCCAGTCATCACCCCTTCGAGTGGGTGGCACTCTCGGTCACAAAGGACCTGCAGTAACGGTGGGTCGCAGGATTATAGAGAAGGGCGCAGAAAAAATCACCTTTTTTTGAAGAAAAAGATAAAAAAATCCCACCTCTTGTTGATACCTTGTTTGCACCGTTAAGCTAAATGTTGTTTCGCCAAATATTCATGGCTTTGCATCTCAACCAGTCTTGATTGGCAACGTTTAAACTCGAACTCTAGCAAACCCTGCAAATATAACTCTGCCATGCTGACTTCAGCTGAAATAATTAATTTTACATGCCGCTCATAAAATTCATCTACCAACGCGATGAACCGCCTTGCTGCATCATCGTTACTTTTATCCATCTGTTTCACATCAGCTAAAAGCACTGTGTGATAAATCTTCGACAATTCAATATAGTCATTTTGGCTACGGGCCGTTTGGCATAGCTGAGCAAAAGTCGCATATAAAACACCATCACAGGCTGCATTCACGGGCACAAGACGATGATTCACTTCTATTTGATTCTCAGGCAATTGCTCCGAACTAACCAACTGTTGGAAATAGCGCTGGAGATTTTCCGTTGCTTTTGCATCAAGAGGGTAATGATAGATTTCGGCTTGCTGCAATGTCCGTAAGCGGTAATCAACCCCACTATCGACATTCAATACGTGACAGTGGGTATCCACCAATGCAATCGCGGGTAAAAAGCGGGCTCGCTGTAACCCATTACGGTACAGTTCTTTGGGGGGAATATTGGAGGTCGCAACCAACACAACGCCTCGTCTAAATAGAGCTTCAAACAAAGTCCCTAAAATCATCGCATCCGTAATATCCGAAACAAAGAATTCATCAAAGCAGATAATATTGGCTTCGGCACAGAAACGATCAGCAACGATTTCCAGAGGGTCACTCACATCAGATAACGTACGTAACTCATCATGAACTCGGTACATGAAGCGATGAAAATGAACCCGCAGCTTTTTCTCAGTCGGTAATGCTTCAAAAAAGGTGTCCATCAGATACGTTTTTCCGCGCCCTACTCCACCCCACATATAGAGCCCTTTGGGAGGCTGAGAAACGTGTGCTTTCTTGCCTAGCAATTTCTGCCACACAGAAGGTCGTACCACTGGCTGATTAAGATACTCAATCCATTGATGGTACAAGTTATCCAATGCTTCTACAGCTTTCGCCTGTGCCTCATCACTATAAAAATCAGAACGTTGTAAATCTTTTTCGTATCGTTGCTTCGGTGTCATACTGGTCTACTACAGTTACAATGAGAGCCTTAAAGGTAAAATGGCATACATGCATTTTGCTTTATCCAACCTAGCTCTCATAGTAACATGTCCCTCGTACATGTGTAACCGACAGGTAAAAAACATGTTAAATAACAACAATAAGGAGCTGTTATGCCTTGGATCTATGCCATTGCTGGATTGCTAGTGGGGATTGTTGTCGGGATGCTGATTGCTCGTTTGACTACCCCTCAATACAAGACACAGAAGAATCTACAGAAAGAACTCGAGAGCGCTAAATTCAATCTAGAGCAACAACGCCAAGAATTGTCTGATCACTTTGCACAGACGGCTGAAATGCTCGATACCCTAGGAAAAGACTACACCAAGCTCTATCAACATATGGCCAAAACGGCTACTGACCTGATCCCTAATCTGCCAGAGCAAGATAATCCATTTATCAGCAAATTAGCGCAGCAAAAAGAGGAAGAGGGTAAACAAGAAGAGGTCTTGGAGCAGCCACCAAAAGATTATGCTTTAGGTGCAACTGGTTTATTGCGCAGCGAGGAAAAGGCCATTATTCGCTCCTCGGATCTGGTGAATGCCAAAGCTAGTTAATCAATTCTCACCATCCTACGGTGAACTTTGTAAAGGTTTTTGAGTCATAACTCGCAGATTGTCAGTTGAAGTTTCTTTAAATGAACCTATTTCTACTTCAACCAGACGTTAAATTGAACGAGGAGTTTATGATGAAAAAACCTTTACTTGTTTTAACTGCTCTGTCACTTAGCTTGAGCTCCATTCTCACGCCGTTACCTGCCACAGCAGCCCTCCCCCTTTCTATCAACGGGGAACAAGTTCCTAGCCTTGCACCTATGCTCGAAAAAGTTACTCCAGCCGTAGTGAGTATTGCAGTGGAAGGAACTCAGGTTTCAAGGCAGCGCTTGCCAGACCAATTTCGTTTTTTCTTCGGTCCTGATTTCCCAACCGAGCAACTCCAAGAACGACCTTTCCGTGGTTTAGGTTCAGGCGTCATCATTAATGCAGATAAAGGCTATATCGTCACTAACTATCATGTCATTAATGGTGCTGAGAAAATCCGCGTCAAACTACATGATGGCAGAGAAATTGATGCAGAGCTCGTTGGAGGTGATGAGATGTCTGACATCGCCTTGTTAAAGCTCAGTAAAACCAAAAACCTAACAGAAATTAAAATTGCCGACTCTGACGTCCTGCGAGTCGGTGACTTTGCGGTTGCAATTGGTAACCCCTTTGGCCTTGGACAGACAGTAACGTCTGGAATTGTTTCCGCTTTAGGCCGTAGCGGTCTAAATATCGAAAATTTCGAGAACTTCATTCAAACCGATGCAGCCATCAATAGTGGTAACTCTGGTGGTGCCTTGGTCAATCTCAATGGTGAATTGATCGGAATCAACACTGCCATTCTTGGTCCTAACGGCGGGAACGTTGGAATCGGTTTTGCAATCCCCTCCAATATGATGAAAAACCTTGCCGATCAGATCTTAGAGTTTGGTGAAATGAAACGCGGCATGCTTGGCGTTCAAGGTGGAGAGATTACTTCCGAGCTTGCCGATGCTCTAGGCTATGAATCGTCCAAAGGCGCTTTTGTGAGTCAGGTCGTTCAAGACAGTGCCGCGGATAAAGCAGGTATTAAGGCTGGTGATATCATCACCTCACTCAATGGCAAAAAAGTAGATACCTTCTCTGAATTACGCGCTAAAGTCGCGACACTTGGTGCAGGAAAAACGATTACGCTTGGCGTATTACGTGATGGTCAAACAAAAAGTTTTGATGTCACGCTAGGCGAGCAACAAAATGCTAAAACCAAAGCTGAATCGCTGCATCAAGGATTAAGTGGTGCCGAGTTAAGCAATACCACTGAGAGCGACCCAATCCAAGGCGTTAAAGTTACTGAAGTTCAAAAAGGCTCAGCAGCGGAATCTTATCAACTACAAAAAGATGACATCATTATTGGTGTGAACCGTAAACGAGTGAAAAACATCGCTGAACTTCGCAAGATAATGGAGAAATCACCCAATATTTTGGCGCTAAATATCCAACGAGGAGATCGTACGATCTATCTTGTCGTTCGTTAAATTCTACCCAGTGTTGCCACCTTTAGGTGGCAACATGCATTCCAGCTCCACAATTAAACTACGTAAACTCAACTAATCTCTCAAAAAGTTATCCATAACTACCGAGATGCCACTTTGGTGAAAAGGCCTTCCAGTGTTATTCTTGCCCACTCATCGTGAGAAATTTGTTCAATACTGAGTTGGGGAAATTATGCTGAAATTTTGGGTTCGCTCAATTAGCCTTGGGCTATTGGCTGCGATTATCATCATTTTTGTCACACCCTCACTACGTGTAAAACTACTCCCCTCCGCTGACTCTAGCCCAAGTAACATAGGTGCATTACAGATATCCTTTAATGATGCAGTACGTAAAGCAGCTCCTGCAGTAGTTAACATTTACAACCGAAAATACAGTGAAAATGATCGCCAAAAACTCTCAACTCAAGGCTTAGGCTCTGGGGTAATTGTCA
The DNA here is from genome assembly GCF_019048845.1 of Vibrio mimicus. Lineage (NCBI taxonomy): Bacteria > Pseudomonadati > Pseudomonadota > Gammaproteobacteria > Vibrionales > Vibrionaceae > Vibrio > Vibrio mimicus. Next base: position 2,716,970 of record NZ_CP077426.1, read on the forward strand.
GTGAAAAAGGCTACATCATTACCAACTATCATGTCGTAGCTCAAGCCGATCAAATTGTCGTTGCATTACAAGATGGCAGAGCGGCGGCCGCGCAATTAGTCGGAAAAGATCGTCGTACTGATATCGCAATATTACGGGTGGAAGGCACGGGCTTACCTGTAATTCCACTCAATCCGGACTACCATCCCAAAGTCGGCGATGTGGTATTAGCCATTGGAAACCCATACAACTTAGGACAAACCACGACTTTCGGGATTATCTCAGCCACAGGACGATCCTCCATCAGCGCTGATGGACGCCAAGCGTTTATTCAAACGGATGCTGCGATCAATGACGGAAACTCAGGTGGCGCATTGGTGAATACTCAAGGTGAATTGGTTGGGATCAATACCGCCTCTTTTCAGCAGGCAACGGATCTGGAAACTTACGGCATATCATTTGCCATACCTTACTCGCTTGCCAGTAAAATCATGGCCAAAATCATTGCCGATGGACGCGTGATCCGCGGTTATATTGGTGTCGATGGGCAAGATATTAATTCGATGACTTCACGTCTGCTAGGCAATGAGCATGTCGGCGGGATCATTATTTTAGGGGTAGACCCCAACGGCCCTGCAGCGCGAGCTGGTTTTTTAGAGCAAGATATCTTACTGAAAATCGATGGAAAGAAAGTAAATGGCCGCCAAAATGTCACGGATACTGTGACCGATTTACGACCAGGTACCGTAGTCGATTTTACCTTGCTGCGAAAAGGTGAAGAGATCGTCATCCCGGTCACCATAGGGGAAGACACTCGTGAGTAACGAACTAATATTAATTTAACGCGATGCGATGAATCGTGATAAAGAACACAAAAAAGCGGAGCCCTTGGGCTCCGCTTTTTACTACGAGAACGAGAGTTCTAGCATTACTTCTTAGCCAGCTTCTCTTTGATACGAGCAGCTTTACCAGATAGGTCACGCAGGTAGTACAGTTTGGCACGACGTACTGCACCGCGACGCTTAACTTCGATGCTATCAACTACTGGAGAGTGAGTTTGGAACGTACGCTCAACACCTTCGCCGTTAGAAATTTTACGAACGGTGAATGCTGAGTGCAGACCACGGTTACGGATTGCGATTACGATGCCTTCAAAAGCCTGTAGACGCTCACGGTCACCTTCTTTTACCTTAACTTGAACCACAACAGTGTCGCCTGGTGCAAATTGAGGCAGGTCTTGTTTCATTTGCTCTTGTTCTAGAGCCTTGATGATGTTACTCATTGTCTAAATTCCTAGAATAAACTGATACTAAATTTAATAGGTTACTGATGACGAGTCTCTTTAATGTACTCGGTCAGTAATTGTTCCTGTTCGTCAGTCAGAGCTAGGTTTTCCAGGAGCTCCGGTCTTCTAAGCCAGGTACGGCCAAGCGACTGCTTGAGTCGCCAACGACGAATATCCTCATGATTGCCGGATTTCAGTACCGCTGGTACCTCTTTTCCATCCAACACTTCAGGACGCGTGTAGTGAGGACAATCCAACAAACCATTGGCAAAAGAGTCTTCTTCTGCTGACGCAAAATCCCCCAATACTCCCGGAATAAACCGCGAGACCGAATCAATCAACGTCATGGCTGGGAGCTCCCCACCCGTCATTACGAAATCTCCAATTGACCATTCTTCGTCAACTTCAGATTCAATAATGCGTTCATCTACCCCTTCATAGCGACCGCAAATCAGAATCAGGTTCTGGTTTTGCGCCAGCTCTTCCACACCTTGTTGGTCGAGTTTTCGGCCTTGTGGAGAGAGGTAAATCACTTTCGTCTTACCCGGTGACGCTTGTTTCGCAGCATGGATGGCATCGCGCAAAGGTTGCACCATCATCAACATGCCGGGACCGCCACCGTAGGGTTTATCATCGACAGTGCGACGTTTGTCATGAGCGAAATCACGAGGATTCCAAGCTTCAACTGACAACAACCCTTTTTTAACCGCCTGACCTGTTACTCCAAAATCGGTAACGCTGCGGAACATTTCAGGAAATAGGCTAACAATGCCAACCCACATGTTTCCTCGCTTATTCGATTTTAAGAGTTAAAACGCAGGATCCCAGTCAACTTCGATCCGTTGAGCTTGGCGATCAACAACTTTGATCACTTGCTCTTCAAGAAACGGAATTAACCGTTCCTTTTGGCCGAAAGCATCTTTCAGATTCGCTTTCACCACGAGAACATCGTTGGAGCCAGTTTCCATCATATCGGTTACTACACCAAGGTCGTAGCCGTTCGTGGTCACTACTTGCATACCAAACAATTCACGCCAGTAGAATTCATCTTCTGACAATTCTGGTAGTGATGCGGGGTCAATAGCAATTTCAAAGTTAGTCAGCAGGTGTGCATCTTCACGAACATCAAGCCCTTGAAGTTTTACTACCCAACCTTTGTTGTGGCGTTTCCAGCCTTCTACTTTGTGCTCAACCCACTCGCCCTTTTGGTCAATAAACCAAGGACTGTAATCAAAAATACTTTCTGGATTGTCTGTGTAGGAAAAAACTTTAAGCCAGCCACGAATGCCGTAAGAAGAACCTAATTTTCCCACAACCAATCTTTCGTTTTGCTTGCCCATCGTCTCTTTACCTTTCATCGACATAAACTAGTTACTACTTAACAGTAATAATTAAGCCGCTTTTTGAGCGGTTTTAACTAGCTGTGCTACGCGATCAGACAGAGATGCGCCTTGTGAAACCCAGTGGTTCACGCGATCTAGGTCTAGACGCAGGCCTTCTTCTTGACCAGTAGCAGTAGGGTTAAAGAAACCTACTTTCTCGATGAAACGGCCAGTTGCTGAGTTGCGGCTGTCAGCTACAACGATTTGATAGAATGGACGCTTTTTCGCGCCGTGACGTGCCAAACGAATGGTTACCATGTCGTCCTCTTTGCTTTTCAAAAATAAAATTAACCCCGAAAACCATCTTGCAAAAAATTCACAAAATTTAGTTTAGGGTCTCGTGCCAAAATAAAGCCTCGGAATTCTACTCTTATTCCGAGGCTTTGCAAGGGGTTTAGCTACTTTTTCACCAGCAAAAAGTGCTACGAATTACCGTGATTCAGCTAACAGATTGAAAAGCTCACTGATCACTCAAGTGGCTGCGTGCGAGTGGGCTAACGCCCGAAGAAACCGCCGCCAAAACCACCACGACCACCGCCACCCATTAGGCCCTGCATGTTACGCATCATGCCTTTCATGCCACCTTGTTGCATTTTCTTCATCATCTTCTGCATCTGGGTAAACTGCTTGAGCAGGCGGTTTACGTCTTGCACTTGGGTACCTGAACCCGCAGCAATCCGCTTTTTACGTGAGCCCTTGATGAGATCGGGGTTTTGACGCTCTTTCATGGTCATTGAGTTGATGATGGCTTCCATCTGCTTGAAAACGCGATCATCCACTTTGTCTTTCATATCCGCAGGCAGTTGAGACATTCCGGGCAGTTTATCGAGCATACCCATCATGCCACCCATGTTTTTCATCTGACCTAACTGCTCACGAAAATCTTCTAAGTCAAAGCCTTTCTTTTCTTTGAATTTTTTCGCAAGTTTTTCAGCTTTCTCTTGGTCAACATTGCGCTGCAGATCCTCGATCAGCGACAGAACATCACCCATACCGAGAATACGTGAAGCAATACGATCAGGGTGGAAAGGCTCTAACGCATCGGTTTTCTCGCCGACACCGATAAATTTGATCGGCTTACCGGTAATATGACGAACCGACAGCGCCGCACCGCCACGGGCATCACCGTCAACCTTGGTCAGGATGACCCCCGTCAGTGGTAATGCATCGCCAAATGCTTTCGCGGTATTGGCCGCATCTTGGCCAGTCATCGCGTCAACGACGAACAGCGTTTCAACCGGATTGATCGCTTTATGCAGTGCCTGGATCTCGGCCATCATCTGCTCATCAATCGCCAAACGACCCGCGGTATCGACAATCAGTACGTCGTAGAATTTCTTCTTAGCGTGATCAATTGCAGCGTTAGCGATATCAATCGGTTTTTGATCCGGTGTGGACGGGAAGAAATCAACGCCTAAATCATTGGCTAATGTTTCGAGCTGCTTGATTGCCGCTGGGCGATACACGTCGGCGGAAACCACCAACACTTTCTTCTTATCACGCTCTTTTAGGAGCTTAGAGAGTTTGCCTACGGATGTGGTTTTACCCGCACCTTGCAAACCAGCCATCAAAATAACCGCTGGAGGCTGAGCGGCAAGATTCAACGCTTCGTTGGATTCGCCCATCACCGCTTCAAGTTGCTGGCGGACGATTTTGATGAACTCTTGACCCGGAGTCAGAGATTTAGAAACTTCGACACCAACGGCACCTTCTTTGACGCGATTGACGAAATCACGAACTACAGGCAGTGCTACGTCCGCCTCCAACAGTGCCATGCGCACTTCGCGCAGGGTATCTTTAATGTTGTCTTCAGTAAGACGACCTTTGCCGCTGATATTTTTCAGCGTTTTGGACAATCGATCGGTTAAATTCTCAAACATCTTTTTTCTCTTCGCTAAGCGGCGATAAATTGGCGTGAGTATACCTTAGACAAACGGACAGGCATACCCGTTACCCAGTGCTCACATTCACGAATGTCACTGTTGAATGGCTTTTTGTGCTCTAACCTCTCAAAAACGAAGACGATCCAAAGTAGCCCATTAGCGGAGAGCAAGGTATAATTCGCCCACTTAACCCTTATCTATGTGGCAGGTATGGACAACTTAATCGCGATGGCCGCGGCGATGTTATATCTCTTGTCGATTGCGACTATCGTACCCGGGTTGGTCAATCAAACTGGGATCCGAGCGAAAACCGTGTTTATCAGTGCAGCGATTGCACTGCTGTTTCATGGCTGGTTACTCAGTGATTTGATTCTGCATGGCGCAGGGCAAAATCTGAGCATTCTCAATGTGGCGTCTTTGATCAGTTTCATTATCTCTTTGGTAATGAGCATTGCCATGTTTAAAACTCGACTCTGGTTTTTGCTGCCTGTTGCCTATAGTTTTTCTGCCATTAATCTTTCCGCTGCAACCTTTTTACCGGGGACTTTCATTACTCACCTAGAGAGTGATCCCAAACTACTGTTGCACATTTCATTAGCGCTATTCTCCTACTCAACCTTGAGCATCGGCGCCTTATATGCACTGCAGTTAGCTTGGTTAGATCATAAGCTCAAAACAAAAAAGGTATTCTCCATCAATCCCAATTTACCGCCACTGCTAATGGTGGAGCGTCAGTTATTCAAAATCATTTTGATTGGTAACTTACTGCTCACGGGGACGTTAGTCACCGGGTTTATCTTCGTGCAGGATATGTTTGCCCAAGGCAAAGCCCATAAAGGAATCCTCTCGTTTGTGGCATGGATTGTGTACTCTATTTTACTGTGGGGTCATTATCGTCAGGGTTGGCGTGGTAAAAAAGTCACTTGGTTCGCGGTTGCAGGCGCCACTTTACTCACCTTGGCTTACTTCGGTAGCCGTTTTGTACGTGAAATCATTTTGCGCTGAACAAGATTCATCGAGCTGTCATTTGACACTCACAATAAATTCAGCCTTTAATTAGAACTCTGTCATAAGGAAAATTCGCGTTTTGGACGACATATCAACGGGTATCTTATTTGCGCTACTCGCGTGTCTCATTGTTATTTCTGCCTACTTCTCCGGCTCTGAAACCGGCATGATGGCTCTCAACCGTTACCGCTTAAAGCATTTAGCCAATAGCGGCCATAAAGGCGCAAAACGGGTTGAAAAGCTCTTGGATCGTCCAGATCGTTTGATCGGCTTAATTTTGATTGGTAATAACCTCGTCAACATCCTCGCTTCTGCGATTGCCACCATTATTGGCATGCGTTTATATGGTGATTTAGGCGTTGCGATTGCCACAGGTGCGTTGACGCTAGTTATTTTGGTGTTTGCTGAAGTAACCCCAAAAACCTTAGCTGCGCTTTATCCTGAGCGAGTGTCTTACGCCAGCAGTGTGCTGTTGACGATCTTGATGAAGCTACTTTCGCCACTGGTTTTATTCGTCAATGTCATTACTAATGGTTTGATCCGCATCCTCGGGATTTCACCTAAACACGGAAAAGGCGATCACTTAAGCTCGGAAGAGTTACGAACTGTGGTGAATGAAGCGGGTGGCCTTATCCCACGCCGTCACCAAGATATGTTGCTATCGATCCTCGACCTTGAGCATGTCACCGTGAATGACATTATGATTCCGCGCAATGAGATCACCGGCATCAACATCAATGACGATTGGAAGTCGATCACTCGTCAGCTTGCACACTCCCCTCATGGGCGTGTAGTGCTGTACCGTGACAAGATTGATGAAGTGGTGGGGATCTTGCGCTTACGTGAAGCTTCACGCTTTATGCTTGAAAAAAACGACTTTAATAAAGAAATGCTGCTGCGCGCAGCAGATGAGATCTATTTTATTCCTGAAGGCACACCGCTCAACGTTCAACTGCTCAAATTCCAACGTAATAAAGAACGCATTGGTTTAATCGTGGATGAATACGGTGAAATCATCGGCTTAACGACGTTAGAAGATATTTTGGAAGAAATCGTTGGTGAGTTTACTACATCGATGTCACCAAGCTTAGCGGATGAAATCACCCCACAAGGCGATGGTAGCTTCTTAATTGAAGGTAGTGCCAATATTCGTGATATTAACAAGAGCTTGAAGTGGAAATTGCCCACCGATGGCCCACGAACCTTGAATGGTTTAATTCTAGAGCACCTTGAAGAGATCCCCGCGAGCCACCTCAGTGTGAAAGTGGCACAGCATAAAATGGAGATCTTAGAGCTGGAAGAGAATCGCATTAAGCTAGTCAAGGTTTACCCAAGAAAAGTAAAACTTGTTTGATTTAACTTAATCACCCAAACAAAAGCCCGAACAAACATTCGGGCTTTTTACATGGTTAACGTTCACTACAGCCTATACAGCAATCGACTTAGTGAACCTTCAGCTCATTGAGCATGGATTCTGGCAATGCCAACTCATCATTGCGGTTAACCGAGATGCCTGCCGCAATCACTTTCTGTGCGATCGCTTTAGCTTCTTCCAATGAGTGCATTGCCGCAGTGCCACACTGGTATTCATTCAGCTCTGGAATTTTGTCTTGGCTTTCCACTTTCAACACATCCTGCATCGCAGCTAACCAAGCTTGCGCGACTTGTTGTTCTGTCGGCGCACCAATCAAGCTCATGTAGAAACCCGTACGGCAGCCCATGGGCGAAATATCAATGATCTCCACTTGACCACCATTGAGATGAGCACGCATAAAGCCTGCGTACAGATGCTCTAAAGTATGGATGCCGCGTTCAGACAAAATATCTTTGTTTGGCATGGTAAAGCGCAAATCAAATACCGTAATGGTATCCCCTTTGGGAGTTTGCATGGTTTTCGCTACACGTACTGCTGGCGCATTCATTCGAGTATGATCGACGGTGAAACTGTCTAATAATGGCATTTCCTTTCTCCTCTCTGGCTCGTTTCATTACGCGCCAATGTATTGCTAACCTTAAACCGCCGCCTGCAAGTACGCAAAATAGTGCGTTAAGTAGGCATCGAAACTCAGCGTATCTTGCGCTTCAATCTGCGCCTGAGCTTCAGTTGAACGACGGACTTCCTGCTCCATTTCTGGTTGCGAATAAAATTGATACTGGTGCTGTAAATTCGCAGCACGATATTCGTTACCTAAAGTGCAACCGGTTTTACCTAAACCACCATGCTGCTTAATTTCAGCGAGGATTTTAGCGGAGAGCGTTAACTCGGGGTTATCAATCCAGCTCTCTAACTTCTCACACACATCCTGATAAGGCGTTCCACCCAGTGCTGCATCCATCGTCTTAGCAATCAACCGTAAATCGCTAAATACGCGTTTTGCCCACGCTTGCAAAGTCAACACTTCACCGTGGCAACCAATTTGGAGCTCCAGACCCGGCTTACGCCCTTCTAGCACGACTTTACGCCAATTATCACGCCAGCAGCCGAGTTCACAACCATCCATAGGATCTGAATCCGACAGCGCTGTCCAAGCTAAAAACAGATCGAGGAAACGTACCTGATCTTCATCAATGCCAATCGGGCTAAATGGGTTCACATCAAGCGATCGCACTTCAATATATTCTACCCCAGCACGAGCCAAGGCTTGTGAAGGGCGCTCACCACTTTGTGTCACGCGTTTCGGACGGATGGGGGCATACAGCTCGTTCTCAATTTGCAGCACGTTGCTGTTAAGCTGACGATATTCTCCTTCAACCTTCACCCCAAGTTTGGCAAACTCTTGTGATGGCGTGCGGATCGCCTCATTCAATCCTTGCAGATACTGCTCAATGCTGTTGAAACCAATTTGCAGCACACTTTGTGCACTGTTGGTGTAGCCCAAATCGCTTAAACGCAGTGATGTGGCATAAGGCAAATAGAGCGTTTTACCAATCGACTCAAACGGTAGGTCGGTTTTACGCCCTTGCAAGAAAGACGAACAGAGTGCCGGTGAAGCACCAAACAGATAGGGGATCAACCAACCAAATCGGTAATAGTTACGAATCACGCCAAAATAGGCTGCCGATTTACTTACTTGGCGCGCTTGCGGATCTTGTTCACCATACAGTGCATCCCAAAAGCTTTCTGGGAATGAAAAATTGAAATGCACTCCCGAAATAATCTGCATCAAACTGCCGTAACGGCGCTTCAAGCCTTCACGATACAGTGTTTTCATTTTGCCTGTATTGGAAGATCCGTATTGCGCCAACACTATGCCATCTTCACTGCCGACATAACAAGGCATGGAGAGAGGCCAGAGTTTTTCCTCTCCCAATTTGGTTTGTGCGAAATGGTGAATATCCGACATCTGTGCGATGAGCGTATCCACTTCATGAGAAACCGGAGTAATGAATTCAAGCAAAGACTCAGCAAAGTCTGTTGTGATCCAACGATGCGTTAATGCGGCACCCAGCGCTTTAGGATGCGGAGTTTGTGTGAGCGCGCCTTCCGGCGTATAGCGCAGTGATTCACGCTCCAATCCACGGCCAAACTTTTGAAATACTTCTGGTTTATTTGCAACTGTTTGTAGTCGCTCGACAAATTTACTCAAAATACGCTTCGCTTATGTCGGTAGTTATCATCGAATGCCGCCACTGAAATCAACTTCTGGGCGGCATAACGAGTGGGGCGTAAGGTGCCCCATTAATAAATGTGTACTCTAGCGGATGATTTCAAGCTCTTCTAGCGCGATGCCTAACTTTTCCAACTGGGGTTTCAGTTGTTTTGCATCGCCAACTACGATGATTTGATAGTCATCGGGATTAAACCACTTCGCCGCCAGTTCATTAAGTGTTGAGCGATCCACGCTTTTGACGATCTCATTGCGCTGCTGTAAATAGTCACGATCTAAGCTATAAGTCAAAATGCTGGAGATGAGCTGCGCCTTTTGCGCCGGAGTTTCATACATCAATGCATCTTGTTGACCGACCGCTAAGCGTAAAAATTTCATCTCTTCGTCAGTCATGCCAGATTGGCTAAATTGACGCATCTCTTTGATCATTTCTTGAATCGCTTCCACCGTCACATCAGCACGCACTGGCGCATTAAAGACAACTGCACCAATTTCACGGTTGCTAGCAAAATAGCTGCCTGCACCATAGGTATAGCCTTTATCTTCACGCAAGTTGAGGTTAACTCGGCTATTAAAATTACCAGCTAAGTTAAAGTTAGCTAGCTGAGTTAAGTACAACTCACCAGTCGCGTCAAATGACAGCCCTTTGCGCACCAGACGTATAATACTCTGTGGTGCTCCCGGCTTATCTACTAAGTAGATTTTTTGTTTGGTTAAATTTGGGACGATTTGAGGGGTGATAAGTGGTGCTGCTTCACCTTTCCAATCGGCAATAAACTGCAATTGCTGACGAATTTCTCGTGCGCTAATATCACCGACTACCGCAATTTGCGCCCCTTGTGGCGTGTAATGTTGTCGATAAAACTGCTTCACATCTTGCAGCGTTAACGCGGCTACCGAAGCTTGAGTTCCCTCAGCCGAGCGAGCAAAGAGGCTATTGCCCCACAACACTTGGCGCGTGGCTTGTGAGGCTAACCAACTCGGCTGCTGATGCTGATACACCAAGCCTTGTAACATCTGCTGCTGTAAGCGAGCAAAGTCCTCCTGATTAAAGGCTGGGGTTAAAAGCATCTCTTGCGCTACTTTTAACGTTGCTGGCAAGTTTTTCTTCAAACTTGAGACAACGATGCTGGTTGAATAAGGCCCAGCTGCCACTTGAATACTCGAGCCTAACTTATCCAGTTGAGCTTGAATCTCTTCCGCGCTGCGGTTTTGACTGCCTTCTTGCAATAAGTTGGCTGTTAAATTGGCTAAGCCTTCTTTACCAACTGCGACTTGACGCTCACCTGCCGGTAATTCGATTTCAATCAGCACTGTCGGCGTTTCAGTGGTTTGGGTTCCGAGCAGTTGCACACCATTATCAAAATAGACATCGTATAACTTCGGAGAACGAGCCTGAATCGCTTCAGCCAGTTGTGGCATTTGTGATCGATCAAAGCTGTCTTTCACTTCTCGATATGCCAGCTGATCATCCCCAATTTTTTGATGCTCAAGCAGTTGGCGCTCAGGCGTGGTAAAGGTAGCCGGACGCACGGCAAACTCCGTTTTGCCTTTCGCCACCACACTTAAAGTCACTTTCGGTTGACCATCAATATAGCGAGTAAATACTTGCTGAAGTGATTGTGGCGTCACTGAACGAATTTTCTCCAATTGGCTTTCAATACGATCCGGTTGATTAAAGAAGGTTTGATTGGCTGCTAATTGGCTCACTTTACCTTTGACGCTCTCTAAAGCAAATACCGCATTAGCTTCTTCCGAGCCGGTAATCTGCTCTAAGCGTTGGGCAGAGACCCCTTGCTGCTTAAATTTCTCCAATACTTGCAGGATGTCTTGGTAGAGAGGGGCTAAGTTACCTTGCATACCAGAGGGAGCCATGGCGTACACATAAAAGGTACAAGCAAGCTCGGCACAATCTTGAAATGCCCCTGCATCAACGGCTTTTTGTGTTTTGACTAACTCTTGATATAAAAAGCTGTTGTTCCCCCTGCCCAATACACTCGCTAGTGCATCCAGTGCCACTTCATCCTCTGCCCCTAAATATTGGGTCGGCCATCCAATCAGCAACATCGGCTGCTGCACACGATCTTCCAACGTAATAAAGCGATCTTCACTCAACCGTGCAGGCTGCTTCGGTGCATCCACCACTTCAGGGCCTTTCGGAATCGAGCCAAAGTATTTTTGCACCCAAGCTAGGGTCTGTTTCACATCGAGATCGCCCCCTATGGTTAAGACCGCATTGTTTGGGCCATACCAACGTAGGAAAAAGGCTTTAAGATCATTCACATCAACACGATCTAAATCACTGACATAGCCAATGGTTTGCCAAGAATAAGGGTGCCCTTCGGGATAAAGTGCCTCACCCATTTTTTCCCACATCAAACCATAAGGGCGGTTGTCATAATTCTGAGCACGCTCATTTTTCACGGTATCACGCTGGATCTCAAACTTGCGCTGCGAAACCGCATCAAGCAAAAAGCCCATTCGATCGGCTTCTAGCCATAATATTTTTTCCAGTTGGTTGGCAGGAACCGTTTCAAAATAATTGGTACGGTCGCGGTTTGTGGTGCCATTGAGCGAGCCGCCTGCTTCAGTGATCAAACGAAAATGCTGCTGATCGCCGACATGTTTAGAACCTTGAAACATCATGTGTTCAAAAAAATGAGCAAAGCCCGATTTACCAATCTCCTCACGAGCGGAACCCACGTGATAGGTTACATCGACATGCACTAAAGGATCAGAATCATCCGGCGACAAGATCACGGTAAGCCCGTTATCTAAACGATACTTCGAGTACGGGATCATCACTTTCCCCGGCTCGGCTTTCACCTCTTCGACTAAAGTGACGCCTTTCGGCAGGGAAGAAAACAAAGGCAATGAGGAATCAGATGCACTACATCCTGCCAACAACAGCAGAGAAAATCCAAACAACGCGAGTTTTCTCATCACGTCTCCTTAAAACAAACCGTAATAGAGCGCGGCAAACAATGAATAACGCAATGCTTTACCGACTAAAATCATTAAAAATGCAGGAAATGCCTGTAAACGCAACCAACCTGCGGCTAAACAAAGTGGATCACCAATAATAGGTAACCAACTGCCAAGCAGCGCCCAATAACCGTAACGCTGCAACCAGAGCTTGGCTTTATGACCTTGTTTTTGCGTATGAGTTCGATGCGGAAGCCATAAACCGATCCAATAGTTGGTCATGCCACCTAAGGTATTGCCCATCGTTGAGACGGTCACGATAAGCCAAACCGGATGCTGAGCAAGCGATAAACTCGCCAGCAATGCCGCTTCAGAACCGCCCGGTAATAAAGTAGCACTGAGAAAACCACTCCAAAACAATAAGCTGAGTGGTGATTCAGCCAGTAGAGAAGTCAGTGGATCAGAAAAATTATTCAGCCACTCTAGCATTTCATATCAAGAAGCAACTTGCCTCGGGTGTGCCCTGATTCGATCTGCTGATGAGCGAACATCGCCTCGCTAAGCGGATAAATCTGCTGAATTTCCAATTTAAGTAAACCGACACTAACCATGTAGAGCATGGTATCAAGCTGCTCTGGATTTGGGTCAACTAACATGCCGGTGGCGTCAAAGCCAAGTAACTTGGCTTTTTCGCAGATGAGCTCAGCGGTTAACGTTGGTACTGTAATGACACGAGCGTTATCTTTCAGGCATTTAAGCGCATCCAACGCAGCATCGCCGCCAACCAAATCAATCAGCACATCCACCTCTTCTAAACGTTGAGAGACTGGCGCAAATTGGTAATTGATGGCATGTGCTCCAAGCGTAGCGAGGTAATCTAAATTTGCCTCACTACAGGTCGTAAAGACTTCGGCTTTAGCTGCTAGTGCAATTTGCACTGCAATATGCCCCACTCCACCCGCGCCTGCCAAAATCAGAACTCTCTCACCTTCCTGAACTTGCGCTTTACTCAATGCTTGTGCTGCCGTTTGGCCAGCTAAAGGCAGAGCTGCAGCTGCCTCAAGAGTCACGGCATCTGGCACTAAACTCAGTTCTTGCTCAGGTACACAAATGTATTGGCTATAACCTCCACCTCGCAGTGGAAATCCAATAAACCCCGCTACGTTATCACGCTCTTTGAGGCGGCTAACTCCCTCACCTAACGCCACAACTCGCCCGGAGATATCGTAGCCAGGCGTCCACGGCAACTTATCTTTGTTTTGCACAGCCGCCCAACCTAAACCAGCGCGGGTTTTCACATCGATAGGGTTAACACTCGCGAAAGCGACTTTCACTAAAACTTCCCCCGCTTTAGGCGTTGGGAGCGGTGAAGAGTGTAAAGCTAACACCTCCGGTGTTCCAAATTGGGGAATGACGATCTGTTTGTTTTCCATTTCCATTATCCCTATCGTGTGAATAAAAAAGGATGCCGAAGCATCCCTTTGAATATATACCAATTTCTTTTAAGTCGTTAACTTTGCATTGTGGTTTTGAGCATAAGATAACCAATAGAACTTTAACCGACTAAAGCTAACAACACCCCAGCTGCAACTGCTGAACCTAAAACCCCTGCTACGTTTGGCCCCATAGCATGCATCAACAAGAAGTTTTGTGGGTTCGCCTCCAAACCAACTTTGTTCACCACACGAGCCGCCATCGGAACGGCTGAAACCCCAGCAGCACCAATCAGTGGGTTGATATCCTCTTTGGAAAATTTATTGAGAATTTTCGCCATAATCACCCCACCCGCAGTACCAATACTGAATGCCGCTGCACCGAGAGCAAGAATACCTAGCGTTTCCAAATTCAAGAATTTATCCGCTTGCAGTTTTGACCCAACACCAAGCCCAAGGAAGATGGTCACAATGTTGATCAACTCGTTTTGGGCGGTTTTGGATAAACGATCCACCACTCCCGATTCACGCATTAAGTTTCCTAAGCAGAACATGCCCACTAGAGGCGTTGCTGCCGGTAAAAACAGAATGGTCATCAAAAGCACGACCAGCGGAAATACGATCTTCTCCGTTTTGCCCACATGGCGCAGTTGAGCCATCTTGATTTTGCGCTCTTCTGGCGTGGTAAGTGCTTTCATGATCGGTGGCTGAATGATCGGAACCAGTGCCATGTAGCTATACGCCGCCACTGCAATGGCACCTAGCAAATCCGGAGACAAACGACTAGCGAGGAAGATGGCTGTAGGACCATCCGCACCACCGATAATCGCAATCGATGAAGCGTCCGCCATGGTAAACTCCATGCCTGGTACAAAGTTCAGCAAGATCGCACCAAATAGAGTAGCGAAAATACCTAGCTGAGCTGCCGCCCCTAGCCACAAGGTTTTAGGGTTGGCAATCAACGCACCGAAATCCGTCATTGCCCCCACACCCATAAAAATCAGCAGAGGGAAAACCCCCGACTCAATACCTACGTGATAAATGTAATACAGCAAACCGCCCGGTTCGGTAAATCCTGCTTCAGGGATATTGGCAAGCACAGCGCCAAAACCTATCGGTAACAGCAGCAATGGCTCAAAGCCTTTGCGGATCGCCAAAAACAACAGCAGACAGCCGACCATGATCATGATGATCTGACCTAGCTCAAAGTTAGCAATCCCAGTTTCTTGCCATAAGGTGATTAATCCGTCCATGATTTTCCCTTACGCTAGACTTAGCAGTGATGCGCCAACACGAACGCTGTCACCTTCTTTGACATGCAACTCATAAACGACCCCACCACGCGCTGCGCGAATTTCGGTCTCCATTTTCATCGCTTCTAGCACGATCAACACATCGCCTTCAGCCACTTCAGCGCCTTGTTCCACTTCAATTTTGAAAATAGTTCCAGCAAGTGGTGCTGCAACCGCTTCCGCAGATTGCAAACGGGTTGATACTGGCGCCTGGGGGGCTGCTTTTTGAGCTGCAGGTGCAACCGAGGTCAATTGACCTTGTGGACCAACTTCAACGTCATACACCACACCGTCGACTTTCACGCTATAAGTTTCGATACCCGCCGCAGGTTTGGCAATAACTGGAGCTTCCGCTAATACTGGCTCTTTACCTGGCGCAGGCTCAAATGCATCTGGATTGTGGCGATTTTTCAGAAACTTAAGCCCAACTTGTGGGAACAGCGCATAAGTCAGCACATCATCAACGGACTCTTCCGCTAAGGTGATCTTTTCCGCTTGCACTTTTTCAAGCAACTCTTTGGTCAAAAGCTCCAATTCAGCTTGCAATAAATCCGCAGGACGGCAAGTAATCGCTTGTGCCCCCTCTAACACTCGCGCTTGCAACTCGGCATTTACACTAGCAGGAGTCGCACCATATTCTCCTTTCAGCACACCGGCGGTTTCTTTGGTGATGCTCTTATATCGCTCACCCGTTAAAACGTTTATGACCGCTTGAGAACCGACAATCTGAGAGGTAGGCGTCACTAATGGGATAAAACCTAGGTCTTGGCGTACACGTGGGATCTCTTCCAATACCTCATCAATCCGATGGGCTGCACCTTGCTCTTTCAACTGGCTTTCCATATTGGTCAGCATACCCCCCGGCACTTGCGCGATCAGGATCCGTGAATCAACACCTTTTAACTGACCTTCAAACTTCGCGTATTTCTTGCGTACTTCACGGAAATAAGCCGCGATCGGTTCAAGTTGCTCCAACTTGAGTTGAGTATCGCGCGGTGTGTCTTGCAGCATGGCAACCACAGTTTCCGTTGGCGTATGGCCATAAGTTTGGCTCATTGATGAAATCGCGGTGTCTAGGATATCAATCCCCGCTTCAACCGCTTTAACCGCCGTTGCCGTAGAAAGTCCAGTTGTGGCATGACAATGCAAAGCGAGAGGTACCGCGCAAGATTCTTTAATACGCGTGATTAACTCTTCAGCTTCGTACGGTTTTAATAGACCTGACATATCCTTAATACACAGAGAATGACACCCCAGATCTTCCAAACGTTTCGCCAAGTCGACCCAAGTCTGCGTATTGTGAACTGGGCTCGTGGTATAAGAGAGCGTACCTTGCGCATGTGCTCCTACATCAATCGTCGCTTTTACCGCTTTTTCAAAATTGCGCACATCGTTCATCGCATCAAAAATACGGAACACATCCATACCATTAGCGTGGGCACGCTCGACAAACTTTTCGACCACATCATCGGCGTAATGGCGATAACCTAGCAAATTTTGTCCGCGCAGTAACATTTGCATCGGGGTATTGGGCATTGCTTTTTTCAAAGCGCGTAGACGTTCCCATGGATCTTCCCCCAAGAAACGAATGCAGGCATCAAATGTAGCGCCACCCCAAGTTTCCAAAGACCAGTAACCGATTTTATCCAGCTCAGCCGCGATTGGTAACATATCTTCAATACGCATACGCGTAGCAAAGAGTGATTGATGGGCGTCTCGTAGGACGACATCTGTGATGGCTAGTGGTTTCGACATGATCATTAACTCCTTTTAATCCTTGTAATCCAGATTTACTGTTTCATTGTCTCAGCACGGTGCTGATGCACTGCCGCAGAAATTGCAGCCACAACTTGTGGGCTAACTGAATCAGTTGCTGGTTGAATTTTTTGACTTTTCTTGGGCGTTACAGCAGCCTCGGGGGCCTCTTGAGGTACCACACGGGACATAAACTGAACGAGATAAACGAGAAGAGTAAGAAATAGGAACACCACAGCCATTCCGGTGACCATCAGAGTGGCGGCATCCATAAGTAAACTTCCAATATGTGTCATGTTGCTTCCTTTGCGTGTCATCCTGACATTCTTCACACAACGTACAACTTTTGTTCATCGCATCGAAGAACAGGGATTATCTCGACTCGACAATAATTGTCAATTTGGTTACAAGCACTCTTTTAGCTTGGACACAAACTGGAACAAAAAATCACCAATTCCAGTTCCTTAAATAACTAAGGGGTCACCATATGAGGTCGCTTTTTCACCTATTTCAATTAAGTTACCGTGGAAACAGAGAAAATACTGCGATGAGGTTAATATAGCGGCAAATATCCTCAACAAAACAACACGTTGTAAAGTGGGAATAAATAGAGTGAACGATAGATGTAAAAAAGCCCTGCATTTACATGCAGGGCTTTTTCTAATATGGCGCGCTCGAGAGGATTCGAACCTCTGACCGCCTGGTTCGTAGCCAGGTACTCTATCCAGCTGAGCTACGAGCGCGCAATTTTTTTAATGATTCGACACCGAAATTTCAGCATCAGGGAATTACCCTTCTATCTTAACGAGATAAGAGTGGCGCGTCCGAGAGGATTCGAACCTCTGACCGCCTGGTTCGTAGCCAGGTACTCTATCCAGCTGAGCTACGGACGCGCAGGCTTTGATTGTTTTCACAATCGACTCCCGAAACTTCAGGAGTTTTAAATAGTGGCGCGCTCGAGAGGATTCGAACCTCTGACCGCCTGGTTCGTAGCCAGGTACTCTATCCAGCTGAGCTACGAGCGCGCAATTTTTTTAATGATTCGATACCGAAATTTCAGTATCAGGGTATTACCCTTCTCTCTTAACGAGATAAGAGTGGCGCGTCCGAGAGGATTCGAACCTCTGACCGCCTGGTTCGTAGCCAGGTACTCTATCCAGCTGAGCTACGGACGCGCAGGCTTTGATTGTTTTCACAATCGACTCCCGAAACTTCAGGAGTTTAAATAGTGGCGCGCTCGAGAGGATTCGAACCTCTGACCGCCTGGTTCGTAGCCAGGTACTCTATCCAGCTGAGCTACGAGCGCGCAGGTTGTGAACTATATCACAAATATTTTCTTCTAGAACAAAAAAATTGACCATAGGCCAATAAATGGCGGTGAGGGAGGGATTCGAACCCTCGATACGGCTATAAACCGTATACTCCCTTAGCAGGGGAGCGCCTTCAGCCTCTCGGCCACCTCACCACTTTCATATTCTAGAAGAATATGGCGCGTCCGAGAGGATTCGAACCTCTGACCGCCTGGTTCGTAGCCAGGTACTCTATCCAGCTGAGCTACGGACGCGCTGTGGCTTATCGAAATAAGCATTGCAAGAAATGGCGGTGAAGGAGGGATTCGAACCCTCGATACGGCTATAAACCGTATACTCCCTTAGCAGGGGAGCGCCTTCAGCCTCTCGGCCACCTCACCGTCTTGCGGAGGCACATATTACGATTTACCAAAAATATGTCAAACACTTTCTTGGAGAAAACTGGGCAAAACAGCTCAACCGTTGGCAAATTAACCAAAGCGATGAGAATTTGCACTTTATAAGTAAAAACACGGGGATAAACAAAAAGGTCGGCGTTTACTGCCGACCTTTCTTCGATAATTAGTAGTTGCCTGACGCAACACCACCATTACCTTTTTCAGCTTGAATGCGCATGTAGATTTCTTCACGGTGCACAGACACTTCTTTTGGTGCATTCACACCGATACGGACCTGGTTACCTTTTACGCCCAATACTGTTACGGTCACTTCGTCACCGATCATCAGGGTTTCGCCAACACGGCGAGTCAAAATAAGCATTCTTAGCTCCTTGAGTAATCTCTGTATTTTTTTGCAACCACACTATTATCCATCAAAAGTCATGACATCGTAAACTCTCAATGGAGCCCGTTTAACCTAAAAAGGTTTGTTTTACACCAAACTCTTGAGTGATTTCCGATGTCACATAGGTGTCGTGCAAAATATTAGCAGCACGATCCACATGTGCAGGATCCAACATTAGCATAGATGATTGTTCCGAGGCCGAGACATAACGCACACCGATGCCATGTTCAGCTAAGGTTGTACGAGCGTGAGTCACAAGTGCTCCAGCTTGTAAACCGACCTTAGTGATTAGGCTTATTGATTCTGAGCCACGGATTTTATCAGCGCAAACCAATTCTAGCTTAGCATAAGCATCTCGCTTAATGACCAGTGCACTATTTTCAGGCCCTTCCAGTGTAGTGCAGACTTCCACACCGAGCATCTGGCACTGCTTGATAGTGCTAGCCAGAGATTCACTTGCAACCATAACCAAAGTCATCTCCCTTTGAATTGCGATGCCACAAACAGCGTGGGTAACGGCATCCCCCTTAATGAGGCTACCTTGATTCAGTTCAAACGTTGACAGTACACGCAGTGGAACAGAATGTTTCCAAGCATACTGCACACAAGGCAGATGTAATACTTTCGCGCCTTTGCGCGCCATCTCTTCCATAGATGGAAAGTCAATCACATCCAGCTTACGCGCGGTAGGCACAACTCTTGGGTCACAAGTGTATACACCATCAACATCGGTAAAAATCTGACACTCATCCGCTTTCAGCGCACCCGCCAATGCTACTGCACTGGTATCTGAGCCACCACGACCCAAAGTGGTGATATCCCCATTTTCATTAATCCCCTGAAAACCGGCGACTATCACAATAAAATCTTGATCCAGTAGCTCGGTAATCGTTCGAGTATCAATATGTTTAATCGTTGCGTCATTGTGTTGATTATCCGTCACAATTTTCGCTTGAGCTCCGGTTAGTGAGCGGGCTGCATAGCCCATTTTATGCAGTGTCATCGCCACCAAGGCCATCGACACCTGCTCACCAGCAGAGAGCAAAACATCAAGTTCCCTAGCATTTGGCACACTATCGACTTGTTGAGCTAAACTCACCAGTCGATTGGTTTCTCCTGCCATGGCAGAAACTACCACAACAACTTGATTACCATCATTCTTCGCCTTAATGATGTGTTCAGCTACGGTTTGCATTCTTTCAATTGAACCCACCGAAGTTCCGCCGAACTTTTGCACGATAAGGGGCTTTTTCACCAGTATTCACCTTCCCAAGACCAAAGTCTCATCGGGATCAAAGTGCTCTGACATTCTTGTCGGACAACATTTGATCGTTACTAAAATAAAACCAAGCAGCTAATTGGCTTCGTCTATTTCTGGGCCAATTAAACCACTTGGTTTGCTCGATAAAATTATGCTCAATCAAAAAATATTGATTGAGCATAAAGTATTTATCGCAGTTATAGACGCTCGGTAATCCAAGCGTCAACAGACTCTAAGGCCGATGGCAGAGCTTGAGCATCTGTCCCTCCAGCTTGAGCCATATCAGGGCGACCACCGCCTTTACCACCGACTTGCAAGGCAACCATGTTCACCAATTCACCCGCTTTGACTTTGCTGGTTAAATCGTTGGTCACACCAGCGATCAAGCCCACTTTGCCATCCGCCACGTTGCCTAGCATGATGATACCGCTGCCTAGTTGATTTTTCAGATCGTCAACCATGCCACGCAGTGCTTTGTTGTCAGCGCCATTCAACCCGGCAACCAACACATTCACACCCGCGATCTGCTTAACTTGATTGATTAGTCCTGCGCTCTCTTTAGCGGCCAGTTTATCTTTCAGTTGCTGAATTTCTTTCTCTAGCAATTTGGCTTTAGCGGCCATCTCAACAACTTTTGCGTCATGCTGCGCTTGCTGCGCTTCGATATAATCAAGCGCACCTTCACCAGTCACCGCTTCAATACGGCGAATACCCGCAGCAATACCACCTTCAGAGATGATCTTAAACAGTCCAATATCACCCGTGTTGCTCGCGTGGATACCACCACACAGCTCAGTTGAGAAATCTCCCATTGAGAGCACACGAACTTGGTCGTCATATTTCTCACCAAACAGCGCCATCGCACCTTTCGCTTTCGCTTCATCAATATTCATGATGTTGGTTTCGATGCTGTGGTTACGACGAACTTCTTGGTTCACTAAACGTTCTACTTCTTTGATCTCAGCAGCAGTCATCGCTTCCAGATGTGAGAAGTCAAAACGCAGTGTTTCAGCACGAACCAGAGAGCCTTTCTGTGCAACATGTTCACCCAACACTTTACGGAGTGCCGCATGCAGCAAGTGAGTCGCAGAGTGGTTAAGTGAAATTGCGGCACGGCGCTGTTCATCGACAATCGCATCAACTTGATCGCCTTTGGCTAACACACCTTGTGCCAAAACACCGTGATGCGCAATTGCGTTACCCAACTTGTGCGTGTCTTCCACATGGAAGATTCCCGCTTCGGTTTTTAGCACGCCAGTATCGCCACATTGGCCACCAGATTCAGCGTAGAATGGCGTGTTGTCCAATACGATGATCGCTTTATCACCGGCTGACAGCGCAGAAACTTCTGCACCTTCAACGAACATCTCGCGCACCACGCTTTGGCCACGGCTCGCCGTGTAACCGCAGAACTCAGTATTGGTTGCCGATTTGATCAGCGAGTTATAGTCAGTCCCAAACTGGCCCGCCTCACGAGCACGCTGGCGCTGCTCTTCCATCGCTTTTTCAAAACCGGCTTCATCAATGCTAAAGCCACGCTCACGCGCCACATCATTAGTTAAATCCGCAGGGAAACCGTAGGTGTCGTAGAGTTTGAAGACGGTTTCACCGTCTAGCACCTTGCCCGACAGTTGATCCAGTGCGTCATTCAGAATGCTCATACCGCGATCGAGCGTACGACCAAAGTTTTCTTCTTCAATGCGAAGGACTTTTTCAACCAGAGCTTGCTGCTTTTTCAGCTCAGCGCCAGCGGTGCCCATCACTTCTGCCAATGGCCCCACCAACTTGTGGAAGAATGCACCTTGCGCACCGAGCTTATTGCCATGACGAACTGCACGACGAATGATACGGCGCAGCACATAACCACGACCTTCATTCGAAGGCATCACGCCATCCACAATCAAAAAGGCACATGAACGGATGTGATCCGCGACAACACGCAGTGATTGATTAGTCAGATCTTGGTACCCAATTGCGTCTGCGGCTGCTTTGATCAGTGTTTGGAATACGTCGATTTCGTAGTTGGAGTGCACGCCTTGCATGATCGCGGAAATGCGCTCAATACCCATACCCGTATCTACAGATGGCTTAGGTAGCGGCTCCATCGTGCCATCCGCATGACGGTTGAACTGCATGAAAACGTTGTTCCAGATTTCGATGAAGCGATCGCCATCTTCTTCAGGTGAACCCGGAGGTCCGCCCCAAATGTGCTCGCCGTGGTCATAGAAGATTTCGGTACATGGGCCGCAAGGACCAGTGTCACCCATCTGCCAGAAGTTGTCAGAATCGAACTTCTTGCCACCTTTTTTATCGCCGATACGAATAATGCGGTCAGCAGGAATGCCGACTTTTTTATTCCAAATATCAAAGGCTTCATCATCGGTTTCATAAACCGTCACAAGCAAGCGCTCTTTCGGCAGTTGCAGAACGTCAGTCAGAAACTCCCATGCATACTGGATCGCATCTTCTTTGAAATAGTCACCGAAACTGAAGTTTCCCAGCATTTCGAAGAAAGTGTGGTGACGTGCGGTGAAACCGACGTTTTCTAGGTCATTGTGCTTACCGCCCGCGCGGACACAACGTTGAGCGGTCGTGGCGCGAGTGTAGGCGCGCTTTTCCAAGCCCAAGAAACAGTCTTTAAATTGGTTCATTCCTGCGTTGGTAAACAGCAGGGTCGGATCGTTAGCAGGCACCAGAGAAGAACTTTCTACAATTTGGTGACCTTTGCTTTCAAAGAATGAGAGGAACGCGCGGCGCACCTCATCCGTGCTCATAAACATGCAGCTCTTCCTGAAATACTCAAGTTAGAATTTTGCGCTATTGTAAAGCAAGGATAACAGTTCGCCTAGTTTCTTCTCTTCAGCAAACTGAATGTGTGTCGAGCAGCAGCTCCGCCAAGATGAGCGGGATTAATAAGAGGTATGTAGAGGATGAAAGCGATTACTCATCACTCTCACTGGCTTGAAGCGCATAACGGATTTGGTCAAAGTTGAAACCACGGTACTGTAAGTACCGAACTTGTTTGGCGTATTGCGATCGCTCGTGGCTGATGCCGCTTTTGAATTTCTTGTGTGCGACTTCTTTCGCTAGTTCAAACCAATCTATCGTTTGCTCGGCGAGAATTTGCTCAATCACCTCTTCCGCGATCCGCTTTTCTTTGAGTTGCTGGCGCAAACGCTGCTCACCGTAACCTTTATGAACGATTTGTCGAGCCTGACTGGCTGCGTAACGGGCATCACTCAAATACCCTAGCTCTAAAACATACTTCACAACCTCATCAATCACTTCAGCAGGATGACCTTTGAGCGCTAATTTTTGGTGTAGCTCATATTCGCTATGATCGCGGCGACTCAGAAGTTGCAAGGCACTTTGTCGGCAAGTAGCTAAGTCGAGGCTCACGGAATTCTCCTGTTAGACTAAAAGTGAGTTTGGATTCACTCACAATTTGCAGCCAAAAAGAAGCCCTGCATTGCAGGGCTTCATAAAATCGATATTTAGACGCTGAAACTCTCTGAGTTCAGCCGGTCGATTAAAACTCTTCTGGCACTGCACCAAATTCTACATCATCAGCGGCAGAAGCCGTTTCACCAGTCAGTTGCATGTTTTCTGGGTTAAGCAGCATTTCACGCAGTTTTTTGTCTAGCGTCTTAGCAATTTCTGTGTTTTCTTTCAGATATTTGCACGCATTCGCTTTACCTTGGCCGATTTTATCGCCGTTGTAGCTGTACCAAGCACCTGACTTTTCAACCATTTTGTGTTTCACACCAAGATCGATCAATTCACCTTCACGATTGAAACCTTGACCGTACATGATCTGAGTGTTGGCTTCTTTAAACGGCGCCGCAATCTTGTTCTTTACTACTTTGATGCGCGTTTCGTTGCCTACCACTTCTTCGCCTTCTTTAATTGCGCCAGTACGGCGAATATCAAGACGAACAGAAGCGTAGAATTTCAGTGCGTTACCACCAGTGGTAGTTTCTGGGTTGCCAAACATCACACCAATCTTCATACGAATTTGGTTGATGAAGATACACATACAGTTGGATTGCTTCAGATTACCCGTCAGTTTACGCATCGCTTGCGACAACATACGCGCTTGAAGACCCATGTGGCTATCGCCCATTTCGCCTTCAATTTCCGCTTTTGGTGTCAAAGCCGCGACTGAGTCGACAACAATCACATCCACGGCACCAGAGCGAGCCAGTGCATCACAAATTTCCAGTGCTTGCTCGCCGGTATCTGGCTGAGAAACCAGTAGCTCATCGATATTCACGCCCAATTTTTTGGCATAAACCGGATCCAGTGCGTGCTCGGCATCGATAAACGCACAGGTTTTACCTTCACGTTGTGCAGCAGCAATCAGTTCCAGAGTCAGTGTCGTTTTACCCGAAGATTCAGGGCCAAAGATCTCAACGATACGCCCCATTGGTAGACCACCCGCACCCAACGCGATATCCAGAGACAGAGAACCGGTCGAAATGGTTTCTACATCCATCGCGCGGTTGTCGCCTAAGCGCATGATGGAGCCTTTACCAAATTGCTTTTCAATTTGACCGAGGGCGGCCGCAAGTGCCTTCTGTTTATTCTCGTCCATTACTCTCTCCGGATAGTCACTCTCAGGTGATAGGTAATTGTGTCGAAATCGGGTCGACGCTGATTTGTCATGTTGGGGTTCATTATACTGTTGATTTGTACAGTGTCCACCCCTGTATAGAAAAAAGTTTGGCTCAGTTAACGTTTTGAACCTGATCTGCTGCGAGATGCTCAATCAAGCTTTGCAACACATGCGCTATGGCTTGCTGACGCACTTGTTCGCGATCACCCGTAAAGTGGCACGTTTCCACTTTGAGCCAACCTTGAACACTGGCAAAGCCAAAGCAGACGGTGCCAACTGGCTTTTCTGCACTACCGCCACCGGGACCAGCAATGCCACTAATCGCAGCCGCTAGCGTAGCCTTTGAATGCAAGAGTGCACCGAGCGCCATCTCTTCAACGGTCTGTTCAGAAACCGCACCAAATTGTTGTAACGTTGCTTCTCGAACGCCGATCATCTCTTGTTTGGCTTCATTACTGTAAGTCACAAAACTGCGATCAAACCATGCAGAGCTTCCGGCCACTTCAGTCACCCAATAAGCCACTCCACCGCCGGTGCAAGATTCCGCCGTGGTAAGGATCTGCTGCTGCTTGGCAAGTAAGAGTCCTAGCTGTTGACTCATTAATAATGGTGTTCTCATGCTCAGTTTTCTCGTCTGTTTAGCATTAGCCCAAAAACACGCCTAGGCCTTCACTGTTTTTTGTTTATTCCATGCAATTAAAATGACCGCCGGAAGGTTCATCAGCACACCATATAATAAAGGCGTTAATGCCAATTCGGGTTGCTGAAGTTGGACAATCGCGACAAAAATTGCAGTGCCCGCGTTTTGTATCCCCACTTCAATGGCAAAGGTTTTGGTTAGTTTCGCATCACCAGACAGAAGCTTAGCGCAAACCACCCCAAGCCCCATGCCTAAGAGGCAAAGCAGCAGTACCATTAATGCGGCAACGGAAAATAGCTGTGTAAAAACGGGGGTATTCGCCGCCAGAGTCACGGCAACGGTAAAGAACAATGCCCACAACGCCGTTTTTCCGGCGAATGCCGAGAACTGGTGAAAGCGCACATCTTTGCAGAAATGGTGTAACAACATGCCCAAAGTGACAGGCAACAGAGTCACGACCATCAGCTGTAAGATGGCGGTTTTTAAAGGAATGATCGTAGAGACATCGGTTAGCACCAGAGGTAATAGCAACGGCAAACTGAAAGGAATAATTAAGCTACTCACAGCCGTCATCGTGATCGAAAGTGCCGCATCCCCTCCTGCTAAGTGGCTAATCGCATTTGATGATGCCCCACCCGGAGCCAAAGCTAAAATCCACAATCCAACGGCCACCACTTCTGGCAAAGCGAAAGTATGGATCAGCAGATAAGCGATAAGTGGTAACCCAACCAGCTGCGCGGTAAGCCCAAGGGCAATTTTGCCTGGGTATTCACTCACTCGCTTGAAGTCTGCCACTGATAAGGTAATACCGACACAAAACATCATCCAAGCGAGCGCGATAGGAAGCCCAATTGTTAACATTAATTGCGCCATACTGTCCCCCTTCAGGTTTGCTTTTTCACAAAATTTGAATGTTATTGGGTAAAAACATCAGCAAAACTACCGGATTAAGAGGGAATTGCAATCTTCATAAAAACAAAGAGTGCCTTTTGGCACTCCTCTCAATCAGATTTCAAACATCAAACTACCCGGAGCCAAGAATGGCCAGCGTAGGACGCTCGGGCTACTTTGCCCTTCACTGGCAAAGAAATAGCCCACTTGTGGTGTGGCGAAGACTTGATCGCCGCGACTCAAGCGCTTTTCGCTTAAAGAGCGATGTGAAAGTTTGGCTTCCCACAGCTCTTGGCTTTGCCAACCGACAGGCGCTAACTCAACGCGCACTTCTGCCCCAACCGGGTTAATCGAGACCACTTCAAACGGCAATGAGGCTTGGCTGTTCTCTTTATCTGACAGCGCCAACTCATGGCTGCGCACATACAGCAAACCACTTTGACGCGTCGCGTCACTCTCTGGTGGCTGAATAAAGGCAGAGCCATTGACCCACTGGCCATTTTGCCACTCACCCGCAAACTGATTAACGTTCCCAAAGAAATCAAACACAAAGCGGCTATTGGGCTGAGCGTAAAGCTCAACGGGTGAATCAATCTGCTCAATGCGGCCATTGCTCATCACCACTACGCGATCGGAAAGCTCCAACGCTTCATCCTGATCGTGAGTCACAAACACACTGGTAAAGCCTAACTCATCATGCAGACTGCGCAGCCAACGGCGCAACTCTTTACGCACTTTGGCATCCAAAGCGCCAAACGGCTCATCCAACAGTAGCACTTCAGGTTGGGTTGCCAGTGCGCGAGCCAGAGCAATACGCTGTTTTTGACCACCAGAAAGCTGCTCTGGATAACGATGCGCCAAATGGCCAAGCTGTACGATTTCAAGCAGTTGCTTCACACGCTTTTGAATTTCCGCCGGATTTGGACGCTGAGCACGCTCCATCACCTGCAAGCCAAACGCTACGTTATCGGCCACCGTCATATGACGAAACAGCGCATAGTTTTGGAACACAAAGCCGACTCGACGATCGCGCACATGCACATTCGTTACGTCACGATTTCGAAAATGAATCGTGCCAGAATCCGCCCCTTCCAACCCCGCAATAATACGCAGCAAAGTGGTTTTTCCTGAACCAGATGGCCCTAACAAACCAATCATTTCGCCATCTTCAATCTTGAGAGAAAGCGGGGCAAGCGCCTGAAACTGGCCAAAATGTTTAGAAATATTATCTAGACGAATGCTCATAAGGTTCCCTGCTCATTATGCTCGACCGCCTGAAGGCGCTCTTGACGCCACTCGACCAAAGCTTTCAGTAATAGTGTTAATAGGGCGATAAACGCCAGTAGCGAAGCGCTAGCAAAGGCCGCTTGCGACTGATAATCCTCGTACAGAAGCTGTACATGCAAAGGCAAGGTATTGGTTTCACCACGAATGTTGCCTGAAACCACCGCTACCGCGCCAAACTCCCCCACCGCGCGAGCATTGGTGAGGATCACGCCATAAATCAGCGCCCACTTAATGTTAGGCAGAGTGACTCGGCGAAACAGTTGCCACCATGATGCGCCCAAAATCACTGCGGCTTCTTCATCCGAACGTCCTTGCTGCTGCATAAGTGGAATTAGCTCACGCGCCACAAACGGACAGGTCACAAACACAGTCACCAGTACAATGCCCGGCCAAGCAAACATGATTTGCAGATCGCGCTCATACAACCATTCACCCAACCAGCCACTGGTGCCATAGAGCAGCAGGTAAAGTAACCCCGCCACCACCGGAGAAACAGCGAACGGAATATCAATCAAGGTGATCAAAAACTTGCGACCAACAAATTCAAAGCGGGTCACTAGCCAAGAGAGCAGCACACCAAACACCAGATTGATTGGCACTGTCAGTAGCGCCACCACCAGCGTTAACCCTATCGCGTGGCGCGTATCGGGGTCATTAAAGTAACTAAAATAAGCGCCAATGCCGTTGGCAAACGCTTGTTGGAAAATGCTCAGCAGTGGGATCAGCAGCAGTACGGCCACCAATAGCAGAGCCAATGCGATCAAACTCCATTTCACCCACGGCTTTTCACCGACACGTAAAGGCTGAGAATGTGCCATAAACTGATTCCTATCGTCCGTGAATGCGACGCAGATAAGCGCCTTGCCAGAGGTTAATCATCAGCAGTAACAAAAGTGAGGTCAGCAGCACAACCGAGGCAATCGCACTCGCCGCTGGGAAATCAAACTCTTGCAGACGCACGAAGATCATTAACGAGGTAATTTCGCTGATGTAAGGCATGTTGCCGGCAATAAAGATCACCGCTCCGAACTCCCCTAAACTGCGCGTAAAAGACAACGCCGTTCCGACCAATAAAGCGGGTTTGAGTGAAGGGAGAATCACTTTCCAAAATACGGCAGCGTCGGATGCGCCTAACGTCATGCCCGCTTCTTCTTCTTCACGGGAAATTTCTTCTAACACAGGCTGAACCGTGCGCACCACAAAGGGAATACTGGTAAAGGCCATCGCCACAATAATACCAAGTGGCGTATAAGCGACCTTGATCCCTAACTCAGCAACTACGCTACCAATCCAGCCATTGGCCGAATACAGCGTTGCCAAGGTAATCCCAGCAACCGCAGTGGGCAGCGCAAAAGGAAGATCGACCAGTGCATCAAGAATGCGTTTGCCGGGAAAAGTGTAACGCACCAACACCCAAGCAAGCAGCAAACCAAACAAGCCATTAAACAGTGAAGCAATCAAGGCCGAGCCAACCGTCACTTTATAACTTGCCACAACACGAGGGTCGGCAATCACTTGCCAATACTCGCTAAAGGTCATGTTGCTGGTCTGCATGATAAGCCCAGTGGCAGGCAGCAGCAGGATCAAGCTGACAAACAGCAAAGAGACACCGAGGCTCAACGCAAAACCGGGTAAAACCCGTTGCTGGCGCGGGCGAGAGTGTGCAAGCGTTTGACCCATAAAACCTCTTTCGATACATCAGGGTGGAATTAAGGTTGCCCATCCATTGGGCAACCTAGAGAAATGTCAGACAAGATTAGCGGCGCAGCAGTTGATCCAACTTTGCCCCATTGGCAAACTGGGTTTTCATCGCTTGTTCCCAACCACCAGCAATCCCTTCTACGGTCAGCAACTCAACAGTAGGGAAACGCTCAGCAAATTCAGCTTGTACCTTGGCATCGTGCACTCGGTAGTTGAACTGAGCTAACAGGCGTTGTGCTGGTTCACTGTACAGGTATGAAACGTATTCGGTCGCCACATCATAAGTCCCATTACGTTTTGCCACTTTCTCCACT
The DNA here is from genome assembly GCF_019048845.1 of Vibrio mimicus. NCBI lineage: Bacteria > Pseudomonadati > Pseudomonadota > Gammaproteobacteria > Vibrionales > Vibrionaceae > Vibrio > Vibrio mimicus. The sequence continues at coordinate 2,746,322 of NZ_CP077426.1, forward strand.
ACCGCGACTGGGAATTCAGCCAAAATCGAGGTTTTCGGCACCACGACTTGGTAATCATCCGCACCGTATTGCTGACGAATGTTATTCACTTCCGATTCAAAGGTGATCAGCACATCGCCAATCCCACGCTCAACGAATGATGTGGTTGCACCACGACCGCCAGTATCAAATACCGCGACGTTAGCCAGAAACTTCTTCAAAAACTCATCTTGCTGCGCTTGGTTATCCTGACCAAATTGTTTTTGTGCAAAGCCTAGCGCTGCCAAGTAGGTGTAACGCGCATTACCTGAGGTTTTCGGGTTCGGGAATACACTTTTCACATCATCACGTACCAAATCACTCCAATCTTGGATGTTTTTGGGGTTGCCTTTGCGCACCAAAAATGCCGTGGTGGAGTAATAAGGCGAGCTCGCGTTTGGTAGCAGGGTTTGCCAGTTTGCTGGGATCAGCTTGCCTTTGTCGTGCAGAATTTGCACATCAGTCACTTGGTTAAACGTCACCACATCTGCCGCTAGGCCTTGCAGAATAGAACGCGCTTGAGCCGATGATCCAGCGTGCGACTGTTTAATTTCGACCGTCTTCCCTGTTTTTTGTTGCCAATGCTCAGCAAACACAGGGTTGTAAGCCACAAACAGCTCACGAGCAATATCATAAGATGAGTTGAGAATGGTTTGATCGGCCGCAGAGGCTTGGAACGAGCCTGCTAGCAGTAACGCTGTTAATGTCGATTTAATTCGGTTCATGTTGTTCTACTCCAGAATCACAAGTGCCAAGATGGCTTCCTTTATGCTGCTAGATTATGAGGAAAATCGTTTATAAAAAAGCACATTAATAGAACGTTTTGGAATAATTTCTAGCAATAAATTGTATGCCGAAGATAAAGTCGTTCTTATACTGCTGACATGAAAATAACGCCGCTGGCAAAGAGTCGTCTTACGCTTGCGCCGTCAATCAACAGAAGCTTTATCGGTTGTCACTATTAGAAATAGAAGGATCGCTCTGTGTCTGATTTCCCCACTCTTGAAGATTATGTAGGTCAAACGCCCTTGGTGCGTTTACAGCGCCTCAATGCAGGCCGCTCTACGGTATTGGTAAAGCTCGAAGGCAATAATCCAGCGGGTTCCGTGAAAGATAGACCAGCCCTTAATATGATTGTGCAAGCCGAAGCGCGCGGCAGTTTGCAGCCCGGCGATACCATCATCGAAGCCACCAGTGGTAATACTGGCATAGCGTTGGCGATGGCCGCCGCCATCAAAGGCTACAAGATGATTCTGATCATGCCCGATAACGCCACTCAAGAGCGCAAGGATTCGATGCGCGCGTATGGTGCTGAGCTGATTTTGGTTAGCAAAGAACAAGGGATGGAAGGCGCACGCGATTTAGCCTTACAGATGCAGCAAGAAGGTAAAGGCAAGGTATTGGATCAATTCAATAACTTGGATAACCCTGACGCGCATTATCGCTCAACCGGGCCGGAAATCTGGCAGCAGAGCCAAGGCAAAATCACCCATTTTGTTTCAAGCATGGGCACCACAGGCACCATCATGGGCGTCTCTCGCTACCTGAAACAGCAAAATCCGCAGATCCAGATCATCGGCTTACAACCCTCGGAAGGCAGTGCGATTCCCGGTATTCGCCGTTGGCCACAAGCCTACCTCCCCGGCATTTTTGATGCTGCACGAGTCGATCAGGTACTGGACGTGACTCAAACTGACGCCGAACAGACCGCACGCGCCCTTGCGCGTGAAGAAGGAATTTGCGCTGGCGTCAGCTCTGGCGGAGCCGTGTTTGCCGCTTTGCAGATTGCCCAGCAAAATCCGGGATCCGTAGTGGTAGCGATTGTGTGCGATCGTGGCGACCGTTATCTATCCTCAGGATTATTTTCCTAACTGAGCTTTCCGACACTCGGCTTAAGCTGAGTGTCGAAACCTCTTTGACTTGGTATCCATATCACGCTCCCTACGCGCTTTTCGGTAAACCTCTTGCGGCGATGGTCTAATGCCCCGTAAGGTCTCCACCATCTAGAGAAAGAGCTCAATTGCCCCGCCCTAGTCAGGTTTGCTATGCTCTGTAACCGTTTTTAAGTGACCCATGCCCGCCTTGTAATGAAACACCGCAAGGCCTGCGCAGATGATGATAAGCAGCGATATAAGATTATGATGAAATCGAACGCCTCACCGAGCGAGTCTCTTTCGCACCACACCCCGATGATGCAACAGTATTTAAGACTCAAGGCGGAAAACCCAGACATTCTGCTGTTTTATCGCATGGGGGATTTTTACGAACTGTTTTATGACGATGCCAAACGCGCCTCTGAACTACTGGACATTTCCTTAACCAAACGCGGTGCATCGGCGGGTGAACCCATTCCTATGGCGGGTGTGCCTTTCCATGCGGTGGAAGGTTATTTGGCGAAACTCGTCCAGATGGGGGAATCGGTCGCGATCTGCGAACAGATTGGCGATCCTGCCACCAGCAAAGGCCCCGTTGAGCGCAAAGTGGTGCGGATTGTGACACCGGGAACAGTGACCGATGAGGCCCTGCTCTCAGAGCGAGTCGATAACCTGATCGCGGCGATTTATCACCATAACGGCCGTTTTGGCTACGCGACCATGGATATCACCTCCGGCCGTTTTCAGCTTAGTGAGCCGCAAACCGAAGAAGAGATGGCCGCCGAGCTGCAACGCACTTCGCCTCGTGAACTCTTGTTTCCTGAAGATTTCGCACCTGTGCATTTAATGGCAAATCGCCAAGGCAACCGCCGCCGTCCGATTTGGGAGTTTGAACTCGCCACCGCGAAACAGCAGCTCAATCAACAATTTGGCACTCGTGATTTAGTCGGTTTTGGCGTTGAGCAAGCACAATTAGGCTTATGCGCGGCAGGCTGTTTGATCCAATACGTGAAAGATACTCAGCGTACGGCTCTACCGCATATCCGCTCACTGACTTGGGATCGCCAAGATCAATCGGTGATTTTGGATGCCTCGACGCGGCGCAACCTTGAGCTCACTTATAACTTGGCGGGTGGAACGGATAACACGCTCGCTGATGTACTCGACCATTGTGCGACCCCGATGGGTAGCCGCATGCTCAAACGTTGGATCCATCAACCGATGCGCGATAACGCCACACTCAATCAGCGTTTAGATGCCATTGGCGAGCTGAAAGAAACCGCTTTGTATGGGGAACTGCATCCCGTGCTCAAACAGATTGGCGATATTGAACGGATCCTCGCCCGTCTAGCGCTGCGCTCAGCGCGGCCGCGCGATTTAGCTCGCCTACGCCACGCCATGCAGCAGTTGCCAGAATTACACTCGGTCATGAGCGAGCTTAATCAACCTCACCTTACCGAACTACGCACCCATGCCGAGCCGATGGATGAATTGTGCGATTTACTCGAACGTGCGATCAAAGAAAATCCACCCGTGGTAATCCGCGATGGTGGCGTGATCGCCGATGGTTACAGTGCTGAACTCGATGAGTGGCGCGATTTGGCCAACGGGGCAACCGAATTTCTGGAACGCTTGGAAGCCGAAGAGCGTGATCGCCACGGGATCGACACCCTAAAAGTCGGCTATAACAATGTGCATGGCTTCTACATTCAGGTTAGCCGTGGTCAAAGCCACTTAGTGCCGCCACATTATGTGCGTCGTCAAACCTTAAAGAATGCCGAACGTTACATCATCGAAGAACTCAAGCAGCACGAGGATAAGGTACTCAACTCCAAATCTCGTGCTCTCGCGGTCGAGAAACAGTTGTGGGAAGAGTTGTTTGATTTGCTGCTACCGCATCTTGAGCAATTACAACAACTGGCGGCTTCCGTTGCCCAATTGGACGTACTGCAAAACCTCGCAGAACGCGCGGAAAGCTTGGAATACTGCCGCCCCACTTTGGTGAAAGAGGCAGGAATTCGTATTATTGGTGGACGTCACCCAGTGGTTGAGCAAGTGATGAATGAGCCGTTTATCGCCAACCCGATTGAGCTTAATCCACAGCGACGCATGCTGATCATCACCGGCCCCAACATGGGCGGCAAATCGACTTACATGCGCCAAACCGCGTTGATTGCACTGATGGCGCATATCGGCAGCTATGTGCCGGCGGAATCTGCGCACGTTGGTCCTTTGGATCGCATTTTTACCCGTATCGGTGCTTCGGATGATCTCGCCTCTGGCCGCTCAACCTTTATGGTTGAGATGACGGAAACCGCCAACATACTGCACAACGCCACCAGTCATAGCTTAGTATTAATGGATGAAATCGGCCGCGGCACCAGTACCTATGATGGTTTATCACTGGCTTGGGCCAGTGCGGAATGGTTAGCGCGTGAAATTGGTGCACTCACCCTCTTCGCGACTCACTACTTTGAACTGACAGAGCTACCCAACAACTTGCCACATTTAGCCAATGTCCACCTTGATGCGGTAGAGCATGGCGACAGTATTGCCTTTATGCATGCGGTACAAGAAGGGGCCGCTAGTAAATCGTTCGGTTTGGCAGTAGCAGGGCTCGCGGGGGTACCAAAACCTGTGATCAAAAATGCACGCGCCAAACTTCAGCAACTCGAGCTGTTAAGTTCACAACCTGCCGAGACTCGTAAACCTAGCCGAGTGGATATCGCCAACCAACTGAGCTTAATTCCGGAACCAAGTGTTGTTGAACAAGCATTAGCAGAGCTCGATCCCGATGAACTAACGCCACGTCAGGCACTCGATGTGTTGTATCGTTTGAAAAAAATGCTTTGATCCTACTTTTCTCTGCACCAGAAAAACTAAAGGCACTCTTAGGAGTGCCTTTAAGTTCAAATAAGGAATAAAAAGGGTTAGTTGATGTCGTATTCAACGTTAAACAGAGCTTCCATATTCAAACCTTGTTTGACCAGAATCTCACGCAGTCGACGTAAGCCTTCCACTTGAATTTGACGCACACGTTCGCGAGTTAGATTGATCTCACGACCGACTTCTTCGAGTGTTGATGGTTCATACCCCAACAACCCAAAACGACGAGCAAGAACCTCTTTCTGTTTTGGATTGAGCTCATCCATCCAACCCAGTAGTGATTCACGAATATCATCGTCTTGAGTCGAAAACTCAGGATCCGCATTGTGAGAATCAGGCAGGATATCCAAGAGCGCTTTATCACCATCGCCACCAATCGGTGTATCAACAGAGCTGATACGCTCGTTGAGTCGCAGCATTTTGGTCACATCATCAACGGGGCGATCCAGCTCAAGTGCAATTTCTTCTGGCGTAGGTTCGTGGTCAAGACGTTGTGACAATTCACGCGCAGTGCGCAGATAAATGTTCAGCTCTTTGACAACATGGATCGGTAGACGGATGGTGCGCGTTTGATTCATCAGCGCACGTTCGATGGTTTGACGGATCCACCATGTCGCGTAAGTTGAAAAACGGAAACCGCGTTCTGGGTCGAATTTTTCAACCGCACGAATTAAACCCAGATTACCTTCTTCAATCAGATCGAGCAGTGCTAATCCACGGTTACTGTAACGACGTGAAATTTTAACGACTAAACGCAAGTTACTTTCAATCATGCGTTTACGCGCCGCTTCATCGCCACGTAAAGCACGACGAGCATAAAGCACTTCTTCTTCGGCAGTCAGTAGAGGTGAAAAACCAATCTCGCTGAGATACATCTGGGTCGCATCGAGGCTTTTCGCAGAAGCATCAAACTCTTCACGAACCTCATCACTTGCCCCTTCAACAGCAACTAATTCTTCATCATTGGTAAGCTCGTCATCCGCTTCTAGCACTTCCAGTGCTTCATCTTCAAAATCGAACTCTTCTACTTTGGTTACGGTATTGCTGACACTCATAGCGGCCTCCCCCTGGCAACTTTGCGAGTCATTGCGAGATACAACCTTTGCAGTATGACATTAGCAATATGAGTTAAGGTAAGTAGCGTTTAGGATTCACTGACTTCCCTTGATAACGGATCTCAAAGTGCAAGCGTACACTATTGGTTCCAGAACTTCCCATGGTGGCGATTTTCTGGCCTGCTTGCACTGTTTGTCCTTCCTTTGCTAGCAGCTGATCATTGTGGGCATAGGCACTTAAATAGTGCTCATTATGTTTTATGATGATTAGGTTGCCATAACCACGTAATGCATTGCCCGAATACACTACGGTTCCTTCTGCAGTAGCAACGACAGCCTGACCACGTTGGCCAGCGATGTCTATCCCTTTGTTGCCTTGATCGCCCGCAGAAAAATTCTTTATGACTCTACCCTTTGTCGGCCATAGCCACTTCGCCACCTTATCATTCGAAGGTTTAGAATCTACTACATTAACATTAACATTTTGTTTACCGACAGGTTCAACATACTCCTTTGTTTTTGTTTGATCAACCGCCTTAACTGGATCTTTTTTAGTCATATTTTGACTATTGTTTGAGCCTTTTTGTGCTTTTTTGGCATTAGAGCTTTTACTCACAGGCTGCGTAGCACTGGTCGCCGCTGCCGTTTTGCCAACCGCAGAACCAAGGCTTGAAGCCGCCGCCACCGTAGCGACACCGCCAGTACCACCATAAGCGGGAGGTGTATAGTTAGGGAGCCATAACTTCAGTTTTTGCCCAGGATGAATGGTATAAGGGGCGGAAAGATCGTTGTAACGGATAAGATCGTTTACATCTTTATCTGTGAGGTAGGCAATAAAATAGAGCGTGTCACCTTTTTTAACTTCATAGTAACTTCCGCGATAACTACCACGCTCAATTGCATTGTAATCTTTACCCAATCCGGAAACTGGCGCAGGGGATTGTGCAACACAGCCAAATAATAGGCTGCTGAGCAGCAAGAGCACCAGACGGAAAGAGTAAAGAGTCATCAGGCGAGATCTCCTGAGACTAAAGGCACGAAACGGACTGCTTCAATTTGCTCAGAAATAAATTGATCGCCTTGACGTACAATTCTGTAGAGATGCTGCTCATTTTCTCCCACTGGAATTACCATGCGACCACCTTCTGCGAGCTGCTCCAATAAACCTTGTGGCACTGTAGCCGCAGCAGCAGTGACCAAAATTGCATCAAAGGGAGCTCGTGCTGACCAACCTTGCCAACCATCACCATGCTTGGTTGAAACATTGTAGATATCGAGCTGCTTCAAGCGTCGTTTGGCATCCCATTGCAGGGTCTTAATCCGCTCGACCGTAAAAACATGGTTTACCAGTTTGGCGAGAACCGCAGTTTGATACCCAGACCCCGTACCAATTTCCAACACTTTGGTTTCAGGGGTCAAAGCCAGCAACTCTGTCATCTTCGCCACAATGTAGGGCTGTGAAATGGTTTGCCCTTGACCAATCGGTAGCGCATTGTTGTCATAGGCTTGGTGCATCATGGCGGGTGCCACGAAAAACTCGCGTGGCAGTGCATGGATTGCCGTCAACACAGGTTGAGAGGTAATCCCTTGCTCTGTTAAAAATTGAATCAGTCTGTTGGCTTTTGGGTTAGCCATTCACCTTTTCCTTTAACCAATTATCCATGCTGCGCAGTGACTCATGTGCCGTCAGGTCGACCTGCAGTGGCGTTAGTGACACCAAACCGCGTTCAATAGCATTAAAGTCGGTTCCTAGCCCTGCATCTTGCTCTTTACCCGGAGGGCCAAGCCAATAAATATCATGCCCACGAGGATCTTTCTGCTTTATCATGCTTTCTGCGTGATGCCGCGCACCTAAGCGAGTGACTTCAATACCTTGAATTTGTTCTAAAGGCCGATCCGGAATATTCACATTAAGCAAGCGATTGGTTGGAATTGGGTTAGCGAGATGTTGCTCGACCAGTTGACGCACAAAGTGTACCGCCGTAGCAAAATGCGTCGAGCCCGTAAGGGAGAATGCGATCGACTGCACGCCAAGAAAATGCCCTTCCATCGCTGCAGCAACCGTTCCCGAATAAAGCACATCATCACCCAAATTGGCACCGTGATTGATCCCACTCAGCACCAAATCAGGTAAATCATCTTTCATCAGTTCGTTGAGTGCAAAATGCACGCAATCGGTCGGGGTACCTTGTACGGAATAGGTGTTGTCGGCGATTTTCGAAACACGCAATGGATGCTCTAGGGTCAGTGAATTGGAAGCGCCACTGCGGTTACGATCCGGCGCGACAATCACAATCTCCGCTAAATCACGTAATACATCCGCCAAAGCATGAATGCCTTGTGCGTAAACGCCATCATCGTTACTGAGCAGAATCTTCATCTTAATCTTCACTCTCAGAATCGCGGTTTTCTTGCTCATTACCTTGATCGTAATGACGCACTACAGGGATCTCTTCAATCAATTCACGCACCAAGGAAGTCGCAAAACTGCCTGCATCGAGTGAGAAGCGCAGTGTGATTTGATCCTCTTGTACTTGCCAGCTTAAGTTTTGTGCCTTGAGAGCAATGGCACGACGATCATGGCGCATACGGTTACCACGGATCAAGGCCATTAAATCGGGCTCGGCATCGAGTTCAGCTTGTTCAAGTTGCAAGGTTTGGCCGGAAGTCGGCAGCGCATTATCGCCCGCCAAAGCCGCAGAAATCGCCGCTTCTCCAGCTTGCAAGCGCTGATCCCAAAGAGCGAAATCATCTTCCACGTTGAACATTTGCTGCTCGGCTAAAGCAATGTCACCTTCGATAAAGCGAGCAAAACAGCCTTGCTCAATCCGCTTAGAGACAATCTGATTGAAAATCCATGAACGAGCGGCTGAAAGATACAAACTGCGTTGATTCTGATTGCGCGAACGGACATTGTCACGCCCCCAACGGCGAGCCTCACTGAGGTTATTGCCATGACGACCAAAACGCTGACTACCAAAGTAATTGGGAACGCCCAATTCAGCAACCGTTTCTAAACGGTTTAATACCGCTGCAACATCGCTTACTTCCGATAGGGTGACGACAAATTCATTGCCTTGCAAATCACCCGGACGAAGCTTTTTGTCGTGGCGAGTCACCTCAAGAATTTCAATGCTAGGGTATTGCGCCAGAAACGCAGAGAAATCCGGCGTTTCGCCATTCGGCAGATGCACACTCAACCACTGCTCGGTAACGGCATGCCTGTCTTTTAAACCCGCCCAGCTCACCGCGCGTGAAGGTACGCCACAGGCTTTGGCTAATTCATTGGCCACAAAGCTGGTGTTTTCCCCTGTCTTACGAATACGCACCATCAAGTGCTCGCCGTGTCCCGTTAAGGAGTAGCCCAACACTTCATTGACTTGGAAGTGTTCTGGCAGCGCTTTGAGTTTGGCCTTCGCAGTCGGTTTACCGCACAAATAAGCCAGAGGAGAGAGAATATCAGTCATCTTAATTCCAAAATTTTTTATAGGCTGAGTTAAGCTTTGCGCAAAAGTACAACCGCTTCACAGGCAATACCTTCTTTACGTCCGGTAAAACCCAGTTTTTCTGTCGTGGTCGCTTTGACATTGATGTTGCCCAGATCGGTTTCCAAATCTTCGGCAATCGCCGCGCACATCGCCTGAATATAAGGAGCCATTTTCGGCGCTTGGGCAATGATCGTGACATCGGCATTACCGAGCACATAGCCTTGCTCTTTCACTCGACGATACACATCTTTGAGAAGCTCACGGCTGTTTGCCCCTTTCCATTTATCATCGGTGTCAGGGAAGTGGCGGCCAATGTCTCCCGCGGCAATCGCGCCGAGCAAGGCATCACTTAACGCGTGCAGTGCCACATCGCCATCAGAATGGGCAATCAATCCTTGCTCATAAGGGATCTTCACTCCACCAATAATGATGGGACCTTCGCCGCCAAAACGGTGTACATCAAAGCCCTGGCCAATTCTGATCATGATTTTTCCTTATTACGACTTAAATAGAACTCGGCCAACGCGAGATCTTCAGGTTGAGTGATTTTAAGGTTATCGGCACGCCCCGTCACTAAGGCCGGATTTTCACCACGCCATTCAAAAGCGGAAGCTTCATCGGTAATCGACACCTTATTTTGTAGCGCTTCAATCAAAGCACTGCGCAGCGGCTCGGCACGAAACATTTGTGGCGTAAGGGCGTGCCACAAGGCTGTGCGATCAACGGTATGATCAATCTGCTGTGTATTGTCGCCTCGCTTCATGGTATCGCGCACTGGGGCGGCAAGAATCGCCCCGACTGGGTGCTTTAAAGCCGTGGCGATCAATTGAGAAATATCAGCGTGAGTCACACAAGGGCGCGCGGCATCGTGCACCAATACCCACTCACTAAGCGCATGTTGGCAAATATAGTTAAGTGCGGATAAGACGGAATCAGCACGCTCTTTTCCTCCCGCAACCCGAGTTACACGAGGATTCTGCGCGAGTGACAAGGTGGAAAAATAAGGGTCATCGACACTAATGGCGACCACCACTTGCACGATTTGCGGGTGTCCTAAAAGATGTTCAATGGTATGTTCGAGAACCGTTTTACCGAGCAAGGTTAAATACTGCTTGGGTCGGTCGGCTTTCATTCGACTCCCCACACCTGCGGCTGGCACAATCGCAATCATCTTGTTCATTGACGTGATTCCTCACCGATGATGCGGTAAAAAGTCTCACCCTCTTTGACCATACCGAGTTCATTACGGGCGCGTTCTTCAATGGCATCTAGCCCTTGGCGTAGATCGTCAATTTCAGCAAACATCTCTTGATTGCGCAGATGTAAGTTGGCATTCACTTGCTGCTGCACCTCAATTTCTGACTGCACAGCCCGAAAATCCATCACACCGTTTTTTCCCCACATCAGGGTATAAAGCAGCCAGACCAGTAGTAGGCTTAGGGTCAAAGCAAAGACTCGCATAACCAATCCATCTTTCTTTCAAAACCAACGCCACAAGATCGTGGCGTTGGTCATTTGTTCGAATACCGCCTATTTATACCATAAAGCCCAGAAAATGAGCCCGCGGGCTAGTGATTATTGAGTTAATAAAAACGCAAACAAGCCAGCACCGAGCAATAAACGGTAGATCACAAATGGAGTCATTCCCATGCGAGAAATCAGCTTCAGGAAGAAATGAATACAAATATAAGCACTAACAAATGAAGTGATAATGCCGGTAAGCAAAAAGCCAGCATGGATAGGTTCACCACTGGTGACTAACTTCAAGCCAAGATAACTGCCCGCCAACACAATAATCGGGATCGACATCAAGAATGAAAAACGCGCCGCTGCTTCACGAGTAAAGCCGAGATAGAGCGCTGCGGTAATGGTTGCACCGGAGCGCGATGTACCTGGAATGATCGCCACCGCTTGCGCTAAACCAATAAACAGCGCTTTTTTCCAATCCGCTTGATATTCATCCGCTTTAAGTTCTGAGTTTTTATCGGCGTACCACAGCAATAGACCAAATATGATGGTGGTAGTTGCGATAACCCAAGCACTGCGCAAGTACAACTCAACAATGTCTTTCATCAGGAAACCAAATACACAAGCGGGAATGGTAGCTAATACAATCAACCATGCCAATTTGGCTTCTTTACTGCGATCACCTTTAAAAATTGAGGCAAAAAAAGCGCTCAACAAAGCGATCACTTCTTTACGGAAATAGATAACCACTGCGGCTAAAGTGCCGACATGCACTGCCACATCAAAGGCTAAGCCTTGATCTGCCCAACCTAAAATTGCCGAAGGCAAGATAAGGTGAGCGGAACTCGAAATCGGTAAAAACTCAGTAAAACCTTGAATTAAAGCCAGAATGAATGACTCAAAATAACTCATGATTGTTTCTTCTCTTCAATAGAAAACCAAATAGGTACTGGAGTGAGTGTTGCTAAATCCTGCGCTTGCTGCCAAATCTGCTCAACAGTTCGGCCATCGCCAGCAATCACTCGCAGTGGACAGAGCTCGTATAAAGGTTGGATCACAAATGGGTAACGATAGATATCTGGGCGAGGTAACACAGGATCCCTCTCCGATACACAATCACCGTACAAAACAATATCAAGATCCAGTGTTCGATCTTGATACTTTTGCGCATTTGGCAAACGGCCATACTGCAGCTCTATCGCTTTCAAATGTGCAATAAGCTCTGATAGAGATAATTTCGTTTCTATCTCTACCATCAAATTAAAAAAGGGGTGACTGGCAAAACCTACTGACGGGCACTCATAAATGGTTGAGATGCGTGAAGTGCTCGCGAGCTGAGTCAGCGCTCGCACTCCAGCTTCAATCGACCGATGGCGATCTTGATTTGATCCCACACCAATATAAGCGGTGATCATCCACGCGCTCGCTCGATGATCACACCCACACCTTTGGCTTGTGGCACCGCGCCCGGTTTAGTCAAACGGATGCGGATCCAAGGCACAGCAAAACGAGTCATGATCAGCTCTGCGACTTCTTCGGCAACTCGCTCAACCAGCAGAAAGCGACCTTGCTCAATATGCTCAATCACCGCTTGGCTGACTTGGGCATAATCCAAAGCATCTGCCACATCATCACTTTTACCCGCAGGACGGTTGTCGTGCGCCATTTCCAGATCCAGCACTAATTTCTGCTTGATCTGCTGTTCCCAGTCGTAGACACCGATCGTGGTGATCACTTCCAACTGCTCAATAAAGACTTTATCCATGCTCAATCGCTTCCTGTTCACAGGTCGGATACCCAAACCGATGAAAAAATCGTACTATCCGCTCAATCGCGATATGATATACCCAAACCTGTTCAAGATGCTAAATCCTAAAAGATTTTTTCTTATTCGGCAGGGAATACAAACACTTATTCGAGATAACTTTTCGAAACACGCACTTTGAGGCTGTTATGACTCCACTGGCGCTCAGCATGATCATTTTTGCCTATCTACTGGGGTCAATCTCCAGTGCGGTGCTGATCTGCCGAGTATTGCGCCTGCCTGATCCACGTGATGTGGGTTCACAAAACCCCGGAGCGACCAATGTGCTGCGTATCGGCGGCAAAAAGGCCGCAGTCGCCGTTTTATTGTGTGACATGCTCAAAGGCACCATCCCAGTCTGGGGCGGCTACTTCCTCAATATTGAACCTTTTATGTTGGGATTGGTGGCAATCGCCGCTTGTCTTGGGCATATGTACCCGATTTTTTTCCATTTCAAAGGTGGAAAAGGCGTGGCAACCGCGTTAGGTGCAATAGCACCGATTGGGCTCGATTTAACCGCTATGGTGATGGCCACCTGGCTTGTCGTGGTCGTACTGTTTCGCTACTCGTCGCTTGCAGCCTTAGTGACTGTGTTGCTGGCGCCGCTCTACACTTGGCTTATCAAACCGCAATATACGCTTCCAGTTGCGATGCTGTGCTGCTTGATCGTGCTGCGCCACCACCAAAACGTAAAACGTCTGTTTGCTGGGACGGAGCCAAAAGTGGGCGAGAAAAAAAGCCATCAATCCTAACGCTGATTTCCAATGTGTAAAAAAGAAAGCCGCTTAAGCGTAAATACTCAGCGGCTTTTCAAAAATGGATTAATTTACACAGTAGCGAAGAATGTACTCAGATGATGAGTGACTTGATCTGCTTGCTCAAGGCTGCTGATATGCCCAGCCCCCTCAATGACTTCGAGTCGGCTACCACTAATCGCATCCTGCATCAGATAGGATTCTAAAACTGGGCGAGGAGTATCTTCACTACCCACCATGATCAACACTGGCAGCGTTAAGTTTTCAATCTCATCCATCAAATCGCGACGTCCAAAAATCATGCGCCCTAAACGCGCCACTTCTACTGCGCGCTCACCGGATAACTTTTGAAGTGCAGAACGGAACTGAGTAACCACAGGCAACTCATTTTTCAGGGTGTTTGATGCAAAAAACATCGGCACAACAGCATCAACAATCGGTGCTGGCACAGCTTGAAGCTGAGCAATCGCATCAAGCATCGAAAAATATTTTTTATGCGTGACTTCAGGTTCAAGCCCCACAAAGGTGTCCATCATCACCAGTGATTTAACGCGCTCTGGCGCTAACACAGCTAATTCTGCGCCCCACATGCCGCCAACAGACAGACCAACGATTGAGAATTGCTCTATCTGTAAATGATCCATCAGCGCAAGAATATGCTGCGCATAATCTTTGAGATTGCTCATCGCAGCAGGGGCGGCATCTGAATCACCATGCGCCCAAAAATCCGGCACGATACAGCGATAGTGTTGGCTCAACTCCGCAATTTGCGGAGCCCACATTTGATGATCCCACAAATAACTGTGCCCAAACACCAGCACATCCCCTTCCCCAGCATCAAGGTAAGCCATTTTTTGGCCATCAATAAACAACGAATTCATTTTAGTTATACATCCATCAATAAAACAGACAATGAATCTATCATGGAGAATTCAACTGACAAGTCTGAGCAGAATGTAAGCATTAGCTAATTCATTCTTTTGTTTAGAAAAAACGGCCGCAAATGCGACCGTTTCAATACAACTTCGTAGTGCTTACTTTTGAATGGGGGTTAATTGATCAATCGGCCAACGTGGGCGAGCTTGTAAGCCAAGCTCTGACACATCGCCATTCTTCAAACGCTGCATTCCGGCATAAGCAATCATTGCACCGTTATCGGTGCAAAACTCAGTGCGTGGATAGTAAACTTCGCCGCCGATTTTTTTCGCAAGCTTTTCCAAATCCGCACGCAGCTGCTTATTGGCACTCACACCACCTGCAATCACCACTCGTTTTAAGCCAGTTTCTTCCAACGCACGCTTACACTTAATGACCAAAGTATCACACACCGCTTCTTGGAAAGCGCAGGCAATATCAGCGCGCGTCTGTTCATCATCACCATTGGCGGCAATCGTGTTAGCAGTAAACGTTTTTAAACCAGAGAAACTCATATCAAGTCCTGGTCTGTCCGTCATTGGACGCGGGAATTTAAAGCGCCCAGCGGTTCCTTTTTCCGCCAACTTCGCCAGTAGAGGTCCACCAGGGTAATCCAGCCCCATCAACTTGGCCGTTTTATCAAAGGCCTCGCCTGCGGCATCATCAATTGACTCACCCAAAATACGGTATTCACCAATATTTTTTACTTCCACCAGCATGGTGTGCCCACCTGATACCAGCAAGGCGACGAAAGGAAATGGCGGTGGATTGTCTTCCAACATAGGGGCGAGCAAGTGCCCTTCCATATGATGAACCGGCACCGCAGGCACATTCCATGCGTAAGCCAAACTACGTCCGATCGTTGCTCCAACCAACAGAGCGCCCACTAAACCAGGGCCTGCGGTAAAAGCAACACCGTCTAAATCCTGTGGCGTCACATTCGCTTCTTCCATTGCCGCTTTGATCAGCGGAATGGTTTTTTTAACATGGTCACGTGATGCCAACTCCGGCACGACACCACCGTAATCGGCGTGAAGTTTTACCTGACTGTAGAGCTTATGAGACAGCAGTCCTTTTTCGTCATCGTAAATCGCGACACCCGTTTCATCACAAGAGGTTTCAATACCAATAATGCGCATAGTTTTCTCAGCACGCTGCCATTAAAAATCAAATATGGCGTCATGTTACCTCGCCTTGGCGCGACAAACAAACCTTGTCCAGAATGTAAGCGACAAAGTGCTTTACAAAGGAAGGACGATCGGATTAAAATTCCGCACCATTTTGATCTGGCTGATTATCGACTTGGCGCACAAGAGTTCTTGCTGCTCGGGTCACCAAAATATCAGCATTAACGAATTAACCCCTGAGGTGAAAGGCATATGCCAGTAGTTAAAGTACGTGAAAACGAACCGTTCGACGTAGCTCTGCGTCGTTTCAAACGCTCTTGCGAAAAAGCAGGTATCCTTTCTGAAGTGCGTCGTCGTGAGCACTACGAAAAGCCAACTACCGTTCGCAAACGCGCTAAAGCAGCTGCTCAAAAGCGTCACGCTAAGAAGCTGGCTCGCGAAAACGCACGTCGCGTTCGTCTGTACTAATAACAGTTTCCTAAACTAAGGAATTTGTTATGGCTCTGATTGATAATCTCAAAGAAGAGCAAAAACTAGCGATGAAAGCCAAGGATAAACAACGCCTTGGCGCTATCCGTTTAGTGTTGGCCGCAATTAAACAACGTGAAGTCGATGAGCAGATCACTCTGAGCGATGACGATATTGTTGGCGTGTTAACCAAAATGGTCAAACAACGTCGCGACTCTGTAAGTCAATATGAAGCAGCAGGTCGTCAAGACTTAGCTGATGTGGAAAAAGCAGAAATCACTGTGCTTGAGGAATTTATGCCTCAACCTTTGAGCGATGATGAAGTGAGTGCACTGATTGACAGTGCGATTACGGAATCAGCAGCCTCTGGCATGCAAGACATGGGCAAAGTGATGGCTGTACTGAAACCGCACATTCAAGGGCGTGCAGACATGGGTAAAGTAAGCGGTTTAGTCCGCGCTAAACTGGCTTAATCCCAACCCAATTACAGCAAGCCGTGCAATCCTTTGGAACGCACGGCTTGTTTGTATTTGACCCTCTCGTTTTCGGTGCACGCAAGATTTATGGCAGGACACATCCCACGCAGTTTTATTGATGGTCTCCTCGCTCGACTCGATATTGTCGACGTCATTGACGCACGCGTAAAACTGAAGAAAAAGGGCAAAAACTACGGTGCTTGCTGCCCTTTCCATAACGAAAAAACCCCTTCATTCAGTGTCAGTCAGGAAAAACAGTTCTATCACTGCTTCGGCTGTGGTGCGCATGGTAATGCCATCGACTTTGTCATGGAATTCGAACGAATGGAGTTTCCTGAAGCCATTGAAGAACTTGCCTCGACAGTAGGGCTGGAAGTGGAGCGTGAAGAACGCACGCCTTCAAGCCCGTTTGCCAAGAACACCCCAACGGTAAAAAGTGAAGAGAAACGCAGCCTGTATGACCTTATGGGCAGCATCGCACAGTTCTATCGACAACAACTGAAAATAGCGGCCAATAAACACGCAATCGATTATTTGAAAAACCGTGGTTTGTCAGGCGAAATCGTCCAAAAATTTGGTATCGGTTATGTTGCTGATGAATGGGATCTGGTACGTCGCAACTTTGGTCAACAGCGTAGCAGCGAAGATATGCTAGTGACCGCCGGCATGTTGATTGAGAGCGATAATGGCCGCCGTTATGACCGTTTTCGTGGCCGAGTGATGTTCCCGATCCGCGATCGTCGTGGCCGAGTGATCGGCTTTGGCGGACGGATTACCGAGCAAGGCACGCCAAAATACCTAAACTCACCAGAAACACCGATTTTTCATAAAGGCAAAGAACTATATGGCCTATATGAAGTCCTACAGGCTTATCGTGAGCCACCACAAATCTTAGTGGTGGAAGGTTATATGGATGTCGTGGCACTGGCTCAATATGGGGTGGATTATTCCGTCGCCTCTCTTGGCACATCCACGACAGGTGATCATCTTCAATTACTGTTTCGTCAAACTAACCAAGTGGTGTGTTGTTACGATGGTGACCGAGCTGGGCGTGATGCAGCATGGCGTGCATTAGAAAATGCACTGAGCTATCTCAAAAGTGGAAATATCTTAAAGTTTTTGTTTTTGCCGGATGGTGAAGACCCTGACAGCTACGTACGTAAATACGGTAAAGCAGATTTTGAACAGCAGCTTGCTAACGCAACGCCGCTTTCACAATACTTGTTTGATAACCTTATTGAACTTCACCAGCTCAACTTGGGATCCCATGAAGGAAAATCGGCATTACGCGCATTAGCAACACCACTTATCGACAAGATACCGGATCCTTTTTTACAAGAGATCCTAGAAAAGTTGCTCGATGAACGGACGGGATTTGATCACCAGCTACGCCGTAAAAAAGCGCGTAATTCAGAAAATCGACCCGCACCACATAAAGCAATAAAACGCACGCCGATGCGTGATGTTATTGCACTCTTGGTACAAAATCCAAGCTATGCTGAATTGGTACCCGACCTCGCTAGTCTTCGTCATTTAATGATCCCGGGGTTAGATACCTTCAGTGAAGTACTTGAGAAATGTCGTCAATATCCCCATATCACTACGGGTCAATTGCTCGAACATTGGCGAAACTCAAAAAATGAGGCACTTCTGTCTCGTCTAGCAAGCTGGGAGATCCCCCTTGTTGAAGACAACCAAGAAGAACTATTTTTAGACTCATTGGACAAAATTCTTGCCCAGTGCGTAGAAAAACAAATTGAAAATTTGCAGGCTAAAGCGCGAAGTGTCGGTTTATCAACCGAAGAAAGAAGGGAGCTCCAAGATTTGATCTTAAAAGGCTTGAAAGCGTAACCCTGTTGAGATAGTCAGCAAAGAATAAATTTGTTAGTATACGTGGTTTGCATTGCGCATACTTATTCCTTCACCAGATACGAAGTTGGATACCGTCTATGGATCAAAATCCGCAGTCACAGCTTAAACAACTTGTCCTTCGCGGCAAGGAACAGGGCTATCTGACCTACGCCGAAGTAAATGACCACTTGCCTGCTGAAATCGTTGATTCAGAGCAGGTGGAAGATATTATTCAGATGATTAATGACATGGGTATCAAGGTAGTTGAAACTGCTCCTGATGCCGATGATCTTGCCCTCAGCGATGATACTACCATCACTGACGAAGATGCGGCTGAAGCAGCCGCCGCGGCACTTTCTAGCGTAGAGAGTGAGATTGGCCGCACCACCGACCCAGTACGTATGTACATGCGTGAAATGGGAACGGTTGAGCTTTTGACACGTGAAGGTGAAATCGATATCGCCAAGCGCATTGAAGATGGTATCAACCAAGTTCAAAGTGCGATTGCTGAGTATCCTGGAACCATCCCTTATATTCTTGAACAGTTTGATCGTGTTCAGGCTGAAGAATTGCGCCTAACGGATCTGATTGCTGGTTTCGTTGATCCTAACGACATGGAGACCGAAGCACCTACGGCAACTCACATCGGTTCCGAACTGACTGAAGCCGATCTTGCCGATGAAGATGACGAGATCGCCGCTGAGGAAGACGAAGACGAGGATGAAGACGGAGAAGGCAACAGCGAAAGCAGCAATACTGAAGAAGAAGTTGGTATCGATCCTGAACTTGCTCGTGAAAAATTCAATGAACTGCGCGGTAAATTCCAAAATCTGCAGCTAGCGGTCAACGAATTTGGTCGTGACAGTAATCAAGCTTCTGAAGCTTCAGGCTTGGTACTGGATATCTTCCGTGAATTCCGCCTAACACCAAAGCAATTCGACCATTTGGTTGAAACGCTACGCACCTCAATGGATCGCGTTCGTACCCAAGAGCGCTTGGTGATGAAAGCGGTAGTTGAAGTCGCGAAAATGCCAAAGAAATCGTTTATTGCTCTGTTTACAGGTAATGAATCAAACGAAGAGTGGCTGGATAAAGTGCTTGCTTCTGATAAACCTTATGTACAAAAAGTACGTGAGCAAGAAGAAGAGATTCGTCGCTCAATCCAAAAGCTACAGATGATCGAACAAGAGACTTCACTGTCTGTTGAACGTATTAAAGACATCAGCCGTCGCATGTCAATCGGTGAAGCAAAAGCTCGTCGTGCGAAGAAAGAGATGGTAGAAGCCAACTTGCGTTTGGTTATTTCGATTGCTAAGAAATACACCAACCGCGGTCTGCAATTCTTGGATTTGATCCAAGAAGGTAACATCGGCCTGATGAAAGCTGTAGACAAGTTTGAATACCGCCGTGGTTATAAGTTCTCAACTTATGCAACTTGGTGGATCCGTCAAGCGATCACCCGTTCGATTGCAGACCAAGCTCGTACAATTCGTATTCCAGTACACATGATCGAAACGATCAACAAACTGAATCGAATTTCGCGTCAAATGCTGCAAGAGATGGGCCGTGAGCCGCTGCCAGAAGAATTGGCAGAACGCATGCAAATGCCTGAAGACAAGATCCGTAAAGTGCTAAAAATCGCGAAAGAACCCATCTCCATGGAAACACCTATCGGTGATGATGAAGATTCGCATTTGGGTGATTTTATCGAGGATACCACCCTTGAACTGCCACTGGATTCTGCGACAGCAACCAGCCTTAAAGCTGCAACCCGCGATGTATTAGCAGGCCTGACACCTCGTGAAGCAAAAGTGCTGCGTATGCGTTTCGGCATCGATATGAATACCGACCATACTCTGGAAGAAGTAGGCAAGCAGTTTGATGTAACCCGTGAGCGTATCCGTCAGATTGAAGCTAAAGCGCTGCGTAAGCTGCGTCATCCAAGCCGTTCAGAAGTTCTGCGCAGCTTCTTGGATGAATAATTCAAGTTGGTTATGAACTGAAAAAGGTGAGCTCACGCTCACCTTTTCTTTTTTATATAAGCTAAGTGAATAAATTATAAGCACTATTGAACCTGCTTTGGCTAGACACACCTAACCCCTTCCCCTATAATCTGACACCTGTTTGGCCCCTTAGCTCAGTGGTTAGAGCAGGCGACTCATAATCGCTTGGTCCCCAGTTCGAACCTGGGAGGGGCCACCACTTTCTCTTCTACATATATCTACCAACGTCTATCTACCCCAGTAAAATCAATACTTAACAAGCAATCTTTGTCTATAGCAGTCTATGCTCATCTTGTAACATCCGCGTTTTGATGTACCATCGAATGTACCAACGGCTAAATATCGACTATTTTGGTGGTACATCATGGCAAAAAGAGTAGTCCCTTTAACTAACACCCAAGTTAAACAAGCTAAAGAATCCGACAAAGAATACACTCTCTCTGATGGTGATGGCCTTCAATTGCGTGTTAAAACGAATGGCACAAAGTTATGGATTCTGAAATACACTCATCCAATAACCAAAAAAAGAAACAACATAAGCTTTGGTAGTTTTCCTGATGTCTCTCTTGCCGAGGCAAGGAAAAGACGTTCTGAAGCAAAAACTCTTTTAGCTCTCAATATCGATCCAAAACAGCATAAAGATGAACAGCTTTTAAAAGAAAGAGCAGAGCTTGAAAATACCTTTGGTAAATTTTCTGATAGATGGTTGGCACTCAAGAGAGAGAGCGTAAAACCAGAAACAGCAGATAAAGCTTATCGTGCTCTTGAGAAACATATCCTACCTAAACTTGGGAATGTCCCCATCCAAGACATCAAACCCAGAACGGTACTCAGTATTCTTGAGCCAGTAAAAGCACAAGGAACTCTAGAAACAGTTAAAAGACTCTGCCGTATAATCAACGAGGTTATGCGTCTTGCTGTAGCTTCAGGTGACATTGAAGTAAACTACTTAGCAGACATCACCAAGCTCTTTCCGGCCCCTAAACGCCAGCATATGGTAACTATCGAACCAGAAAGACTACCAGAGTTGATGCAAGCTATAGCTGGTGCAAACATTACACTATCTACTCGTTGCTTGCTTGAGTGGCAGCTACACACGATGACAAGGCCAATTGAAAGCGCTACAGCACGTTGGCAGGATATCGATTTTGAAAATAAAGTGTGGGTTGTTCCTGAGGAAAGAATGAAGATGAAGCGTCCCCACACAATCCCTCTCACAGAGCAAACTTTGGCACTTTTAGAAATAATGAAGCCAATCAGTGGTCATAGAGAATTTATTTTCCCAAGTAACAAAAATCCCAAAAGCCATGTAAATAGTCAGAGCGCTAATATGGCACTAAAAAGAATGGGGTTTGAAGGACAGTTGGTTTCTCATGGGCTAAGAGCATTAGCAAGTACCACTCTTAACGAGCAAGGATTTAATCCTGACGTTATTGAAGCTGCATTAGCTCATGTTGATAAGAATGAAGTTAGGAAAGCTTATAATCGAGCAGAGTATCTTGAGCAACGCAGAAAACTCATGTGCTGGTGGAGTGATCATATAACCGCTTCTGCTGAGGGGAATGTATCACTCGCATGTCGAAAAGGGCTTAAATTGGCAGGGTAACAGCCCATAATTCCACCAAAGGAAATAGACGTAAGATTTAGTGGGAAGAAAAGATATGGAATATTCCATCCAAGAGAATGAAAGAATAAGAGAGCACCGCATCCCGCTCACAGAGCAGATGCTGGCGCTATTGGAAGTAATGAAACCGATAAGTGGTCATCGCGATTATGTTTTTCCGTCAGATAGAGTAACAGCCAAACAGCTAACATTGCCCTTAAACGTATGGTCTTTAAAGACCGTTTGGTTTCCTATGATCTAAGAGCTCTGGCTAGCACGACACTAAATGAAACTAAACTCTTTCATAATGACGTCATTGAACTAGCACTAGCTCACGTGGACAAAAACCAAATTCGAGGTATTTACAACCGGGCTTTATATCTTAATCAACGTCGAGAAATGCTACGCTGGTGGAGTAACTATATCGAGGAGGCTTCTAAGGGTAGCTGGTCGGTTTGTGCGGCAAATTAATCAATAACGTTCAAAGCGCATGAAGCTGTCAGCAATGTTGACAACTTCATTCATATATTCTGGTGGATGCTACCAAGCCTAACTACATCAGAAGTGTTCGAAGATTTATCGCTAGTTGTGAATGAACTTCTCTTTCTGTCATCCCCCAAAGATCGCACAAATAATTTATAACTACCCTCACATCTGATGGATAACATGACCTTTCACCCAATTTAGCAAATGGCCCATCAGATTCTAACAGCATCTTATCCTTAGGGATCCACCCAACCACCTTTCTACCTCTAGCGCTTAGGAGCATCGCTGGACCAACTGAAAAAAAACCACTTAGCTGGACAGCTTTATCAATTTGTTTCTTAGTCCCAAGAAACCAGTGAAAAATAGGCACCCCTGATCCAGGATACATTGCCAAACAATCCAATACTTCTTCAACGGCACCTAGACTGTGAATTGTTAGAATTTTATCCTCAAATCGCTGACACAGTTTTAATACCTCAGTAAAAACTTTTGTTTGGATTGCAAAATATGCTTTGAAACCTCTGGAGCCATCTAAGCCAACCTCTCCAATATAACGAGTCTCAGCGATTAAATTTTCAAATAAAGCTAATTCATTTTCACGCAAATGTGCAACTTGAGGATGGAAACCTAAAGCAGTCTTAACCCGGGGGATATCCTTAGTTAGATTTTTCGTCCCTTCCCAAGCAGAAGGGACTGTTGTAACAGACAAGATATAGAACCCAGTATCTTTGATATCTTTGAGCACCACTTCAAAATCAGGATAGAGATCAACGTGGCAGTGCAAATCCATCATTTAACTTTCCTGCTCTTTAAGAACTGTTCAACTTCCAGCAAACCTCTCTTTGCAACATCAGCAAGCTGGTCCCTTAGCTGTCTATCCTGAGGTAACGATCCACTCTGCCGGATCCAAGCTTTGAAATCTTCAGTCTTGCGGTACTTATTAATTGCCATCGAAACAGCAAGCAAGTCATCTCGCTCACCTTTGTATTTTTTTACAATACCTAGATTCTCAGCATCATAGGGGGCATCTTTGGTAAATCCGGCTTTGAACACGGCCGCTCTTCTTATTAAACATGGCACACATCTACCACATTGGATATGTTTTCTATGCCAATTACTACATGAAACGCTTAAAACAACAGCTTTCTTAATAGCTACCTTGTCAACACATTCAGAGACCATTTCGCCTTTAGTCTTCATTTGGTAGGGATTTTCAAGTGAAATATTAAAACCAACTTTGTTTAGTAAAAGTTCCAATCTCGATATATAGAAAGGGTGGGTTGTTCTAGTGCTATGGGAACCTATCCGTCTTCGCGTAAGCGGAGGGTTAAGTGAAATATAACCATTTTCAGGAATGACTATCCTAGAGATTGAATCATCATTGTTTGCGGACCTGAGTGCATTAACACCTAACACCGCTAACGCAATAAAATTAAAACTTCTCCCTCTCATAGACACATCTGTTTTTCCGCGTCTACTTTTAATTATCTTAGGAGATATATCAAAAGAAAACTCACTAAATTTCCCTCTTAACAAAGACTTAATATCTTTTTGTTTCTTACCATCACCTTTATAGCTATGACTGATCAACAATGGTTTATCAACATTACTGCCATTAATCATATCGATAGCACCAACCGCACTATCTAAACCACCAGAAAAAAGACTGACACAATTTAAGCCGACAAGAGATTTAGCTTTGTCTTTGGCCTTTTTGCTCGTTTTAGGTTGAGGTAATTCTAACTGTGTTGTTTCAAAGTTTAATTTCCAGCTATCCCCTGTAAGATAACCAAGCACTGAAGCTAACTCTTCAGCGACACCCTGCCACAATTTTTTATCATATACAGGTATAAATAGCTCTAATTGCCGCGACCACGCATCTGGTGCATCTTTTCTCAAAACAAACGTCTCAGCAGATGTGACAGCTGTGGCAATTGTTAGCAAGTCCAACGACTTAGAATCGATGTTAACGCCTAAATCTCGAATTTTGTTTATTAGACTTCTAGATGCCAGACTTGATTTATCAGGATCATATGGATGGGTTCCATATATCTGAACAGGATAACAGTCTATCGTATGATCAGGTAAATGCTCAGGATTACTATCAAAATAACATTGTTGCATTAATAACTCTCCCATTCTTCAATTGTTTTGGCTATCACATTTATCTGAATCTGAGCGATTGTATCCCTTGTCATAACGGAATAATTCCCTCCAGTAACATTGTGGAGTTGTGTTTGAGTAACAACTTTTACCAACTCCCGTAGCTCAGTCTCCATCTCAAGTTGTTTTAAATGCGTTTCAGCATGAAGCCAAGCGTCTCCCATATCATTTAGAACTTCTTGAAAAACTAAATCAGTCAAATAATTGGCTACAATATCACCAACTAAATCAGGTGAGAACGCACTCTCATCAAACTCATCTTGGTCCTGTAAAGCCTCTGTTAGGGCATAATCCACCGCAATTCTTATCTGATCTGAATCAGAAGCCTCCGGACATAAATGTTCTGATATTCGATCAATCGCTTGATCAACTGACAAACCGGATAGATCAGAGAGATTCAGTATTTTGTCTCCAGCTTTTACTGAGTCTCCACTTACTAAGCTAAACAAAGCTGAACCAGCAGTTATCCCTCCTGCCAGCTTGCGAGCCATGTTACTACCACCACCTTTGGAGCTAGTTGAATACTTCTTCAGTGCTCGGTGTAACTCTTTTTCACCTCCTCCTGATTTGGCATAATCACCAAATGCTCTTCTTGCTCCCGAAAAACGAGAACTAGGTAATGTTGGAGCTTTAGGGCCAGGAATAAGCTCCTGAATAGAACCATTATCTATTTCATGTGAATCATTTGGTTGATTACCATCAGACTCCTCCCCATCACTATTCCCAGGAATGATCTCCAATGGTTCACTATGTTCCGCCCATGGTGGAATAAGCGGGCTACTATTATTTGGACCAGAACTAGATGCCGATGTACCCATATCTTATTTACTCTCCATACTTTTTATTAGCGATGTTATCCATCGTTGTTTCGGCAATGAGATTAAAAACTCCTTAAACAGTGCCTTACATTTCTCATCATGATCAGCGAGCAATACTCCTCCCATTACACCGCTAGGCATCTTGGTATAATCTTCAATGTGCCCTAAGTTTTCAATCAACCCCTCCATTACAGCCATGTATTCTTCTTTCGGAGTCTCATTGATTAATCTTGTATTAGCTTTACTTGTTCGATTCGCTTGCTTTATTAAAGCGATTAGCAGATTCTGTGCAGCAGCAGATATAACGGTGTTAATTTGGCCAAGTGGTATACTTTCTCTACTCAAGTAAGCTGCTGGTAGGAGGTTCTTGTCTGAAAATGAAGGAGGAAGTCTAGCCCAAGCCATAATAAAATCCTTTTCGCTGAGCCATTCATCAGGCCAATCAAATGAGCTATCACCTTCCTCTAACTTCAATAGTAAGTCGGGCTTTCCGTCTTCGGTTTCTATTAGCTGATATAGGTATCGTGCTGCATTAGTTCCGACACAACGTTCAAAAATAACTAACTTAGTTAACGTTGCTTCATCAAGTAGCATTCCCCTCCTTGAAGCTATTTTCTTCCTCATTTTTATCTGATTCAATAAGCGCTTAACAATTCTAGGGTTACCATTGATGTTTGGCGAAGTCGCCAATATTGGCGCTAGCTTTTCTGCCGTTTTCAAGACGAGAACCGCTTTTTCTTTCTCATTAAAATCCATTCCATTGAAGAGCTCATCTATCGTTCTCTGCTCGCCTTTCCATGCCTCACGCAGATCCTTTTCAAGTCTCGATCTCAATTGGTTTAAAACAACATCTTCCAAAGCCAAATCTTGAGCCATTAGCATCAACACGTATGCTCGAATCTCTAATTGACCAGGTTTAGGAACGTGAATTGGTACTTGAATCAGCTTATCCAGATAATCGGTTTGATGCCTTTTACTAGAACCTTTATGGTATTCCTGCACAGCTGTTCGGATCATATCTACATCTGCAGCAACAACAAAAGCAGTATTAGGCAAAAAGAGAAACAACCGTATAGCCTCTAACGTAGATATCGCATTTACGGGAGAGCATCGATCTAAGTTGTCTACATAGACAATCAAAGGAGAATCCAGCGCTTCCAACAATGACGCATACTCATCTCTAAACGCCATAATCTCTTCTGGTGGAGAAAGTTTTTTTTCCGCCATTAGTAGATTTTGACTATCTCTCACTAGCTTTTGCCCGGCGGCAATAGCCCCTTGGGTATCACTGTCTTCATTAATACCATCCTCATCAGTTGCATCCCTAGCAAAACCGATTAACTTTGATATTGCACCTCCGGTAGGAATACCAAATGCAGTTGCTCCGATATCCATTGCCATACCTAAGGCTCTAATTTTATCGACTCTCTTATAAACCTTATTAGCTCTAGATATAACCGTTTGATTTCCTCTAGCTTCAGCCACGCTAATTAATTCTCTAGCGATAGCTTCTAGTAGAGCAGCTTTTGCATCGTCGTAACCTTGAAACAGCCATGCATCAAAATGAATTTGAATATGACCAGAATTCTCCGCAGCTATGCGATCTTTAGTTAGCTCTAGAACTGAGGACTTTCCTGCACCCCAGTCTCCAAATACACCTATGCTTAGAGGTAAGAGATCTTCTTCGACAATTAAGTCTCTAATAGACTCAGACAATTCACTAAAATTGAGAAAGTCAATACTCGACTCTTTATCAGACCACACTCTACACAACCTTATTCGATTACCTTAATTAGAGGACTAATCTAGCAAAAACATATGGTTATTTGTTGTGATAGCAACTACATATTCATCGACTCCCAGTGAAACCAATGATGTAAGAAAGATCAAAAAAGCAACCTAAGCACATGATTTATAGTGATTTGATTATTATCTCTCTTTATTTTTCACTTTAAAATTATGATTAGGAAACTAAAGCCCTAAATCCAAAAATCTTCAGGCATATGTCATCAATGTGAAACCCCATCATTGATTCCGGCAGGAGCTTGAAATGAATCCCAAAACTTCCGATTACCAAAAGCAGCAACGCTATCAGGAAAATGAAATCCTAGAGCATGCGGCTGAGATACTGGCTACACGCTACGTGCGTGGTGATGCCCTCACCAACCCTGATGCCACCAAAGAGTATGTGCGCTGTAAGCTAGGCAGCTATGAGCGTGAAGTGTTTGCCTTATTGCTACTGGATAACCAAAACCGACTGATTGAATTTAAAGAACTGTTTCAAGGAACGGTGGACGCCGCCAGCGTCTACCCGCGAGAAGTGGTGAAAGCAGTGTTAGAAGTGAATGCCGCAGCGGTGATATTTGCCCATAACCACCCATCCGGTGATTCAACGCCGTCTCAAGCCGATAGACGCATAACCGAAAGACTCAAGGACGCTTTAGCGCTGGTGGACGTTCGCGTACTTGACCATATCGTGACAGGTGATACCTGCACCTCGTTTGCTGAAAGGGGGTGGTTATGATTGAGCAACATTACGGTGAGCTTTCTATTGATGACGCTTTACATACGTCACTGGAAGCCCTTTTGGACCGATACACTCTCCCAGAGAACGCTGAACGACTCGTGCTCAACTGCCGCCAAATGAGTTACTACCGACATCGACAAGGTTTGCATCCTATAGAGGTACAGTTTAAACGAGAGTCAGCCTCAAGCCCTTGGCTGGTGGTGTTCTTTGCCAGCTTCTCTTATCCCGATGACCACAGCACAACTGTTGAGCCTGAATTGTACTTTCACCTTGCTAATCGCTGGTGCTATCAACCTGATGTGGGGAGCACGGATTTATCCCACCCAGAGGTACAAGAGCTACTCTCGGTATGGATGAAAGCCTTTGCTCGTCACCTTTCCAGAAACCTCTTTGATGACGTGCAACTGACGATGGTCGCTACGTTCAACTAAATCCACTCTTTCTTTTCTTATTTGAATCCTTAAACAAGGAGGACTCACTATGTCCAAATTAAACTTCACAGCATCATTACTACCTGTATCAAAGAAACTGCATAAGCTGTTAAGTGAGCAACTTACCGCTCATTTGCTGAGTAATGAAGCACTGACCACCAGCCGCTATCTGGTGTTTAACTTTCGTGATAAAAGTTACAGCGCGGATGAAGGCGGCTTCCATCCGGTTGAGATGGCAATTTGCCAAACCTCAACAGGAGAATGGAGCATTGAGTACATCACCGACTTTGCTTACATGGGGAACTACTATCCAGAGCTAGAGCGCAACTTGGATTTTGATTTTCGGGTTGGACAGTTCTTTGTTGCTTATCGTGGTTGGCTACCAATGCAAGGTAGCTGTGATGCCAAAGAGCTGTATCGACTATGGGAGAATAACTTTCTGACCTATGTCGATATGGACGCTTACGATGAGATAGCCGTCACTCCGCAATAACTCATGACTTCCCTTCTTCTACAAATCATCACACTTGTCACTGCCCTCATCACGTTGTTTTCACTGTCTCCGTTCTTCGGTGCCATCGGAGCCCTATCTACTTTAGGGTTTCTGGTGGTGCTGTTGATTGGGTTATTGGCAACCGTTGCAGAGCTCAGTGATAAGCATAAGCCTCGTTAATGTTAATCGGCTCACGCTTTGGTGATGCCGATTGATGCTGTTTTCACCGTTGGACATTATGTGTCTGACCCACCTCTATTCTCCCGACATTAAATGTCCGACTCCAGTGTGGAGCTTTGATGTATTGAGAGCGTAGTCATGAGCAATAAAACCAGCATTGAAGGGTTATCCGCTTTGCTGCACACGCTGATGCTTATTCCTCAACATCGATGGATCACCGTTAGGGAGTTGCAGCAACAGTTAGCTCTACTCGATATCCACCGCACCACGCGCAGCATTAAACGCTACCTCGATGACATCATTGTGGACGTGTTTAACGTAGAGTGTGATTCGATGAGCATGCCCCATGTTTATCGCAAAACCTCAGAGCAATTACTGAAGCTCAACAAGCAGGAAATGCTCTATTGGCAACTGACCAACAAGTACTTACTGCCGCTGGTTCCTGATGCACTGAATTATGGGCAAGGGTCCTCCTCGGAGAGAGACAAACCCTTTCCCCACAAGGGTTCAGCACATTCAAAAGAGCAAGCATGGTTAGCCAAAGTACATGTGGCTTTGCCCACCATTCGCGAGTGGAGTGACGAGCAACGGCAAGTATTGAATGCGGTACACACGGCATTACTGCACAACCGTATGCTCAAGATATCGAGCCAAGTATTGCAGCAAGAGAAGGCGCTCATTGAGCCACTGGGACTCTCGGTTCAGTGTGACGCGCTCTTGCTGCTCTTTCGTTTAACCGGTCAAAACAAGATACGCACCCTAGCCTTGCCTTTGATTGATGAGGCTAGTGTATCGACGTTTTCTTTTACCTATCCGACTGATTTCAATCTTGAGCGGTTCATGCGTGAACACGATGGAATCAGTACACCCTGAATTTCCCTCACCGATAAGGAGAGCACCGTTATGACATTAACCAACACCCTACTCCGATACGCCGCTATGACCATCCTGTTTATCGGGCTCACCGCTTGTGGCGACCAAAAAGAAACTCAAGCAGCAACGGCAGATATTGAAGTGTCGATATCAGCTAACCCTCACTGGGGAACATTGGTCTTTGACCTACAAGCTATCACCAACAACACCGTAATACACGATGTAGTGATTAACCGTGGCAACTGCCGATTACCCGCAGGAACAGCCTCAGAGCTATCAAGAAACGTTTCATTGAAGTTCGGCCAAACCTATACCGGATATAGCAACAACTGCACAGTAGACAGCGTGAAAGAAATCGAAGTCACCTCCAGTGCTGGCACCTTTGTCTACACCTTCTAACTTTCAACTCCCAAATAACATACTCAACCAACTTGTAAGGATAAACTATGAAAAAGTCAACTCTACTCATCACAGCAGCGTTAGTTTTCTCAACCTCTTCCGCATTTGCTGGTGGAACACTGGGCGGTAACCCATCCGCACATTCGGGAGCCGTTAACGTCAGTGTAGGCAAATGTACTCAATACAAAATGGATGTAAAAACAGCGCAACAGGAAGGTAAGGATGTATCGACCATCACCGTTCCTGAAGGCTGTGAACCAGCCAAAGAAAAGTAATACCACCAGCAACAGTAAAAAATGACAATGGGGAGCAATTACGCTCCCCATTCTTTTTTTGCTTCTATACGCAAACCGTACAATCAATAAGTTGGCCTTCTCAACTCATTTTGGACATTTATGAGTTAGAGTTAACACTCAATAAAACCATAACATTCACAAAAACTGACTACTTATTCAAAGGTGAAGTGGTTAAGTTTTATTGACCACTAACTTAGAATCTAGCCAATATCTCTGCTCACCCGTTTGCCCCTGCTCTAGAATCTTTCTTCAATACTTCTATCATTTTCTGTTCATGTTCAAGGATCTGCTGTACTCCCCATTCCCCACTGTGATTAAGGTGCTGGATCATTTCGTACAGTTTCAATGTATCTATATTTTTATCGTTGATGGCAGATTTAAAGTGATCACGCTTTGCCGAAGGTAGTAGATTGCTTAACTTCGAGTTTTTACTATGGCTGATAAGGCATAAGTTACCAAAACGATGCAGCTCGCTATTATTCAGCTTTTTATGGCCATCTAATGGGTGTTGTGGGTAAAAGTGCTCGACTGAACTGCGGAAGGTAAACTCAAACTGGTTTATAACAGCATCGGTACTGCTTTCTATACCATTGCACCAAAGCAGGTAATCTAGGTAGTTGAATACCAAGTTATTCTCAATCGCGCCATACCTTAGTAAATCCATCACCGAACCATCATAATTATCCAAGGATCGATAACCCGTCCCCTGGTAAATCATGGCGAAATACTCTGCACCTTCTGGCTGTAAAAAACGGCCAAACACAAACTGGCGGGCTAGATGCTCAAGTTTTTCAAGATAAGCAACAGGGCTTATTTCATCCATATAGTACAACTGATACAACGCACCATTGAGCCAGTGTTTATAGACGAGGGTTGGCGTAGACACATGAAGTGCGCTCAACAACATCAAGATACGCCGGTTAATTCCCTCGAAGCCATCTTCACTATCATTGTTCGCGCTACTGTCAAAGGTATTGATGTAGCTTTGGCTCTTATCATTGTAAAAATGTAAGCGCTTGAGACTCCATTTATCTTCACCCTGAGTAAATTCACGCTTGATAATGTATTGATCAAATAGGTACTTAGACTTTAACAA
Source organism: Vibrio mimicus (assembly GCF_019048845.1). Taxonomy (NCBI): domain Bacteria; kingdom Pseudomonadati; phylum Pseudomonadota; class Gammaproteobacteria; order Vibrionales; family Vibrionaceae; genus Vibrio; species Vibrio mimicus. The sequence continues at coordinate 2,777,874 of NZ_CP077426.1, forward strand.
GGCAAATACAAAATCTTTTACCGCTTCGATTCTCGCTTGTTTGTCCAACAGATCTTTTTTCAATAGATACTGTTCAAACTGCTCAAGTAACCGCTTGTCATCCAAGGCAACATCTTGCTGCGTAGATACTCTAAGTACGTGCAGTAGGAAGTTCGAGAAGTTAATCACGCTATTAAAACGCTCTGGGGTAAGCTCAGTGTCACGACTGCTTTTTGCTGAAGGTGGATTAGCCAGCATGTCACAGAAACGGATAGAAACGTCAGCACTTATTGTGGTGACGATTTGGCCTTCACGATTAGCGATGATACTCTGCACATCGTCATAGTTTTGTGGGGTAAACTTGCCCCAATCATTGGTGCCAAAAAGCTCATGTCGCTCGGCTTTGCTAAAACCGTATTGAATGTAGCGCTCCATGTTTGCGGTTGCGTCCCACACCTTCGCCAGAACCTCAATACTCTGCTCACGCTCATTTTTATCTTCAATGTCGTTCAATGCTGACATTAAACGAGCTTTAACTACCTCGTGTTTTTCTAGTTGCTCACCACGGTTATTCATCACCTCAAAATAGTGATTTAAATCGGTATCTCTTGGTACAGAAACACGAGCGATTTCCACTTGATTAAAAAGGTAGGAGCAGAAGTCACCCAGCTTATCACCTAGAGCCAATAAGCCTTTTTCGAGAAGATGATATCCCTCAACAACATCAAGGTTGAAATCATCATTTTTCAAGTTCTCTAATGCAACACCTTGTTTCAAAGCGGAAAAAGTATCTGAGGATTTTGGTCGGCTCTCAAAGTCCAGATTGGGTGCGTAATACCAATCCATATCTATAGATTGTGCCGCAGAGTGTTTACTTTCAATTGAAATGTTGCCCTTTGCAATGCGTTTGAGCGCAAAGGCGAGCAAAGTCAGTGTCGTGAAACGTTGCTGACCATCGATAACTTCAAACTGGCCATCAGGGCGCTCAAATACCACTAAAGTGCCAATGTAGTAGGGTTGATTAGGCTTGTGCTGCTGGTAGTCCTGCACATCTTGAATAAGTTGGTTGATTTCTCCTTCACCCCAAGCGTAGTTGCGCTGATACATAGGCACGAGATAGCGGCTGTTGTCTGCTAGCAGCTCTTTCACTCTAAAGCTGTGAATACCATCGTGCACTTTTGAGCCCAGACCGTTATTCATAATACTTCATCTCCTGAAACAGTCTTTCAATTTCTGCTAGCTTGGTGCCTTTGACCTCACTTTGTTTAATGGTCTGTAGCGGCCAATTTAAAACATCACTTGGCTGTATGGCTTGCTTAATGCGCTCGAATACATTGTGCTTTAGCGCATGATTATCCATCGTTACCAGCTGCACCACCTGCATTTTCAAACGACAGCGATAAGCCCAAATAAACAATTTTTCAATCGCTTGAGATAGCTGATGTGACCCAAATTTATCTAGATAGAAAATAACCCCGCAATCAAACAAGGTGCGAACGTAACAATCACCTGTTCGAGTACGTGACGAGTAGCTATTTAGGGTACGCAAAATCCGATCCGCTAATGGTTCTAATTCATGCCCCAATATTGTAATCGGCTTGTGTTCATCGCCTGTATGCTCACTGTCGATAATCGTGCTAATAGTCCGTTGGTAGTAGCTAGTCATTTCAAAAAAACGGCGACCATTGATGATCATCTGATCAAGATGAAATGGAAAGCCCATCGTTTGATGATCGATCTTCCTTTGATATTGACTGTTATAGTCGTCTACAAAATGATGGGATATTCTTAGCGGCTCAACATAAGGATACAACCCAACTTGCTCAAGGTTTACCCCTTTAAACAGCTCCACCTGGGACTTATCAAAATACTGTGCAGGTTTGCCTTGCGCCCAATTACGAATACGAAATAGATAATTGGCAAACAGGTTTGCAAGTTGCGCGCTTTGCAAACTTTCCCAATGACTCACAGACTGGGCTTTTAGCTCGTTTTCTTGGTTTGAAAATTCGCGCAAGTGGTACGCTTTTAATAGATCGTGAGGATCGAGATCGCGCCCTCTGGCATTTTGAGAATCAAAAAACTGAAAAGCTTCTGAAACGTCATCCAGCACAAACGTAACCACTTCACAGCGGTTGAGTATAAAATCGATATCCGCTTCGGTAAAGTCACTGCGGCTGACGGCTCTTTTGGCCGCCATAAAGTTTTGATGCAGATTGTGGTGCGAAATATCGCTACTAAAGCGTTGCTCAGTTAAAAAACTTGCTAGTGGGACTTTAAGCTTTTGTAGGCTGTCCCGAACATCTTCGCGCTTTATCGCTTGCTGTTTGCTTGAGCTTTGCAGGCGTTCTTCAATTAACGCCTGCACCAATAACACCAAGGTGAGCGTGCGCTGCTGACCATCTACGATATCTAGCTGCTCTACTTTTTTCTGGCCATGACCACCACCGTCGTGACGGTGAAACACCACCGCCCCTAAACGATAGGCCGACTTATCACGATACACTTTTAAATCGTTTAATAAATCAGCAAGGTTGGCTTGTGTCCATTTATAAGGGCGCTGGTATTTGGGGATAACCAAATTTTCCAGCGCCAATAACTCTCCAACCTTAGTCACCCTTTTATCAAGGAAGTGCGATACTTTCTTTGCTATACAATCCGCCACGCTAGCTTTCCTTCTCAAACGGCAGACGATTTCTACCTGTTAGCAACTCTTGTATCATGCCTTGTTTGATTCGGCATGTTTTCGCCAAGCGCTGTTCGTCACAGCTTGCCCAGAGGGGTGAATAGAGTTCTATTTTTTTAATAGTCATATTTGTAAAGCTTAATAAGAATTGGGCAGTGATAATTTGTTGGTATCTAAGCCTGAGGCTTTTAGGCGTGTGGTGAGGTTTTTCATCTTACTGAATTCTTTGCCATAACTAGGTTTTAGCTTTAACTCTTCACAAAATTCTCTCACTGTAATGTTGACCAACTCATCAGCGTACTTAATCGACTGTAAGTGAAGCTCAGCCATAAATCCATTTCATGGAGCGGAGGCACGCATCCTCTTTAATCATTTTGTTCACAATACCCTAAACACGATTTGCAGGATTTTGTACTAGTAAATCATTCAAAAAATTTGAGTTATCATTATGTAATGTACAGTTTCAACTCTCTTTAGAGTCCACGATCTATCTTTATTGTCAATCCATTCAATTTGATCAATCTCTCTCCACTGTGTTCACTTCGTAGTGTCTCCGGAATCTTGAAGAAGAACTATCCATTAGCCAGTTTCATATTTGTTTCAAGTGAATCATGCCACTACAGTTGAAACCTATCTTTCAGAAAATATTCAGCCCAAAGATATCTTTTACAGTATGAAGAACATCGTCTTGTTTGATTATCAAACAGTCGGGCAAGAACTTTTCCTGTGTGTTCCTTGGGTGATGAATCGGGCTGTCGGCAAAGTGGCGGCTACAGCTGATTATTAAAGGATAAAAATTGACCTTACCAGCGTAAATATTCTAAAAATGTGATGCTGGTAAGCAAATTTCCTTTCTCGCTGCTTTATCTTAACCTTTTGATAAAACTAGCAGTCGAAGGATATTATGAGCTACAGTGCCGAAATCAGTCGTACCAATCCTACAGCGTTCTTGTTCTTGGTAGACCAATCTGGATCAATGCAAGATTTCATGACCAATGGCAAGTCCAAAGCCCAGTTTGTAGCCGATGTTCTTAATCGAACGTTAGCCACTCTCATTACTCGCTGTACTAAGTCAGAGGGTACTCGTGATTACTTCGAGGTTGGTGTTTTAGGCTACAGCGGTTCTACCGCAGAGAACGGTCTTGCCGGAGCATTATCAGGGGCAATTATTCACCCAATCTCTCAAATTGAAGCTAATCCATTGCGTGTAGAAGACCGGATTAAGAGGGTAGATGATGGTGCGGGTGGTCTAGTCGATCAAGCTATCAAATTCCCAGTATGGTTTGAGCCCAAGGCGGCAGGCGGAACTCCTATGTGTAACGCCATCACCAGTGCTGCTGAGCAGTTAGTGGCTTGGTGTGATGCACACCCAGACAGCTACCCGCCGACTGTGCTGCATATCACTGATGGTGAGTCAACTGATGGTGAACCAGGGAGCTTAGCCCAGCAACTCCAACAGATTAGTACCAACGATGGCAACGTCCTATTATTCAATCTTCACGTGAGCTCTAGTGGTGGCGACCCCGTAAAATTCCCCTTCTCTGACGCAGGCTTAAGTGACTGCTATGCAAAGCTTTTATTCAGCATGTCTAGCCCTTTACCTGTGCACCTTCAAAAGGTTGCTGAAGAGAAAGGGATTAAAGCAACGATGGAATCTCGTGGTTTTGTTTTTAATGGAGAAATTACTGAGGTTGTGGACTTCTTTGATATTGGCACCCGTGCCGCCCAGCTACGTTGACTATGGAATTCAGAATCCTGTTTGATGGAACCGTAGCCAAGCATACTGAGCAGCCATACGATAACGAAGATGCTTACCGCATAGACCAAGAACGAGGTCGCGTGGTACTTTCAGATGGTGCTTCTGAGTCTTTTGATGCTAAAAACTGGGCAAATCTGCTTGTGGATGCATGCATAGATACCGAGCCTTTAGATGAGGCGCTCTTTGCATGCATCCAAAAGTACAATCTTCAATATGATCCGAGCACTCTCTCTTGGTCAAAAGTAGCAGCTTACGAAAGAGGTAGTTTTGCTACGATGTTGATTGTTCAAGATGACCCCATCCATAAAAACGTCAGTGTTAGTGCTATGGGAGATAGTCTTGCTGTTTGGAGCGATGGTAATAACCTGCTAGATACAACACCCTATTCTTGTGCAGACCAATTCACTCAAAAACCGATGCTTCTAGCAACGCGCAACGAGTTAAATCCATCATTAAGCGATACCAGTAGTGTTTTTTTGACTCAAAAGATGTGGAGCTACGAAGATAATAAAACGCATTTTCTTCTCTGTATGACTGATGCTCTCGGGGCATGGCTACTGCACCATCAGGAGCATGGTGATAAGTCGGCACTTGAGAGACTTATTAGCATCAGAAGCCAGCAGGAGCTTCAGTACCTTGTTGAAACAGAACGCACTTCTGGAAAACTCCGCAGAGATGATACCACTTTAATTATCATTAGCCTGACTTGTGAAGTTTAAACCATGGCATATCCAACCCTTGAGCAATACAACGAGGCACTACAGTCCCCACAACTTGTATTACAAGACGCAGAGTTAAAGCATGGCACATTAAAGACTACCGGTTTAGGACTTCCACTTGCCTTATGTGGTGGATTTGCACTCACGTATACTGTACAGGTTGGAGGTAAGAAGTTTGCGCTGCGTTGTTTTCACAAGGAATCACGAGAGTTAGAGAGACGATATCAAGCTATATCTGCTCGAATTAAACAACTGGCTAGCCCTTACTTTCTACCATTTGAGTTCATTCCAGCAGGCATTCGCATTCAGGGAGCTATGTATCCCATCGTTAAGATGGCTTGGGCTGTAGTGGCATAGTGAATTTGGCCACCTGATTAGAGCTGTTATGATTGCAACCATAGCAGCATTAGGTGACGAAATGGCAAAGAAAAAAGGTCCGAATTTTAGCCCTGAGTTCCGGTTGGAAACGGCTCAGTTAGTGCTTGACCAAGGCTACTCCCAAAAAGAGGCTGCTCAGGCAATGGGCGTGGGGTATTCCACGATTGGCAAGTGGGTAAATCAACTTCGCGAAGAACGGTCTGGCAAGTCCCCCAAGGCTATGCCCATGACTCCTGAGCAGATTGAAATCCGTGAACTGAAGAAGCGCATAGAACGGCTTGAATTAGAAAAGGAAGTTCTAAAAAAGGCTACCGCTCTGTTGATGTCGGACTCCATGAACACTTCTCGCTGATTGAGAAACTCAACAAGAGCCACCGGGCAAGATACCCGGTCGCCTGGCTGTGCGAGGTGTTTGGCGTCCAGCGCAGCAGCTACAGGTATTGGTTAAGCCGGGAGTCGCAGATATGCCCAGAGACGGTGTGTTTGCACAGTGCAATCCGACAAATCCACCGAGAGAGCAATGGCTCTGCCGGGGCCAGAACCATTGCCGACATCGCGACCGCTCGGGGTTTTGCATTAAGCCGTTACCGTGCGGGTCGGTTAATGAAAAAGCTGGAATTGGTCAGTTGCCAACAACCAAAGCATGCTTATAAGAAAGCCAATCAAGAACATGTAGACATCCCGAATCGGTTGGACCGCCAATTTGACGTGGTTGCGCCCAATCAGGTGTGGTGCGGCGATGTGACGTATGTTTGGACAGGCACTCGCTGGGCTTATTTGGCTGTGGTGCTGGATTTATTTGCGCGCAAACCAGTGGGTTGGGCACTGTCACACTCACCGGACAGTGAGTTGACCAAGCAGGCATTGAGTATGGCATTTGAGCAACGTGGCAGGCCTAAAGGCGTGATGTTCCACAGTGACCAAGGGAGTCACTACACCAGCCGAAGTTTCCGACAATTGCTGTGGCGTTACCAGATAACCCAGAGCCTGAGTCGCAGAGGAAATTGCTGGGATAACAGTCCTATGGAGCGATTTTTCAGGAGTTTAAAAACGGAATGGATACCGGAAATCGGCTATCGGAATTTTACCGAGGCCAAGCTGGCAATCACCCAATATATCCTGGGGTATTACAGCAACATCAGACCACATCATTACAACGGTGGCTTGAGCCCAAATGAGTCAGAGAGAAGATACTGGCTTAACTATAAACCCGTGGCCAGTTTTACTTGACCACTACAGGCACAAGGACAAACATTAGCTGAATTCCTAGAAAATGAGTATCGTAATCCCCAATCTCTTCAAAGACTACGGAAAGCTCTGTCTAATTTAGCTGATTTTCTGGAGAAAAATCAGATTTCTCATGGTGATATTCAGCCAGAAAATATAATGGTGAGTGCAGGTGGCAGCACGATTCAACTTATCGATTATGATGGAATGTATGTTGAGGCATTGCAATCATCTAAAGCAACCGAATTAGGGCAGGTAAACTTTCAACATCCCAAACGCACTGCTAATGATTTCAACGAAAAGCTTGATCGCTTTTCTTTTTTGACGCTGGATGTCGCACTCCAAGCATTGATAGCATCATCTTCAATTTGGACTATTTCTCGCTCTGAACCAAGTGCAGTTGTGTTTAGGCGGAATGATTTTCTAGATCCTGGTTCATCATCGATTTTTAAAGAGATTTTAAAAATCAAAGGCGTGGACTTACATGCCAAAAATTTAGCTAGAGTCGCTGTTGGGGAATTTGATAGGGTTCCTACACTTGCGAATTTCCTTCAGAACAAAGGAATCTATCACGAGGGCATTACATTTGGTCAGGGCGCTACCTTGACCAAGGCTGGCTATCAAGGTGCATATGTAGTTTGTGATGCTTTGAAATATGAAAAAGTATTTGAACAGGTTGGGAACAGAATAGAGCTCATAGGTAAAATCCATTCTGTTCACCGTGGGTGGGGAGCGAATAAAAAACCTTATGTATTCGTGAATTTCTCTGATTGGCGCGGAAAAGCAGTCAAGCTAGCTATCTGGTCTGATGGCATGAATGCTATTGGTACTAATGTACCGGACCAAACTTGGGTCGGCCGTTGGCTATCAGTTACAGGTCTCGTTGATACGCCTTATCATGGACATGCAAAATCGACTACTTACACACATATCTCGATCACTATAACTGCACCTGGTCAGATACAGCATATACCAGAACAGGAAGCCAAATATCGTCTTCTTGGGGGTATCGCAACACCTACAAAGGGTGCTGTATCGAGTCCAAATGCTAATATTCTCTCAACGATGACGAAAGGGACTGGATCTCTAGCTCCAACTTCACCAATTCAAATAACACGGACACCCCAAGCCCCCCAGAAGAGCCCAAATCAACAGTTACTTGAGAAGATGCGAGCTCAGCAAGTACCTCAGGCAACATATACGAAAGCTCCCCCCGTATACCGATATTCAAATATGGGGAATTCAACAAAGAGTAACCCAACTGTTACTAATAGGAAATCATCCGGTTTAGGTTGGGGAGGGTGGCTTTTTATTATAATTGTAGGCTTTATGCTCCTACGAGGTTGTGCAAGTTAAATTTTATAGCTTGGTATTGCGTTGATATAGAATCTTTACAGCATTGACGGCGGAGAATGAATTCAGGACTGGCTTTCCGTAATTGCTTTATCAGGCTTGGTATGGGACCAATTTCTCGAACAAGAAATCCCTCTTCATAAGTGACTGAATAATCTACAACACGACCCTTACCGACCTCTAAAAAATTATTATATTTCATACAATTACCAATCACTAAAAAGTAAACAAGATTAGATGCTAGTTATGTAGAAATTACTTAAGCATCTCAATCGCAGCAACGCTAAAAAGCGCCAATGGGGAGCAATTACGCTCCCCATTCTTTTTTTGTCTCAATGCACTGGTTTGAAGGTATATGTTATCTGTTAAAAAAGCTTATCTACGAAAAGCGATTAATAACAAAACAGGGAGACCTGTTAGCCACACATTAGCCAATAGAGTCGACAGTCTATATATAGGATAATCAGAACCATAAATAGATTGGATGCTTTGACGCCACTCTTGAATCTCTTCCTTCGGTATTCGCCAACCGTACCTAAGCATGAGGTATGCGTACCATATGTGACTTGTAGAACTAGCAAACACCCATGAAAGATTACTCTCTAAAATAAATTTAGCTCGTTCTCTAAACTTAGATGGCGCACTATTCACAATGCTATGAAGCATCTCATACTTTCTCTTCCGAAGCTTAATTGATAAGTAGAGATTCAAGATCAAGTATGGGAACCCGCCTACTACTAGCAGTAACACTCCAGCTTTAATAACTAAATCAATCAAAGATCATTTCCTCAATAACTTTCCCTGTATCGTTCGAGAGTTCTCCTCCATACATTCCCCAAATAAAAGATCCACCAGCGACCAATGCAATTGATAGTCCGCCAGTAACAGGTATAAGAGCGATTCCCCATCCTATCGCAAGTCCACCCAAAACGTTTGTCAGGCCTGACGTACTATTTCTAACAACACTTCGATTGCAGGTTTCCTCAAACCAACCACTCGTATTGCATGTTTTGGCTACATCCATAGCATTACCATACAAGCCAGCCCCAATCACTAACCCATTGGCAACACCCAAAAATCGACTGAAAGACATAGCTTGCTTATACAAACTAGTCATCTCAATCCCTGAGACCGCCTTAGAGAAATCTTTCGCTCGATACAATTGTCGCTTACCGACATTAAGGTAGTCATTGATACGCTTCGCTTGAACATTTTTAATGTAACCCGGCTTACCAACCTCCGAAAGAATAGATTTCATCTCCTTTTGAAAGTCTCTCGCTTCTTTTCGCCATGACTTGTAATCAGGGTTAGAATAGAGAGCCTGCCCTGATAAGCCTTTGGTTTTCTCTGCAATATAGCGCGAATATTCAGCAAATGACTTCATCCTTTTGCTAAGCTTGTCCCCTTGAACCTGAGCGCCAGCAACTACGGCTCCAGCTCCTGCAACTATGTGATTTAAGTTAAAATCGCTAAGTTCTGTTGAAGCAGATTCACCTTGGTAAACATCTAGGCCGGATGTCGCCGCAACGAGTAAAGCATTGGTTGCCGTTTCATGGTGCTCTGCAAACCATTTCTTCTCTTCACTAGAGAGCTTCAGATACTCAGTCATAAGATCATTAGCTTGTTTGATAGCGACTTCTTCATCTGGATGTTTTTCTACCCATGGCGACACAACCAAAGGCATCCCTTCAATAATTTGGCTAAAGCTGCGTTTGAGGTGAGGATTCGATTTGAATACATGGTCAAGAATCGCCTTATCTTTTGATAAATAGGTTTCTTGCGCAAAATCTTCCACACTCATTTTCTTATCGGCGAAGACAAGATATACATCATCGACATCCAGAGGAGAGATTTGCCCCAAGTTAGCTACGACAAGGCCATTATCCAGAACAGTCTCGCTGTTGATAGGTTTAGCTGATGTTCCCTGAAAATTGCCGTTGTAAGCATAGTGAGTGTTTGCAGCTTGATTGTATGTCTTGGGCTCCACTGGCGGTAAATCACGTTGAACGATTTTGGTACTATCAAGATCTACAGGCTCTTGAACCGTGAGCGTATCCCCGACTTTCAATGACATCGGGTCAGCGTTGTACTGTGGATTCAAATCCAGTAATTGTTTCGCCGACAAACCATATTGCTCTGCAATGGCTCCCCATGATTCTCGTTGGTTGGTCTTAGAGTCCGTTCCAACAGTATGCGTTTCTGGTTTACTCTCTGCTTTCTCTGTGTCCGAGGGTTGAATGGTTTGTCTTTCTGCGACAGGTTGCTTGGGCGCAGCAAGCAATTCGTTGATATCAAGTTTAATACCATGTTGAGCCAACCAGTCATCATTGAGGTTGTCTAACTCTTCTCGGGTAATTGGCTGTTCAAGATAAATCAGATGTTGGTTTTCAACGTCTTTACCTTCGAGCTTCCAGTAAACCAGAATGGCGCTTTGATAGATGTTGTAGCCTTGCTCATCATTGAGCTGCTCGTGGGTTGAACGTGTCGCGTAGAAGGCCCACTTACCATTGCCAAGCAGCTTGTACTCTTGAACTAAGCGGCCATTGTAGAAATGGTAGTAGTAGCCTTCTGTTGGTAGCCCCAAACGCTCACCAAGCTGCACTGAGGGGACAACTGGGATAAAGGCTTCTCGTACTACACCAGAGCCTATAGGCTTCACCTGCACATTGTTGGGGACACTCATTCCCAAAGCATTGGACGCTACTTTGGCGACCAATTTTTTCGGTTCATCAAAGGCGGTATGAGCCGTATATTTTGTACCGTGCTCGGTTGCCTCCGCCTGCCAACGGCCAATCAGGGATTCTTGTTTGGTTTTCGCCAGTTCAAACGCATACCCCACGCTTTTTCTAAACGTCTCATCCGAGCAAGCCACTTCAAAGCAATATTCGTATTGCAGTTTTGGTGGTGCATCTGAGGAATCAGGTTTTACGGGCTCAGGAACGTAGGTCTCTTCAATGTTAGGCGCATAACCAGCGGAGCTTTGAGTGGGCGCAGCACTGCCAGCCGCACCGCCAGACATTTTTGTTCTGGACAGGTAGGCACTTTTCGCTTCTGGCGATAAAGCCTCTTGCCCTTCCGCCGACAAGCTCCATGATTTGCTCATACCATCTCGGAGCATCACAGGCTTCGAAGGTGAGTCCGTCAATAGTGCTAACTCACCACTTTTCAACTTCTCCATAAAACTGGAATAGCTCATCCCCTGAGGGAGTGCTGAGCCTAACGCTCTTTCGTCCAGCCTACCAATGTCACCTTCAACCTGACCAAACTCATATGCCATCAGTTCGGTTAACCGTACCACTCGATAACCCACAGTTAAATCCATCCGCAACTTTCAATGGATGTATTCTACCTAACCAGTGGGAGTTGCAGGATTTATAACCATAAGTTCGGTCTACCAATTGCAGACATTGTGATTTTCACCCACTACATCCAAACCTATTGATAATGACTTCATCATTAACCAACTTAGCCCAAACAAAAATAGGGCATAGCTTGAGAGGTGTTGCCCTCCCAAACTATGAATTCTTGTATTAGTCAGCTTCCGCCGCTTCAACCGCCAACAGGTCAGCTCTTTCATTCCCTTCAATGCCCGAATGTGCTTTGACCTTAAATACCTCGACATACTTCCTAGAACTCAACTCGTCCACTTGTTGCCAAAGCTTGCGGTTTTTAACTGGTTTCTTATCCGCTCGACGCCAACCTCGACCTTTCCAATCGTCCATCCAGATATTGAAACCTTTCACACAGTAATCGCTGTCCGAGTAGATAACATCCCCATCTTCTGCGTATTCCAATGCTTCAATTAAGGCCAGTAGTTCCAGCTCAGCATTGTCGGTTTTTCGATTGATGGTGATGCTCTCTTCATGAACAATCGCGTTGTCTTCATCCATGACCACCAGCCCGATACCACCTCGTGTACATCCGTGTTGGTTGTTCGGTGCAGCGCCGTCTACGTAAATTGAATAACTCATTTTTTTATCTCTCCAATTGCAAAAAGGGCGCATGACTTTGCTTAGTCAGCGCCCGTTGATGATGTGATTTGATGTTTGTGTTACTGAAAGGATTCTTGGTTGTCTCGCATACTCAGACGCGACTCCATCCATTCCTCGATTTCACTTTCGACCCAAGCTACCGCTCGTCCACCGAGTGGCACACTTTTAGGAAAGTCGGTTTCATCTGCCATGAACTTGTAGATAGTTGAGCGGCCTAACCCTGTTAGTGACATCACGTCTTTAAGTCGTAGAAATCTCATGGGAATTGTCTCCTCTTGTATATACCCATGGATAAGCCGCCACGGTAAAAAAGTGCAGTCGGCCTAATCTAGGCTAGAGCCAAAGCAGTAACGCTCTTCTTTCCACGCTTCAGCAAAGCTACTCAGACGGTGGAAGACACAACGCTTTATATTGGTATCTTTGCTCTTACAGCGTGTTCCTAGGCCATCGTTCCCTCGGTCGTTAAACAAAATGATTGATCGCTCTTTGCCCTTGTAGTGCTTTTCTATCGCTTCCTTCCAAGCTGTTTTTAGATGCTCCACAAGCTGATTACCTTTATCCCAACAAATGGCAGGGCCGAAGTACTGACTATCATCAAGAAACAGCATCACTCGGTAGTTATGTGAAGGAGTTTTATCAGCTCGCTTACGCCATACATAAGGCAACGAATCTGCATCGATTTTCTCTTTCAGAATGTCAAAGTAATCATTGAGGATGCTGAGATCGGTGTCTTGATGATCTTTAGGCAGGTATAAATCCAAACGCATCGCAAGAGTACGTTGATACTGAGTCAGAGCCTGATCAAAGACCTTATCCATCGTGGTAAGCGCTGATTCATAAAGTCCCTTATTGCTGTAAAACAATGGATAATCTTTAAATGTTCTAGCACGAGTAATGGTTGGAAGGTGGGTTGTGTTCGACATGAGTAATACCTCTCAGTGTGTGAATGACATAGGCATTACTCGCTCTGTATTTTTTAAGGTGAGTCGTGACTGCAACCAAAGCTCTTGTTGCGGTGAGCGTTCCGGTTGGCAGTGGGCTTCGCTAGACGACTGATTCGATAAAAAAACTCGTTTAACTGTAACGGGAACACTTCAGCGTCAGACAACAGCTCAAAACCTTCATTCGTAGGAGAGTAGGCTAATCCAGAGCATGGTTGGCTGTAATAATCTTCAACCACCCTATCCCATGTCTTCCTCACTTTTTTGTAGAGAAAACGCCCCCAACCCTCTCGACCAGTGCCTAAGTTTTGAAAGAGAGCCCTATCAAAGAGCAAGATAAGATGATGGTGCTGGCTGGTGGATTCACTCGCCTTCGCCCAGATATAGTGAATGACCGTTTGCTGGTATCGATAAGTTCTGTCGGTGTACTTGTCATTACAGAGCTCATTAGTCTCCGATTCTAAAATACGAAAGAAATGGGCAAACACCGCTAGGTAATCTTCTCCGAAGTCACTCGGTAGGTTTAGGTTGATGTGAACAGCAAAGATTCTTGGGTATTGGTTTAGTGCTTCAGTCAGCACTCGGTCTATCTCCTCTAGGTATTCGAGAACGAGACCATCCTTGTGGTAGTAGAGTGGCTTTCCATTAAAGGTTCGGTCATGAGTGATGGTGTGGACTCTTTGATGAGCCTCGTTGAGTTGATGAATCATGATTGGTTCCTGTGGTTTGTTGTGATTCCCACAGGAACTGGTACTACCGTTACTTTTTAAGCTACTTATGACTATGACCGAAATTTCGTCTACCGCTACCAAAGTGCTTAGTGTTCTCTTTTGCTAGATAGCTAATGTGCTTGAAGAACTCATCAAACGCATCATCAAAGTCATCAGTGTTACAATTCAAGCGGTGGATAACCACACTGTCGCTATTCTTTCTCTTTGAAAAATGAACCAGTCCATTGGCTTCCTCGTACTCGACACCAGCCACCCTCGCCCATGCCTCTACGATAAAAGAGCCTAAGTTCTCCTGTTGTGTTTGAGTTTTACCCAACCAGTTAAATCTATCTTTGTTGAACATGAGTACTAGGTGATAGTGGTCGTTTATCGAGCTAGAGCGCTCCCTCACCCAAGCAATCCGCACTTTGCAGGGATGCACTCTAGCACTCCCTTCTCTTTTCTTTCGTTTTCCGGAGTGATCAATCTGCGACTGTAACGAGCGTAGAAAGTCGGTCATGACATTACCGCTCTTTTCATTGTTCCTTAGCTTAGGAAACCTCAAATCCACTCGAATAGCCATCAGCCGAGGATACTCGCCCAATGCGAGATCAATCGTATCGTGCATTTTCTCTAAGTAGTCGATGTAGAGTGGACCGTGCTCGGTCTGGATAGGTCTACCCAGAAACGTTTTCTTGTTGGTCAGTCTGAGGTTTTTGTTTTTTCTAGAACGTACATTCATTCCTATCTACTCCGGTGTTTAGGTTCATAGATAGGTCTGTGTCGTTAATTTTTAATTGCGTACTGTGAGTCACTATGGTGACTCAGTTGATGAGCTTATGCCGATGTAATGGGTGTATTGATAGGGTAGAGATGACTGTAATAATACTAACCAGACAGACAATGCTAAAACTGCTACGTATACATTTCCTGTCCATCTAAAGGGGCAAGTGCTAGTTAACCATCAACACCTAGGCACTGAACTGTGGAAAATCGATGCCCTCTCCCCCACTCTCGAATCCAAGTAAGTTACACGTTAAATGACAATCCGTTGAGCTAGTTAATGAAGAGATAGATCGATAATGTCCACGACTTCAACAGCAATCCATCACGCTAAAACAACCCAACTCATCCTCATTTACTCACATAAGACAAGATTATTAAAAAATATTTTTTACCTATAAATCAATCAAGTTGGAAGAATAAAATTATAATAGTATATCTAGCAAAATCGAAAAAACGTGGAAACTTACTCAATGCTCAACAATGAAGCCTCCCAAAACAACTTAAAAGAAACCGCAGTTTCTCAACATCCGTTGCACAACTTCATTAATCCATTTGATCGTCAAAATGAATTTTTAGTGCTTACTGATAGCCAAAAAACAGATGGTAGATTTACGCGTAGACAACATACTCCCTCATCACTTATCCAACTCAACTCATGGGCTGATTTCCAACCAATGACAAAGCCCTTTGAACCAAACTCGGAGATCTATGTTCTACCCTCTCACCCCCTCAGTGAGTCAACAAGACAGACTCATTTTATGGGAGCATCACTAGTTGAGTACGACAACATTTACCAATACATAGAGCAAAAAGCTCAAGAGTTGGGGTTTCGCCAGCAGCGCACCCAGAACCTAATTATTGTGACTATGTTGTTAGCAAAGAACTTTGATTTAATGATTGGTGGAGTCCCTATAGGCGGAAAATGGATAGCGGATAAACTCGGTACAAACACCTATAAAGTAAGTGATCGGCTGAAGGATTTAGAAGATATGAACCTGATTCGGCGATGCTCAAGACTCTCGAAAAAAGACAAAACAAAATTAACTGGCTTCATTGAATTGACTCCGTTTTTTTTGCTCAACTTCACATCATTCTTTAGTAACAAGGATCATATCAACTACGAGCAATACTTAGCCTCAAAAGCCGCCACACAGAAAGGGGAAACCAGCTATCAAATCTACGGTGAGAAAGGGCACTTTGAATACAAAGATATAATCTATACCCTTAAAGTTAGGTTACTCGAATTAACTAGAAATCCTACGGTCTGTGATCAAGTAAAGGTAGCAGCATACAAAGCGTTACTGTAGCGCTAACAATTAACAAGATGCTTTTACCTGAATTATCACAAAAAAGGTGCACAGCAATAGAAAAGCATGTAATTAAAGTGATGAATAATGACAAGCTGTGATTAGCGTACAAAGTGCAACAAAAGCTCTAGGGCTCTTTAAACACTGAAATATTAAACATAATTAATATTTCAAATTGTTCTAAGTGTAATTTATGGATTGTTGTACCTAAAACACAATGTACCACTAAATGTACCAACAATAAAAACAAGAACAAAATAATATTATAATTTACAATAATTTAATGTTAAAAATTGAGTCTGGGAGGGCCACTTTCTCTCTAGCCAACTTCAATTCAATTTGTCTAAGGTATCGCACCTTCTATCACTTGGACATCACCCTCACGGCCACTTAAGTTGTACATCACCCAAGATCCGTTATAAACCGCTTGATCAAAGTAGTAGACACATACTCGATTAACTGGGCTTCCATAATCAATCGCTTTAGTCAGCATACCATCTGGTACACCATTGATAGCTGCGGTTAGTAAGCTGCTGCAATGAACGTACTCAAATCCTCGACCAACACCATCATTTAATTCATCACCTGCACAGCGCCACGTTCCCGAAACGCCCCATCCTGCATACCCTACATCAATTTGACCGCCACCCACATTGCACTGACCATTCGTATCTCCATCGGCCAAATAGGCACTGTGCGCTAAATCCAAGCTAGTTTTTAAGGAGGCAGCAACAGATTGAATCGTCACCCTATAAGCATCTTGCGACATATTAAGAAAGCGTGGAAGAGCAATAATAGCCAATATAGCAAGTATCACAATGACACTGACTAGCTCAATCAAAGTAAAGCCATTGTGCAATCCGTGTGAGCAAGACTGATGAAATCGGTACCGGTATCCAAGCATAGTGAATCCTTTCTATCGCAATCTAAATTAAGTATTTAGCGGTTTAGAGGATTAAGCAAAAAGGAATACACAGAAATTGTGTGATTAACTAGGCTGACTGTTTTTACAGATCGATATACCCAAATTCAGATAGATGGTAAGTGAGTAACGTCCCATGAGCATAGACGTATATGCATTGGATGAGCGCGCACAACCTCAGCGAGTAAGCGGTTACTTTTATTTCAGTGGGAAGCGAATGGTTACGCCCAGAAAAGCAACGGGAGCATAAGCTCCCGTCTATTCCAGATCAGCAAATCAAAGGTGTAATATCGTTTTCATTGGTTGCGTTTTACCCGCCTAAATAAACTAGCACTAAAACTCTTTGCACATCACACTTTTTGTACAAATTGTGAGCGAAAGGACTTATTTCTGAAAATGCCTCATCTATTTCAGTTCATTTTCACTTATCTCACTAGCGCAATAAAAATCTCATCGAACTGTCGCCATTTTGCAATCTGCTCGCACTAGCCTCTTGATGACTCATCAAATAAGAGGTTGCTATGCTTTCTAATTCGCCATTCGTTTTACCACGAAAAACTCCATTTGGTTTAGGTGAGCACTTAGCAGAATGGGCTACTGGATTGAAGCGTCTCAATCAATTCTACGCACAACGCCCAGCCGGCGGTGATACTCGCGAATTTCTACGCTTTACTCTCGATGTCCTCGGGATTGATTATCAGGTGGTACGCGGTCAGCTAACCAATGTTCCATCGCAGGGTGCAACTATCGTCGTCGCCAATCATCCTCTCGGGTGTGTGGAAGGGGTTATCTTGTCCGAATTACTGCTTTCCGTTCGTTCTGATGTGAAAGTTCTAGCCAATCAATATTTAAAACTGGTTCCCGAGCTCGCTTCTTTGTTTATTGGGGTGGATGTGTTTGAAGGTACTGAGGCCACAAAAGCCAATCTGTATGCTCTACGTCAAGCTCATAAGCATTTGGAACAAGGTGGATTGCTACTCATGTTCCCAGCCGGTGAGGTCTCCCAATTGGTCGATAGTAAGCAGGGGCGCTTAGAAGATAAAGAATGGAGCCAATCGGTCAGTCGCCTAGTCAAAAAACACCAAGCACACACCGTTCCTGTTTATATTGATGGTCATAACTCTACCCCATTCTATCTCGCGGGAAAAATTCATCCGATGCTGCGCACCTTGCTGCTAGGCCGTGAATTGTTGAATAAAAAGCAGACTGAAATAGGTATTACGATCGGTGAAACGATTGTTCACAGTGAAATACAGCATCTGTGTGATCAGCAGTTGGTTAACTATCTGCGCCTCAATACTTACCTTTTACAATCCTCACCCATGCGCAATAAAACAGCCCAGGATCAATCCTTGCTTCCCGTGGCAGAGCGTCTACCACTCGATGACCTACTGGAAGATATTGCTCAGCTTCCTTATGGCGACCATATGCTGCGTCATAACCAATTTGATGTGTACTGCACAACGGCTGAGAATATTCCATCATTGATGCATGAAATTGGCCGCGTTCGTGAGCTGAATTTTCGTGCTGTAGGAGAAGGTACTGGATGCGCTCTCGATATTGACCCATTTGATCGCGATTATTCGCACCTCTTCATTTGGGATCGCGAGCAAAACCAACTGGTTGGAGCCTACCGTTTAGGTCTGGTCGATCAACTTCTACAAAATAAAGGAATTCACGGTCTCTACTCCAGCACTCTCTTTCAATACGATCAGCGCTTTCTCTCAAAAATGGGCAATGCGATTGAAATGGGTCGCTCAGTCATTGATAGTAAATACCAAAAAAGTATGGCTGCACTACTCCTACTCTGGAAAGGTATTGGTACTTATATCGAGCGCCACCCTCAATACACCCACCTATTTGGGCCAGTCAGTATCAGCAATGATTACAGTGAACAAGCTCGGCGTTTACTCGCCGATACCATGACTTTACACTATTACGACCGTGAGCAAGCTGAACTGGTGATGGCCACCAACCCATTGCCTACAGGGCAAGCACAATGGAATGCTAGCCTTTTGACTTCACTTGCTGACTTGCAACTCCTCTCACGAGTGATTGCTCGGATTGATGAAGGAAAGGGAATTCCGGTGTTACTACGCCAGTACTTAGGATTAAATGGAAAGTTGGTGAGCTTTAATGTGGACCCTGCATTCAATAACGCGTTAGATGGCTTGATCGTTGTGGATCTTCGCAACGTACCAACGAAAACGCTGGCGCGTTACATGGGACAAGCAGAAGCTCAGCGCTATCTTGCAACTCATCAATATTTCAGCGATATCTAATACCGTTACGCCAAGGAGCTTCACCTTGGCGTGACCCATCAAACACTTCTTGAATCAAAATAAAATTCTAGTCTTCCCTAATTCCATCTCAAGGTTCTGGCGTTCTACCGATAAGCACCACTCATCATGCTTGTTTTATGTTCAATCTTGGTGTTTCGTACTTTATTTCATCACCAATTCACAACATGGGATGATTGACTCTTTTTTCAGCAGCTTAGACTCTACAACTTCAATAACGATAACAACGAGGAAGTTATGTCAATCACAACCTATTTCACCCAAAGCCGCGTCGCACTAACTCTCATCCTAAGCGCAGTTTTAGGTACAGCACAAGCTAATGAGCAGCCCGTTTATAAACTCACTCTTGCCGAAACGTGGGGAGCCAATACCCCGATCCTCGGTGATGCTCCGAAAAACATGGCAAAACTGGCAGAAGAAATGTCCAATGGACGTATTCAAATCCGTATCGATTCTGCCAACAAACACAAGGCACCATTAGGTGTGTTTGATATGGTGAAATCCGGTCAATACGATCTTGGGCACTCCAGCTCTTATTACTGGAAAGGCAAGGTACCCAATACCCTCTTCTTCTCTTCAATGCCATTTGGGATGATTGCCACTGAGCAATACGCGTGGTTCTACTATGGTGGTGGCATGCAGTTGATGGAGAAAGTGTACGCGCCACACAATCTGCTCTCCTTCCCTGGCGGAAACTCAGATATTCAAATGGGCGGATGGTTTAAAAAAGAGATCAACAGCGTTGAAGACCTACAGGGACTGAAAATGCGTATCCCTGGATTTGCAGGTGAAGTGTTGGCAAAAGTGGGAGCTAAGCCCACCAACATCGCACCGGGAGAACTGTACACATCACTTGAGCGCGGCACCATCGACGCACTGGAATGGGTAGGCCCTGCCTTTGATCTGCGAATGGGCTTTCATAAAATTGCCCCTTATTACTACACCGCATGGCATGAGCCTGGCTCAGAAACCCAATTTCTGGTCAATAAAAAGAAATGGGATACTCTACCGAAAGACATTCAAGTGATTTTAGAAACCGCCTTCCGTGTCGCCGCCTTTGATATGTACAACCAAGCGATTGATGCCAACGCCACCAGTTGGGCAGAGATGAAAAGTGAGTACCCAGATATTAAGGTACGAGATTTCCCACCCGCAGTTCTGGCCGCGCTGCGCCAAGCAAATAATGAACTGCTCCAAGAGCAAGCAGCAAGCGATCCGCTAGCCAAAGAGATCATCGATTCTCAGCAGGCCTATTTAAACAAAGTGCGTGACTGGACTCGTATTTCCACACAAGCTTACTTAAATACCAACCCTTAGTCTGGATTGGCTAAATAGAAAAAGGGCTGCCTAATAAAGCAGCCCTTTCGTTTATAAGCAGGTTTATTCCACCGTTACCGCTTTGGCAAGATTACGAGGTTGGTCGACATCAGTACCTTTGATTAAAGCCACATGGTAGGACAGAAGCTGCATCGGGATGGTGTAATAAATCGGAGCCACAATTTCGCTAACATGCGGCATCGCAATGATTTTCATCGTATCGTCTGCTTCAAAACCCGCAACTTCATCGGCAAACACATACAGTAAGCCACCGCGCGCGCGTACTTCTTCAATATTCGATTTGAGCTTTTCTAAGAGTTCATTGCTTGGTGCAACCACAACGACCGGCATATCGGCATCGATCAACGCCAATGGGCCATGCTTCAATTCACCTGCGGCATACGCTTCCGCATGAATGTAAGAGATCTCTTTTAGCTTGAGAGAGGCTTCTACCGCAATCGGATAGTATTCGCCACGCCCCAAGAATAGCGTGTGGTGTTTATCGGCAAAGTCTTCCGCTAGCGTTTCGATCTGCTTTTCAAACGACAATGCGGTTTCAATCTGCTTCGGCAGTTGGTGCAATGCTTGTACGATCTCAGCTTCTAACTCGCGACCAATGCGCTGTTGTTGCTTACCAAGTGCAGTCACCAGCATCAACAATGTAACTAGCTGAGTGGTAAAGGCTTTGGTTGAGGCAACGCCAATTTCCGTTCCGGCACGGGTCATAAACGCGAAATCGGATTCACGCACAAGAGAAGAGCCCGCAACGTTACAAATCGTCATCGCCGCCATGTAACCTTTCTCTTTCGCTAGACGCAGTGCAGCTAAGGTATCGGCCGTTTCACCGGATTGCGATAAGGTAATCAACAAGCTGTTGGGACGAGTAACAAATTTGCGGTAGCGAAATTCAGACGCGATTTCGACATCACAGCTCACTCCCGCTAACGATTCAAACCAGTAACGTGCCGTCATCCCTGCGTTGTAAGAGGTCCCACAAGCCACAATTTGTACATGTTCCACTTTCGCCAGAATCTCTGCCGCGTGTACACCAATGCTTTCGACCACCACGCTGTCATGGGTAATGCGCCCTTCCATGGTGTTGATCAGCGCCTTTGGCTGCTCGAAAATCTCTTTTTGCATGTAGTGGCGGTAGTGACCTTTGTCCGCTGCATCGTGCTCTAATTTCGATTCGCTGATTTCACGCTGTACGGGATTACCCAGCAGATCAAACACGCGAACTTCACGGCGAGTCACTTCCGCGACATCACCTTCTTCGAGATACATAAAGCGGCGCGTCACATTAAGTAGCGCGAGTTGGTCTGAGGCGAGGAAGTTTTCACCGATGCCAAAACCAATCACAATTGGGCTTCCTGAGCGCGCCACCACTAAGCGCGAAGGGTCATTACGATCCATCACTACCGTGCCATAAGCACCGGTAAGCTGCTTCACTGTTGCTTGTACGGCTTCCAATAGAGAAGCCGCGCTGCGCAGTTCCCACTCCACCAAATGGGCAATGACTTCGGTATCGGTTTGAGAATCAAATACATAGCCACGTTCTTGCAACATGGAACGCAACATTTCATGGTTTTCGATGATGCCGTTATGCACCACCGTAATATCACCTGAAATATGGGGATGAGCATTGATTTCCGAAGGTTCGCCATGCGTTGCCCAACGAGTATGTGCAATACCAGTTCCACCCGCCACTTGCGCCGCATCAACGGCATCCGCTAACTCTTGCACTTTGCCCAATCGGCGCAGGCGAGTAAGTTGTTTATCGCTATCCACAACCGCAACACCGGCAGAGTCATAACCACGGTATTCAAGGCGGCGTAAGCCTTGTACTAAAATTTCAGCAACATCGCGTTGTGCAACCGCACCAACAATTCCACACATATTTAAAACTCCATATTTTTATACTGTCGCGCTTTTACTCAACGTGAAGAGCGCTGAAGGATTTGTTATTTCACCGCAGCGCGAATAACTCGTACTTGGTGAGATTCAATCTGTTTGGCAAATTCGTCACTCAATTCATGATCAGTGACCAACACATCGATACAATCCCAACTCAACTCTAAGTTCGGGATCTTGCGGCCGACTTTGTCTGATTCAATCATTACAATCACTTCGCGTGACACTTCGGCCATCACTTTGCTCAGCCCAACCAACTCATTGAATGTTGTCGTACCACGTTCAAGGTCTATGCCATCCGCACCAATAAATAGCTGATCAAAATCGTAAGAACGCAGTACTGATTCCGCGACTTTGCCTTGGAAAGATTCGGAATGCGTATCCCAAGTACCACCAGTCATTAATAATGTCGGTTCGTTTTCTAATTCATTTAAAGCATTCGCTACATGCAGTGAGTTGGTCATCACGACCAAGCCACGTTTGTCATTCAATTGCTGAATTAAGGCTGCCGTTGTACTGCCACTATCAATCACAATTCGATTATGGTCGCGGATCAGTTTTGCGGCTGCCTTGGCTAAAGACATCTTTCGAATTGAAACTTTTTCATTCAATTCATCATGCATCACCTCTTTCGGTAGTGCGATGGCGCCACCGTAGCGACGTAACAATTGACCATTTTTTTCTAGCGAAGCTAAGTCCTTTCGAATAGTGACTTCCGAGGTTTCAAATTGTGAAGACAGAGCTTCAACACTCACTTCGCCCCGCTCGTTAACTAACTTAACTATAGTGTGCCTTCTCAGCTGTGTATTTCGTTTTGACATTTTAAAACACATCTTAAAGTTACGAATCGAAACAAAGTATAATTAAATCGAAATAAACAAGTCCATTTATTTCGATCCAAAAAATTAATAAATCACGCTAAAACCTTGTCCTAAGACAATTCTTAGGCAGTGATATTGCTATCATTCAGTGGTAGAATTCGGCCTCGAAAAGAAAAAAAATTACAGAATTGAGAAAAAAATACGCCCTAAGCCCTCAGTACATCGGCGCTAAGTGGGGAATTTTCTGAAATTTTTGATCAAACAGTCAGTCATAAAATGACTAAATCTGTTGAAAGACTTTCAGTTTTGGAGTGCTGTAGACTCGTGAACTAAACTTGGCAATTGACGAAATAAGATTGCTACCCCCGAGAACACTTCAGAACTAACAACTAACTTCAAAATCATTTTGTTTATCGGAGAAACTCTTCCATGAAAAAGACCAAAATCGTATGTACGATTGGCCCAAAAACTGAGTCTGTAGAGAAGCTAACTGAGCTAGTTAACTCAGGCATGAACGTAATGCGCCTGAACTTCTCTCACGGTGACTACGTTGAGCACGGCACTCGTATCGCAAACTTCCGCAAAGTAATGGAAGTGACTGGTAAACAACTGGCGATTTTGCTGGATACTAAAGGTCCAGAGATCCGCACCATCAAACTGGAAAACGGTGATGATGTTGATCTGGTTGCGGGTCAAGAGTTCACTTTCACTACAGACATTACTGTTGTTGGTAACAAAGATCGCGTAGCCGTGACTTACTCTGGCTTTGCTAAAGATCTGAACGTTGGCAACCGTATTCTGGTTGACGATGGTCTGATCGAGATGGAAGTGCTTGCAACTACAGACGCTGAAGTGAAGTGTAAAGTTCTAAACAACGGTGCACTAGGTGAAAATAAAGGCGTTAACCTGCCAGGTGTTTCTGTAAACCTGCCAGCACTGTCTGAAAAAGACAAAAACGACCTGAAATTCGGTTGTGAGCAAGGCGTTGATTTCGTTGCAGCCTCTTTCATCCGTAAAGGTTCTGACGTTAAAGAAATCCGTGAAGTTCTAGCGGCTCACGGCGGTCAAAACATTCAAATCATCTCTAAAATCGAAAACCAAGAAGGCTTGGACAACTTCGATGAGATCCTTGAGCTGTCTGACGGCATCATGGTTGCTCGTGGCGACCTAGGTGTTGAGATCCCAGCAGAAGAAGTTATCTTCGCTCAAAAGATGATGATCGAGAAATGTAACCGTGCACGTAAAGTAGTTATCACAGCAACTCAAATGCTGGATTCTATGATCAAGAACCCACGTCCAACTCGTGCAGAAGCGGGTGACGTAGCTAACGCGATCATGGATGGTACTGACGCAGTAATGCTATCTGGCGAAACTGCAAAAGGTAAGTACCCAGTTGAAGCAGTGAAGATCATGGCGCAAATCGCGAACCGTACTGACTCTGTACTGAAAGCTGAACTAGGTTCACGTCTGGATAGTCCACGACTGCGTATCACTGAAGCAGTATGTAAAGGTGCAGTAGACACCGCTGAGAAATTGGCAGCACCACTGATCATCGTGGCAACTGAAGCAGGTAAATCAGCGCGTTCAATCCGTAAATACTTCCCAACCGCAAACATCATTGCTGTTACTACTAACAAGAAAACTGCAGCACAGCTCGTACTGTCTAAAGGCGTGACTCCTGTTGTAGTTGAAGCAATTGACAACACGGACGCTTTCTACCACTTGGGCAAAGAGATTGCGCTGCAATCTGGTCTAGGCAAGAAAGGCGACATCGTAGTGATGGTTTCAGGCGCACTGGTTGCTTCTGGCACAACGAACACTGCATCAGTACACGTACTGTAATCGGACAACGCGATGGCTTAACGCCACGCTGAAACGATACGGAAACGGAGCCCATTGGGCTCCGTTTTTTATTACCAACCAAAAAACTCTTTGTGATGAGTATTAAGCAAAAGCACCATAGGTAGGAAATAAAGTGCGCTGAGCTTAATGCCTAATACCAACAAACAGCCAATCGTCAGTCTGACCAGAACATGGTTCAACATACACTGCCTCTCAAATGCTCAGTGTGTCTGATTTCTATGCCTAAGCATCACGGAAAGTAACAATGACTTTCCTTCAATCAATGAGCGTTATTGACGAAAAAGTCAGCAGTTTACTTATTGCTCAGTTTAGCTCAATAATTCAGCAAAATTAGACTTTAGTCTATCTGTAACAAAAACATGACAGACATCTTATTATTTTGAAAAGACAATAAGATATCTCTAGCTGTACTAATTCAGACCTGATCTGACAGTTACCCACTTTTCGACTCGGCGCCTGTCAGATTATATCTGGGCTAGGTTCTTTTCGGCCCAGATTGATTTCCCATCCTCTAATGTTTCTATCGGCGTTCTGCCGCAGCACATTTTTCCTTGATGAGTACGATGATTGTTATAGTAGTCCATCCATTCGTCCAGATCTTTCTGTAACTCTTCCATTGAGCCATACAGTTTCTTTCTGAATGTTACTTGGTAGAACTCATTCAATATGGTCTTGTGAAAGCGTTCGCAAATACCATTTGTCTGTGGCGACATCGCTTTAGTCTTAGTGTGGTCGATATCATTAATGGCCAGATAGAGCTGGTAATCATGCTGTTCAACACGACCACAGTATTCAGTGCCTCGGTCAGTTAAGATTCGCAACATTGGCAGCTCATGAGCCTCGAAGAACGGCAGAACCTTATCATTCAACACATCTGCTGCGGTGATTGGTGTTTTTGTCGTGTAGAGCTTAGCGAAGGCAACTTTGCTGTAGGTATCAACGAACGTCTGCTGATAGATGCGTCCAACACCTTTAAGGTTGCCAACGTAAAACGTGTCTTGAGAACCAAGATAACCTGGGTGCGCGGTTTCTATCTCACCACAAGCTTCGTCATCATGTTTCTTGCGCTCAAGGGCAGCAACTTGCTCGTCTGTTAGGATGATACCGTTCTCAGCGACCTGTTTTTCTAATGCACTAAGGCGTTTTTTGAAGTTTTCTAAGTCATTACGAAGCCAGATTGAACGCACGCCACTTGGAGAAATAAATACACCTAGCTTACGTAGCTCGTTACTTGTTCGAACTTGCCCATGAGCAGGAAAATCAGTGGCGTATTTGAGAACGGCTTGTTCTGTTTCACTATCAACTCGGTTCTTCAAGTTTGGTGTTCTTCTGCTTTGATTAATCAAAGCATCAATACCACCAGTTTCAACCAGTTCTTGATAGCGATAGAACGTATCTCGTGAGACACCCATAACCTTGCAGGCTCTAGATACATTGCCAAGTTCTTCTGCAAGATTGAGAAGCCCAGCTTTGTGTTTGATGATTGGATTGCTAGTATGAAGCATGAGAGTTACCTCTTATTGTCTTTGATTACGGATTCAGCACCTTTAATCAAAGTGGGTAACTCTCTTCTTTTCAAATTGAAGTGTCAGATCTAGTCGGAACTAATACACTCTAGCAATACAGACTCGCTGGCTGAATACGTCATAAATATGATGTGACAACAAACAATAGGGGCGACTTTCGTCGCCCCTATTTCATTCAAACTAACCACATATTTTAGAGATTACTGTGCCAGTTTATACACCACATCCACACGATCGCGGATCACCAATGAAGAGTCTTGGTATGTATCACCTACGTCCATTTTTTCACTAAGATTTGCTGAACGCATCATGATTGGCTCAACACTAGGCGTGTTGTAATCCACTTTCCAAACACCGTCTAATTGACGATCAAAACCTTTCGCTAAAAATTGTGCTTTTTGTTTAGCATCTTCTATCGCTGCCATGCGTGCTTGTTGTTGGTATTTCTCTTGATCACGCACTTTCAACTGAATGCTATTCACTTGATTAATGCCCGATTCTAACGCGATATCCAAGTATTGATTGAGCTTACTTACCTCTTCCACTCTAACAGTAACCGAGCGAGAAGCTTGATAGCCCACCAACTCAGGCTTTCCGTTTGATGGGTAGTGGTATTGTGGATTGATGTACAAATTGGAACTAGAGATGTTTTGTTGCCCAACCCCTGATTTCACTAACTTGGAAGTGAACTCCGTTACTGCTTTATCAACCGCTGCTTTAGCTTGTTCGGCATTCATCGTTGATTCGACAACCTTAACCGTAAATTCAGCCATATCAGGCACTGCCGTGACTTCACCATACCCAGTTGTCGAGACATGTGGAAAATCCCACTCCTGTGCAAAAGTAGGAGCTGAGAGTACCGATAAAAGTAAAACCACAGGTGTAAATAATTTCATCATTTCGATCCTTATATCATCGCCTGCCATCATCATAAGTGAAGTGGTGCATAGCGCCAGATCCAAGCCATAAAAATCACACAACTTTGACCCGGTCACGGCTCACTGAGGCAGAACATTTTTCGCATAACTGATAATCGCTTGGCTAAGCTCAAGCAATACTCCCGTTTCTAATTGCCAATGGTGCCAAAATATCGGATACGACAACATAAATTCTGGCGTGATATTGATCAGCAACCCACTGTCCAACTCATTAATGATTTGTAAGCGCGGGATCAAGCAATAAGCGGCGCCAGAAACAGCGAGACGAACGAAGGCTTCAGAGCTTCCTACGGTGTGATTAATCACCTTGTCTCGCGGAACTGAAAAATAGTCCCACAAAAATTTATTGTGCAGTTCATCATACTGATCGTAGGACACTGCCGGAGCCTTCATCAATGAGCGCTCACTCACCCCTTTAGCAAAATAGCGTTGATAAAACTCCGGGCTAGCCACACACAAATATTCCATCTGCCCTAAATACTCAGCACTACACCCTGTAATCGGTTGCGGCTCAAGGCTAATCGCCCCCACTACTTCACCATTTTTTAATTTATCTAAAGTGCGAGATTCTCCATAAATGGCCAAATTCAGCTCAACTTGACGACTCTTCATTACGGGGTCAAGTGCACTTAGTAGCCAAGTAGCCAAACTGTCCGCGTTGGTGGCGATAGACATGGAAACTGGGCGCACATGTTCCTGGTTAGTCAGTTCTGGCACCAACTCTTGCTCAATCAAACAAACACGCCGATACAAACCGAGAAGCTTTTTCCCTACTAATGTTGGCCTTGGCGGTTGCTCACGGATCAACACTGGTTGAGCTAAATACTTCTCGAGCTGTTTAATACGTTGCGACACCGCTGATTGGGAGATAAACAACTGCTCAGCCGCTCGCTCAAAACTGCCTTTGTTTACGACACTATCAAGAGCTTCAATCCAACGATAATCAAGACCACGCATGCATTCCCTTACCCATTTATTAGCCTCTTTAATATGATATTAAAATCATTAATTATACTTATCTAGCTCGAATGCTTATCTTGCTCAGCCTATCACTCCAATCAAGCTGTATGAGGTAAATAAATGAACTGGTGGATTCTGCTGCAAGGGTTTAGTTTAGGAGCAACCATGATTATTCCGATTGGCGCTCAAAATGCTTATGTCCTAAACCAAGGAATTAAACGCCACCATCACCTCACCACTGCAGCAACCTGTGGTGTTCTTGATATGTTTTTCATCACTCTTGGCATTTTCGGTGGTGGTGCGCTCATCTCGCAAAATACCAGCTTGCTGATTGGGGTCACCTTGGGCGGTATTCTGTTTCTCTGTGCTTATGGTTTTCTCTCACTCCGTGCCGCTCTCAAGCCCGCACAAGCCTCGAATTCATCCTCTAACCCTACTTCGACTGGGCGTAAAGCGGTGATCTTCGGTGCTTTTGCCGTCACCGTCTTCAACCCGCATTTGTATTTGGATACCGTGGTGATCCTTGGTTCTATAGGTGGTCAATTCCAAGGTGATGAGCGTATTTCTTTTGCTCTTGGCACTATCCTCGCTTCATTTGTTTGGTTTTTTACTCTTTCACTCGGAGCAGCAAAATTGAGTACAACACTTTCTAAACCTCGGGTGAGACAAGTGATTGATATGGCAGTCGCCGCGATGATGTTCATTATTGCCTTTGCTTTGACTAAGAACTTATATCTCAATCATTGGTTAAATTAAGCCATCACCGACAAAAAAGCGGAGTAAACACTCCGCTTTGGTATTTTGTATACAGCAAAACCATTAATTGATTTTGTTCAGATGCACATCCATTTGAGGGAATGGAATTTCGATACCATTGGCATCCAGAGCTTCTTTGATTGCTTGCATAGAATCAAAGTAAACCGCCCAGTAGTCCTCAGTCTTACACCATGGACGTACCACAAAATTGATCGATGAATCAGCTAAAGTCAGCACGCCAATCGTCATATCAGGATCCTTCAAAATACGAGGATCTTTTTCGAGCGTCTCACGCAGCACACGCTTGGTTTTTTGCAAATCAGACTTGTATGAAACCCCAATCACCATATCAACACGGCGAGTCGCATGACGTGAGTAGTTAGTGATTGCGCCACCGATGACAGAAGAGTTAGGTACGACAACCATTTTGTTATCTGGTGTTTTCAATACCGTTTGGAAAATCTGAATAGCATCAACAGAACCGGCTACTCCACCAATTTCCACATAGTCACCCGATTTAAATGGGCGGAAAGCCACAATCAATACACCTGCGGCAAAGTTAGACAGTGAACCTTGCAGAGCAAGACCAACCGCTAAACCTGCGGCACCGATCACTGCTACCACGGAAGCCGTTTCGACTCCCACACGACCCAAAGCAGCAATAAGCACGATCACAAACAGCAAATAGCGAACTAGGCCATGAACGAACTCCACAACAGCCTTATCCATATCTTTCTTCTTCAATACTTTCGCGACACTACCTGCTACTGCTTTCACGATAATATTACCGATAAACAGGATCAGAACTGCCGAAATGATGTTCACGCCGTATTGAATGAGCAGATCAGAATTGTTGGTTAGCCAAGTGTTAACCTGATTAAAACTCTCAACGATAGGTGCTTCAACACCAACCGATTCACCAGCCATAGTGCTTTCCTCTCATAATTTATAAAAAATCAGCAGAAACCAATAACTCAAATATAGAGCTCATAGATAAACCGCCAAAAGTCAGAATTTTGGCACGATAGCGCAAACTCAACATTTCGCAAAGTCAGAGTTTAGTAAAGAACAACAAAACAAAAGGTTACAACGAATTTGCTACGTTCCAGCTACAGGTTAAACAATATTCAGCAGCTCCGCTACCGTTCAAACTCCGACTATAAAAAAGAAACCCGCTCAAGAGCGGGTTTCTTCATATTTCATGCTTTAACGTGAATTACAGTACGTCAATCGCATTCAGGTCAGCAAATGCTTTCTCTAGGCGAGCAACCATTGCCGCTTGACCAGCACGCAGCCATACGCGTGGATCGTAGTATTTCTTGTTCGGTGCATCTTCACCTGTTGGGTTACCGATTTGACCTTGCAGGTAGTCATGGTTTTTCGCTTCGTATTGACGAATACCATCCCATGTTGCCCACTGAGTATCAGTATCGATGTTCATTTTGATCACACCGTAAGAGATAGACTCACGAATTTCTTCCAAAGAAGAACCTGAACCACCGTGGAATACGAAGTTCAGAGAGTTTTCTGGCAGACCAAACTTCTCAGAAACGTATTTTTGAGAATCACGGAGGATAGTTGGAGTCAGAACTACGTTACCTGGCTTGTAAACGCCGTGTACGTTACCGAAAGAAGCTGCGATAGTGAAACGATGGCTGATTGCGTTCAGTTTCTCGTATGCGTATGCCACGTCTTCTGGAGAAGTGTACAGCTCAGAAGAGTCCATGTCAGAGTTATCAACACCGTCTTCTTCACCTCCAGTACAACCCAGTTCGATCTCCAGAGTCATGTTCATTTTCGCCATGCGCTCTAGGTACTTTGCAGAGATCGCGATGTTCTCTTCCAGAGACTCTTCAGACAGGTCAATCATGTGAGAAGAGAACAGTGGTTTGCCAGTTTCTGCGAAGTGTTTTTCACCTGCGTCTAGCAGACCGTCGATCCAAGGTAGTAGGTTTTTCGCTGCGTGGTCAGTGTGCAGGATCACTGGAATACCGTAAGCTTCTGCTACAGAGTGAACGTATTTTGCACCTGCGATCGCGCCTAGGATTTGCGCTTGTTGACCTTCAAGTTTTAGACCTTTACCAGCAAAGAATGCTGCGCCACCGTTAGAAAACTGAACGATAACAGGCGCTTTCACTTTTGCTGCTGCTTCTAGAACGCCGTTTACAGAGTCAGTACCTACACAGTTTACTGCTGGAAGTGCAAAGCCATTTTGTTTTGCTACTTCAAAAACTTTCTGTACGTCATCACCAGAAATAACACCAGGTTTTACAAAATCAAAGATCTTAGACATGGATGGAATCCTATTTTCTGTCGTTTTAAAAATAAAAACGGTAAGTTTCAATTCTTGCAAACGTTTGCTCACCAATCGCGGCATTCTACCAAAGAAATACTCGCCGTGCAGCAAACAAGAAAGCGGGAGTTATCTCCCGCTTTCAATCGATTATTACGCTTTAGCGCGTGCTTCCAGCATTTCTACTGCAGGCAGTTTTTTACCTTCCACGAACTCAAGGAACGCGCCGCCGCCAGTAGAGATGTAAGAAACATCGGCTTTGATGCCGAACTTGTCGATCGCCGCTAGTGTGTCACCGCCGCCCGCAACAGAGAAGCCTTCTGACTGTGCGATCGCTTCTGCGATACCACGAGTACCCGCTTCAAAGTTCTTGAATTCGAATACGCCTACTGGGCCATTCCACAGGATAGTTTTCGCGTTTTTCAGGATCTCAGCCAGTTCAGCTGTTGAGTTTGGACCCAAGTCGAAAATCATGTCGTCGTCTTGAACTTCAGAAACGTGTTTGATTTCTGCTTCTGCGTTCTCATCGAATGCTTTGGCACACGCTACGTCAGTTGCAACAGGAATTGCACACTCTTCCATCAGCTTTTTCGCCGTTTCAACAAGGTCTGCTTCGTACAGAGATTTACCTACATTGTGGCCTGCTGCTGCGATGAAAGTGTTCGCGATACCACCACCAACAACCAGTTGGTCAGCGATTTTTGACAGCGACTCAAGCACAGTCAGTTTAGTAGAAACTTTTGAACCACCAACGATCGCGACCATTGGACGAGCTGGCTTGTCCATCGCTTTACCTAACGCTTCAAGTTCGTCTGCCAACAGAGGGCCTGCACAAGCGATAGGAGCAAACATAC
This sequence comes from Vibrio mimicus, assembly GCF_019048845.1. Lineage (NCBI taxonomy): Bacteria > Pseudomonadati > Pseudomonadota > Gammaproteobacteria > Vibrionales > Vibrionaceae > Vibrio > Vibrio mimicus. Next base: position 2,810,169 of record NZ_CP077426.1, read on the forward strand.
CAACACCGTGAGTAGAAGCTTGAGCACGGTGCGCAGTACCAAACGCATCCATTACAAACACGTCACACAGTGCTGCGTATTTCTTAGACAGAGCTTCTTCGTTTTTCTTTTCGCCTTTGTTGAAGCGAACGTTTTCCAGAACAACCAGTTCACCTGCGTTCAGTTCAACGCCGTCTAGGTAGTCTTTAACTAGGCGAACTTCGCAGTCTAGTGCATCGTTCAGGTAGTTAACCACTGGTAGTAGAGAGAACTCCTCAGCATACTCACCTTCAGTTGGGCGACCCAAGTGAGAAGTGACCATTACTTTCGCGCCCGCTTCCAAGCAGTGTTTAATGGTAGGTAGTGATGCAAGGATACGTGCATCAGAAGTCACTTTGCCGTCTTTTACTGGTACGTTCAGGTCAGCACGGATAAATACGCGTTTACCTGCAAGATCCAGGTCAATCATCTTGATTACAGACATGATTTGTCCTCTCAAACTATTTAAAGAAATGAAAATTCTGCAACTCGGCGACCCTGCCGAGTCGGTAAAATCTTAGCTGTTTACCGATATGGGGATGCGTCCTTCGGGTTTCAATGTTCAAACCTGATTTGAAGTGCATGCTTAGCCGCTACTGCGTGGCCTGCATTGCCAATGCGGTATCTAACATCCGGTTGGCAAAGCCCCATTCGTTATCACACCAAACGAGCATTTTTACTAACTGCCCGTTACTGACTCTCGTTTGTGTCCCATCCACAATCGCGCTGTGCGGATCGTGGTTAAAATCGATGGAAACCAAAGGCGCTTCAGTATAGTCAACAATGCCACGTAATGTACACTGAGATGCGTTCACAATGGTTTGATTTACGTCATTAACTTTCACATTTGATTTAATTGTGACACTTAAATCCATCGCGGTCACATTTACTGTTGGTACACGCACCGAAATCGCTTCAAATTTGTTAGAAAATTTCGGAAATATTCTTTCAATACCTTTATGCAACTTAGTATCAACCGGAATGATCGATTGACTGGCCGCTCGTGTGCGTCGTAAGTCATTATGATACGCATCAATCACTTGTTGATCGTTCATCGAGGAATGGATGGTGGTGATGGTGCCAGAATCAATGCCGAATGCGTCATCCAATACCTTGATGATGGGCACAATGCAGTTGGTGGTACAAGAACCGTTAGAGACGATTTTATGCTCAGCAGTGAGCGTCTCATGATTCACGCCATAGATGATGGTGTTGTCGAGATCGCTAGCACCAGGATGGGAAAATAAAACTAACTTCGCGCCCGCATCAATATGTTGCTGACCATCCTCTTGGCAACCATACACACCTGTACAGTCGAGGACTAAATCCACGCCTAAATCACGCCAAGGTAAGAGAGGAATTTCCGAAAGATGCAGAATGCGGATTGAGTCATACTCACCATTTTGATGGTGAACATAGATATGCTGCTGATCATGGCTGATTTTTTTGCCAAAGCGACCGTGGCTAGTATCGTACTGCAGGAGGTGTGCCATCGCATCTGGCTTGGCAAGCTCGTTCACCGCAACCACTTGAATGCGGTCACGTTTACCACTTTCATACACTGCACGTAATACGTTACGCCCAATGCGCCCAAAGCCGTTAATTGCTACCCTCAGCATCGTATCTCGCCTATCGCTCTCAGATTGGTTGGCAATAGTAACCGATACTCTAAGCTTTGGCACGGCGATCCTGTGCAATAAATGATTCCACCGCCGATCGCAAAACAAACAGAGGATTGGCGCTGCCGCCAATCCTCTGAACCTCTAGCAATTAGAAGGCGATGTCTAAACCCAACCAGTAGCGGCGGCCATCTTCTACATAGCCATACTCCGCGTAATTCACCTCTTGATCAAACAGGTTGTACACCGCAGCTTTAATCGTTGCGGTATCGGTGAGTGCGTAAGTCACGCCAGTATCGATAAAGGTGTAGCTTGGCGCGATGAAATCATCGTTCGATGCCCCACCCTCCGGCTGCATCTCCTTACCACGATAGTTGAGGTTAGCCCAGCTATTGAGGCGATCTGTGGTTTGCCAGCTCAAGTTGGCATTGAACAGATGTTTAGGTAACTGCAGTAGCGGACGGCCAGCAAAATTCCCTGATTTTTGCTCCGAATGGGTGTACGTGTAGCTAGACGATAACTCAACGCTTTCGGTGATCGGCAGACTTAACGTAGCTTCTGCACCATAGGTTTCCGCTTCATCAATATTCACACGATAAGTAGGAGCTGCACCCCATTGGTTGGGGCCAGCAGTACAAATATTTGCAGGGCAAGCGACGCGGGTGATTTTATCTTTAAAATCATTATGGAAAGCGGTTAACGATGCCGCCAGACCTGAGCCTGTGCTGTACATCAAACTCAGTTCTTTGTTAATCGAAGTTTCAGGCTTGAGATCCGGGTTGCCGTAAATATTACCGCCGCCACTAACTTGCCCCCAATCCGGCGTCACTTCACGTAATTGCGGTGCACGGAAGCCAGTAGAAACACCACCTTTTACTGTCCATAGAGGATCGAGATTCCATACGCCATACACACGTGGGCTGAAGTGGCTGCCGTAGTTTTTATCATGATCCAGACGGCCACCAAAGGTCAGGCGGAATTGCTCTGCAAGCGCCCATTCATCTTCAATGAATCCCGCCCATTGAGTGTTCGAGATATGCGTGCGAGACGAAATTTTGTTGGAGGTTTTATCCTCTAAACTTTCGTGTTTACCTTCCACACCAAAGCTCAACATATGCTCACCAATAGGAGCCACTAACGTGGATTTGAACACAGTATTATCAATGCTCATCTCACGAGACTGATTGGTGTTCTCTTCATATTGCAGATAGGTATCAGACTGCCCAACATCCTGCCAATCCCCTTGGTGAGAGACGGCAACATGGTTGCGACGGTACTGGTTATCGGTATTGCTGCATGTACCTCGGCATCCGCTGGATTGCGCCGACTTGCCCACGTTATTTTCGCGATCTTGGGCTGATACACCGGCTTCCAGTTGCAGTTGATGATCTGGATTGAGCTGGTAGTTGAGCTTTGAGGTTAAGCTGCGCAGTGATTTATCGCCGTAACCATGCTCAATTTCGTCTTCATCGCGTTGCGTGGTTTGCCCGTAGACTTGCAGCGATAGAGCTTCACTTAAAGGTCCTGTTACGAAGAAATTAGCGCTTTGTTCATCGCCTGAGGCGCGATTTTCTTGCACCACGGTCGATAGCTGCACATTGCCTGACCACTGCTGCTGATCTTTACGAGTGATGATGTTGATCACGCCGCCAATCGCATCCGAGCCGTACAGCGTAGACATCGGGCCGCGGATCACTTCAATGCGCTCAATCGCTTGCAGTGGCGGTAACCAACCTTGCTCAATGCCCGGGCCGTCGCTGTTTGGACGGGTCTGACGTGAGGTTTGGAGCTTACCATCCACCAAGATAAGAGTATAGTTTGACCCCATACCACGAATGCTGATGTCGGTAGTATCGCCCCCTCCGGTGACTGTCACACCCGGTACGCTTTTTAGCGCATCGGTCACATCACGGTAATAGCGAGATTCCAGATCTTCTCTTGAAATCACACTGATACTGGCTGGCGCATTTTGAATCACTTGCGCGTATCCCGCTGCAGTGACCACCATGGTTTCATCCGTTTTCGTCGCGTCTTGAGCAAAAGCGCTAGCCGAAAACATTAAGCCTAGTGTCACAGATAAACTGACGGGGGATGGATTGAATCTGGACATTTACCACTCCTTTAAATGATAATTATTCTTAATTTCAGAAGCGGATTATTCATATATTCTGTACTGGAGATAGATCGACACATGGAATAGTTCGGTCCAAATATGGAACATCTGTGGTAATTATTCTTTAAGGGTCAAATACCTATGCAAGATCTCAGCGCCGTAAAAGCTTTCCATGCGCTTTGCCAACATAAGAGCCTGACTGCCGCTGCCAAAGCGCTTGAACAGCCTAAATCCACCCTGAGTCGCCGTTTGGCGCAACTTGAAGAGGACTTGGGACAAAGCTTGTTGATGCGTCAAGGCAACCGCTTAACGCTCACCAAAGCAGGAGAAGTGTTTGCGGTTTACTCGGAGCAGCTACTTGAACTGGCCAATAAAAGTCAGGAAGCGTTGCAAGAATTGAACAATCAAGTGACTGGCGAACTCACGCTGGTGGTACACCCCAATTTGATCCGCGGCTGGCTCAGCCAAGTACTGGATGAGTTTATGCAGCAGCATTCGACATTGAAGATCCGTCTACTCAGCCAGTTTCAACACAGTGATGAAGTGTTTGAGCCCGATTTGATCATTTGGATTGAACACGCCGCCCCCATGGGGTATCGCAAAGAACGCTTAGGTTATTGGCGCTATGCCGCTTACGCCTCTCCCAAATATTTGGCCCATCGAGATAAACCGACCCATCCTCGTGAGCTGATTCATCACCCATGGATTGATTTTATTGCTTGTCGGCGCGCGGAGCTTGAACTGCACCATCCAGAGTTCGGCAGTTATTCACTGCCAGCACTAGAGAGTCGTTTACAAAGCGATAATCTTGCCATGCAAGCCGATGCGATTGCTAAAGGTCGTGGTATTGGTTTGCTTCCTACTTGGTTTGCCAATGGTTTTGAAACGGCGCATCCAGGCAGCCTCATTCCTTGCGTCAACGGATGGCAATCACAGCCAACAGAAATCAACTGCTTCTATCCGCTCGGTCGTCACCCACTTCGGCTGCGCCTATTTATTGATGCGCTCCGCCAAGCAAGGCCTGATGAGTGGCAATAAAAAATCCCGCCGCAGCGGGATTTTTTATCGTCGATTTTTCTTTGCTTCACAAAGAATCGCTTTTAATTACGCCAGCAGTTCTTTGGCTTGTTTCACCACGTTTTCAGTCGTGAAACCAAACAGTTTGAACAGCTCACCGGCTGGTGCTGATTCACCAAAGCTGGTCATACCGATGATGTGACCACCAAAGCCAACATACTTGTACCAGAAGTCGGCAATGCCCGCTTCAATCGCGATACGCTTGGTCACGGCGGCTGGCAGAACGGCTTCACGGTAGGCTGCATCTTGCTTATCAAATGCGTCGGTCGATGGCATAGAGACCACGCGAACCGCTTTGCCTTCAGCGCTCAGTTGCTCGTAAGCGGCAACCGCCAGTTCCACTTCAGAGCCGGTCGCAATCAGGATCAGTTCAGGTTGGCCTGCACAATCTTTCAGGATGTAGCCGCCTTTAGCAATGTTCGCGACTTGCTCAGCACTGCGTGGTTGCTGCGCGAGGTTTTGACGCGAGAAAATCAGCGCAGATGGCGCATCTTTACGCTCGATGGCCAGTTTCCAAGCGACTGCGGATTCTACTTGGTCACATGGACGCCATGTGCTCATGTTTGGTGTCATACGCAGAGAAGCGATTTGCTCAACCGGTTGGTGAGTTGGGCCATCTTCACCCAGACCAATAGAGTCATGCGTGTACACTTGGATGTTTTGCACTTTCATCAGTGCTGCCATACGCATCGCGTTACGCGCGTATTCCATAAACATCAGGAAGGTTGCACCGTAAGGGACAAAACCGCCGTGCAGCGCGATACCGTTGATGATGGCCGTCATACCAAACTCACGCACACCGTAGTGGATGTAGTTGCCTGAGAAGTCTTCTGCTGTAAGAGACTTAGAGCCAGACCACATGGTGAGGTTAGAAGGCGCTAAGTCAGCAGAACCACCCATAAATTCTGGCAGCAGTTTGCCGAACGCTTCCAGCGCATTTTGTGATGCTTTACGCGATGCGATGTTGGCAGGGTTAGCTTGCAGGTTAGCGATAATCTCGCTGGTCGCTGCTTCCCAATTCGCTGGCAGCTCACCGGCTACGCGGCGCTTGTATTCTGCAGCTTCGGCTGGGTAAGCTTTCGCGTAAGCGGCGAATTTCTCATCCCAAGCGGCTTCTTTGCTTGCGCCTGCTTGTTTAGCATCCCACGCTGCGTAGATGTCCGCAGGGATTTCAAATGGAGCGTGTTCCCAACCCAAGAATTCACGCGCGGCTTTGATTTCATCGTTGCCCAGAGGCGCGCCGTGACAGTCGTGTGAGCCCGCTTTGTTTGGTGAGCCGAAACCGATGATGGTTTTGGTACAAATCAGCGTTGGGCGAGAGGTTTCTGCTTTCGCCGCTTCAATCGCAGCGTTAATCGCATCAGCATCGTGACCATCAACCGCAGGGATCACATGCCAGCCGTACGCTTCAAAACGTTTTGGTGTGTCGTCTGAGAACCAGCCTTCCACGTGACCGTCGATAGAAATACCGTTGTCATCCCAGAACGCAATCAGTTTGCCAAGGCCAAGTGTGCCCGCCAGTGAACACGCTTCGTGCGAGATACCTTCCATCAAACAGCCATCACCCATGAACACATAAGTGAAGTGGTCAACGATGTCGTGACCCGGTTTGTTGAACTGCGCCGCCAGTGCTTTCTCAGCAATCGCCATACCTACGGCATTGGTGATGCCTTGGCCTAGTGGGCCAGTAGTAGTTTCGATGCCCGGTGCATAACCGTACTCTGGGTGACCCGGCGTTTTAGAGTGCAGTTGACGGAAGTTTTTCAAATCGTCAATCGACAGCTCATAGCCGCTCAGGTGTAGCAGCGAGTAAATCAGCATAGAGCCGTGGCCGTTAGACAGTACGAAACGGTCGCGGTCAGCCCAATTTGGGTTTTGTGGGTTGTGGTTTAAGTGTGAACGCCACAGCACTTCGGCGATATCCGCCATGCCCATTGGGGCTCCCGGGTGGCCAGAGTTAGCTTTTTGAACGCCGTCCATGCTCAGGGCACGAATAGCATTGGCAAGTTGTTTGCGAGAAGACATGTCGACTCCTAAATGGGAAGTATGCGAAATGAATGGATGCGGAAAATCAGTGGCGGCTATTGTCGCAAAGCCCCCCTGCTGCTGCAAACGATTTACTGGTGCTTTGCTCCGATTTTGTCACACTTTTTAGCACATTCTCGCTTTGTAGTGGCAAAGCTGACTTTTTTAAGCAAACGTTTGGTTATGCGCTAAATAGAAAAAGAGCTTGTAATTTGAGCGCCCGACACTAGAATAGCCGTCTAGATGTAGAAACGCCTACAAAATGTACGAAATTGATCGATAACGTCATTACCTCTAAGCGACTCAAACCATAGGTCGGGAAGAACTGAGACGTTAGCGAATAACCACAAATATTGGAGCTATCATGGCGATTAAGCACTTGTTTACTTCAGAATCGGTATCAGAAGGCCATCCAGATAAAATTGCAGACCAGATCTCTGATGCAGTGTTGGACGCGATTTTTGAGCAAGATCCTAAAGCTCGCGTTGCTTGCGAAACTTACGTAAAAACTGGCATGGTGATGGTGGGCGGTGAAATCACGACTTCCGCTTGGGTTGATATCGAAGAGATTACTCGTCAAACCGTTCGTGAAATTGGTTACGTGCACTCAGACATGGGCTTCGATGCCAACTCTTGTGCGGTACTGAACACCATAGGTAAGCAATCGCCAGACATCAACCAAGGTGTTGATAAAGCCGATCCTAAAGAGCAAGGCGCGGGCGACCAAGGCATCATGTTTGGTTATGCGACCAACGAAACTGAAGTGCTGATGCCAGCACCGATCACCTACGCGCATCGTCTGATGCAGCGCCAAGCTGAAGTTCGTAAAAATGGCACACTGCCATGGCTGCGTCCTGATGCGAAATCTCAGGTGACCTTCCAGTATGACCAAGGCAAGATCGTAGGTATTGATGCTGTAGTTCTGTCGACTCAACACAGTGATTCAATCTCTACCGCAGATCTGCGTGAAGCCGTGATGGAAGAGATCATCAAGCCAGTTCTGCCAGCAGAGTGGTTGAGCAAAGAGACCAAATACTTCATCAACCCAACCGGTCGTTTCGTGATTGGTGGCCCAATGGGTGACTGTGGTCTGACCGGTCGTAAGATCATCGTTGATACCTACGGCGGCGCAGCGCGTCACGGTGGTGGTGCATTCTCTGGTAAGGATCCATCCAAGGTTGACCGTTCAGCGGCTTACGCAGCACGTTATGTTGCGAAAAACATCGTTGCGGCGGGTATGGCTGATCGTTGTGAAATCCAACTCTCTTATGCTATCGGTGTCGCGGATCCAACGTCGATCATGGTGGAAACTTTCGGTACTGAAAAAGTATCTCAAGAGATCATCATCGAAGCCGTTCGTCAGTTCTTCGACCTGCGTCCATACGGTCTACAAGAGATGCTGAACCTGCTGCAACCGATCTACAAGAAAACAGCAGCTTACGGTCACTTCGGCCGTGAAGAGTTTCCTTGGGAAGCGACAGACAAAGCCGCACTGCTGCGTGACTTCGCTGGTCTAAAATAAGCATTATTTCAACTCATCGCTGACAAACGGCGAGGATTGCAATACAGTTCAAGGCCCTTTCTCATGAAAGGGCTTTTTTTATGACGTTGCAATAGAAGTGAGTACTCGTAATGGTTCGTTTTGATCTGCACTGCCAAGCTGAGCAGAAAATCAAACAATGTATCGCTACCGCCAGCGAGGCTTTGCAACGCCCTTTTAAACTACCTAAGCTCAACTACCGTTTACGCGGGCGAGCCGCCGGTAAAGCCTATTTACAGCTGTGGGAAATCCGTCTTAATCCGGTGCTGTTTACCGAAAACGTCGATGACTTCCTCCAGCAAGTGATCCCACACGAAATCGCGCATCTGATTACGTATCAGCTTTATGGGCGAGTACGTCCACACGGTGCCGAATGGCAACAAGTGATGAAACAGGTGTTTCAACTCGAACCCAGAACCACTCACACGTTTTCTGTCGCTTCAGTACAGGGTAAAACCTTCCACTACCGCTGTGCGTGCCGTGAATACCCGCTCACCATTCGTCGCCACAATAAAGTGCTGCGTGGTGAAGCTACCTATCGCTGTCAAAGCTGCCAACAAAACTTGATCTACCAAGCCTAACCTTTGATTGGCTGCGGCCACCTCTATAGGCTTTGCCTTGCCCTCGCCAAAAACTAACAAAAGCATCAACGACAAAGGCAATTTATGAGTGTTAAACTGATAAAAAACCTACTTATCTACGTCTTTTATGATGATTTTTCGTTTCGTTACCACGCTTGCTGCTAGCTTACCTCTGCTCACCTTTGCCGCCCCCATCTCTTTTAGTCATGCCAAAAATGAAGCGGTGAAGATTTATCGTGATCATCCGGTCTCTTTTTACTGTGGCTGCGAGATTCGCTGGCAAGGCAAAAAAGGCATCCCGGATCTGGAGAGTTGCGGCTATCAAGTACGTAAAAATGAGAATCGTGCTTCGCGTATTGAATGGGAACATGTGGTGCCGGCTTGGCAATTTGGTCATCAGTTGCAATGCTGGCAACAAGATGGCCGTAAAAACTGCACTCGTACTAGCCCTGAGTTCAATCAGATGGAAGCCGATCTGCACAACCTCACTCCGGCGATTGGTGAAGTGAATGGCGATCGTTCCAACTTCAGTTTTAGTCAGTGGAATGGCGTCGATGGCGTCACCTACGGCCAGTGCGAAATGCAAGTAAACTTCAAAGAGCGCACTGCCATGCCGCCAGAGCGTGCACGCGGGGCGATTGCGCGTACATATCTGTACATGAGTGAGCAGTACGGTTTGCGACTTTCCAAAGCGCAAAACCAATTAATGCAGGCGTGGAACAATCAGTATCCGGTCAGCGAATGGGAATGTGTGCGTGACCAACGGATTGAAAAAGTGCAAGGCAACTCGAACCGCTTTGTGCGTGAGCAATGCCCGAACTGATGGGCAGAATCTCACCCTGCCCCCTTGTATTTTGCCCCACTTGCATCCATGTTAGAGGCCAGATATCCCTCTTCCAACTGAAGTTACCGCTTTACGTTGGAAGACGGTAACCTCGTTTAATGATTAGGAATTATCCGCATGCGCATCCCTCGAATTTATCATCCAGAACCGATCCACCAGCTTGGCACCGTTGCCCTGAGTGAAGATGCCGCAGGGCATATCGGTCGCGTATTGCGTATGCAAGCTGGGCAAGAAGTGCTGCTGTTTGATGGCTTGGGGGCTGAATTCCCAGCCGTGATCAGTGAAGTTGGCAAAAAACAGGTATTGGTCAATATCACTGAGCGCGTAGAAAACAGCATTGAATCGCCGCTCGATCTGCATCTTGGGCAGGTGATTTCACGCGGCGATAAGATGGAATTCACCATCCAAAAATCGGTGGAATTGGGGGTCACTACCATCACCCCTCTGCTTTCTGAGCGTTGTGGCGTGAAGCTGGATGAAAAACGCTTCGAGAAGAAGATCCAGCAGTGGCAGAAAATTGCGATCAGCGCTTGTGAGCAGTGTGGCCGTAATACCGTGCCAGAAATCCGCCCGATTATGGATCTCGAAGCTTGGTGCGCAGAGCCCACCGAGGCACTGAAACTCAATTTGCACCCACGCGCTAAATACTCGATCAACACCTTACCCACCCCAGTGAGCAAAGTTCGTTTGCTGATTGGTCCTGAAGGTGGTCTGTCAGCGGAAGAAATTGATATGACTCGCCGTTACCAGTTTGAAGAAACCTTGTTAGGCCCACGCGTACTGCGCACAGAAACGGCAGCTCTAACAGCGATAACTGCACTACAAGTTCGTTTCGGCGATCTTGGCTAAATGGAGATAAACCATGATTAAACTCGGTATTGTGATGGATCCCATCGCTTCCATTAACATCAAAAAAGATTCCAGCTTTGCCATGATGCTTGAAGCGCAGCGTCGCGGTTATGAAATCCATTATATGGAGATGAATGATCTACACTTAGAGCAAGGTGTAGCACTGGCCGACACCAAGGTCGTCGAGCTGAAAGAAGATCCGAGCGGTTGGTATCAATTCAAATCCGAGCAAACCATCGCACTTTCTGAATTGGATGCGATTTTAATGCGTAAGGATCCGCCGTTCGACACCGAATACATCTACGCAACCTACATTTTGGAGCGCGCGGAAGATGAAGGCGTATTAGTGGTGAACAAACCACAAAGCCTGCGCGATTGTAATGAAAAACTGTTCACCGCTTGGTTCCCTGAGCTTACGCCGATCACTATGGTGACGCGCAAAGCCGAGAAGATTAAAGCCTTCCGTGAACAGCATGGGGATGTGATTCTAAAACCCCTCGATGGTATGGGCGGTGCTTCGATTTTCCGCGTTAAAGAGGGCGATCCAAACCTCTCAGTGATCATCGAAACCTTAACCAACCACGGCCAGAATTACTGCATGGCGCAGACCTTTGTGCCAGATATCAGCAACGGTGATAAACGCATTTTGGTGGTCGATGGTGAACCTATGCCTTACTGCTTGGCGCGTATCCCCGCCAAAGGGGAAACCCGCGGTAACTTGGCGGCTGGCGGTCGTGGTGAGCCACGACCACTGAGTGAAACCGATAAGAAAATTGCCCTAGCGGTCGCACCGACCCTAAAAGAGAAAGGGCTACTGTTTGTAGGCTTGGATGTCATTGGCGATAAACTGACCGAAATTAACGTCACCAGCCCAACCTGTATTCGTGAGATTGAAGCTGCGTACGATATTTCAATCACAGGCAAGTTGATGGATGCCATCGAGCGTCGCCTTAAAGCGGCCGCAATGTGAGCAGCCACAGCAGTGAAATAGAGGTTGGACACAGTATGAATCTTACCAATCATTTTCTGGTTGCCATGCCGAGCATGAAGGATCCTTACTTCAAGCGCAGCGTGATTTATATCTGCGAGCACAACCAAGATGGTGCGATGGGGTTAATGATCAATGCGCCGATCGATATAACGGTCGGTGGCATGCTCAAGCAGGTCGATATCGAGCCGGCTTACCCACAGTCGCACCAAGAGAGTCTGAAAAAGCCGGTGTTCAATGGGGGACCGGTGTCGGAAGATCGCGGGTTTATTCTGCATCGTCCGCGCGATCACTACGAATCGAGCATGAACATGACCGATGACATCGCCGTCACCACCTCGAAAGATATTCTCACTGTATTGGGTACGGAAGCAGAACCTGAAGGCTACATTGTCGCGCTTGGCTATTCTGGTTGGTCTGCTGGCCAGTTAGAGGTGGAACTCACCGAAAACTCGTGGCTAACCATAGAAGCGGATCCTGAGCTGATTTTTAACACGCCCGTGCATGAGAAATGGCAAAAGGCGATCCAAAAACTCGGCATCTCCCCTGCGCAGCTTTCCAGCGACGCCGGACACGCCTAACCATATCCAAGGCTGCGATCACGCAGCCTCATTTTTACTGTCATTTTTTATTGAACATTTTTTATTAAAAGAGAAATCGCATGTCACGTACCGTTATGGCTTTTGATTACGGCACCAAAAGCATTGGCAGTGCAATCGGCCAAGAGATCACTGGCACGGCTTCACCGCTGAAAGCGTTTAAAGCCAATGATGGCATCCCGAATTGGGATGAGATTGCAAAGCAGATCAAAGAGTGGCAACCCAATTTATTGATTGTTGGCCTGCCTACCGATCTGCACGGCAAAGATCTGGACACCATCACCCCACGCGCAAAGAAATTCGCTCAGCGTTTGCATGGCCGTTTTGGTTTGCCCGTAGAACTGCATGATGAGCGTCTTTCCACCACTGAAGCGCGCGCAGAACTGTTCGCCATGGGCGGTTACAAAGCACTGAGCAAAGGCAATGTTGACTGCCAATCGGCGGTGATCATTCTGGAAAGTTGGTTTGAAAGTCAGTGGGGCTAACCCCACTGCTTTTTCTTGGCCAAGTAGAATCGCGGTGATTACTCAGCGAAGCCTTCCAATTTGATCAAGGCAAACTGCTTCTTACCGCGTTGCAACACATAGTAGCGATCAAACAGAGCAAAGCCGGATAACCCACCCTCTTGCTGTACTCGCTCACCATTGACGCGAATCGCCCCATTCTCCAGCCACTCGCGCGCTTGGCGCTTAGAACTGGCTAAACCTGAGGTGAGCAGCAAATCGAGTAAGGAATCGGTGCGCGATGCCGCCACACAAGGCAAACCATCCAACTCTAACTGAGCCAACTCACTTAAGCTGAGATAGCTGACATCGCCGCTAAACAGCGCTTGAGTAATACGCTGCGCCGCAGCGAGTCCCTCTTCACCATGCACAAAGCGGGTCACGTGTTCGGCCAAAATCTGCTGCGCTTGTGGTTTGCCTGCACGTAACGCATCGGCTTGGCGAATGTCCTCAATCTCAGCCGTGCTCAAAAAGGTGTAATACGCCAAGAAGCGGTACACATCGGCATCATCACTGTTTAACCAAAACTGGTAAAAGCGATACGGTGAGGTTTTACTGCTCTCAAGCCACACGGCACCACTTTCGGTTTTACCAAATTTAGTGCCATCGGATTTGGTAATCAGCGGCAGAGTTAAACCACACACCTCAGCCCCATTCAGGCGACGGGTCAAATCAATTCCGCTGACAATATTGCCCCACTGATCATTACCACCGATTTGCAGTGTGCAGCCAAACTCACGATTGAGATGGGCAAAGTCATAGGATTGCAGCAAAGAGTAACTGAACTCAGTAAAAGAGATGCCTTGATCCGGACGTGCCAAACGCTGCTTTACCGATTCACGATTGATCATGGTGTTGACTGAAAAGTGCTTACCCACATCGCGGAAAAAATCGATCAGATTGATCTTGCCGATCCAATCGGCATTGTTGACAGTAATGAGCTGTGCTGGGTTCTCGCTCTGCGAGGCCATCAAATGTGTGATTTGCTGACTTAAGTCACTCACCCATTGCTGCACGGTTTGCGCACTATTGAGTGCCCGCTCGTTGGCTTTAAAGCTCGGATCACCAATCATGCCAGTCGCACCACCGATAAGCGCAATCGCTTGGTGTCCAGCGTTTTGAAAACGCTTAAGCATCAGCAGTGGCACCAAATGGCCAATGTGTAAACTGCCTGCGGTGGGGTCAAAACCACAATACAGCACTTGCGGCGTAGTAAAGCGCTCAACCAGCGCCTCCAGAGGTGTGCTTTGCGCGATCAAACCGCGCTGCTGTAAATCATCAAAAAGTTGCTGTGAATTCATTCTGCCTCCCAAAAGTCTTGGCAAGCAGAGTAACCAACTTTAAACATAGGGAGCGATGTCCCTAAAGGGACAATCTTGGTAATTGATGACCTAAGGAAGAGAGACAGCCTAATCCGCGGCTGCGCCAATCAGATGATTGAGAAACAGTTGAAACAGCTCGCTTAACGAGCTGACATGCAGCTGCGCATAGATGCGTTTACGATGATTTTTGACTGTGCCGTGGCTGATGGCCAGTGCCTCGGCAATCTCTTGTGAGTCTAAACCTTGGATGAGCAGTGCAGTGATCTCCTGCTCTCGCGGGCTTAAACGCTGCGCGCCAAAACTCTGGATCGCCTGTTCAACCCAAGTCCGTAACTCTTGGCTTGGCTGCGCACTTTCCGCTAAGCGCAGTGGCTGCTGCTGCCAATGCTGCTGACACAAGGCTTGCAATACCGTAAACCGCTGTTGCAACGCGGTAATCTGTTCACGAGGAAAAGAGCGCGGCTTAAAGCAGCCGAGATACACCACAATCGAACGCTCGCCATCAAGATTGACCACCAAACTCACTTCATCTTGCCAACCGGTTTGCGCATAAAACTGGTGTTGATAGGCTTTTTGCTGTGGATTGAGCGGCATTAAATCGGAAAGATGAAACACCCCTGAGCGCGTGTTGTGCTGCAAAGCGCTATAGAAAGGATCATCAAGATAAGCATGAGTCAGATAACGCTGAAACAGTAGCTCACGCTGGGTCGAGAGCGAGTCATACAGATAAATCGGATGTTTGTTGGGACGATAGCCCAAGATCACCGCGCAATCAAAATCGGCAATACAGCGCAGCACTACCACAAGACGCGACGTAAATTGCGGCGTCTTTAACGCCGCAATCGCATCACCTAATGCGAGATATTCTTGAGTCGTGATCGGCATGCGCACTCCACCCATTCAGCCGAGAAAGTGGCAGTATGCCCAATCCAGACTCGAAGCTCTATCCCAAATTCGCTTGAGTTGCAGGGCGTAAAAGCAAAGCGCACAAAGCAACCAACCGCTACTCCATATCAATCTTCACATTCTGCAAAGATCCGCTGCCGTAGCTATCACCACGCTTGGTTTTGAGCATCAAACGCAGATCGTTGGCCGAATCCGCACTGTGCAGGGCATCTTGCTCGCTGATCTTGTCATCCACCACTAACTGGTATAAGGCTTGATCGAAGGTTTGCATCCCCACTTCCTGAGAACGAGCCATGGTCGCTTTCAGCTCATGCAGTTCACCGCGGCGAATTAAATCCGCGATTCGTGGGCTATTGAGCAACACTTCAAACACCCCGTGTCGCCCTTTGCCATTTTTATCACGCAACAGTTGCTGGCCAATCACCCCTTTTAAGTTGAGTGACAAGTCGAGCAGGAACTGCTCACGCTGCTCTTTTGGCACAAGATGCAAAATCCGCTCTAATGCTTGGTTGGCGTTATTGGCGTGCAGCGTGGCCATACACAGATGACCCGTTTCCGCGAAAGTCATTGCGTATTCCATGGTTTCTCGGCTGCGAATTTCACCAATCAAAATCATATCTGGTGCTTGGCGCAGCGAGTTTTTCAGCGCGATTTCATAGCTTTCGGTATCGAGTCCGACTTCTCGCTGAGTCACGATGCAGCGCTTGTGTTCATGTACAAACTCAATGGGATCTTCGACCGTCAAAATATGCCCAGTACGGTGCTGGTTACGATAGCCAGTCATGGCCGCCATAGTGGTCGATTTACCCGAACCGGTTGCGCCTACCACCAAAACTAAACCGCGTTTGGCAATCGCCAAATTTTGCAGCACTTCAGGCAATTTCAGCTCTTCAAAGGTGGGAATACGCGTTTCAATCCGGCGGATCACCGCCCCCGGCAATTCACGTTGGAAAAACGCACTCACCCGGAAACGGCCACTATCACGCACCACAGCAAAGTTCGCTTCACGTGTCTGCTTAAATTCCGCTTGTCTCGCGTCATCCATCATCGCATGCAATAAGGCCGTCACATCCGCCAAGCTGAGCACTTCACCTTGCGCACGTAATTCACCATCGACTCGATATAAAATCGGCGCTCCCACGGTGATGTAGAGATCCGATGCTTTATGGCTCAGCATCCCATCCAGATATTGATTTAACTCCATCGGTGTTTACCTACTTAAAATGCTTTTAAATCCAACTCGATTTTGATCTGCACTTCTTGCGCATCCACCACACCACGCGCCATCAGCTGTTTGGCGTTTTGCTCCATGGTTTGCATGCCATGAGCGGCACCGGTTTGGATGATTGAATACATCTGCGCCACTTTATCTTCACGGATCAAGTTCCGGATTGCCGGCGTCGCCAGCATGATTTCATGGCACGCAACGCGGCCACCACCCACGCGTTTTAAGAGCTTTTGCGCGATAACGGCACGCAACGATTCGGACAGCATTGAACGCACCATGTCTTTATCGCTACCGGGAAACACGTCGATAATCCGGTCAATGGTTTTTGCCGCCGAGCTGGTGTGCAATGTACCAAACACCAAGTGACCCGTTTCTGCCGCGGTAAGCGCCAAGCTAATGGTTTCTTGGTCACGCAGCTCACCAACCAGAATCACATCTGGGTCTTCACGCAATGCCGAGCGCAGGGCATTTTTAAAACTGTGGGTATCACGGTGTACTTCGCGTTGGTTGATCAAACACTTATTGTTGCTGTGCACAAACTCAATCGGATCTTCAATGGTCAAAATATGCTTATTGTGATGAGCATTCACGTAGTCAACCATCGCCGCGAGCGTGGTCGATTTGCCCGAACCGGTAGGTCCAGTTACTAAGACTAAGCCTTTTTCATAATTGGCGATCTTGGTGAAAATCTCAGGCGCTTCTAGCTGATCCAAAGTTGGGATCATGGTTGGAATGGTACGAAATACCGCCGAGCATCCACGCGATTGGTGAAACGCGTTAACCCGGAAACGGCCAACGTTAGGCAATTCAAAAGAAAAATCGACTTCTAATTTTTCTTCATATTCACTGCGCTGGGCATCATTCATAATTTCAAATACCAAGCGATGTACGTCAGAATGGGTAAAAGCAGGCACGCCAAGCTTCCTAACTTCACCATCAATCCGTACCATAGGCGGAACACCGGCGGAAAGATGTAGATCTGACGCGTTATGCTTTACACTAAATTCCAGTAACTCAGCGATATCCATTTAAATTCCTTAATAAAGTCTGGCTATGCGTAGTATTCAACAAAATATTGAACATATCACTGCACAGATCGAAAACGCACAACAAAAGTGTGGACGCGCTCGAAGCGCTGTGCAACTTCTCGCGGTAAGCAAAACTAAACCAATCGAGGCGATTCTTGAAGCAACTCGAGCAGGGCAACGCTGCTTTGGTGAAAATTATGTGCAAGAAGGCGTGGATAAAATCCGCTATTTTGCCGAGCATCATCCACAATTAGCGTTGGAGTGGCACTTTATCGGTCCACTACAGTCGAATAAAACGCGCTTAGTCGCGGAACATTTTGACTGGGTGCACACCATTGAGCGCGAGAAAATTGCCTTGCGCCTTAATGAACAACGCCCTGCGGGCATGCCGCCACTGCAAGTGCTGATTCAGGTCAATACCAGCGGTGAAGCCTCGAAATCCGGTATCGAACCGCAGCAATTATTTACATTAGCTGAATTGATTTCTGGCCTGCCAAACCTCACGTTAAGAGGGCTGATGTCAATTCCTGAAAACGTACCGGATTACCCTGCGCAGCTGGCAGCGTTTACCCAATTAGCCGAATTGCAGCAACAATTGGCTCAGAAATACCCACAGATTGATACCTTATCCATGGGCATGAGTGGTGATATGCAAGCGGCGATTGAAGCTGGCAGCACCATAGTGCGGATTGGTACGGCGATTTTTGGCGAGCGCGATTACAGCCGTAACGCTTAACGTTTGGAATACTCGTTGCGACGAGTGCACTATTTTAGATTTGAGAGCATCGAATGGAACAGAGAAGCATCGCCTTTATCGGCGCAGGAAACATGGCGCACGCCATTATTGCGGGATTGATTGCCAGTGGTTATGCCGCGAATAACATCGTTGCGACCGCGCCTTCACTCACGCGCCGCGAGCCTCTTGAAGCGCAATATGGCATTCGCACCACCAGCGATAACCTTGCTGCGGCGCAACACGCCGATGTGGTGGTGTTAGCGGTCAAACCACAACTGATGGCAGAGGTGTGTAAGCCACTACAAGCGGTCGATTTCTCTGGAAAATTGGTTATCTCGATTGCAGCAGGCGTGTCGGTGAAACGACTCAATGAAATGCTGGCAACCCAACTCAATTTAGTGCGTGTGATGCCCAATACCCCTTCGCTGGTGAACCGTGGTATGAGTGGCTTGTATGCGCCAGATTCGGTGAGCGAAACAGATAAAACTTTTACCACGCAACTGATGCAAAGCGTCGGTGAAGTGTGCTGGGTAGAAAACGAATCCGGCATCAACAGCGTGATTGCTGCCGCAGGGAGCGCTCCCGCTTATTTCTTCTTGTTTATGCAAGCCATGCAGCAAGAAGCCATGGCACAAGGCTTTGATGAAGCAACCGCGCGCTTGCTGGTACAACAATCGGCGCTCGGTGCCGCAGAAATGGTCAAAGCAAATCCAGAAACATCACTGGCGACACTGCGTGAACAAGTGACGTCAAAAGGCGGCACAACAGCGCAAGCGATCCAAACTTTTAATGATCACCAGCTTAGCGATATCGTCGCGAAAGCGATGCAAGCGGCCGTTGCTCGCGCGCAGGAAATGGAACAACTATTTTAATCTTAAGGCAGCTCTCATCAATACGAGCAGCCGCCAAATCAATAAGGGCAACTTATGAATTCAATGAGCTTTCTCATCAATACCCTGTTTGACCTCTACATCATGGTGGTCATTTTGCGCATTTGGCTGCAAGCCGCGCGCGCTGATTTCTACAATCCGTTTTCTCAATTTATTGTTAAAGCCACACAACCTGTGGTTGGTCCCCTACGCCGCGTGATCCCGTCATTGGGCAGCATGGACCTCGCCACCGTGCTGTTTGCCTATGTACTCTGCGTGCTGAAATATGTGGCTTTGGTACTGATAGCCTCCGGCGGCGCAGTCACTTTCAGTGCTGATTTCCTCTTCCTCGGCTTGCTCTCTCTGATCAAAGCTGCGGGCGGCTTGTTGTTCTGGGTCTTGTTGATCCGCGCTATCCTAAGCTGGGTCAGCCAAGGCCGCAGCCCAATTGAGTACGTGTTCAACCAACTCACTGAACCTATGCTCGCGCCGATCCGTCGCATTATTCCGGTGATGGGCGGCTTTGATCTCAGCATTCTGGTGCTGTTTATTGTGCTGCAATTTACCAACTTCCTGATGGGCGATGTGATTGGTCCTATCTGGTATCAGTTGTAATGGCTGCCGTATGGCGCGAAGGAGATGACTTACTGCTGCGGCTCTATATTCAACCAAAAGCGAGCCGCGACAGCATTGTCGGCCTGCATGGTGAGGAACTCAAAGTCGCCATCACCGCGCCGCCGATTGATGGTAAAGCCAACGCACACTTGAGCAAATTTCTCGCCAAGCAGTGCAAAGTGGCGAAAGGTTCGGTGGTGATCGAAAAAGGCGAACTGGGACGCCACAAACAAGTGCGTATCCTACAGCCAAGCCAGATCCCACCTGAAATTGCAGCACTGATTGAATAATCACACTCCCTCTCTGAGGGAGTTTTTTCACAAGGAGAATCGATTATGCGTAAATGGATGATGGCACTACTGCTCACCCTATTGGCTTTGCCGGCGAGTGCTGAGCAGCTAAAAACCATTAAAGATATTGAAGTGCACTATTCGGCATTCAACTCAACCTTTTTAACCCCGAAGGTGGCGAGCAGTTATCAGCTGACGCGCAACGGTTATACCGCAATTCTCAATATCAGCGTGTTAGATCGCGCGTCACTCGGTAAACCGGCAACCGAAGCCAAGCTGACCGGCCATGCCAAAAACCTGATTGGTAACTTGCGTGAACTGAGCTTTAAGCAAGTCAAAGAAGGCAACGCGATTTACTACTTGGCGGAAGTGCCGATCAGCAATGAAGAGATGCTGACCTTTGATATTGATGTCGATGCCGGCCTAAAAGGGGCGGGAAAATTGACCTTCAGCCAAAAGTTCTATACCGAACAGTAATTTTATAGAAGACATGGGGAATCTACGACGCAGCCGTCGGGTTTCCCCATATAAACCACAGAGAACAGCATGAAAAAGATCGTTTTAGCCACGGGCAATCAAGGCAAAGTGCGTGAAATGGCGGACCTATTGTCCGATTTTGGGTTTGATGTCGTCGCGCAAAGCGAATTCAACGTCCCTGAAGTGGCAGAAACAGGCACCACTTTTATTGAAAATGCGATCATCAAGGCACGTCATGCCGCGCAAATTACCGGATTACCGGCGATTGCCGATGATTCCGGTTTGGAAGTGGACTACCTAAACGGTGCGCCGGGCATCTATTCCGCGCGCTACGCGGGCGAGCATGCCAACGACGGTGACAATCTCAATAAGCTGCTAGTGGCGATGCAAGATGTGCCAGACGACCAGCGCAGCGCGCGTTTTCATTGTGTACTGGTGTTGATGCGCCACGCCGATGATCCAACGCCTATCGTTTGCCATGGCAAGTGGGAAGGCAAAATCCTCACCGCACCACACGGTAGTAATGGCTTTGGTTACGATCCTATTTTCTGGGTTCCGGAAGAAAAATGCGCTTCTGCTGAGCTAGAACCAGTACGCAAAAAACAGCTTTCACACCGCGGCAAAGCCCTGCAAAAACTATTCAAAGCAATTGAAGAGCAGCGAGCATGCTAACGCCTCCGCCGCTTAGCTTGTACATTCATATTCCGTGGTGCGTGCAGAAATGCCCGTACTGCGATTTCAACTCGCACGCGCAGAAAGGCGAGATTCCTGAGCAAGAGTATTTGGATGCACTGCTGGAAGATCTGGATCGCGACATCGAACGTTACCAGCTCAAGGGAGATCCGCGCCTGCTGCACTCGATCTTTATTGGCGGTGGCACACCGAGCCTTATCTCAGCAGAAGGGATCGCGCGCTTGCTGCAAGGCGTTGCCGAGCGTATTGCGTTTAAGCCAGAGATTGAAATCACCATGGAAGCCAACCCCGGCACGATTGAAGCGCAGCGTTTTGCTGGCTATCGCACCGCGGGAGTCACGCGTATTTCGATTGGTGTGCAGAGTTTTGAGCCAGAAAAATTAGCGCGTTTAGGACGCATCCACGGCCAACAAGAAGCAGTTCGCGCCGCACAGTTAGCACACCAAATTGGCCTCAACAGCTTTAATTTGGATTTGATGCACGGTTTACCGGATCAAACGCCCGAGCAAGCACTGGCTGATTTGGATCAGGCGATCGCGCTCAATCCGCCGCATCTCTCTTGGTATCAACTGACTATTGAACCCAACACGCTGTTTTACTCGAAACAGCCCAAACTGCCGGATGAAGATGCGCTATGGGATATTTTCGAGCTAGGACATAAAAAGCTCAGTGATGCAGGATATGTGCAGTATGAGATCTCCGGCTATAGCAAACCAGGCTATCAGTGTCAGCACAACCTCAACTATTGGCGCTTTGGTGATTACCTCGGGATTGGCTGCGGCGCGCACGGCAAACTGAGTTTTGCTGATGGACGCATTGTCCGCACCACCAAAACCAAGCATCCGCGCGGCTACTTGGCAGCGTTGAACAATCTGGCCAAAGCCTATTTGGATAGCGAGCAGTTGGTTGCCGATCAAGACAAGCCGTTTGAGTTCTTTATGAACCGCTTCCGCCTGATTGAACCGTGCCCAAAAGCCGATTTTACCGCCACTACGGGACTTACGATTGACGTGATCCGTCCAACCTTAGATTGGGCAATCAGCGAAGGCTATCTCAGTGAAGATGATCAGCACTGGCAAATCACGGAAAAGGGCAAACTGTTCCTCAATGATCTGCTCGAAGCCTTTATGGCCGATGATGAAGAATGATTTATTGAGAGAGAAGATCGGCGTCTAACATCTGCCAAATGTGCAGAGCAAGATAAGTACGATATGGCGTTGCTGCCGTGAGGATATCCTCAGGTGCAACGCCTTCTTTTTGCGCCAACCTATTTAAACCGCGTGTCAAAGCGGCATCGCCTGACGACCACACATCAGGTAATGCGAAGAAAAACATCAGAGCCATCTCGGCAGTCCACTGACCAACACCCCACAATTGCACTAACTGCTGAGTAATAAAATCTGCTTCGTGGCGTTGAAAGATCGCTTCCGAAAGGGTGCCATCAAGCAGTGCACGATTAATTCCAATCAGGGTTTTGACTTTTGCATTGGATAAGCCACAGGCACGCAGCGCAGCATACTGCTCTTCAACTAACAATGCTGGTAAGGAGCCGTGTTGTTGGCATAGCTCATCCACTCGTCCCCAAATGGTTTTCGCGGCTGTCACCGATAACTGTTGCCCAGCCACCGCTCGGCAGAGATAAGGCAAAAAACGATCTGGCGTTTGAGGGGCAAGGCTACGCGGGCCGTTGTGAGCTAGAACCTGACATAGATGAGGGAAGTCGGCACACTGCGCCAACAAATGTTGATGGATCTGTTGCTCGTTACTTTCTGCCATCGGCTTCCCTGCCCTATGTGCTTAAAAAATCGAAGTTAAATCATCGGCGTTAAAAAATCGAACGGCCAATCCGCTGCGCGAGTAGCTCTAACGCGCGAGTACCCGCGAGCGAATTACCCGATTGATCCAACGCAGGGGACCACACTGCAATCGTCATCTCTCCCGGCACCACAGCAATAATCCCGCCGCCGACACCTGATTTCCCCGGCATACCGACTCGATAGGCAAACTCTCCTGCCCCATCATACAAGCCGCAAGTCGCTAGCAAGGCATTAGTTTGTTTACTTTGGGTTGGCGTGATCACCGTCTCACCCGTCACCACAGAAACACCTTTATTCGCCAAATAGCTGAAGGTTTTCGCCAGCTCAACACAGCTCATTTTCAATGCGCAGGCGTGAAAATAGTTGTGCAGTACCGGAATAACCTCATTGTGGAAATTGCCAAAAGAACGCATCAAATAGGCAATCGCGGCGTTGCGATCACTGTGCATCATCTCCGATGCTGCCACGACTTTGTCATAAGCAATGAGCGGCTCACCGCTGAGTTGGCGTACAAACTCCAACAGACGCTGACGAGGTGCAGAGAGGCGACTTTGCAGCATGTCGCACACCACAATCGCGCCCGCATTGATAAACGGATTACGCGGAATCCCCTGCTCCATTTCAAGCTGAATTAGCGAGTTGAATGCTTGGCCGGAAGGTTCTTTACCCACGCGACTCCACAGTTCATCCGGTTGATACAAACCCATAGCCAAAGTCAAACTCAGCACTTTGGAGATCGACTGAATCGAAAACCCTTCCTGCGCATCACCGGCCGAGATCACTTCCCCTTGGTTGGTGAATACGGCGATGCCCAATTTTTCACTTGGTACTTTGGCGAGTGCGGGAATGTAATCGGCGACTTTACCCTGCCCAGTGAGCGGGCGAACTTCTTCAATAATGCTGGCTAAAATCTCTGCTGTTGGCTTCATGGTTGACTCTTTATTATTAGTTTGTCTCAAGCTACTTCAGCTGTTCAATAGCTCGAGGATTAGGGTCAAAAAAGCCAACATCAAATGTTGGCTTAAGCAAAATTCTCTATACCCAAACTACTTGGAGTTGCAGCTAGGCGGCAAGTGAGTTCATCCCCATGAGCATAGACAGACTATGTGATTGGGGTGAATGAACGTAGCCAACACCGCTGCAGCTTCAAATAGGAAGGGGATATTTAAGCAGTGCGTTGGTACTTAATGTCCCACACTCCGTGGCCTAAACGGTGACCACGCTGCTCAAACTTAGTCAGTGGGCGATCATCAGGACGCGGAATGTAATCGCCATCGGTTGCCAAGTTAGCAAAACCGGGCGCTTGATTCATCACTTCAATCATGTGTTCTGCGTAGTTTTCCCAGTCGGTTGCCATGTGGAATACACCGCTGCCGATGATCAGCTTTTGGCGTACCATTTCAGCAAACTCAAGCTGCACGATACGGCGCTTGTGGTGGCGTTTCTTGTGCCATGGGTCTGGGAAGAATAATTGCAAAGTGTGCAGGCTGTTATCTGGGATCATGTGTGCAAACACTTCCACCGCGTCATGGCACATTACACGCAAGTTAGTCACACCCGCTTCACGCGCCGAAGCCAAACAAGCACCGACACCAGGGCTGTGCACTTCAATGCCGAGGAAGTTTTTCTCAGGTGCGTTTTTCGCCATTTCGACCAAGGACGCGCCCATGCCAAAACCAATCTCCAACACAACCGGATTATCGTTACCAAACACCTGTTGCCAATCCAACAGCTCTGGCTGGTAATCAATCCCCATGGTTGGCCAGCACTCTTTCATTGCGGCTTCCTGGCCTTTGGTCAAACGACCTTCACGACGAACAAAGCTACGAATACGACGCAGCACTTTGCCATCTTCGGTATATTCCTGGGTGATGACTTCGCTCATTTCTATTGCCTGCACATTACTAAATCAGAGCGGGAATTATCCAAAGAATCGTCAACGGTGCAAGTGTTATTACTGACCGTTCACTATCCTGCCCTCAAACTCTTTGCCGCTGCCGCCAACACCGCCACAGCTTCGAACAGGAATGAGGAGAATATCCCCAATGTTTGTCGGTTTTACTTCACCACCAATCTGTGGTGCAATTTTGCTCCACTAGTTTAGACAATAATAATGAGCAAGTCGTGACTCCTTTTGCACAGGCCATCCTTACTTGGTATGACGCCTACGGCCGCAAAAACCTGCCGTGGCAACAAAATAAAAATGCGTATCGCGTTTGGTTATCGGAAATCATGTTACAGCAGACCCAAGTCGCGACCGTGATCCCCTACTTTGAACGCTTTTTAGAGCGCTTTCCGACCGTACACGCCCTCGCGGCAGCGCCGCAAGATGAAGTGCTGCATTTCTGGACAGGGCTTGGCTACTACGCCAGAGCGCGCAATCTGCATAAAGCGGCGCAAACCGTAGTGAATGAATATGGCGGCGAGTTTCCGACTGATTTAGAGCAGATGAATGCGCTACCCGGTGTTGGCCGTTCCACCGCGGCAGCCGTACTCTCTTCCGTGTATAAAAAACCACACGCCATTTTGGATGGTAATGTAAAACGCACTTTGGCGCGCTGCTTTGCCGTTGAAGGTTGGCCGGGGCAAAAAAGTGTCGAAAACCAGCTTTGGCATTATGCAGAAATGCACACGCCCAAAGTGGATGTTGATAAATACAACCAAGCCATGATGGATATGGGCGCGATGATCTGCACTCGCAGCAAGCCAAAATGCAGCCTGTGCCCAGTAGAATCGTTTTGCCTTGCCAAGCAGCAAGGCAACCCCCAAGAGTATCCGGGCAAGAAACCGAAAACCGATAAACCCGTCAAAGCCACTTGGTTTGTCATGCTCTATCACGACAATGCCGTCTGGCTTGAGCAGCGCCCGCAAAGTGGAATTTGGGGCGGTTTGTACTGCTTCCCGCAATCAGAGATCGCCAATATTCAAACCACCATAGATCAGCGCGCCATAGGCGATAGCACAATAACATCGCAGAAAACCCTGATCGCATTTCGCCACACCTTTAGCCACTACCATCTCGACATCACGCCGATCTTGCTGCAATTAAGCCGCAAACCGGACATCATCATGGAAGGGAGCAAAGGTCTTTGGTATAACTTAAGCCAACCCGATGAGATTGGTCTGGCGGCACCAGTGAAACAACTGTTGCACAGCTTACCTTTCGACATTGATAGCCACATTTAAAGAGGAAGAGTGAATGGCTCGCACCGTATTTTGTACCCGATTGCAGAAAGAAGCCGATGGCTTGGATTTCCAACTCTATCCCGGCGAACTGGGCAAACGCATTTTCGACAACATCTGCAAAGAAGCTTGGGCACAATGGCAAAGCAAACAGACCATGCTGATCAATGAGAAAAAACTCAACATGATGGATCCTGAGCACCGCAAATTACTTGAGCAAGAGATGGTTAATTTCCTGTTTGAAGGTAAAGAAGTCCATATCGAAGGTTATACCCCGCCTGCAAAGTAGGAAATTTCGGATTTCATCTGCTCGCAAAAAATGACATCATGCCGCTCGGTTATGATGTCATTTTCGTATCAGGAGCAGCGAAAGTTCGCTTTAAGGAGGCGCATGAGAAAGTTAGTGTTATGTATCACCGCTCTACTATTGAGCGGCTGTAGTCGTGAATTCATCGAAAAAATTTACGATGTCGACTACGAACCCACTAACCGTTTCGCCAAAAATCTAGCCGGATTACCCGGACAGTTTCAGAAAGACACCGCCGCACTGGATGCATTGATCAATAGTTTCTCTGGCAATATCGAAAAACGTTGGGGACGCCGCGAGCTAAAAATCGCTGGCAAAAATAACTACGTCAAATACATAGATAACTACCTAAGCCGCTCTGAAGTCAACTTCACCGAAGGCAAAATCATCATCGAAACCGTTTCACCCACCGACCCTAAAGCTCACTTGCGTAATGCGATCATCACGACCTTACTGACACCCGACGATCCCGCACACGTCGATCTTTTCTCCTCGAAAGATATCGAACTCAAAGGTCAACCCTTTTTGTATCAACAGGTGCTTGATCAAGATGGACAACCGATCCAGTGGTCATGGCGCGCTAACAGATATGCCGATTACCTCATAGCTAACCACCTGAAAGTAAAGCAGGTTGATTTCAAAAAAGCCTATTACGTCGAAATTCCGATGGTCAAAGACCAAATCGACATCCGTGGCTACAAATACGCCAACATAGTGCGTAAAGCCTCCCGTAAATACGATATTCCGGAAGATCTGATCTACGCGATCATCAAAACCGAAAGCAGTTTCAACCCCTATGCGGTGAGTTGGGCCAACGCGTATGGTTTAATGCAAGTGGTGCCTAAAACCGCAGGACGGGATGTGTTTAAGCTGGTCAAAAACCGTTCGGGCGAACCCAGCCCCGAGTATCTATTTAACCCAGAAAACAACATTGATACCGGTACCGCCTATTTTTACATCCTGAAAAATCGCTATTTGAAAGAGGTACGTCACCCCACGTCTCTCGAATACAGCATGATTTCCGCCTACAACGGCGGAACTGGTGGTGTATTAAATACCTTTAGTCGCGATCGCCAACGCGCCATGCGCGACCTTAATGCCCTGCAACCCAACCAAGTCTATTGGGCGTTAACCAAAAAACATCCGAATGCGGAAGCGCGTCGTTATCTGGAAAAAGTGACCAAATTTAAGAAGGAATTTAACGCGGGATAACAAAAAAGCCGCACTTTGCTGAAAATAGCGACAATCAAACTGATTTTTCGAATTTTTTTAAAAAACAAGTTGACGGAGAAAGGGAAAATCCGTTTAATAGCGCTCCGTTGCCCGGATAGCTCAGTCGGTAGAGCAGAGGATTGAAAATCCTCGTGTCGGTGGTTCGATTCCGCCTCCGGGCACCACGAATTTTAGATTGTTGGTGTAAGACACAAACAGCAAAGGTTACGTGTGCCGGCTTAGCTCAGTAGGTAGAGCAACTGACTTGTAATCAGTAGGTCGCCAGTTCGATTCCGGCAGCCGGCACCACTTAAAATTTGCCTCGATAGCTCAGTCGGTAGAGCAGAGGATTGAAAATCCTCGTGTCGGTGGTTCGATTCCGCCTCGAGGCACCACTATTAAAAGTTGTGCCATAGACACAATAAAAATTGTTCCTCCTTAGCTCAGTCGGTAGAGCGACGGACTGTTAATCCGCAGGTCGCTGGTTCAAGTCCAGCAGGAGGAGCCACTTTTAAAAACCCAGTCTTCGACTGGGTTTTTCTTTATCTGAGTTTTGTGCGTTTGGGGTTTCTCGGCTCACACCCAAACCACGCATCTAATCCAGCCTAAACATCACCATTCACTTTTATTTCGAAGCAAAAATTTAATCCAACTCATACTTTCACACTTAGTTCGTATCAATAAATAAGCAAGCTCATTACTATCCATGCCGACACAAAACTGTCATCAAAATTTAATCTGTTTATACCTTCCCCATAGGGGTCAAACTATGAAACTAAAAACCCAAGCCTATTTATTGTCTGCCCTCATACTTACAGCTCTACTTGCATTAACCGCAACTGGGCTATGGACTTTGCGAGTAGCGAGCAATTTAGATAACAAAGCGCGAGTGACCGAACTGTTCAACAGCGCCTATAGCATCTTGACCGAGGTTGAGAAGCTAGCTCAAGAAGGCAAAATGTCTGAACCTGAAGCCAAAGCCCTCGCAACGCGTTTAATGCGCAACAATCTCTATAAAGATAATGAATATGTGTATGTGGCGGATGAGAATATGACATTTGTCGCCACTCCCCTCGATCCGCAGTTACATGATACGAGCTTCAATGATTTTAAAGATGGTAAAGGCAATAGCGTTGGCCGCTTAATTCAAGATGTGCTGCGTAATCAGTCCGGCAAGCTAGTGGAATATACATGGACACAAAAGCAAGCAGATGGATCGATTGAAGAAAAGCTCTCGATCGCGCGCAAAACGCCGCACTGAGGCTGGGTTGTCGGCACGGGTATTGGCTTTAACGAAGTGAATGCGCGTTTTTGGTCTACCGCGCAATGGCAATTAAGCTTATGTGTGGTGATCGCCGTTGCGATTTTATCTCTGCTACTGGTCGCGATTCGTAAAATACTGCTGATTATTGGCGGCGAACCGAATGAGGTACGCAGCGCAGTACAAGCCGTAGCGCAAGGCCGAATTCGCACAGAATTCGCGACCAAAGCACCGAAAGAGAGCATTTATGGTGCCGTGCAACAGATGAGCAGCTCACTAGCAGATTTAGTGACCAAGCTTGAGCAATCCATGGTCGCTCTACGTTCTGAATTAGTTAGCGCAGGCACTCGCGCCAAAAGCATTGCCGAATTAACGGATAGCCAGCAGCAATCCACCGCGATGATTGCCACCGCGATGACCGAAATGGCCTCTTCAGCGAACCAAGTCGCCGATTCAGCGCGCGATACCGCATTCAACACCGATCAAGCGGATCAGCAAAGCCAGCATACGCAAAAGCTCATCCACAACACGGTGAGTAACATTCAAGGCTTAGCAACCCAATTACACACCGCCAGTACCGCGGTTGCCGATCTGGATCAGGATGTGAAAAACATCGCCAAAGTGCTAGACGTAATTGGCGATATTGCAGAGCAAACTAATTTACTGGCACTCAATGCGGCCATTGAAGCGGCTCGTGCCGGTGAACAAGGCCGAGGCTTTGCGGTAGTAGCTGATGAAGTGCGTAACTTAGCGGGACGAACGCAAACGAGCACTAAAGAGATCCAACAGATGATCCACAATCTGCAAGAAGGCTCGCGTAATGCGATTCAAACCATCCAGATTTGTGGGCAAACCAGCCAAAGCAGCGTGCAAGAATCAGAAAATGCCGCTTCTGCGCTAGCATTGATTGTTTATGCGTTGGAGAGCGTCTCTTCGATGAGTCATCAAATTGCCACCGCAGCCGCAGAACAAACTCAAGTCAGTGATGATATTTCTCGTCGCATCAATATGATTGAAGAAAGTGGCACAAAATTGAGCCATGTGGTGACAGAAAGCCATAACAGCACCCAAACCCTCACTAAGCTAGCGCGTGAGTTAGAACAGTGGGCTGCACACTTTTCAGTAACACGTTAGATTGTATTTTAAATGCAACTACGGGGAGTAATAGCCCTGAACTGACTGGGTATCCGCCGTTGTTTACTAGAAATGTTTATCAAGCACGTATTTTTACGTGCTTTTTTTGTTTTTATGGTTTGATAAAACCCATTGCTCTCTTTTGAAAATGAACTTTGTTGCCGATTCAGCGATAATTTGGCAAGCAAAATGGACAAAAACAGGCCATTAAGTATAGAAAAGCAACAAACAACATTTTTTTTGGATTTTCATGTTGACGACTACCACGAAAACCCTTTTAATACACCTCGTCGCCCGGATAGCTCAGTCGGTAGAGCAGAGGATTGAAAATCCTCGTGTCGGTGGTTCGATTCCGCCTCCGGGCACCACAATTTTGATTGTTGGTGCTTGCACGAACAATAATAAATGTGCCGACTTAGCTCAGTAGGTAGAGCAACTGACTTGTAATCAGTAGGTCACCAGTTCGATTCCGGTAGTCGGCACCATTAAATTAAAAAAGAATAATTCCTCCTTAGCTCAGTCGGTAGAGCGACGGACTGTTAATCCGCAGGTCGCTGGTTCAAGTCCAGCAGGAGGAGCCAATTTCCAACTTGCATTGCAAGTTGATTTGCCGACTTAGCTCAGTAGGTAGAGCAACTGACTTGTAATCAGTAGGTCACCAGTTCGATTCCGGTAGTCGGCACCATTAAATTAAAAAGAATAATTCCTCCTTAGCTCAGTCGGTAGAGCGACGGACTGTTAATCCGCAGGTCGCTGGTTCAAGTCCAGCAGGAGGAGCCACTTTTAGAAACCCAGTCTTTGACTGGGTTTTATTTTATCTGTCGAAATCCGACCTACTCTAAAACCTAACTCTAACCGCTCTTTTAAATTCAAAAGAAAGGCAAACGGTTAGGTTTGCCTTAGAAAGGTTAGTGCTTAATGATGGTCTTACTTGATGCCTTTCTCCTTTCGAATCAGCTCATAAGCATGTTGGATTTGCTGTGATTTCTCTTTCGCTACGTTCATCATCTCTGGCGGTAAACCTTTCGCCATCAGCTTATCTGGGTGGTGCTCATTCATCAGCTTGCGATAAGCCCGCTTCACCTCTTGTGAGCTAGCCGTTTCACTCACCCCAAGTACTTCATAAGCATCGGCTAACTGGTTGCGTGATGAAGGCTGCTGCCATTGCTGACCACCACTAGATTGCTGTTGCGAACCACCAAAACCGCCACCTTGCTGAAAACGAAACGCGGCTTCTTGCATGCGTAAACGCCGCTCTAGCTGTTCAGAAGAGAAACCTAAACCACGCGCAATACGATGCAGCACATTACGTTCGCTAGGGTGTACATCACCATCGGCAAAAGCCGAAGAGACTTGCAGCTCAAGGAAAAACTGTAGCAGATCGAAACGCCCTCCCGTGGCAATTTTCACTCGTGCTAGCACCTGCTCAAGTGGAAAATCCACTTCTTTTCCTTCACGGAAAGCCTCTTGTGCCGCCCGTTTTTGCTCTACGGTCAAGTTCATGCGATCCATCATAATGGTCGCGAGTTGGATCTCTTCTTTGGTGACTTGCCCTTTGGCTTTTGCCACATGCCCCATCACCGAAAAGGCAGCTTTAAAAAACTCGTCCTGACGTTCCGCCTGACTTGGGCCAGCACCAAAAGGACTGCTGTGAAAACCCGCTTGATTTAAACGGCGTGCTTTATCGAATTGATGACCAAGGAAGAGTCCAAAAACAGCGCCGAAAGGCCCACCAAATAGGAAGCCAAAAAAAGCGCCCAAAATTTTGCCGAAAATATGCATTATGTGCTCTCAATCTATGAATTTTTCTGGAGTGAAGCGGTCTGATAGTGGCGCAAGCGCCAATTTCCTTTATGATAAGGGCCGACTATATTTCAGGCTCCTAAGTTCGGAATCCATCAAGTTCAACAGGCCAAAAGTTCAACAGGATGTACAACCCAATGTCATGCTTTTCCCGCACGTTTTTAGCCGCCTCGATTAGCGCAGCACTCTTTGCTCCTCAGACACAAGCAGAAGCAAGTGTGGATGACAATCACTCAAACCTGCCAAATGGCGAGCAGTGTTTAGTCAACCAGCCAGAGCCTGCTAACCCCAACCAACAGCCTATCAATGTCGAAGCGGATAAGCTAGAGGCAATCAATGGGCAAAAGGCGACCTATTCAGGCAACGTTGTTGTCGTGCAAGGCAAAAAACGTATCGCTGCCGATAACGTCACGTTGCATCAGCAAGAAAACGTTGTGGTGGCTGAGGGTAATGTTCAGTTTAGTGACGGGGAAATCAAAACCGTTTCGACCAAAGCAACCAATCATCTCAATTCCGATGAGATGACCTTAGAAAATACGCGTTACCAGTTCTTGTGTGAACCTGGCCGTGGTGAAGCTGTTTATGTTTCGAAAACTGGCAAAGCGGTGTATGAAATCGAAGATGGCTCCATTACCTCATGCCCAGAAGGCAATAATGCGTGGCGTATGCGTGCTTCTAGCATTGATGTGGATCAAAATGAAGAGATTGCCACTTTCTATAACCCGCGTCTTGAAGTGCAAAATGTACCGGTGTTCTATCTCCCCTATTTAACCGTGCCGATTGGGGACACCCGTAAAACGGGCTTCTTGTACCCAACCGCATCTTACGGCTCACGAGATGGTTATGAATTTGAAGTACCTATCTACTGGAACTTGGCACCTAATTACGATTTAGAAACCACCTTTAACTACATGCAAAAGCGCGGTACGCAACTCAACAGCGTATTTCGCTACCTGAGTGATTTCGGTACCGGTCAGATTAAATCGGAGTATTTAGCGGACGATCAACTGCACACCGAACAAGGGAATCGCTGGGCATTTCAATATGAGCATAGCGGTATTTACCAACAAGCCTGGAAGTTTGAAATCGACTACTCCAAGGTCAGTGATATCAACTATTTCTCTGATTTAGATTCTGGTATCGGCAACCGTGAAGATGGGCAACTCATCCAAGAGGGGCGCGCGACTTACCGGAGCCAAAACTGGGATTCATCGCTGCTAGTGCGTGATTTCCAATTGCTGACTAACGATACCACCAGCACTAACCTTCCGTATCGTTTGATGCCGCAACTGAGCTATAACTATTATTCCCCAGAGTTAATGAAGTATCTGGATTTTGATCTTATCAGTCATATTTCACGCTTTGAGACAGATGCAAGAGGAAAGCCATCTGCCACTCGTGTGCACATCGAGCCAGGTTTAAAAGTCCCTCTCAGCAATACTTGGGGGAACTGGACCACCGAAGCGCGCTTGCTCGGCACTTATTATCAGCAAGAGTTAGATAACACCACCGATCCTAACTTAGAAGAAAGCGTTACCCGAGTGATCCCTGAGTTTCGTAGCGTGGCTGGAATCGTGCTTGAACGAGATACGGTGCTACTGGACAATTACACTCAAACTCTGGAGCCAAAAATCCAGTATCTCTATGTTCCTAAAGAAGATCAGAGCAATATTGGCCTGTATGACTCCACGTTGTTGCAAACCGACTACTATGGCCTGTTCCGTAGCCGTAAATACAGCGGCGTGGATCGCATCGAATCCGCTAACCAAATCAGCTATGGCGCATCGACTCGCTTCTTTGATGATAGTTATAAAGAACGCCTCAATATCGCGTTCGGTCAGATTTTCTATCTCGATGGCAACTTCAATCCATCGGTGAAAAACCCAGATAACCAGTCAAGCTACTCGGCTTGGGCGGTTGAGATGGATTTCAACTTTGCCGACTATCTGTTCTACCATGGTGGGGTTCAATATGACATTGACGGCCAAGGGATTCAGCTTGGAAACAGTACGTTAGAATATCGCTCTAACGGGGGTTATATTCAAACTAACTATCGCTATGTAGCGAAGGATTACATCCTAAATACCGTAGGTGATAGCATTACCAACATTAATGACATTACTAAAGACGGTATTTCACAAGCAGGGATCTTGGCGGGTTACCAACTGAGCCGTAAATGGTCTGCTAGCGGCCAGTATTACTATGACCTGACAACCGATGAAGCGTTAGAGTGGCTCGCTAACCTCACTTATACCTCAGATTGTTGGTATATGGGGTTCACCTACAGTAACCAACTTAAAAGTTGGGATGGCAACTTCGTGACCGACCCATACGCCACTCCAATCTATGAAAATAACTTCAGTTTCAATATTGGGATTATTGGCTTTGGAACCAGCATAGGTGCTGGTTCCAGTATGACAGGCGTAGATAGCGCGGGAAATTCGCTTGGTTATGGACGCCCATTCTTCCTAAACAACTAATTCGCTTAGCCTGAGAGTAACTCAGGCTACCAACATTTCAGATAGGACTGCACATGAAATTGTGGAAACCCACATTAATTAGCCTCCTCGGCACACTGACTCTGTTTAATGCTCACGCGGAACTTCAGCAATTGGATAGTGTTGCCGTTATCGTCAATAGTGGCGTGATATTACAAAGTGACGTGGATGGTGCACTGAAAACCGTGAAGGCGAATGCCAAGCAAAATAATCAACCTTTACCACAAGAAAGTGTTTTGCGTGAACAAGTGCTGGAAAAACTGATCATCGATACCTTGCAGCAGCAAGAAGCTGATAGAATCGGGGTAAAAATTGATGACAATCGTTTAAACGATGCGATTAAAGAGATCGCCAAAAGCAATCAACAAACCCAAGAGCAATTAATTGCCGCTGTAGCCCAAGAAGGCCTCACCTACCCTGAATTTCGTGAACAAGTGCGTAAAGAGATGGCCGCCAGTGATGCACGTAATGCACTCGTTCGTCGTCGAATCAATATTCTACCCGCAGAGGTCGACACCTTAGCCGAGCTATTGGCTAAAGAAACCGATGCAACAGTGCAATACAAAATTAGTCATATCCAACTTCGCGTTGAAGATGGACAGGACAAGAGTGAAGCAGAATCGCTAGCCAACAAATTGGTGGCTGAACTCAAACAGGGCTCCGATTTTGCGAAAATGGCCTATACCTACTCCAAGGGACCTAAAGCACTACAAGGTGGTGACTGGGGATGGATGCGTAAAGAAGAAATGCCGACCATCTTTGCAGATCAGATCAAAATGCAGAATAAAGGCAGCGTTATCGGCCCATTCCGCAGTGGTGTCGGTTTTCACATTCTGAAAATTGACGATGTAAAAGGCTTAGAAACGGTTGCCGTGACGGAAGTGAATGCTCGTCATATTCTGATCAAGCCAACCATCATTCTTAGCGATGATGGTGCACAAAAACAGCTCAATGAATTCGTACAGCGCATCAAAAATGGGGAAGTCACTTTTGCGGAACTCGCTCAGCAGTACAGCCAAGATCCAGGTTCAGCGGCACAAAAAGGTGAGCTAGGCTATCAAACGCCAGATCTGTATGTTCCAGAGTTTAAGCACCAAGTTGAAACCTTACCGGTTGGACAAATCAGTGAGCCATTTAAAACCGTACATGGTTGGCACATTGTTGAGGTTTTAGATCGCCGTCAAGTCGATCGCACCGACTCCGCCCTGAAAAATAAAGCGTACCGAATCCTGTTCAACCGTAAATTCAATGAAGAAGCGAGTGCTTGGTTGCAAGAATTGCGTGCCAGTGCCTTTGTGGAAGTTCTGAAGGACGAAAAGGATGAGCAGTAAACGAATTATTGTTACTGCGGGAGAACCTGCGGGAATAGGCCCAGATCTCGTTCTCGCCCTCTCTGCGCAGGATTGGCCACATCAACTGGTAGTATGTGCCGATAAAACCTTGCTTGCCGAACGTGCTGAACAACTCGGCATTCATGTTAAGCTACTGGATTATCAACACAATAATCCAGTACAACCACAACAAGCCGGCACTCTTTTAGTCGAGCATATTCCTCTAGCAGAGCCCGTGTCCGCAGGCCAACTCAATCCCGCCAATGGACACTATGTGTTAAAAACGCTGGAAAGAGCGGCAAAAGGCTGTATGAATGGCGAGTTTGATGCTATTGTCACCGGCCCTGTGCACAAGGGGGTAATCAACCGTACGGGTGTTACCTTCAGTGGACATACTGAGTTTTTTGCCGAGCAATCGAATACCCCTTTGGTGGTGATGATGCTTGCCACAGAAGGCTTACGAACAGCTCTAGTTACCACTCATCTGCCTCTCGCAGAAGTGCCAAAAGCTGTTACCAGTGAACGTCTAGAACAGATCATTCACATTCTCCACAAGGATTTAGTCGAGAAATTTGCCATTGCTGAGCCTAAAATTTACGTGTGTGGCTTAAACCCACATGCAGGTGAAGACGGTGTATTAGGCATGGAGGAGATCGAAACCATCACTCCAACCCTACAGCGTTTGCGTGAGCAATATGGCATGCAATTGGTTGGCCCACTGCCAGCCGATACCATTTTTAGTGAAAAATACTTGCAACAAGCCGATGCCGTACTCGGGATGTACCACGATCAAGTACTTCCCGTGCTCAAATACAAAGGCTTTGGCCGCTCAGTCAATATTACTCTGGGACTGCCTTTTATCCGCACTTCGGTGGATCATGGCACCGCATTGGATCTTGCCGGAACGGGTCAAGCCGATGCAGGAAGCTTCTGGACTGCATTGGCTTACGCAATAGAATTAGTTGATAAAAAAGCGAAATAACTTCGAGAACACTATGAGAAATGATGTCCACTTAGGGCACAAAGCACGTAAACGCTTTGGTCAAAACTTCCTCAATGATCCTTACATCATTGATGGTATTGTGTCGGCGATTAATCCAAGACCGGGGCAAAACTTGGTTGAAATCGGCCCAGGATTAGGCGCGATCACAGAACCGGTAGGACGTGAAGTGGATAAGTTCACTGTCATCGAGCTTGACCGAGATCTCGCAGAGCGCTTGCGTAATCATCCCGAATTAGCAAGCAAGCTGACGATCCACGAAGGCGACGCCATGCGTTTTGACTTCAAACAGCTGGTTAAGCCAAACAACAAACTTCGCGTGTTTGGTAACTTGCCTTACAACATTTCAACGCCACTGATGTTCCACCTGTTTGAATTCCATCGTGACATTCAAGACATGCACTTCATGCTGCAAAAAGAGGTGGTCAACCGTTTAGCGGCAGGCCCTGGCAGCAAAGCTTATGGCCGTCTAACCGTGATGGCGCAATACTACTGTAAAGTGGTTCCTGTATTGGAAGTGCCGCCAACGGCATTTGTGCCACCACCGAAAGTGGACTCTGCGGTCGTACGTCTGGTGCCATATGAAGATCTCCCACACCCAGCGACCAGCTTAGAGTGGTTAGATCGCGTGGTACGTGAAGGCTTTAACCAACGCCGTAAAACCGTGCGTAACTGCTACAAAGGTTTGGTTGAACCAGAAACACTGGAGGCATTGGGTATCAACCCAGGCATGCGCCCAGAAAACCTGACCTTAGCTCAGTTTGTGGCAGTAGCGAACTGGCTTGATGCCCAGCATCAAAAAGCTCATGCATAATCCAATAGGACGACATTAAGTCGTCCTTTGTTTATCGCCACTAGGTTATACCCAACTAGGCCGAGGAGTTGCTCATGGATGTTTCGCTTCCCTGCATCAAAATTCAGGTTCAAACTCGCTACATTGAGGAACAATCCGATCCTGAATATCATCGATTTGTGTTTGCATACCTGATCACGATTAAGAATCTCAGCACGCAAACCGTGCAACTATTAGGTCGTCGCTGGCTGATCACAGACGCCGATGGTAAGCAGACGGTAGTGGAAGGCGATGGTGTGGTGGGAGAACAGCCATACATTCAAGCCAACGATGAATACACCTACAGCAGTGGTACAGCGCTCGATACGCCGATAGGTGTGATGCAAGGTCAGTACCTAATGGTTGATGAACAAGGTGAGTCTTTCTCGGTAGAAATTGAACCGTTTCGTCTAGCGGTTCCTCATGTACTGAATTAACGGAGTTTGTGTGGCTAATTACATCGTCGGAGATATTCAAGGCTGTTTTGATGAGTTACAGCTACTGCTTGAACAAGCTCACTTTGATCCGAGCCAAGATACTCTCTGGTTTGCCGGTGATTTAGTCGCAAGAGGCCCCAAATCACTCGAAACACTGCGCTTTGCCCATCAACTCGGTGATGCCGCACGAGTGGTACTGGGCAATCATGATTTACACTTACTCGCAGTGTCACTCGGCATTCATCCGGCCAAACGCCGCGATCAGACCCAACCGATTTTAGATGCGCCCGACGCCGCGCAATTACTTGATTGGCTACGTCAGCAACCCTTGCTAGCTGAACATGAAGAGTTTGTACTCTGTCATGCTGGTATTTCACCACAATGGGATCTCTCAACAGCGCGACAAGCAGCGCAAGAAGTAGAACAAGTGCTACGTAGCGCACAATGGGATAGCCTGATTGTACAGATGTATAGTGATGAACCCGATATGTGGCATGCTGAACTGCAAGGCATAGATCGTGAACTGCAAGGCATAGATCGCCTACGTTACATCATTAACGCTTTCACCCGCATGCGGTTTTGCTTCCCTGATGGTCGCTTAGATATGAAGTGCAAGCTCCCACCTAAAGAAGTGACCGATGGTAGCTTGTTGCCTTGGTTTCAATTGCCACAACGGATTCCATTAGAAAAGACTGTGATTTTTGGCCATTGGGCTGCACTGGAAGGCTATTACAGTAATAAAGTCATAGGACTGGATACAGGCTGCGTTTGGGGCGGAACCCTGACTATGCTGCGTTGGGAAGATAAACGCTACTTCGTTCAAGCCGCACTTTAAGCTGAAAAAGAAAACACCCGTTAATACGGGTGTTGACGATTTTATCTCTGGTTATTTGCGTTCAAAAATCACAAAATCCATCGCATAGGTATTTTTTTCATCTACGGAGTAATGCTCACGATAACACTCCTGCCAATCACTTCCCCATTCAGGAAACTGCGTATCACCATCAAGTTCCGCATTGATCTCGGTAATGTACAGCTTATTGGCCATCGGCAAGCAAGCGGCATACAAACTCCCACCACCTATGATCATAATCTCATCGACTTCTCCGGCTTTCGCTAGCGCGGCATCGATAGATGTCACCACATCAACCCCATCAATCTGCAAACTCTCATCACGAGAGATCACAATATTGTGCCGCCCCGGCAAAGGTCGCCCAATCGATTGGTAGGTTTTGCGCCCCATAATCACAGGTTTGCCTAATGTGCAGCGTTTAAACCATGCAAAATCTGCAGGCAGATGCCAAGGCATCTGGTTATCTTTACCAATAATGCGGTTGTCTGCCATCGCGGCAATCATACTGATCATCATTTTTATCGCCTTAAATAATCGGTTTGCGGCGGTAGAATAACAGCCCAGGTACCGCTAAACCAACCGCTAAACCGGCAATAATAAACATCGCCTTGAGGAAATTCTCCATGAGTGCTTCTAGCAACTCTGGTGAAAAACCAAGATGATTAATCTCCACGAGAGCAATCATAGCTTTAAAGGCGAAGACTCCAGGAACCATAGGAATCAAAGCCGCCACGGTAAACACCTTGGGATGCGCCAAGAATCGGCGAGACCAATATACCCCGACCATCCCCACCAGTGTTGCAGCAAAAAAGGTCGCCCATTCGATCGGGACGCCAAATTGCATCATCAAATAACGCGAACCATGCCCAAGCGCACCACCTAAAGCACAATACTTCAGTGCAGGCACAGGCACATTAAATACCAAAGCAAACCCAACCGCTGGAATTGCGGCAAAAAACATGTCATTGATCAACCCGAAAAACAGATCCCAACTTAGCATTACCACCCCCAAATCCCAGTCACACTCATTGCCGCAACAATCCCGAGAGCGGTCGCCAGTGTCAGCAAACTCGCCATCACAAAACGAGCGATGCCCATGTTGATATAACCTTTGAGCATATCTGCCACCGCATTAATTAAGGGAAAACCAGGAACCAGCATCAGCACAGAAGATGCCATCACTATAGTGGGTTTATTACCCAGTTGGTAAATCACGGCTTGGGCAGAAATGGCGGAAGTGACAAAGGCCGTTGCAGCAAAGTTGATCAACGGGTTGAACTGGCGATGACCGATTTCCTGACGCACAATCATCCCCACGGAAGAAGCGATCAACGTGATCAGAAACACCGTCCAATCCCCACCCGCTAAGCGGCTAAAGGCCGCGCAGGATAGACCAATCATGACCACGACAAGCCAACGGTTATAGCGTTCTGGACTGATTTGATTGAGTTTTTTTTGCGCTAAGCTGTGATCGAGAATACCTTTCTCCATCATGATGCAGATCCGTTGGATCTGCGTCACCACACGCATATTGATCCCGCGATCTGGGCTGCGTCTTGCCGTCGTGATACAGTGATCTTTATAGACAGTCGTGACAACTAAAGAGCTCGCCGAGAGAGAAACTTCCACCTCACTCATACCACTGGCCAGCCCCATACGGCGCATCATATCGCCCACTAACGTACTCTCAGCACCATGTGCTAACAGCATCTGCCCAGCCTGGGCGATCAAACGAGAAACGGCTCTCTGTTTGCTTTCCATGATTCCTTTCCTAAATACCTAAGCCAAAAAGTCCAAAAGTGGCACTTAGTGTGCCTTAAACTGTAATGCGGGAATATGATTTAGACACAAAAAAGCCGCAACAAAGTTGCGGCATTATCTGTAAGTTGATTAGTCACGGACATAGATAACGTGGCCGTCATCTTCTTCGTCGTCCCAGTCATCCCAATCGTCATCATCTTCCGTGATCACTTCGTGACCGGCCAAGCCATCTTTATGGTGATAATCCCATGTAAAGTTGACTTTTTCCGCTTCTGTCTGTTCTTCCGCTTCGCGCGGTAAAGTATCCATAAACTCTGCCAGCTTCATGCACAGCTCTTTGGTACCTTGACGATTCGCAGCAGAAATTTTGAAGTAGTCGCCTTCCCATGCGAGTGCATCAACAATGTCTTGAATGATCTCGTCAGCTTCTTCTTCTGACATCAGATCAACTTTGTTGAACACCAACCAACGTGGTTTCTTCGCCAGCTTTTCACTGTATTGCTCAAGCTCATCAATGATAGTCAAAGCATTCTGCGCAGGATCGCTTTGATCCGCAGGCAGAATATCAATCATATGTAACAGCACGCGACAACGCTCAAGGTGTTTCAGGAAGCGAATCCCTAAACCAGCACCTTCCGCCGCACCTTCAATCAATCCAGGGATGTCAGCGACCACAAAGCTTTTCTCTGGCAGCACGCTCACCACACCAAGGCTTGGCACAAGAGTCGTAAACGGATAGTCCGCCACTTTCGGCTTAGCCGCTGAAACGGCGCGAATAAAGGTTGATTTACCCGCATTTGGCATACCTAGCATACCAACATCGGCTAGCAGTAGCAGCTCTAAACGGATATCACGCAACTCACCTTTAGTACCCATGGTTTTTTGGCGTGGTGAACGGTTGACCGAAGATTTGAAACGAGCATTACCCAAGCCATGCCAACCGCCCTTAGCGATCATGATCTTCTTACCGTGTTCTGCGACTTCACCAATGATTTCATTGGTGTGAATATCGACAGCACGAGTGCCTACCGGTACGCGCAGTTCTTTGTCTTTACCACTTTTACCGGTACAGTTACCGCCACCACCATTTTTACCGCGTTCAGCTTCATAAAAACGCTGGAAACGATAGTCAATCAAGGTGTTAAGGTTTTCATCGGCGACCATATACACATCGCCGCCATCACCGCCATCGCCGCCATCAGGGCCGCCATTGGTAATGAATTTTTCACGCCAGAAGCTGACAACGCCGTTACCGCCGTCACCTGCTTGAACTTTAATTACCGCTTCATCAACGAATTTCATTTTTCCTCCACTCAATCTCGTGGGAAATCTTAATCAGTCTAGTAAACCTGAGAACGTAGATCCCAGAAAACAACTGCCTGCTTGGATCAGGCCACATTCAGGTCTAGGGTCTAGGGTCTAGGGTCTAGGGTCTAGGGTCTAGGGTCTAGGGTCGACCACACTTTCGATAAATAAAAAACCCCACCAAACGGCAGGGCTTTTGAATTCATCAAGAAACTTTGCTTATTCAGCAGTTTCGATGCTAACGAATTTACGGTTCTTAGGACCTTTAGTCTCGAACTTCACTTTACCATCAGATAGAGCGAATAGAGTGTGGTCTTTACCGATGCCTACGTTAGTACCAGCGTGGAACTTAGTACCACGTTGACGAACAATGATGTTACCTGCAAGTACAGATTCACCACCGAAACGCTTAACACCTAGACGTTTGCTTTCTGAATCGCGGCCGTTACGAGTAGAACCACCAGCTTTTTTGTGTGCCATTGTTGAACTCTCCTAATAACTTAAGCGTTGATACCAGTGATTTTCACTTCCGTGAACCACTGACGGTGACCTTGTTGCTTACGAGAGTGCTTACGACGACGGAACTTAACGATTTTTACTTTATCGCCACGACCGTGTTGTACCACTTCAGCAACTACTTTACCGCCCTCAACTAGAGGAGCACCTACTTTAATGTCTTCACCGTTAGCAACCAGCAGAACTTTATCAAATTCTACAGTTGCGCCAGTTTCAACGTCTAATTTCTCTAAACGAAGAGTTTGACCTTCGCTTACACGGTGTTGTTTACCACCAGATTGGAAAACAGCGTACATATTTTACTCCGCTCTTTCCGCACAGCCTATGCTTATATTTTATGCGATAAGGGTGTGCGCTAAACTAATCATCAATAGGGCGCAGATTCTACGTGAATGATGTGCCTATGACAAGCCATATTTTGAAAAAAATGGCGAAAAGCTAATCGCCAAACAAAAGTGCCGCAATCATGCCTTTAAGCCATGTATTAATCAATGATTTTTAGTGTATTATGCAGCGATTCCAGAAGACTAAATGCCTTATACGCTCTTATTTCAGCCGGATTTACGATGGATTTTAAAGCTATCCAAGCGCTTACTGCCAATGACATGGCAAAAGTGAACGAAACGATTCACGCTCAACTTAATTCTGACGTTTCCCTAATCAACCAACTGGGTTTCTATATCATCAGTGGTGGTGGGAAGCGCTTACGCCCATTGCTGGCAGTTTTATCTGCCAAAGCGCTCGGTTATCAGGGCTCACATCACACGACAGCTGCTGCTTTTATTGAATTCATTCATACGGCAACCTTGCTGCACGATGATGTGGTCGATGAGTCAGATCTGCGCCGCGGTAAAGCGACCGCCAATGCCGCTTTTGGCAATGCAGCCAGCGTATTAGTCGGTGACTTTATCTACACTCGCTCATTTCAGATGATGACAGAGCTAGGATCCTTGAAGATCTTGAAGCTGATGAGTGATGCGGTGAACGTGATCGCTGAAGGTGAAGTACAGCAATTGATGAATTGCAACGATCCTGATACCACCGAAGCCAGCTATATGCAGGTGATCTATTCAAAAACCGCACGTTTATTTGAAGCTGCGACCCAGATCGGCGCTATCTTATGTGATGCTTCATCTGAAGTAGAATTGGCGATGCAAAACTACGGTAAGTACCTTGGTACAGCATTCCAACTCATTGATGATGTGATGGATTACACTTCGGATGGCGAAGAGATGGGTAAAAACGTCGGCGACGATCTGGCTGAAGGTAAGCCTACCCTGCCACTGCTTTATGCTATGCAGCACGGTAATCCCGAACAAGCATTGATGATCCGTGAAGCCATCGAGAAAGCCAATGGCATGTCGCGCCTTAATGAGATTCTTGCGGCGATGGAGCAAACTGGTTCTCTGCAATACACGATTGAGAAAGCGCAGCGTGAAGCAGATAAAGCCATCGCTGAGTTAGCTATTCTGCCAGAAAGCGAATACAAGCAAGCGTTGATCACGCTGGCTCACATGGCAGTCAATCGCAGTAAATAGTCTGCAAATTCGATGATATTGCGACAACAACTCACTCGAGAGTGGATTACATTTTGTTACTAAAAAACCCCTCAGCTCTACGAGCTTGAGGGGTTTCTTTTATCTAACGTGCTAACTATACCAAATGACTTGGAATTGTAGCTTCGAGTAGGAAGAAGACGAACTTCCTACCAAGCTCCTTGCCAAAGCATGCCTGCCGCTCCGACCGCAAACAGCAGCAGCGTACTGGCTCCAACCATTTCTCGGCCACAAAATGCTTTTACACCTTGCTCGCGTTTCGCTTTGAGATAAAAAGCAAAACCCGGTACATACAGCAAGGTTGAGAGCATTAAGTAATGCAAACCGGATGCGTACAGCAGCCATAGACCATAAATCGTCGCACCTAAACCAATTAGTAGAAGTTTACCTCTGTCTTTCTGTTCGAGCGCAATTTTTAAGGTGAATGCACCGACCAGAAAATACGGCACTAAAATCATCTCTGAGGCAAAGATCAA
Organism: Vibrio mimicus; assembly: GCF_019048845.1. Classification (NCBI taxonomy): domain Bacteria; kingdom Pseudomonadati; phylum Pseudomonadota; class Gammaproteobacteria; order Vibrionales; family Vibrionaceae; genus Vibrio; species Vibrio mimicus. The sequence goes on from NZ_CP077426.1 coordinate 2,854,371, forward strand.
CAAAGTATCGTAAGTACTGGCTGTGTAGCGCACCAATATCAATGAAACTTGGATACATAGCGTGGTCAGAATCAGCGCATTCACTGGACTACCCGCTTGATTCTGCTTGCCAAAATGACATGGGAACATCTTATCTTTTGCTGCAAGGAAAGGCGCTTCTGAAGCCAATACCGTCCAACTCAAAAATGCGCCGCAGACTGAGATCAACAGCCCCACCGCGATGATGTACTTGCCCCATGGGCCAATAATCGCAGTCAGCACTTGCGCCATTGAAGGATTGGGATACTGCGCCAATTCATTGACTTGAATTACGCCCATCGACAATAGCGTTACTAAGACATAAATCGACAGTGCCGTGAGCAACCCCAGAATGGTGGCTCGACCTATATCTTTACGCTGACGCGCTCGGCTTGAAACAACCACTGCGCCTTCAATTCCCACAAAGACCCAGACCGTGATCAGCATGGTTGATTTGACTTGCCCAAGTAGATCCGCACCTGAAATATGGTGGATACCGGAAAAATCTAAGCTAAACGTTGGCCAGTTGAAGGCGGTAATCGCACAGACAATAAAGAGCAGTAAAGGCACCATTTTAGTCATGGTGGTGATGAGATTGATCAGAGCGGCGGTTTGCACCCCTCTTAACACTAAGCTGTGTACTCCCCACAACAATAGTGAAGCACCTCCAATTGACCACCAGGTGTTACCTGAGCCAAAGATGACGTGATCAGGTGTATCAAACAGCAGCCCTAGGGTACTAAACACGATCACCAGATAAGAGACGTTAGCGACCATAGCGCTAAACCAATAGCCCCACGCCGAGCAAAATCCAGCAAAATCCCCAAAACCTTCGCGGGCAAAACCGAATACACCACTGTTGACATGGGGTTTATTGACGGCCAAATATTGAAAAGAAAGCGCAAGAAAGATCATGCCGATCCCAGTGATCGACCAGCCGATCATCACAGCCAGTGGACTGGCGACTGCCGCCATATTTTGTGGCAAGCTAAACACGCCCGCACCAATCATGGAACCAATCACTAAAGCAGTGAGAGAGCCTAAACCCAGTTTTTTATCCATTATTTTTCAATCACCAATAACAGAAGTAAAAGCCATCTTCCCCTTCCAAAAATCAATAACAGGCAGAAAGGAAATCCGCTTGTTATGACTGAAGGGCAACCATTCAACTCACAACACATGAGTCGAAGAATAGAAAAAACAGCGCATCTTACACGAAAAGTAGTGATATGAAATGATAATTAGATAAGTAACATAAGAATTCACTAGTGGTAAAACACAAATCGACATTTAATACTAAAAAATCAAATGATTAATTTAAGTAACCACAGCAAACCCGAGATAAAAAATACCGCTCATCAAGAGCGGTATTCTTAAAATGGTCGAACTAGGTGTCGATTATTTTACAAACTCAACACCGATTTGAATGTCACCTTTCAGGGTATCCAGCATGCCATCCAGAGCGGCTTGCTCATAAGCGCTCAGCTTGCCGATCTCCAGCAACTCTTCAACACCGTTTTTACCCAGTTTGATCGGTTGAGCGAAGAATGGAGCGTGTTCACCCTCACCTTCTACGTAAGCGTACTCAACCACATTCGCTTCACCTTGTAGTGCTTTAACCAGTGCAAGACCAAAACGACATGCCGCTTGGCCCATAGACAGAGTCGCTGAACCGCCACCCGCTTTGGCTTCAACAACTTCAGTACCTGCATTTTGGATACGTTTAGTCAGAGCCGCCACTTCTTCATCGGTAAAAGTCACACCTTCCACTTGTGATAGTAAAGGCAGAATGGTGACACCGGAGTGACCGCCAATCACAGGTACACGAACTTGGCCTGGATCTTTATTTTTCAGAGCTGCAACGAAAGTTTCAGAACGAATAACATCCAGTGTAGTAATACCAAACAGTTTACGCTTATCGTATACACCTGCTTTTTTCAGCACTTCTGCCGCGATAGGAACCGTTGTATTCACTGGGTTAGTAATAATACCGATACACGCTTTTGGGCACACCACAGCAATTTTTTCTGCTAATGCTTTGACAATACCAGCGTTCACATTGAACAGATCTGCACGATCCATCCCCGGCTTACGTGCAACACCAGCAGAAACTAATACCACATCCGCACCTTCCAACGCAGGAGTTGGGTCTTCACCCGCATAACCTTTAATTGTTACAGGGGTTGGGATATGGCTCAGATCCGCCGCCACACCCGGAGTGACAGGCGCGATATCGTACAGAGCCAAATCAGAACCAGCAGGAAGACGGTTTTTGAGTAACAGAGCAAGGGCTTGACCAATGCCGCCAGCGGCACCAATAACAGCGACTTTCATCGTAAATCTCCTTGAGAGTAATCTCTTATAAGTTTGTAGGGTGATTAGGTGTATCCGACCGTCAGACGCTATAGTAATCACAAACTGATTACAATCAATTAACGTCAGCTTTGCGACTTTGCGCAACACTGCTGAGAAGGCGTTGCAGCGACATAGACGATTATCGGCCAATGTTCAATTTAGACAAAGAGTTATAAAGCGATCTAACCTGATATCAAAAACTTTTACAGTGACAGTTAAGACAAATTTAGCGAGTCGTTTGGTGTGTCATGCATAGGTATGCGAGAATATGCACAAATTGATCATTTAACCTAAGTAAGAAGAATCATGCGTACCGTAGATAAACAAGATAACCTAGTCCGAGCTTTCAAAGCCCTACTAAAAGAAGAACGCTTTGGCTCACAAGGCGATATTGTTGAAGCGCTGAAAAACGAAGGCTTTGACAACATCAACCAATCCAAAGTATCGCGCATGCTGACCAAATTTGGCGCAGTGCGTACTCGTAATGCAAAAATGGAGATGGTCTACTGTTTACCAGCAGAACTGGGCGTCCCCACTGCCAGCAGTTCACTTCGTGAACTAGTCTTGGATGTAGACTACAACAATGCGTTAGTGGTGATTCGTACTGGCCCTGGCGCAGCACAACTGATTGCACGCCTGCTGGATTCACTGGGTAAATCGGAAGGAATTTTAGGCGTAGTCGCTGGCGATGATACGATTTTCATCACACCAACACTCGATGTACCAGTGAAAGAACTTTTCCACTCTGTCTGCGAATTGTTTGAATACGCCGGCTAAAAATTATCATTGCTGCCGCTTTATGGTCACGCGCCACGCGTGACCAAATTCACATCTTAGAAAGCTCATCTTTTTACCAGCATATAAACTAAACAATTGAAATATAAGCGTTATCCACATAGGATACTCAACGTTTTGCTGTCTAATAAATGAGTCAATCACACTATAATTTTTAACAGTTGTGTAATTATCTGTTGTTTTTTTGGTATGATTCCGTCGCTTTATCATTCTTTTCATCGCATAAAGCAATATTTCTCAGGCAGGAAAACTCGGGGCTATATAAATGCTTTGAGTCACATTACCAATGAAGGAAGGGAAATTCATGTCATTACCTAAAATAATCAAAATGGGCGCAATCGCAGCTGCTGTTATCGGCTCTAGTGTCGCCAGCGCACAGGATTTCATTACCATCGGTACCGGTTCGGTTACTGGTGTTTATTACCCTACAGGCGGCGCTATCTGTAAGTTGGTGAACAAGGATCGTAAAGATCACAACATTCGCTGTTCAGTTGAATCCACTGGCGGATCTATCTACAACGTTAACACCATTCGTTCTGGTGAATTGGACTTCGGCATCGTGCAGTCCGATTGGCAATACCATGGTTATAACGGTACCAGCGAATTTGCAGAGCAAGGCCCATACAAAAAGCTGCGTGCCGTGTTTTCACTCCACACCGAGCCGTTCAACATCATCGCGCGTGCGGACTCAGGTATTGAAAACGTGAAAGACCTAGCAGGTAAGCGCGTTAACATCGGCAACCCTGGTTCTGGTGATCGCGCGACCATGCAAGTGGTAATGGATGCGTTCGGTTGGACAAATGACAGCTTTAAATTGGCGGCGGAGCTCAAAGGTTCAGAGCGCTCACAAGCGCTGTGTGACAACAAGATTGATGCCTTCATCTACATGGTTGGCCATCCAAATGGTGCAATTAAAGAAGCAACTACCTCTTGTGCCGCAAAACTGGTTCCCGCTACCGGTCCTGAGATCGAAAAAATCGTGGCCAACAATCCTTACTATGCGTACAGCGTAGTGCCTGCTGGCATGTACAGCGGTACAGATCAAGACGTGAAAAGCTTCGGTGTAGCAGCAACGCTAGTAACGACTGAAGACGTACCTGAAGCGGTAGTGTACAACGTGACCAAAGCGGTATTTGAAAACTTCGATACCTTTACTCGTCTACACCCAGCCTTTGCCAACCTGAAGAAAGAAGACATGGTAACCGCAGGGAACTCCATTCCTCTTCATCCAGGTGCCATTAAATACTACAAAGAAGTCGGTTTGATTAAGTAACGCGTTTCAATCATGGAGAGGAGTGTTTCGCCTCTCCATAAAAACGATAACTTATTGATTAATAAAAAGAGGAGGCGATCGCCTCCTCATTCGTATCACGTGCTCTTTTGGTGATACTACTTTCAGGTACAACACTCTCAGTACCGATGATAAGTCTATGTAACATCAATAATAAGGATAAGGTACATGACGCAGACAACAACACCGTCGCCCGATGTGCAAGAAATGGTGGCACAGGCGGATACCGGAGCCAGAAATCCGAAAGGTATTCCGGGACGTATACTTTGGTTCGTACCGCTCTGTTGGTCGCTGTTTCAGCTTTGGTACGCTTCACCACTTCCCTTTATCTTCGATTTTGGCGTACTAAACGACACGCAAGCCCGCTCCATTCACTTAACTTTTGCGGTTTTTCTTGCTTTTACTGCTTATCCAGCAATGAAAGGCTCACCGCGCGATCGTATTCCTTTAATGGATTGGGTTTTAGCACTGGCGGGCAGCTTGTCAGCAGCTTACATCTATCTCTTCTACGCAGAGCTAGCCGGACGTTCTGGTGCCCCGACTCAGTTGGATGTGATTGCTTCAGTCGTTGGCATGGTGCTGCTACTTGAAGCGACCCGCCGTGCGTTAGGCCCACCGCTGATGATGGTGGCGGCATTATTCTTACTCTACACCTTTGCTGGTCCTTACATGCCCGATGTGATTGCCCACAAAGGGGCGAGCTTGAACAAAGCGATGTCACACTTGTGGCTAACCACTGAAGGGGTATTTGGTGTCGCACTTGGGGTTTCAACCTCGTTTGTTTTCCTGTTTGTGCTGTTTGGTGCCATGTTGGAACGTGCCGGTGCGGGAGCCTACTTCATCAAAGTCGCCTTCTCTATGCTCGGGCACATGCGTGGCGGCCCAGCCAAAGCTGCGGTGGTTGCATCAGGACTTTCTGGACTCGTGTCCGGTTCTTCGATCGCCAACGTGGTGACTACAGGCACCTTTACCATTCCGCTCATGAAACGCGTTGGTTTTCCCGGAACCAAAGCGGGTGCCGTGGAAGTAGCAGCGTCCACCAACGGTCAGTTGACTCCGCCAATCATGGGTGCGGCCGCTTTCTTGATGGTGGAATACGTCGGAATTTCTTATGTCGAAGTTATCAAAGCCGCCATTCTGCCAGCGCTGATTTCCTATATCGCATTGATCTACATTGTTCACCTTGAAGCTTGTAAAGCGGGCATGAGTGGCCTTCCTCGTCGTAACCAGTCGACTTTAGCTCAAAAGCTACTCTCTTTTACCGCAACGATTCTTGGCTTATGCGTGATCAGCGCGCTGGTTTATTACGGTATCGGTTGGACAAAAGAAGCCTTTGGCGCAGCCGCGACCCCTATTCTTACCGCGGTGTTATTGGTGGCTTACGTTGGGCTGGTAAAAGTTTCCGCTCCGTATGCAAAAGAAGGGCTGGGTATTGATGAAGACTTACAGTTCGTCCCTGATGTCGCTCCAACGCTAAAATCGGGCTTGCACTACTTACTGCCGATTGTGGTTTTGGTGTGGTGTTTGACGGTTGAGCGCTTCTCGCCCGGCTTATCGGCATTCTGGGCCAGCGTATTTATGATCTTCATCCTATTAACACAACGCCCACTAATGGCTCTATTTAATCGCACTGGTTCACTTGGCGATGCCGCTAAAGAAGGGGTGAGTGACCTTTTTGAAAGCTTAGTCTCTGGTGCGCGTAACATGATCGGTATCGGGGTAGCGACTGCTGCTGCGGGTACGGTTGTGGGCGTAGTTACCCTCACTGGAATTGGCCTAGTGATGACTGACTTTGTCGAGTTTATCTCTGGCGGTAGCGTCATCATGATGTTGATTTTTACCGCGGTGATCAGCTTGATCCTCGGTATGGGTTTGCCAACCACAGCCAACTACATTGTGGTTTCCACCTTGATGGCTCCCGTGATCGTCACATTAGGTGCTGAGCATGGCTTGATCATCCCTCTGATTGCGGTGCATCTGTTCGTGTTCTACTTCGGTATCTTGGCTGATGATACACCTCCGGTTGGTCTCGCTGCTTTTGCTGCCGCGGCGATCGCCAAATCGGACCCTATCCGAACGGGTATTCAAGGTTTCGCTTACGACATCCGGACGGCGATCCTGCCTTTCATGTTTGTGTTTAACACCCAACTCTTACTGATGGGGATTGATACTTGGTGGCACTTAATGCTCACCATACTCTCTTCCATTACGGCCATGTTGTTGTTTTCCGCAGCAACACAGGGATGGTGGTTGACCAAAACCAAATGGTGGGAAGTGATTGCATTACTGGTGCTGACCTTTACCTTTTTCCGCCCCGGTTTCTGGTGGGACATGGTCTACCCAGCTCAAATCATGTATGCCGGCACCAAGTTAGAGCAAATTGTGGAGCAAACGCCTGTAGGCCAACCGATCCAAATGATCGTGGCAGGGGAAAACCTTAAAGGCGAATACACCTCCAAAACCGTACAGTTACCGTTTGAAGATCGCGCTGTCGGTGCTCAAGAGCGTATTGCCTCAATGGGCTTAACTCTGCTCAACGAGAAAAACCGCATGTTGGTCGAGATGGTGGGATTCGGTAGCCCAGCCGAAGCGGCAGGTATCGACTTTGATTGGGAAATTCGCTCGGTCGTGGTCGATAGCGATCGTCCGATGAAAGAATGGGTATTCCTGCCAGCAATTTTGCTCACTCTGCTGCTGGCTTGGAACCAAAAAAGACGGATAAAAAAGGCATAACAAGGTGCTGCGTCAATATGCCTGAGTCAAATCAGGCATATACTTAACGCGTCAATGAATCATCGCCAACCTATCCCCTAAACTCATAAGGATAGGGAATAACCATAGAGAGCGTCATGTATAAACATATTCTTGTTCCGGTTGATTTGAATGAACAAGGCTTTGCCGACAAAGCGGTTCAGCTTGCTGTCTGGCATGCCAAACATTCCAACGCCGAAATTCACTTGCTGAACGTGTTGCCAGGCATTCACATGTCGATGGTGGCGACCTATTTTCCAAAAGATGCCGCAGCACAAATGAAAAATGATGTGCGAGCTCAGCTCAAAGCATTTGCTGATAAACACATTGATGAAGAGATTGTTTACAAGCTGCACATTGCAGAAGGTAAAGCTTACGCGACCATCCTTGATTATGCGGAACGTTTAGGTGCGGACCTTATCGTCATGCCAAGCCACAAACGTTCACGCATTGATAAAGTCATGCTCGGCTCTGTGGCAAGCAAAGTGGTAGAAAACTCCCCGATCAACGTATTGGTCGTGAAGCCACAAGGTTAATTGACCACAATTTTTAATATGTCACTCAAGGCGCTTCATCGCGCCTTTTTTATTCACTGATTCCTATCGCATTGATTGGTTTTTCCCGCTTGATGAATTGAGAATTATTATCAATAATAACTCCATCAAACAAGATCAGGTGGACTGAATCATGAAAAAGACATTAAGTTTTGCAGCAATACACTTTACCATCGCATTTACGGTAGCGTATGTACTGACAGGTGATGTCCTTCTCGGCAGCCTGATTGCGATGCTCGAACCTATGGTGAACACTGTCGCGTTTTACTTCCATGAAAAAGCATGGGCCAATTCGCCAACGTTGCGCCGCTTTGCGGGCGATACCCGAATCAAAACCGCTAGCTTCGCGACCATCCACTTTAGCGTGGCGTTTAGTGTGGCTTACCTGTTGACGGGAAGTTGGTTAGTGGGTGGGGTGATGGCGATGATCGAACCGAGCATCAATACCTGTGCCTACTACTTCCATGAGAAAGTATGGCAAAGCAAGCACTCTGGCCATTTTGGTTGCGCCCATTAAGTGATTAAAATTTCGATCGAGACGCCTTCTGTATGAAGGCGTTTTGCTTTTTGATGAACAGGAATTTTATAGCGGGAAATGACTCACGCAGTGCGCTTCACTCAAACCCAGTTGAAAACGCTTAGTTTGGCCATCCAGTTGTACGGAGACTAAATAAAGATCTTCAGCTCGAGGATGGTGTACATCGTAAATCTTAGGAGCATCAACCTGAAACAGCACACTCGCGTGATCGCTACGCACATCAATCGGTACTTGGTACGTTCGACCATCAAATTTTACCGCAGCAGAAACCAGCCCCGGAGAGTAAGTGGTGAAAAACAGATTCACCAACAACTCACAGCCACTGTGGTACCAAACTTGCTCGGTTGAAACATGGTTTAGGCGTAGATGCCGAATACATTGCAGGTAAGGCGCTTTCCAGATCCCGATTCGCTGATCGTAACTGGGTGCATCCTGCTCACCTAAAAAGCAGAGATCTGTCGCCTCTTCATCCAGCAACCAATCTTCATCCGCTTCCAAAAACAAAATTTCAAATCGGTTACGCCCTAGTTTTAACAAGGAGCGAATGTCTTTACGGTAAATCGCTTGTGAGCCATCACAGTCAAACAGCGCGCCTCCATTCAGGCGAACTTCGGCATGGTAATCGATCCCTTCCAACACCAGATCAATCGCCGCAAAGCTCAGTAGGTCTTCATCTACTTCAATATCATGCATTAAATGCCACTCTTGCTCAGCGATTTCCTCTTCACTTAGCGTTTTGGGTAGCACCGCACTTAATGGTGCAGGAAAGGTAATGTCATCTTGGGGGATAGAGAGATCCGTCAGCGGTGAAAGCTGCCAAAGACCGGCGAGTGAGAGCTGCATAGCGTTCCAATTCCTGTTGGTTTGCGCGCATTATACCTGAAGTGAAATCTATTGCATTATTGGTGTAACACAGCGGTTACGGCTTACAATCCATTGGTGCAGGCAAAAAATACCAGCCCTGCGGCTGGTATCTTCGATACGAGTATTACTGCTCGTCGTCTTCATCCTCATCTTCGTCAGGGTACAAGGCATCTTCACCTTCGTAGTAAGTACCCCAACCGTCGTAGATGATGTCGAATTTTTCGGCCAGATTAACCAGCTTTTCCACTTGTTCATCAATCAGTTTGGCATCCAAAGCCGATTGCATGGTCGCATCAAAGCAGAGCAGCTTGTTACCATCTTCATCTTCAGTTTCTTCTGCTTCAAGCACTTCAAAGCCCATTTTGAATGCTTCTACTGCGGCTTTTTCCAGCTTATCGAATTCTTCTGCAAACAGATGGTGTTCGATCTCATACAAGGCATCTGGATCACTGCCATCTTCGAGCAGGGCCTGAATGATGTCGCGAGTCTCTTCCTTTTGGATCTCGATTAATTCTTCTACAGATAGATAATCATCTTGGTGAGACATAATGTGCTCCAGATAGTCAATAGGATCGGAAATTTGTGCGGCGCACTATCGCATGGATTGAAAGGAATTTCTAGCCACAAAACGATCTGAGAAGATCTTTCGCTTGGCTTCAGATCCATCCCTCACACCTTGTTTTTAACATTTTTTTATCAACTCACCAATTCAGCATAATCTGTGTTCAATAAGCCTGTAAAAACGGATCCCCAAATTGCCTGTTTATGGCGCGATAATGCATAGCTAAAAAATCGCCAAAATAGGAAAAATTCCATCCTCAACTTCAATAACGCATAGATTGTGAATAAATAGTTAAAATTTAAACTTATAACGCATAAAAACACCCAGTTATGCTGCGCATAGCTAAGCAATTTAAGGGGGCATCCTCCTAACTTTCAAAATCAGAATACAAAATCATAAAACCGACCACTGACGATAAAATATATCGCAAATTTATTATGGGTGGATTTTTATAACAAAAGATCGACTTGCAACTTAATAAAAAGCTGTTCATAACTATATCCAGCGGCTTGGGTTTACAGGTAAGCGGGATGCTTGCCTAGAAACGACAAGGTGAGCGTAGGCTAAACCTGCTGCCGCATGTGAAAGCAAGAGAGAGGAAGCTCAATGAACCGTTTGTACGTAGGATCTGAAGTGGGGCAACTGCGCCGTGTACTGTTAAATCGTCCCGAGCGAGCGTTGACTCATTTAACGCCTTCCAACTGCCATGAGCTTTTGTTTGATGATGTGCTGGCCGTGGAAGCGGCAGGCGTTGAGCACGATGCTTTTGCCAATACCTTGCGCACTCAAGATGTGGAAGTGTTACTGCTGCATGATTTACTCGAAGAGACGCTGGCCATTCCCGAAGCCAGACAGTGGCTACTGGAAACGCAAATTGGGGATTTTCGCTACGGCCCGACCTTTGCCCACGATCTACGCCATTATTTGAACGCATTGGACGATCACCACTTGGCCACCGTGTTATTAGGCGGATTGGCTTATTCTGAGCTACAAATAGAATCCGATTCCATGCTGCCAAAAATGCGTCAGCCCCTCGATTTTGTGATTGAGCCGCTGCCCAATCACCTATTCACTCGCGATACCTCCTGCTGGGTCTATGGTGGCGTGTCACTCAACCCAATGATGAAAGCTGCTCGTCAGCGTGAAACCAACCATTTGCGGGCCATTTACCGTTGGCACCCAACTTTTGCTCAGCAGCCCTTTATTCACTATTTTGGTCTGGATGATCTGCACTACGACAATGCCAATATTGAAGGCGGCGATGTATTGGTGATTGGTAAAGGCGCAGTATTGATTGGAATGTCTGAACGCACCTCTCCCCAAGGCGTAGAAAATTTAGCGGCCGCCTTGTTCAAACATGGTGAAGCTCGTGAAGTGATTGCGGTCAGCCTGCCAAAACATCGCTCTTGCATGCATCTGGATACGGTGATGACCCATATGGATGTCGATACTTTCTCCGTCTATCCCGAAGTGATGCGCAAAGATCTCGCGACTTGGCGTCTGACGCCTAAAGGCGATGGCAGTGAAATGCGCGTGGAGCAAGTACCAAGCTATATCCACGCGATTGAATCAGCGCTGGGGCTGGATTATCTCAAAATCATTACTACAGGTGGCAACAGCTATGAAGCGGAGCGCGAACAATGGAATGATGCCAACAATGTCCTGACCGTCAAACCGGGCGTGGTGATTGGCTACGAACGTAACGTCTATACCAATGAGAAGTACGATAAAGCAGGCATTAAGGTACTGACCATTCCCGGTAATGAGTTAGGGCGTGGCCGTGGTGGCGCACGTTGTATGAGTTGCCCAATTGAGCGTGACGGTATTTAAACGTCAGTGAGGCGTGCCAAGCACGCCTAAACACTTCAGTTGAGTGCCAGTTCCACATCCGATTCCGCCAGCGTCGAGCAAGCCAACACATAGCCTTGCTCAATCTCCTCTTCGCTCAGCGTTTCTTGGCTTAAACGACGGACACGACCATCCAACACGCGGCATTTACATGAACCACAAATACCGCTGCGACAAGCCGCAATGATCGGCAGTTTTCCGGTTTCTAACGCTTCTAACAGCACTTTTTCACTCGGCGCATCCACCTCTACCCCAAAAGCAGGCACGCGAATTTTCACCTGCTGGCGAATAACGGGATCGGCATTCCCCTCATTGAGTGACGTCATTTCAGGCGAAAAACTCTCTTGATGAAAATGCGCCATGTCAAAGCTAAGCGCTTGTAAATAACCACTCACATCCTGCATAAACCTTGCTGGCCCACACAGATACACGCTTCTTTCCAACACATCCGGAACCTGTTCAATCAGAGTTTCCTGAGTTAAACGACCTTGTGCAAAGCCACTCTCGCCCGCGTCTTTGAGTAACAGCTTCAAGTGGAAATTCGAATGCTGCGCCGCTAACTGCTGCAACTCTTGCCAATAGATGGTTTGTTCTGGATTGCTTGCGATGTGCAGAAAATCGATCTCTCTTGCATCGTTCTGTTTATCGCTCGGTTCGGTTAACCAAGCTTTGGCCATCGCCATGACTGGCGTGATGCCACACCCCGCGCTGATCAGTAATACACGGGATTTGGGTGCACAATCGGTGCTATTGAAGCGACCTTGAGGTTTCATGGCCGTAACGCTATCGCCCAATTTCAACTCATCCACCACATGTTGAGACACCAACCCCTGCGCGACTCGCTTGACCGTAAAACGTAAATACGGCTGCTGAGCCTGCGAGCTGATGGAGTAAGAGCGATACACCGTCTGCCCATTAATGGAAAAACCTAAGTTCGCGAACTGCCCCGGCTTAAAGTTGAAGTGGCGCTCACGATGCGGATCTGCCAACTCAAAGCTCACACAATCTGGGGTTTCTTGCCATTTACGCACACACACCAAGGTTTCATTGTCTTGTTCTGCCCATGCAGACATGTTATTTCTCCTCATCGGCATCAGCCCCACATTGTGGGGCTGAGTGGCCACTTATGCCGCCAGAATGGTGCGCAGATCGTCTTCCGCCGTAGTAATACTGCGTAGATCAAACTGCTGTTGCAGGATCGCCATCAGATTTGGCGTGAGGAAAGCGGGCGCGGTAGGACCGGTGTAAATGCCTTTTACACCCAGCGCGAGCAAGGTCAGCAGGATCACGATCGCTTTTTGCTCGAACCACGAGAGCACCAGAGTCAGCGGTAGATCGTTCACTCCACACTCGAAGGTTTCCGCAAGCGCAAGCGCCAGTTGAATCGCTGAATAAGCATCATTGCACTGACCCACATCGAGCAAACGTGGAATACCGTTGATCGCGCCAAACTCATTTTTGTTGAAGCGGAACTTACCGCAAGCCAAGGTCAGAATCACGCTGTCTTCCGGCGCTTGCTCAGTAAAATCTTGATAGTAATTGCGCTCCGCTTTATCACCGTCACAGCCACCGACCAAGAAGAAGTGCTTGATGTTGCCTAATTTGACTTGCTCAACCACCGCAGGCGCTGCTGCCATTAAGGCATTGCGTCCAAAACCCACGGTGATCAGATGCTCAATCTCATCGTGCTTAAAACCTTCTTGTGCCAGTGCACATTCAATCACAGCTGAGAAATCGTCCCCTTCGATATGCGCCACACCCGGCCAGCCGACAATGCTACGTGTAAACAGGCGATCCGCATATTGCCCAACATTAGGGTTAAGCAGGCAGTTAGACGTCATCACGATCGCGCCGGGGAAGTTCGCGAATTCTTTCTGCTGGTTTTGCCAAGCACTGCCGTAGTTACCTACCAAGTGCGGGTATTTTTTCAGTTCTGGGTAAGCATGCGCAGGCAGCATTTCGCCATTGGTGTAGACGTTGATCCCCATGCCTTGAGTCTGTTGCAAGATTTTCTCTAAATCATGCAGATCATGGCCAGACACCAGAATACATTTGCCTTTGACGGGTTTGACGTTCACTGTAGTCGGCTCTGGATGACCAAAGGTTTCGGTTTCGCCTTTATCTAAGATTTCCATGATGCGGTAGTTCATCAGGCCAATTTGCATCGCCGTATCCAAGAGCGCACTCAGCTCCACAGGATCGGTACCCAACCATGCCATAATTTGATGGTACTGTGCATACAGCTCAGCATCCGTTTGTCCTAACACACGTGCATGTTCGAGATAGGCCGCCGCTCCTTTCAAGCCATACAAACAGAGCAGGCGCAAACCAATCACATCTTCATGCAAACTCTCTTTGCCACGGTTTACCGCTGCCGCAGGAGCGAATGCCAAGATGGCGGCTTTATCCGTCGGTAGAGAAAATTGCGCCGCAGGTGACAGCGCAGGAAGTTCAAAACCGGTTAATACCGCAGCCGCACGGACTTGTTGCTCTAACTGCTGTTTATAGCTTTCCGCTTGCTGCGCCAGTTCAACAATGCGTTCTGGATCAAAGTTAACGTTGGTGAGCGTGGCGAAAAAGGCTTTCGGTGCCCATTGGTCAATTTCAGGAATGGCCACACCACAAGCACGGCCTAGATTGGCCCAAAAAGAGACACCTTGCAGTGCGTAAACCAACACATCTTGTAAGTCCGACACCTCTGCGGTTTTACCGCACATCCCTTGGGCATAGGCGCACCCTTTCGCGATTGGGGTTTGAATGGTTTGCTCACATTGAATACAGAACATTATGCTTCTCCAGTTTCATTGATAAGCTTTGATAGCTTAGATTTACTGAAGACATCGCATATTACGTGCCAAATTCTATTTATTTGTTTTTCAATGCATTTAACACAATAAACACAACTTTTTTGTGTCAATTAGACCAAGCAATAAAAACAATATTACTCGATACAGTCATATTGACACTTTCGATTATTCACGTTGAAAAACGTTTTTTATCGAGATAAAAACGAGACAAATAAAAGACGAGATAAAAAAATGCCGCAGCGATGTCGGCTACGGCATACTTTTTCAGTGATGTTTATTGAAGCTGAATTACTCAGTACCACCCACTGTCAGAGCATCCAACTTCAGAGTAGGCTGACCAACGCCAACAGGCACGCTTTGTCCCGCTTTACCACACACACCAACACCACGATCCAGCGCCAGATCGTTACCCACCATAGAGACCTGCTGCATGGCTTCAATACCAGAACCAATCAGAGTTGCACCTTTGATTGGACGGGTGATTTTACCATTTTCAATCAAGTAGGCTTCAGAGGCAGAGAACACAAACTTACCGGAGGTGATATCAACCTGACCGCCGCCAAAGTTCGGCGCGTAAATGCCTTTTTTCACCGAAGCGATGATCTCTTCTGGTGAGTGTTCACCCGGCAGCATGTAAGTATTGGTCATACGCGGCATCGGCAGATGAGCGTAAGATTCACGGCGTCCGTTACCCGTCGGTGCCACACCCATTAAACGGGCATTGAGCTTGTCTTGGATGTAGCCTTTCAAAATGCCTTTTTCGATCAGCACGTTGTATTGACCACTTACCCCTTCATCATCCACGTTGAGAGAGCCGCGCAGATCTTTCAGCGTACCGTCATCCACGATCGTACACAGATCGGAAGTGACTTTTTTACCCACTTTGCCTGCAAATACCGATGAGCCTTTACGGTTAAAATCGCCTTCAAGGCCATGACCGACCGCTTCATGCAGCAGCACACCCGGCCAACCAGAACCGAGTACCACAGGCATAGTACCCGCTGGAGCCGCTACCGCTTCAAGGTTAACTAGCGCTTGGCGAATCGCTTCATCGGCGAAAGAAAACGCGATTTTTTGTCCGGCTTCTTCTTGCAAGAAGTAATCATAGCCAAAGCGACCACCACCACCGGCACTACCGCGCTCACGGCGATCGCCTTTTTGCGCTAGTACGCTAATGGAAAGGCGTACCAGAGGACGAACATCTCCGGCATAAGTACCATCGGTGGCGGCGACTAAAATCTGTTCATGCACACCACTTAAGCTCACTGACACTTCGGTGATGAGTGGCTCTTTGGTACGAATATACGCATCCAGTTGTTTCAGCAGTTCGGTTTTTTGCTGTTTTTCCCAGCTTTCCAGTGGGTTATTCGCCCCATAAAACTGTGGATGCTGCGCACGTTTGAAGGCTTGTACCGTCAGGTTTTGGCCTTGCTGAGCAATACCACGCGCCGCAATAGCACTTTGCTTTAAGCCTTCTAACTGAATTTGGTCGGAATAAGCAAAACCTGTTTTTTCACCACTGACCGCACGAACACCGACCCCACAATCAATATTGAATGAGCCATCTTTAATGATGCTGTCTTCCAGCACCAGAGATTCATGCCAACTGGACTGGAAATAAATATCCGCATAATCAATCTGGCGAGTCGCAATACTGGACAGGGTATCGGCAATATCTTGTTCGCTCAGTCCGGCAGGCGCTAGCAGTGCCGCTTCAATGTGGTTCATCGTCATCAGTGTGTGTTCTCTATTAATTGATGGGTAAAACGCGTGTGCTGTTCAATCGGCATCGCGCGTCTCACAGAATCGAGTGTGGTGAGGTCAAACTCTACCACTTTACTTTGTACTGTTGGGCCTAAATTCGCGATCACTTCGCCCCACGGGCTAATCACCATCGAATGCCCCCAAGTTTCGCGTCCGCAAGGATGGCGCCCGGTCTGTCCGACCGCCATCACCCAACATTGAGTTTCAATAGCTCGGGCGCGCAGTAGCACTTCCCAATGCGCTTGGCCAGTCACCGCAGTAAAAGCCGCTGGAACCAACAAAATCTGTGCGCCTTGGCGACGTAATTCTGCGTATAAGTGCGGGAAGCGCACATCGTAGCAAATCGACAAGCCGAGTTGACCAAACGGCGTTTCCGCCACCACCACTTGTTGTCCCGGAGTAAAGGTTTCCGACTCGCGATAACGCTGGTGACCATCGGCGACATCTACATCGAACATGTGCAGTTTATCGTAAACCGCCACCCGCTCACCTTGTGCATTCCACAACAGGCTGCTAGTGGTTACGCCATTCGCATGGCGGATCGGCATGCTGCCGATGAGCAGCCAGACACCATGTTGTTTGGCAAGGTTCGACAACGCATGCTGAACCGGCCCGTTATCCAAAGGTTCCGCTTGCTGATGGTATTGTTCACGATTGCCCAGCAGCAGTGCATTTTCTGGTGTCACAATCCATTGCGCTCCTTGTTGAGCGAGCAGCGCCACCTGCTCTTGCAAGTAAGCCAGATTGGCACTTACCTCTGACCCAGAGGTCATTTGGATCAGTCCAACTCGTTGCATCTTCTTCCCTATTCTGCCAATTTGCGCAGTTTTTCCGGCAACTTAAATTCACCTTTGCTACGCGAAAGCTCTTTCACCGTGGGCGAATCGAGCAGTCCTTTAACTTCATAGTTGACCTGAGTGAAAACTTCCACCACAGGAGCAATCACGGTCGTAATCGCCAACACATACAGCGCCGTTTGTGGTGTTACCGCAAAGGCGGTCAACACTGGGATTCCCGAGGTAATATCAGGGACGAAATTCACTTCAGCATCCACAGTACGGGTGTTGAGGTCGGCTAAACCTTTAATCGTCATATCACCGGCCACCGCATCCATTTTGATGTTGTTCGTGACGAAAACCCCTTGTGAAATTTCACCACTGCCTGTGATCGAATTGAATGCCATCCCTTTATCAAACACATCGCTAAAATCGAGCTGCATTTTGCGAATGATCGAATCAAGGCTAAATAAACCTAGCAGCCTTGCCGCACCACTCACATCAGAAATCACCCCTTTACCAAGTTTAGTATTCACTTGGCCTTGTAACGTGTTGACCTGCATTGACCACGGAGCGCCATCCCATTTGGTACTCGCTGTGAGCTCAAACGGTGCACGTTGAATACCAGAGCTGATTCCAAAACGCGCCATCAGGTCGCTGTTGTTATCCCCCTTCATATCCAAGTTCATTTCGGTGTAGCTCTGCTTATCCGTCAATGTCCATGCGCCATTGACATGCAATTGGCTACTGCCACTGGTGAAGTCGATGCTTTTCCATAGCAACGTATCGCCTTGGCGCTGAAAATCGACATTCGCTTGACCAATTTTATAACCCTGTAGCCAGAAATCTTTGATGGTCAGTGTCAAGTTAGGTATCCAGTGATGGAACTGGCGATCAAAATCAGAAATCAGCGGCAGTTTCTGACGATCAATATCCACCAGCAGTGGTTTTTGGCTATCGGTCTCTAACTGCGGCAAAAAGAGGTGCAAGCGATCCAACGCGATGCTCAAATCATACGGTTCAATATAATTGGCTTGGCCTTTGATCTCTTGGCTATCTAGGGTGAGTAGCCAACCTAAATCTTTGCGCCGAGCATTCATCTTCACGTCATGCCACTCGAGGCCGCCGAGCATCAGATCTTTCACCACCGCTTCAATTCGCTCTGGCATCGGAATCGCTGGGGTATTTAAACTGGCGAGCTTGGACTTGCTGGCTTTCGCTGCTGGTTTCTCGCTGACGATATTCAACCACTCATCGAGATTAAAGGCTTGGCTGCGCAGTTGCACATGATGCCCCACCACTGGGCTCATTTTAAAGCTGCCTTGCCCCAAAACGAGGTTAGTGGCCGCCAATACAGGGACTTTAGGCGTCAAATCAATTTCAGCTTGGTATTTCGCTTGCGGCAGTTGCAGACGAGCCGAGACCATTTCTTGATTGCCAGATGCTTGCAGCAGCGCTTGCCCTTTCACCTTGAGCGCTTTTTTCAGTGGGAATGGGTATTGGCTTTCTAATGCTCTCAAATCCGCTTTACCATCCAATTGATAAGTAAAGCCGACATCGTTGAGCTGAATATCGACACTGGCTTGCCAAGGTGCATGGCCTTTAACACGCTTGAGCCAACGTTCACCGACAAAAGGAATCAGTGGTTTGACTTCCCAATCGCCAATCATATCAATGCTGACCGCATAGCCTCGTTTGGCATCTTCACCTGTAAAATCAATCGAAACCGGTTGTTTGAGCAAACGAGCATCCAAGCCGGCCGCACTCACTCGATCATTATCAAATTCGATTTTTCCGGAAACGGATTTCAGGCTCATCGGCGGAGTATTAATATCCACCGCGTTATTATTCAGTTCAGCAAAACCCCAAGCGCGTGGCTCTGCGCCACTGTGAAACGGAATATTGAGCTGAAATTCGGAACGCACAGGGCCTTTGACTTGAATCGTGGTGAGCGCCGCCCCAACCGAATCCACCAAAGGTGTTGCCATCATGTAGTTGCGGATCGCGTTACCTTGTTTGGCACTCGCCACGGCTTCAATTTCGATATGGCCTAGCTCGGCCAATTCAGGAATGCGACCGGTGATCCGCTCCGCAGTCACATCCATCAAGGTGGCTGAGTGCGAGTCCAGATACATGGCATCATTTTCAAACAGCAGATCAAGCTGTAAATCAGTGATCGGTGGCCATGCCGTATCAAAAGCAAACTTGGCTTGTTTCAACCCCACCCAAGCCTGGAATACCCCGTTATGCATCCGATAAGGGAATTGATCTAACGCCCCATACCACACCAGCTTCGCGGTATTGACTTGCCCAGCTTGAATCGCAGTCGAAAGGTAATCGGTCAGTTCTTGTCCTAAAGCGAGAGTCGGCAAATAGCGCCATGTTTCACCCGCGTTAAACAGATCCGCCTCGGTGTAAAAAGAGAGGAATGGGCTGGCATTGTCAGGAAAATCAAGACGGAATGCACCAAGCGCTTGCAGATCAGGCGTAGCAACCGTGACTTTATCCGCCCACAGTGACCAACCCTGCTCACCTTGCTGCCAAACCATATCCACCTCACCTTGGCGAATATTGAGCGGAGCTTGGAATACCTCTCCATAAGGCAGTACATCATCCACCAAAGTCGCATGGATACGCGCTTGGCGAAGAGAACCTTGAATTTGCGCTTGCAGTGCATTGACCTGTGGCAACAACGCCCACTGAGTGATCCCACCATCCACTAACGAGGCAGAGTAGCGTAACGATTCCAAGGACTTCCCCTTGGTAATGCGCACATCCTCTAAGGTTCCTTTGGGTTGTAACGTGGTGAGCCAGTGATTTAGGGTTTGAGACTCGGGGATCAGCTTAGCTAACGGCAGCAAGCTCTCAATATTCAGTTGAGAAAGATTAAGCCGCCACTGTTCTGGCTGCCAATCCATTGCCACATCCATCAGCGGCCAAAGTGCATCATCACTGCGCAAACGCAGTGAGTGGGCATTCACTTGCCAGCCTTGCTTGGTCGGTTTTAACTCGACAATCCCCGACTCAAGCAGCAACTCATGAGTTTGTTCTGCATGTTGCCATACCAGCTCGGAAGGCTTCAGTTCAACATAACCATCGACTGGTTGATTGTGTTCGAGAGTCGCCCAAGCATTAAAGCTCAGTTGCCCTTTCTGAATACCTGTCTGATCTTTCAGATAACGGGTCAACCAAGGCAGTATGCGAACTTTATCGGCGCTGACGTAGAAGTCACCGGAGACATCGCGCAGCGAGCCGTGATCGATAAAGTTGGCACTCACTAACAAAGAGTTAATATTGGTTCCTGCGATACTGACCACCCCTTCAGTGAAGTGGCGCTGACCGCGGTTTTGCCAACGCAGCTTTTCGATATCAAGCTGACGCCGATCTCCGGCAAACGTTTGATAGAGAATGGCAGAATTTTTGAGGGTGAAATCATCCAATTGGCGAAGCAGCAAATCATCAAGCTGCTTCACCACTCGCCCTTGGCGAGATTGTCTTGGGTTAGGGTTTTGCTCTAGTGCCAACCAATCAATCGCTCTGAGATCCAACACCATGCCATTGATGGTGAGGTCGGCAATCACAGGTTGCCGCTCCCAAAGCGATTGCAGCAGATCGAATTCAATCTCTATGCTAGCGGCATTGAGCTGAATATCATTACTGTCCGGCCAATGGGCTTGCAGGGTTTGCAAAGACAGAGAGGGATGAGTATTGCGCCAGTAACCTTGCACATCAGCAATCGCCAGTTGTACTGATGAGTTTTGGTTTAGCCAATCCTGAATTTCGGCCTGAAAGCGGTTCATTTGTGGCAGCAAAATACGCAAGCCTGTGACTGCCAAAGCCAGCACAATCAACAGGCTGACTAGCAGCCACATAAGGATCCGCCCGAGGCGGGTTACTGTCGAAATCACCCGATGTCCTATTTACATCATGACTACATCAAACTGCTCTTGGTTATAAAGCGGTTCGGCTTGGATGCGCACTTCTTTACCAATAAACACTTCCAACTCCGCCAATGCGTGAGACTCATCACCATGCAAAGTGTCTGCCACAGCGGGAGAGGCGTAGACCACAAATTTATCTGCATCGTACGCACGATTGACGCGAGTGATTTCACGTAAGATTTCAAAACAGACAGACTCCACCGTTTTAACACTGCCGCGACCTTCACAGGTTGGACAAGTCGAACAGAGCACATGTTCAATGCTTTCTCGGGTTCTTTTACGCGTCATTTCCACCAAACCAAGCTGAGTAAAGCCATTGATATTGGTTTTTACCCGATCTTTCACCAGTGCCGCTTCTAAAGAAGTTAGCACTCGCTTACGGTGCTCATCTGAAGCCATGTCGATAAAGTCGATGATAATGATGCCGCCAAGATTGCGCAGGCGCAGCTGGCGAGCAATCGCCTGAGTCGCTTCGATATTGGTGTTGAAAATGGTTTCTTCGAGATTACGGCGGCCAACAAACGCGCCCGTATTGATATCGATGGTGGTCATCGCTTCGGTTTGATCGATGATCAAATACCCACCCGACTTGAGTTCCACTTTACGCTCCAAAGAACGTTGGATTTCATTCTCCGTATCGTACATGTCGAAGATAGGTTTATCGCCGTGATACAGCTCTAACTTAGCCGTTAGCTCTGGTACGTATTCAGAGGTGAACTCTTTGATATTTTCGTACTCAAGACGTGAGTCGATGAGAATCTTGGTCAGTTCGGTGCCAACAAAATCACGCAAAATGCGCTGTGCTAAACCCAGTTCACCATAAAGCATAGAGCGGTTTTTGTATTTGCCACGGCGCTCGATCACTTTTGACCACAGTCGCTTAAGAAATGCCGCATCTTGGGTCAATTCTTTTTCGTTTGCCCCTTCGGCAGCCGTACGAATAATAAATCCGCCATGCTCATCGCAATAATGAGAAACGATTTTCTTTAGGCGCTCACGCTCAGCTTCGCTTTCTATGCGTTGTGATACGCCAACATGGCTCGCTCCTGGCATAAACACCAGATAACGAGAAGGTAGCGTAATATCGGTTGTTAGGCGTGCGCCTTTGGTACCAAGCGGATCTTTCACCACTTGTACGACAATATCTTGCCCTTGGCGTACCAGCTCGGAGATGTCACGCACTTGGAATTGCTGCTTTTCACTTTCTGCAACACACTCCGTATGCGGAACAATATCAGAGGCGTGCAGGAAGGCAGCCTTGTCGAGTCCGATATCCACAAACGCAGCCTGCATCCCCGGTAGCACCCGGCTGACTTTGCCTTTGTAAATATTGCCAACAATGCCGCGTTTAGCTTCACGTTCAATATGGATTTCTTGAAGGATTCCCCCTTCAATCATCGCCACCCGAGTTTCACTCGGGGTGACGTTTAACAGCAACTCTGCACTCATGAGCGCACCTCAATGATTAAAATGATTAGAATTTGTGCAGAAGCTGGTCAGTCTCGTAGAGTGGCAATCCCACTACCGCGTGGTAGCTGCCTTCAATCCTCGTAACAAATCGTCCACCCAATCCCTGAATGCCGTAACTGCCAGCTTTATCGCAGGGCTCACCACTTTGCCAATACGCTTCTATTTCTTGTTCTGACAAAGTTTTAAACCACACCTCTGTAGTCACGACTACAGAGTGCGTAATGCCGCCTTGAGTCACGCTCACGGCGGTCATCACTTGATGTTGGTTGCCTGAAAGCTTAAGTAACATGCGTTTTGCATCTGCAAAATCGCGCGGCTTTTCCAACACCTCTTGATCTTTCACCACTATGGTATCAGAACCGATCACCACAGCATCCACATCCACCAGCGCCGCCCCCGCTAACGCTTTATCACGAGACAGACGCTCAACATATTGCACTGGCAATTCAGCCACTGCGCGCATCTCTTCAACATTCGGTACAACGACTTCAAACTGGTAGCCCATTTGTGCGAGCAATTCACGGCGTCTTGGTGATCCCGAAGCCAGAACTAATTTTGGTATCGTCATTTCACATGCCAATGGCGTCGAACTCGGCGCAGCAATAAAAACATCCACGGCCAAAGTATACAGGCGATCACGCCACTCCAGAGTGACAACGGATTGAATGTCACATTCTGGATCAGGTATTCACCACAGAAAATCAGCACTTCTAGCCCCATCGACAGCAAGCCG
This sequence comes from Vibrio mimicus, assembly GCF_019048845.1. Lineage (NCBI taxonomy): Bacteria > Pseudomonadati > Pseudomonadota > Gammaproteobacteria > Vibrionales > Vibrionaceae > Vibrio > Vibrio mimicus. The sequence goes on from NZ_CP077426.1 coordinate 2,877,438, forward strand.
ATCACGATCGCTTGTTGCCATAGTGCCATGTTGCGCAGCACCAAAAAGTTCATCGCGACCAGATAGATGATGATCGACATCATCATGCCGCGGATCCCTAGCGTAGAGCCAAGCAGCAGATCCCACAACAGCCCCATCACTAAGGCGCTACCGACATTCACTCGGTGCGGCAATGCCAACACCCAGTAACAACATACCAGCAGCAACCAAGGTGGGCGGAACAGATCTAAGGTTCCCGGCCATGGAATAGTCTGCAAGATTAACGCCAACAGAAAGGAGGCAAAAATGACCATGCGGCCTTTGATATCACTGCTGATCATTGGCTTCTTCCTCTAATAACAACTGCGGATCAGCCTGCATCACTTTTTGTAAACGATCTTCGTTTGGCCAGATAAGGAGCAAATAGCGCAAGCGATCAAACTCCACCACAGGATCGGCCTTGATTGAGGCAAATTCACGGCGGGTATCTTTATCCACTTGCGACACAATCGCCACGGGGTAGCCTTCAGGGTAAACACCGCCCAAGCCAGAGGTCACTAGCATGTCACCAACTTCAATATCGGTACTGGTGGGAATATGTTCCAGTTGGATTTGATCCGTCTGCCCATTTCCCGAGGCAATCACCCGAATATCATTACGCAGATTCTGCACTGGAATGGCGGTGTTGGGGTCAATCAGCAGTAACACACGGCTGTTGTGCGCAGCCACGAAAGTCACCTGCCCGACAATGCCTTTTTCATTGATGATCGGCTGGCCTTCATACACACCATCGATCCGACCTTTATCAATCACCACTTGATGTCGATAAGGAGAAGTGTCTACCGCCATCACTTCCGTGACGACCTTTTTCTCGTCACGCAAAAACGAAGATCCAAGCAGCTTACGTAACCGTTGGTTTTCTTCTTTGTACTGTTCAAGCAGCAGCAAATTACTTTTCAGCGTCAAAGCTTCCTGTTTCAGCAGTTGGTTGTTTGCCCGTAGCTGCTGATGGGAACTGATGCTGTCATAAAAATCGTCAAACAGTACGCGCGGTAGATCCGCTGCGTACTGAATAGGCGCAACCAGACTATTGAGCAGAAAGCGTACATGTGAGAATGCACCTAAACGACTATCAGCCAGCATAAGGCTGGCTGATAGCATAACCGCAAAAAATAGCCGCAGCTGCAGAGAAGGTCCTCGACCAAAGATAGGTTTCATCCAATAACCATCCTAGCGCTGAGCAAAGTGCCATGCATGGGGCACGACACGACTTATTATTCTTCGCTAAACAGATCGCCACCGTGCATGTCGATCATTTCTAAGGCTTTACCACCACCACGAGCCACACAAGTCAGTGGATCATCGGCGATTACAACTGGAATACCGGTTTCTTCCATCAGCAGACGATCCAGATCTTTCAGCAGTGCACCACCGCCAGTGAGAACCATACCGTTTTCAGAGATGTCCGAAGCCAGTTCTGGCGGACACTGCTCTAGCGCAACCATCACTGCAGAGACGATACCCGTCAGCGGCTCTTGCAGCGCTTCAAGGATCTCATTGGAGTTCAGCGTGAAACTACGCGGCACACCTTCTGCTAGGTTACGACCACGTACTTCAATCTCTTGCACGTCATCACCTGGGTAAGCGGAGCCGATTTCGTGTTTGATCTTTTCTGCCGTTGCTTCACCAATTAAGCTACCGTAGTTGCGGCGCACATAATTAATGATCGCTTCATCAAAGCGGTCACCACCGATACGCACAGACGATGAGTAAACCACGCCATTGAGCGAGATCACCGCCACTTCCGTTGTACCACCACCGATATCAATCACCATTGAACCGGTTGGCTCAGAAACGCGCAGACCTGCACCAATCGCGGCCGCCATTGGCTCGTCAATCAAATAAACTTCACGCGCACCTGCACCCAGTGCCGATTCACGGATGGCACGACGCTCAACTTGAGTTGAACCACAAGGCACACACACCAGTACACGTGGGCTTGGTTTTAACACGCTGTTGTCGTGAACTTGGCGAATAAAATGCTGCAGCATTTTTTCGGTCACGTAGAAGTCGGCGATCACACCATCTTTCATTGGGCGAATCGCAGAAATGTTACCAGGGGTTCTACCGAGCATCTGTTTTGCGGCATGGCCAACCGCTGCAACGGTTTTACCGCCACGGCCTTTGTCCTGACGAATAGCAACTACAGATGGTTCATCAAGAACAATGCCCTGTCCTTTGACATAAATAAGTGTATTGGCGGTACCTAAATCGATCGATAGGTCGTTAGAAAACATGCCACGAAGTTTTTTGAACATATTCTTCGTTCGTCCTGCAAGAAATGAGAAAAGGAAAATTGCACTAAATGTACCAATGCCTTGCCATCACAGCAAGGCGTTGATCCATAAACATGGACTGAAACACGCAATTTCTAACAGTTCTCTAACGGAATGAGAGAAATCGGGATCCATTGAGTGCTTCGTCATTAATTGGATTCGCGCCACCAGATCACTCGATCACTGCCGCGATACTGCCCAAATTGCGCTCGGCCTTGAGTGGAGGCTTTAAAATAATATTGCCAAGGCTGCCCTATTAATGTTTTTTCATCATCACGCTCAGCGAGCCACATCAAGTTATTGAGATCCAATACTGAATCAATCACCCCACGCGCCCCAGCGCCCGGTGCACTAAAACGAATGGTACTTTTTCCGTTGTTCAATTGAGCAGCCGGATGTTCAGCCAAGACTTGGGGAGGGACCGGTACCCCAGAAGTCAGCACCGTATAGTCATTCGATGGCAGCGTAAAACCCGAGATATCAGGTAATCTAGTGCAACTATCGTCTGTGGTGCGCACAAAACCATTACTGGTGTAATGCTCGACATAAATCGGCTGTTCCAATGGTTGAGTTTCCGGCCCATACACATCTTGGATGACTAATTTGCCCCAATACAGCGGCATGGCTCCATCAATGTGTGAAAACGTATATCCCAAACAAGGTGATGAAGCATTTTGGCGGTAACAAACCCCATCCTGATCAGTTAAGTTAGAGGCATTCAAAGTCAGGTCAAACGCCGCCTTAAACACTTCCTTAAGCTGCACTGGTTTTTCATACCAAAGACTTTCTCCACTCAAGATAACCTGACTGTTTAACGTAGATTGTCGACTTAGTGGTGTAGAGAGGCTATTAGAAAAACCGACATTAATGCCATTCACGATATCACTGTAGGCACGTTTATCCCATTGATTGTTATAGCGCCACCAAGGCTCTATAAGGTAATTTTGCGTATCCGCACCATTAGCCGATTTAGGATATAAATAGAGACTCGGTGGATTAGCATAAATGAACGGCTGACCGAGATATGTAAACGCATTACTGGTTTTACATGCCGCATCAAGGGTAATACTGCTCATCGGCTGTGACACTGCAAAATAAGCCGGAATAAAACGCCCGATTGGCCCCGTGGGCACAACCGCAATTGGTAGATTGGCGCTGGCTAAGTCAAGGCCAAGATAATGGGTTGGAGCAACCAAAGAAAAATCGAACACCCCAACTTCACTCACTTTTTGCGCAACGGTCGTCATTGTTCCAAATTGATGAGTGTATTCATTTACGCCTAACACGCCCGACTGCCCTGTCGATGGCTGCACCAGAGTATGTTGCAACGCAAGATGCTGTTGGTAGTTATAAGCCGTTAAGTTGTTGGAGAAATCACTATCTCCAGCTTGATCTTCTACAACGGCTCGGATATTCAGATCAAAGTTTTCATCGGCTCTCGCAAAAACCTTGCAACTGATATCAGCGGCGGAGCATTGGCCATTCTGATGGGCTGGGTTATATGAATGATTAGCACTGAGCAACAATGCCCTTGGAACACGGATAAAGCTATTTTGCCCCTCTAATAAAAGATCTTGTTCATTACCACTGCCTGTATAACGTGCATTCAGAGTAAGGCTACCGGCATCACGATACGCCACAGTGAAATTCGCCTCACCACTTTGGTTAAAGCGTAAATTGAGAGCTGTTGCACTACTGGCCGTTTGGCCAATACCGACTCCATTCACAGCTACAGAAAATGCAGAAAACCCAACATCACTGCGGTTTGGAGTTAAATAATCGCTCCAAAAAGAGATGGGCTTCTGCACATTCCGAAAACTAGGTAAGCAGCGCTGTGAGGCATTATCTTTGCGTACCGCTTTAATGGTTCCCGTCACCGTCTGATTGGCATAAGAGTCTGGCACATCAACAATAAAGCCACTGTCGGCAAAGTTAACGGTGCAATTCGCCGTTGAATAGTTGTTGGGATTATTCGTATAGCTACACAGGTTGACCTGATACGGCTTACTCGTTGGCGTTGAACCAATGACATTTACCGTCACATTACCGGCAGTATTGCGTCGCAACTGAGTGGTGGCGATGCCATTAGTAAAGGTGACTTGTGAGCCACCAACCCATCCACCAGTCGCGTTTGGAAGTGAATCCGGTGACAAGGTTGCAGTAATAGGGCTTGTATAAAGTTGAGTACAATTTTCATCCGCACACGCTTTAATCATCACATCAGAAGCATCGCAAGTGAGCCCTTGTTGAGGCAAAGTAAAACGGAAATGGTCAACTTGCGCCTCCACAGGTCTAGATTTCAACGCACACACTTTGAAGTTCTCAATTTCATGGTTATTGACCGATGCGCCTGTCGAGCCCGCGAGAGAAAGTAGAAAATCCGCAGGGGCAGCCCCCTGACTCGTATTACGCAGAACGTCATACCAATCGATCACGGTTTGCATACTACCGTTGACTGAACGATCAACACGAACCCAAACCGCCCCGCTACTCCGAGAATCTATGGTAATGAAATAGCGATAACCAGGCCCTGCGACACTCGTATTTCGAACATCTAATTTAGGATAAATGTTTGCAGCGGTCCCCGTTAAATAACGATAACTTGCTGATTCCGATCCACGTAACGCAATGGCCTGAGAGCGAAAACCTGGCCCACCAGTACGACCTTCAATTGGGTTTGAAAAGTTGCCATATTCATCGAATCCCACGCCCAACCAACCACCGGCAAAACCTGGTTTTCTTGGGGAGGAATCCGTGCGTGGAGCGTAGCCCAATGAACCACCAAAGCCCCCAGTTTTCGGGGTAATCGTTGCATCAGAGAAAATAACGGCAATACCATCAGCCCCTACACCGCTGAGGTTTGCCCAAGCGTAATAATCAAATTCGACTGTGACTAAGTTGCCCGCTGCAGGAAATATTCTCTGGTAGGTTGCAGCTGTCGCTTGGTCATTCCTCGCCTCTGTCAAACGCATCCGGTTACTCACAATACTTGGCGTGAAATTCCCAGTACTGGTAAAAGGAACCCAATTTTGCCCAAGGGATGGGCGGTTAAAATCATCCTCAAAACAAGTTAAGCCTTGTTGCTGGTTTTGATTAATTTGAGTGTTACCTTCCATGAATAACTGACGGCTCGTCGTACGACCGTTGATGATTGCATGGTTATTCATTTTCAATTGATTCGCAACGTAGACATATGCGTTAGCCTGGGTATTCCCACTAAGGGCTAAATCCCCATAACTGACAATGGTTAGATTCCCCTCTCCCGCCTTGTTAACCTGTGCGTCATTCCAGCTAGAATACCCTTTGATAAATAGCCTAACATCTCCTTCAACCTTAATGATTGCATTTGGATTCAGCTCCAACGCCTCAACCCAGTAGTCACCAGAAGAAAGAGTAACAACCGCTCCAGTGCCTATTCTCAACGCTTTAATTTTGTATTCAGACTGGCCACTAAAAGAGAGAGAACAAGAGTTATACATCTCGATACGGCCAATATTAGCTTGAGTTAGGTGGAAGTTATCACCATGGTTACACCAACTGATTTGCTCACTATTGTTATTTGAGTTTTGAAAACTACTCAAACTAAGTGATTGAACAGTACTCATATTAATTTGGCAACGTTGACCATCACAGCCATCATTCGGCAAACCAGCATTTTGATTTATTGAGCAGAATTGCAAGCGCGCGCCGTTTGTTCCTGTGATTTGAGCACTATTGAACTGTTCAAATTGCGGATTCGGCGCGCTGCGACAGCTTCCGTGCCCTTGTGCAACGGCCGGAAAATAAATTGAGTTATCAATATCCTGAAATGCCAAGACATAAGCAGAGAGCAATCCCAAACCGCTCGCCAGCGTTTTGACTAACCACCTATTCACTCTTCACTCCTACTTCAATGATGCGCTGCAAGCTCCAATCTCCGACCTGACAATAGCCTGTAGCGGTTAGCTGATAAACTTTAAGGCCATTATCCAATGCCCCAAGATCACGGCAAGTCACGGTTGCCTCACATTGCGCTAGCCCATCTCCAGTAAAATCGATAGTTTGGGGCGATGATAAGTAGCAACTGCCCGCACTCTTGTTACTTTGATAAAAACGGCTCAATTCGATATTGAGTGCTGAACGTGCAGCCATTTCAGCTCGCGTCCCCAAAACCATAGACACCAGTTGCTCGCTATTACGTTCCTGATTGCGATTCGCGATAAGGGCCACAAACCCAACAACCACAATAATAAACACAACGAGGATCAAGGCACTGCCCTGCTGCTTACGGGGTGTTGTAGACCAAGGCATCATGATCAAACCTTACTTGCTCACCTTGTTCTGAAAACGTGAGCTCAATTTTTACTAAACCATTACGCTGCAACTGCGGTGCTAATACACTGAAATTCACCGCACTGAGCTGCTGCGCCATCAACACTCCATCGCCTAGATAAGTGGGAGATAATACGGGCCTGAACAAATCATAGTTGGCATAGCGATAAATGCGGTTGCCTTCATAGCAATAGGCTACGGGGGTAGTATAAAAATAGGCGCGATTCGCGGGAGATTGTAGGGTAAACAAAGTGCCCTGCACTAAGGGGACATTAACCATAGTGCGATCGTGTGGTGGGGTAAAATCAACGGTACTGGCAACTTCGGCAATTTGCCCCGCTGCAGGTAAGAGAGCGGCGCGTAACGCAGCAGGATCATTAGGAGAAATCACTAAACGTTCTCCCGCTTGGATCGACTTAGTGATAGGCAAGAGGCGCAATGTATTCACGGTATTCGTCGGTAATGACTGATAAATCGCGCTGTTCACAATCGGCAGAAATTCAATACAACCATTGGCAATCAGGACACTATTAGGCACCGCTTCGCGCAGTTCTCGGCTTATGCGCTCAGTCACAAATCGACCTTGTTGGATTAAGGCTTCACGTGCGGTGGTATCGGCATAGATTCCCATCGCTTGCCCAGTAACATTGCCCAAAAACAAACCCACTATGCCAAGCAAAATAATGGTGATCACCATTTCAATCAGAGTGAAACCACGACTCATCAGTAGTTCCCCCGAATCGCCGTAAACGAATAAGGGTTACCTTGTGGATCATAAATCACGATCGCAATACGTTTGTAGTGAGTGGCTGCGGTGGCGGGCACTGCCGAAAACTGCCCGTTGTTATCGGTTGTATAAAATACTTGTACCGAAACGGTAAAACGCGGGTATTCGCCGGAAATATCACTCCCCAGCACATCGGTAACAGGAATGGGGCGAGTCGTGATGTAGTCGTCCACATCATTAAATTCAGTGTTATTCCTCTCTCCATCGTCACCAAGCTCAGACGGTGCAGTGCAGTTTTTGCGATCTTGCATGGAGATGATGACACATTCAGGTAAGCCACCATTAGGGCCTGATTGCTGATCAAAATTGCGGCTTAAGATTTCATCTAACACTGCGCGCCCTAACTCGGCCGCCTTCACGGATAACACTTGTTCCGCGGTTTGCTGTGAGCGTGGATAAAGTGCTGTTGATACACCAACCAAGGCTATACCCAGCACGACAATCACAATCACCATTTCAATTAAGGTGAAACCGCGCATGGCTCGGATGGCTTTAGCAGGCATAAATGTAGCCCTCGGTATTCACACAAACTTGGCGAGTTTCACTGCTAGAAATGCTGCTAATCTTCACCACACAACCGGAATGAGAGCATTGAGCCGCACGACCTAAACTATCGAAATCAAGAAAGGAGCTGGATCCTGAGCCAATTAAAGACAAGCTCACTCCATTCGCGGCGGCATCAACCAACGAGGGATCAGAAGGATAACTAGGAAAAGTCGCCACGCAATTACCTTGCGGCACTTGGGGAGAAACTTGCATCGCAGCTGCACTGGTGAGCAACCACCGATTGCAATAACGCGTGCGCTGCATCGCGCGGTTTTGGGTTAAACGTAGCGAGGCCAAGACTTCACTTTGTGTCGCTACAACGGCAAATGAAGATGGCCCAAGAAAGCGGCTGGCAGCATAGGCAGAAAGTACCCCTAGTAGGATAATCACCACTACCAGTTCGATTAGGGTAAAACCTTGCGTTTTACCCTGACGCAATACGATCCTGCTTTGACGCATAGCGAGTAATTTTTAGCTCAAACCACTAGATATAAAAAGGCCAGACAAGCTGGCCTTTTTATTAACATCCTGAAGACTGAATGCTAGTTTTTGACTCACTACCAACCGCAGAGCTAGCTGCTTGCTCATATTTTACGTAGCAATTAGTGCCAATAATTTTAGTAGCGGTATCCAAATTCGAATTTTTAAATGTAATCACAAATGATGGCGGTGTACTTGATGTATCTGCAACTCCAGTCCAATCACTAGATAGACCGGTTACTGCCGCGCCAATGCCTGCAGATGTTGCGGCTGGATAACCGTACACTATATTAATTCCATCAACTGAGTCGTCAGGTTTAGAGTCTTTTCCACTAACAGCAGCCTTTCCGTAAACAATCCCCGCTGCGCCATCAACTGCGCCTTTTAGGCCTTGCAGTGATGCTTGACGAGCATCTCCTTGCAGGTTTAAGAAACGTGGAGCTGCTGTCACGGCCAAAATACCGAGGATGACAATCACCACGACCAGTTCAATCAGGGTGAAACCGCCTTGTCTTTTCATTATTACTATCTCTCTCTAATGTGAATACGCAGAATTACTGCAAGGTTACGGTCACGCGACCAGTGTTAACTTCATAAACAAATTCATGTTGGCTGCCTTTTTCGTTCTGCACATAAGTACAGGTAGCAGCGCCCGCATCCGCTTTCGCCGAATACTTATAATTTGAGCTGTTGGCAGCCTCGGTTTCCGTGCCGACTTGTGGCGGGTTTTGCAGCAGATTTTTCATTAAATCAATGCAAGACTCATCAGAAATCGTGGCGTAGTCTGTGTCATTCTTTTTAAGACCAATGGGATAACCATCGCGGAAGCCGCTGGTCGATGAGGTCGTTAACCAAAAATCGACCCCATCATAATTCACATAGGGGTATTTGTTGGTCGTCAGAGTCGGTCTTGCTTGTGCTTCCCACTGTGCGCGAGCGGAAAGCACACCAGTAGCGAAACCACCCGCAACTCCTTCGATACTGGCTTTTTTTGCTTCATCGGTGACATCAAGAAAACGTGGCAAAGCCGCGACAGCCAGTAACCCGACCACCACAATAACGATCACCAATTCCACCAACGAGAAGCCTTGCTGCATTTTCTTCATACTTTTAACTCACTTACCTAACGTACGCCGTGCATTATACGCATAATTCCACACAATTCGGGGGAATAATGTCAGAATTTTCTCACAACAAAAAGTCGACATTGACCGCAAAGTGGCGACCTTTCAATTCAACACTGACCAAGGCTTCCTTTCCATATTGATATCGGCACTGGTAGCCATTTATTGAATTTGCACCATCAATAATCGGCAACAAATCCAACACTGTCACATCAGGGTAGAGTAACGTTAGCAATTTTTCACAATCAACATCTTGATCTTGCTTGGGAAATAACCAACCCGATGCTGACAGAGCTATCGTTTTACCCTCAATTTGGATCTCAGATGGTTGCCCCTGTAAAAACCATTGCTGCTTATAAAGATTAGCACGCTCGGTCATGCGCGTGCTGACCACTTCAAACGCGGTCGCAAACGTATTGCGTGACATTGTCTGCCACATGGAAAACAGCACACCGAGTAAGATAAACACTAACAGTGTCCATAAAATTAAGCGTGACCGTCCTAACCAATTCGCCATTATCGTCCTTTGATCGCATCCATCATGCCCCACATAGGCAGGAAAATTCCGAGCGCCAATACCAAAACCATAGCCGCAACAAACACCAACAGGATGGGTTCAATTCTCGCGGTCAGAGTTTTTAAATCGTAATCCACTTCGCGATCATAAAAATCCGAGACCTCAAGCAACAGCTCATCAATGCGTCCCGTCTCTTCCCCGACCGTGATCATTTGGATCACGAGCGGGGTAAAAATATTGACATTGATTGCCGTGACGGAGATGGAGACTCCGGATTCAATTTGGCTCTTCATCTCCAAAATTTGCTGTTCGAGATACTTGTTATCAATCGCCTCTGCGGAAAGTGCTAACGATTGGTTGAGCGGAACCCCAGCAGATAACATCAGCGAAAAAGTGCGTGAAAAACGCGACAGCTGGGCTCGATTCACTATCCCGCCCACAATCGGCATGCGCAGACGTAAATGATCCCATTTGATCCGCCCTTTGCTGGTATTGAGCCATGCTCGAAAGGCAAACAGCCCCCCGACAATCAACCCAAGCAGTAATCCCCAGTAGTTCACAAAGAAATCGGAGGTCGCGATCAAAATGCGCGTAGGCAGTGGTAAATCAGCACCAAAACGACTGAACATGCTGGTAAATTGCGGGATCACCTTTACGTTGAGGATAAACATCGCAATCACCACAAAGCTGATCACGAAGATCGGGTAGCGCATCGCGGTTTTGATCCGCTTACGTGTTTCAACTTCTTGTTCGTAGTAATTGGCAAGCTGCAGCAGTGCTTGATCCAAGCGACCTGTGTTTTCACCCACTTGGATCATGGATACAAATAACGGACTGAATACACCAGGATGCAACTGCATGGAAGCCGATAGGCTTCGCCCGTTAGTCAGCTCGTTACATACCGCTTCAAGTGCTTCTTTCAGCTGCTTATTGTGGCAATTTTGCGTGAGTCCGCGCATCGAACGTAACAGTGGAACACCAGCTTTGGTGAGGCTAAACATCTGCCGACAAAAAATCACCAACACTTCCAGTGGTACTGCGGGTGTGAACAAGGCTTTCCAATCGACATCAAACAGACTTTTCGATGTGTCACCCAGGGTAATCGAGGTCGGTATAATGCCTTTATTAAACAGCATTTCAGCCGCGAGCTCCTCTGTAGCCGCTTCCACAAACCCGGAAGCTTTACTGCCATCGGCATTGCGCCCCTGATAATTAAATGTTGCCATGTTTAACCCTACAGATAGATCGGCTCAACAACACCGGTGGCATCGCCTTCTCCAAGCGACATGACTTCATTAAGACTCACCACGCCTTGCAATGCCAATTCCATCGCCGAAGCCAGCAATGGCTTGTAGTTTGGATTACTGCGTGCAGCTTTCGAAAATGCCACTGCATCATTGGCTCGTAAACAATCCATCATAGGTTGATCGAGTTCGAGCATTTCAAAAACCCCAATCCGACCACGATAACCGGTCAAGTTGCAGTTTTGACAGCCTCGGCCACGAACAAACGGAGCCCTAACTTGGTTAGGAAAGCGGGTAGCTAGCCATTGACGTCGCGCTTCATCAACCTCGTCAGCCCCACTGCAATCTGGGCAGACTTTACGTACCAAGCGCTGTGCTACCACAGCACAAACCGCACTCGCCACTAAGTAACCGGGTGCCCCCATATCAATCAAACGCAGTGCACTGTCCACGGCATCATTGGTGTGTAAGGTGCTTAACACTAAGTGGCCCGTTAATGCAGCACGCAGGCCGATTTCTACCGTCTCTTGATCGCGCATTTCCCCTACCAGAATGATGTCAGGATCTTGGCGTAAGAAAGTGCGCAGCAAAGTAGAAAAATCGAGGTTAATTTTCGAGTTAACTTGCACTTGGTTAACTCGGGAAATGCGATATTCGACAGGATCTTCAGCCGTAATGATTTTTTTACCTGAGGTATTGAGCTCACTCAAGGCGCCATACAAGGTGGTGGTTTTCCCCGAACCGGTAGGTCCAGTAACCAAAATCATCCCATGCGGGCGCTTCAACTGATGGCGCAAACGCTGCAACAAATGAGGCGGAATACCAGACTCTTCGAGTTTTCGCACTCCTGCCGATTGGTTTAATAGACGCATGACTACCGATTCACCATGCTGGATCGGCATGGTCGACATCCGGATATCCACGGATTGCCCTTTAACGCGGATATTAAATCGGCCATCTTGCGGTAAGCGTTTCTCGGAAATATCCAGATTCGCCATCAGTTTTAAACGCAGCACCAAGGCTGAAGCGATGTTGACTTCATGCAGTAAGGTTTCATGCAACACCCCATCAATCCGCTGCCGTAAGCGCAGCACATTGGCATCTGGCTCGATATGTATATCCGAGGCGCCAACTTGAATCGCATCTTCAAACAGTGAATTAATCAGTTTAACTACCGTCACTTCATCACTGTCAGAATCGGTGATCTCAAAATCGAAGGTATCGTTAGTTTTATGTTCGGCGTGTAACTGTTCAGCAAACGAAACAATTTCTTTGGTGCGGCGGTAATAGCGGTCAAACCCATCCACCAACTGCTTTTCAGGGGCGATGACAAACTCAAAACCGTACTCAGGCAACTGGTTCAGTAACGCTTCTTGAGCAAACAGATCCGCCGGATCGCTCATCGCAATACGCAAAGTGTCACCACTACGCCCAATCACCAATGCCCGCAAGCGCCGAGCATGTACTTCTGGCAACAAAGGAACCGCATCAATATCTACATTGGCACGGCTAAGATCAATCACAGGAAGGCCAAGTTGCTGCGCCAAAAAGTTCAGCAATTGGCTTTCGGTTAAGAAGCCAAGGGTAATTAAGCTGTCGCCTAAACGGCGACCGTTTTTTTTCTGTGCATCCAGCGCTTGTTCAAGCTGCGCCTCACTGACAATGCCTTCTTCAACTAACAAGTCACCAAGGCGTTTTCGCAGTTTATTAATTGGCACCTTGTGTCTCCTGTAAGCTAGTCAGTAATTTCAATCGTTGCTGAATAAAGGCTTGAGATTGGTTTGATAGCCCCACTTTACTCAGCGCTTGCTGATAAGCATGTTGTGCTGCAGACCATTGCAAAGCGCGCTCCTGTTGGATAGCTAACCCAAGCCACCAACGGCCATTATTGGGATCTTGTTCGGTCAATTGCTGATAGCTTTGCAAAGCCATCTCATCTTGTTTGGTTTTCTGAGCTAAAGCCGCACGTAATGATAAATAGTCTACCGAAGGTTGAGGAGGCAGGTGAGCCAGTGGCACCAAGGCTGCAGCATCTTGCTTCTCTTTCACTAATAGTCGAGCTAAAGCTAAACGCAGCACTTCCCCATCAGGATTGCGCTCAATTCCTGCTTGCATCAAGTCAAAAGCTTTACGTCCATCCCCTTTACCGTAATAGAGTGCTGCCAGTTTTTGCCGAGTGCTTTCATCCTCTGGGGTATAACGCAGGGCTTCCCCATACGCTTTCACCGCAGCTTGAAAATCATTACTCTCCATTGCTTTTTGCGCTCGTTGCAGTGCTTTTTGTGCCAACTGCTCAGCGGTTAATTCCACTTGCTCAACAATCATGACCGGCTGCGTGGTGGGCTGTTCCGCAAACTCAGGCTCTTGCACACTCGGAGTATGATTCGCCGCTAGCGCAAGGCTTGGGGCAACGTTAGCGGGTTGAGATACCGATTTTTCTAGCTGAGTGATTGGCTGCACTTTGGGTTGCACTACCGCGAGTGTTCCATGTTTTTTCGGCTCACTTTTTTTAGATTCACTCTGACTAAACTCACTCTTCGCCGGAGCTGTATATAAAGCAATGGTTTGCTGAGTTGTTTTTTGGGTCGGTGAGGGCAACGATACTTCGGGATCGATTGTACTGGTTGTTGGAATATCGACCGATTGCAAGGAAACTGACCATCCGCCAACCGCTAAACTGACACCAAACCCCAGTATTGCCCACAACCAAGCAGGACGGGATTTGGTGGATTTGACATCAATGCGCTCAATGCTCGAAAGACGAGAATGACTGGGTTTGGCACTTTGGGCCAAGGCTTGATTCACCACACTCATGGCTTACTCCATCCCCACAGCACTGGGGTTTTAAATCTAGGTTTACAGCTGTCATAGGTATCATGGATAGCGGCAAACAAGTGAGACTGGCTGACCAATGGACTCTGTTCATAGCAAGCCAGTAACAGCGCTTTATGACAAATTTGATTGATCAAACGCGGGATCCCTTGTGAGGCACGCCATACCGCTTTTTTCAACGCCGGATTAAATAATGAATAGGGCGCTTTGGCTTTGTTTAAGCGGCTCTCGATATATACATCGGTTTCCTCGGGATTCAGTGGGCGTAAATGAGCATTAAAAGTGATGCGCTGCCGCAATTGACGCAAGTGGTGCTGCGCTAAACGAGTATCCAACTCCGGCTGACCAATCAGCACGATTTGCAGCAGTTTGGTCTGTTCTGTTTCCAAGTTACCAAACAAACGGAGTGTTTCTAGCGCTTCATCAGACAGAGCTTGCGCTTCATCCACGAGGGCGACAATGCGCTTGCCTTGCTGATGCAGCTCAATCAACCGGGTTTGAATCTGCTCCACAATACGCACCGCTGAATGCACTTCCAGTTGCAATTCGGCCGCCACCGCTTGGCGTAATTCTTCCCCACTGAGCATGGGATTGGGCAGATACACCAAGGCCACATCATCACCTAAGTGAGTCAACAGCATCCGACACACCATGGTTTTTCCCGTTCCCACTTCTCCGGTTAGCTTACTGACCCCTTCCCCCATTTCGATGGCCGCACTTAACGTCTGAATCGCTTCAAAGTGCGGAGCTAACCCCAGAAACAGCTCGGTATCTGGGGTGAGATGAAAAGGCAGTTGCTCAAGACCAAAGTGCGATAAATACATACGCTACTGATTATCAGGGAACCATTCCTGCAATAAATTGCGAGAACGTTCCAACTCTTTTTGCCAAGTATTGACCCCGACCACGGTCGGTTTGAGCAAAATCACCAGCTCGGTTTTTTGGGTGAGCTTAGTCGTGTTACGGAATAGATGGCCTAATGCAGGCACATCCCCCAAAAACGGCACTTTGGAGACTTGGTCAACAGTATTGGATTTCATCAAACCACCAATGACCACCACATCCCCATCTTTAGCACGGATCACCGAATCCGATTCACGGATTGAGCTTCTCGCTAATGGCAGTTCGATCTCTTCACTTCTATACACAATTTTCTTAGTCTGCTGCTCAACCTCTATCACCGCAGGGTGTACGTGCAGCAGCACGTTGCCTTGGTCATCAATTTGCGGCGTCACATCCAATGAAATCCCAGAGAAGAAAGGCGTCAGCGTTATATCGGGAGAAGCTTGCGCGTTATCCCCAGTGCCGACAACACTCGATAAATCCGTGACATAGAACTCATCGGTGCCTACTTTGATTACCGCTTTCTGGTTATTGGAGGCGGTCACTCGTGGGCTAGAGAGCACATTTAAGTCCCCCTGCGTTGCCATAAAGCTGATCACCGCATCGAAACTGCCACTGGAAATCACCAGATTGGATTGCCCCCCCAATAATGTTCCGATGGCATCCAAGCCGGGCAATACGGCACTGATCGGATTGCCACTCGCATCTTTGCTAATGGTTCCAGTGCCAATTTGGTAATTGGTGCCATTTGACGTGAAAGCTTTGTTCCAGTTGATCCCTTGTTGATAACCATCACTAAGGGTGACTTCAAGAATTTTCGCCTCAAGGATCACCTGTCGATGCATACGCTGTTGTGAGATCCCCAAAAACTCGGTGACTTGACGAATCTCATCTGGATAGGCACGTAGCGTTAACACGCCCGCTTGTGGGTTGGCGATCACCGCTTGTCCACCACTGCTTCCCAATAATTGACCAACGGCTTTCTCTAACTGAGGCCAGAAGTCGCTCTCGTTGGTGGTTTCGATCTCCGTGCCTCCACGCGTATCACTACTTTTCGTATTCGAGTCTGAGTTTCTCGAATTACCATCAGAAGAAGTGCTACTACTGGAGGAGTAACTCCCGTTGGAATTTGAATTGTTGCTATCCGTATTGGTAATTGTGCCTGTCGTAATTGCCGTCAACGAACGCCCAGTACGCTTAAACTGCAGATAATCCACCGGGATCGTGACGGTACGCAAACCAGCCGGATAAACCTGAATCACTTTGCCTTCTTTGACCAGATCAAAACCGTACAAGTCACGCACCACCGTTAACACTTCATCTAAGGTCACATCGGTAAGATTGAGGGTAATACGCCCAGTCACTGCAGGATGAATAGCCGCGCTGTATTCAGTGCCTTGCACTAAGCTTGCGAAAAATGCTTTGGCTTCCACCTCTTTAGCTTGCACTCGAAAGCGCTGTAAGGTTTTCGGCTCACTGGTGGGCGTTCCATCCATATCAGGCATCAGATCCGCTTCAACTGATGGCGGGAGCTGATCAATCTGGCGACTGCCAATCTCATTAATCGATTGATTAAGCGCTTGCTTGACTTCGACAGGCTCACGATGCCCCATAGAGCATCCCACTAAAGAAGTCACCACTGAAGCGAGTACGATTTTGCGCATAGGACTTTATTACCTTATTTTTTTATATCGAGCGTGAAGAGCGCCAATCGCCACTCTTTTCCTGCTCGGGTGATTTTCACCTGATCGGGCTGGATCGCCGCAACACGATAACCATTGACCATATCGCCTTGTGCCACCACTTTTTGATCCACAATCGCATAACAACTACGCCCTTGTGCACAGACGATACTTTGCAAAGTCGGTACAGGGTAAGTCGGCTTCGTTTTTTCCGTTTTCGGTGCACTTTTTTCCCAGCCTAACGGTGCGGTAGGATCTTCAGTGGCATAACTGTTGGCCGCAACCATGAGCAGCAAAAATAGTGCATATCTAGCCACCGATGAACTCCTCTCGACTGCCCAACGTATAGACTTCTAGGCTCACCCGAGCCTCGGGATAGTTTTCTACCTGATACTGGAAGCTTCGCCAGTAATATTTCACCGGTAAGGCTTCCAAAGCCTGCAAGTAATCCCGAATCGCAAAATACGATCCAGTAAACTCCATACGTACAGGATGTACATAGTATTCCGACTCCACTCCCGGCTCACTTGAACGAACAACCGGTTCTGCGGGCAACGACTCTAAAGCCACCAACTTTAATGACTGACCTTGTCTGAGCACGCTTTCCAGTAAGTTAGGCATATCGGAAGGTGCTACCATCGACGTCATCTGCTCAGCCAATTGCAGCGAAAGATCTTGGCTTTGCCGTGTTAATTGGCCCAGCTCCACATCCAGCTCCTGATCGGGATCCTTAGCGAGCTTGGCTTGCAATGCCATGATCTCACCTTGTAGCTGTTGGTTATTTGAGATGAGATTTTGAATTTGCAGTTGACGAGCATGACTCTGTTTGAGCGTTGGCTCAATTAACCCTATCAGCAATAACATCACTACCAGCACTGTGCCACACAATGCAATCAACACTTTCTCTCGTTGTGAAAGAAGAGAAAATTTACTCTCCAGAGTCTGCCAGCGAGAACTCATTTCATTTCTCCTCGCTGAGTATTCAATTCAAACGTGATCATGTCCTGCTCATTACGGCCGATCTTCAATTGCTCAAAGCTTCTGCCCATCAAATGTAATTCTTTTTTGAACTGATTAATCCAGTTAGGGATCGCTGCGGGATCGCGAGCAACGCCTTGCACATTGAGCTGCACCGCATTCAAGGTAATACGGCTTAATGAAATATCTCTGCGTGCCAATTGAGACAAGGCATTCAGCACCCCTGAATACCCCGCTTGCTGCGCAACATCAAACTGACCAATCGCCGTTTGCGCTTGCTGTTTTGCCGCAATCTCTTTCTTCAATCGCTCAATCGCTGCCAACTTTCCTGCCGAAGGTACATGCTCAGCGACCTGTCGACGTCGATTTTCCGCCTGTTCTATCAAATCTTGATTTTGAGTTTGTTGCTCTTGTAGCTGATGATTGGCACGCCAGTTTTGGTATCCGGCTCCGGCATAGCCAAGCAGCAGCACGGCGCTCAGTGCCAACCAAACTAGCAGCAGATTCGTTAACGTAAACTTATCTTGTTTCGGCTTGAGATGATCTTGATAGAAGTTAATCGTTTCATGCGGGACATCGCGGGCACAACTCGCCAGTTGCTCACCACATAAGACATTCGCTTCACCGTCAAGCCCTGAGGCTCTGACACTTAAGCGCTCATTGAGCCCTTCAATGAGCGCTTGTCTATCCTCTCCATCACAGCAAACTTTCAGTTGCTGTAAAGAGCCACCTTTCAACTGCGCGGAGAGATAATCAATCGAGCGTTGCAACTCCAACGCCAAGCCATCTAACTGCAATGCACTCACTGCATTGTCTGTCACCGGGGCAGAAATTCCCCGCAAAGTTCGTTGGAAACTGCACTGGCGCTCCACAAAAGCGTCCAGCTTAAAGCTGCCCCCCATGCTTCGGTGCAGCAATAGGAAATGACTCAGTTCTCCAGCGGCCAATCCCCACACCGCTTGTTCTGGAATAATTCGACCTAACGATAACCCTGCGCTTAACACCATATTTTGTAACTCAAGTATGGCGCGCTTACTGATCACATAGGCTTGAACCTTGCCACTGCCCGGTAGTGGATGAGCATCCGCCACGACATCAGTGACTTTTTCACTGAGCATATCTTTAAGCAAGAAGGGCAATGCCGCCGACCACTCTTCACGCGGCACGCTAGGCTGTTCGATTTGGTATGCCTGATAAAGCTGGGAATGAAGAACAAGATGAAGCTGTACATCTTGAATTGCATGCTTTTGTAGAGTCTGAACCAGAACGGACTGCCAATTCTGTTGGTTCACAGGTTGAGGAGGGATAGGTTTAAGATCGTCTGCGGTAAAAAACAGGCTTTCTGGCTGCACAACCACATACAGCGGCCGTGTAGCTGCTTTCGGGGCGATCAGTTTTTCTATCCAACTCGGTTTATTCATTCTCTAACCACTACTATTTAGTTCGCCATCGATTACGTTTGCCGACCGAGGTCGAAAACAGGCGCTGAGGTCGATTAAGCTGCTTGGAAGGCTCTGGGGGTAACATTTGTTGTTCATCATCAAATAAACGTCCTTGTACGCCACTTACCCCCAACAGTTGTAGGGTTTGCCACTCTTGAGCCGTTTCCACCCCAACTGCAATGACCTCTGTTTGTATCCCACCGCATACACCAACCAAACTGCGTACAAACAGCTGGTTTTCATGGCGTTGGTCAATTTTCTTAATCAAACTCCGATGAAGTTTAAGATAGTTGATTTTTAAGTCTTTGATGTAGTGAGTGCTGACGATGGTTCGCCCCGCTTGCCCGACTACGATCTTACACCCTAACCCTGCCAACATACGGATGATTGGACGCATATAGTCCAAATGCTTGATCAAATGAGCTTCAGCAAATTCAAAAGATAATGCAGAGCGAAGATAAAAAGGCATCTGCATCAATTCGTTACGAATCCAGCGAGCATACCGTTTATCACTAAAGGGAACAACGTGTAAGTTTACCGACAGCGGTTCTATCCGTTCAGATTGTTTGAGAAAACTTACCACTGAACTGAATACCGCGCGATCTAACATGGCTTCATAACCTACGGTTTCTAAAGCAGAACTAAAGCGCGAAGCTTTAAGCAGGCCTTGCTGGGGATCTTGGATTCGAGCAAACAACTCATAGTGAATAAACTCACGCTCACCACTTTCTGCCATCAAATAACAAGCCTGGCGATACAATAGAATGCCTTCTGGGTGTAACGCTTGCTCAAACAGAGTACGCCAACGGACACTGCCGCGATCTTCCTGCAATTGTTTAGGCTTTTGGAAGCGACTCCAAGCATTGATACCCTGCAATTGAGCACTTTTCAGTGCCGTTTCCATTTCATCAATAATGCGTCCCCGCCGCTCACCTTCCTGATACATGGTGACGCCAATATGGAACCAGTTTTCTTGTAATAATGGCTCCGGTGGAGTAATCCGCTCAATCAACTTGATGGTTTGCGTTGCGACTTGAGCAACATCTTTACTGCCTTGATGAGGGATAAATAGCGCAAAAACATCATCGTAGTAACGAGAAAGAATGGCATCGGGATAACGTTGCACAATATTGGAGAGACATTCTCCCACTTCGACAATAAATTCATCCACGCTATGTTTCGGGCTTTCTTCGCGAGCGGAGTCAAGATCATCCACACGCAGCATCATTACCCCACCATGAGCGCCACTTTCCAATAAAGCGGACTCCAGTTTGCTGTCGTACAAAACTCGATTGGCAGTACCCGTCAGTTGATCTAAGAAAGTTTGGCTGCGAATAAAGGTGTCAAAGCGACTTCGCTCTTGCCGTGCATCTTGTAGCTCTTCAATTAAGCGATCCAAGGCTTCACTCGCGGTATAAGGCCATTCACGTGGATCGCCTTTCGCATGCTGCTCAACTCGCCCAGCGAGAATCATCCTGCCTCGCTCTTCAAGCAACTCCGAGCCTAACAGTTGTTCTTTTAACCACTTAAGACCTCGAATCAGAAAAAAAACAATCAACAACACGGCTAGCGTAGTAGACCACATCGCTTGCAATGAATAGTTGTAACTGAGGTAAGGCGGAACAGCTTTAAAATGCATGACATAACCGGGATTACGCTTTAACGGCAATGCGACTTGATAGAGACGTGCGGTTTCAATGGTATTGGCGGTATCTTTAAAACGATAAACCGTACCCGCTTCAGAGGTGAGCTGCATTTCAATAATGCCGCCAGCTTGCAGCATTTTAGGCATCCAACGCTGCATGGAGTAGGCTGCGTCAGGATCTTCCATTTCTTTATCAACCACTTCAACCACACCTTGTAGGTAATGGTTAAGGTATTCTTGACCAAGGCGTTGAAAAGATAAGGTTCCACCGAGGAACAGAATAAACATAGCGCTAATCACCGTCATAGTCACAAACGCAACTAGCCGAGTGCTCAGTTTTAACGTCGGTGTGTACCTCATCTGTGCCACGTTCCTTATGTGCGCCGCGATCTATTTCTCAAAGGCGAGAAGTTTACATTAAACAATTGAGATAACTATATAAAAAAGCCGCGGAATCCGCGGCTTTTTTCGTCATTAGCAATTCTAGAATGGGATGTCGTCATCAAAATCCATCGGCGGTTCATTGTACTGCGGCTGCGCGTACTGTTGAGGTGCCGCCTGTTGCATCGGTTGATGCTGCTTAGCCGGCTGCTGAGGTTGCCCCCAACCTCCTTGCTGTGGTGCATTCATACCGCCTTGCTGAGCTGGCATGCCACCTTGTTGGGTACGGCTACCCATAATTTGCACCTCACCAGCGGGCCAACGTACAACGACTTCCGTCGTATAACGCTCTTGCCCTTGCTGATCTTGCCACTTACGCGTTTGTAGTTGCCCATCAACATAGACTTGGGTTCCTTTGCGCGCGTATTCACCAATGAATTCAGCCGTTTTACCGAAAACAGACACTCGATGCCATTCGGTTTTTTCCTTTTGCTCACCAGTAGCTTTATCACGCCAAGTTTCGGAGGTTGCAACAGTTAAATTCACCATCGCATCGCCGCTTGGCATATAACGCACTTCAGGATCTTGGCCTAAGTTACCAATCAAAATTACTTTGTTCACGCCACGGCTTGCCATGTTTTGCTCCGTAATCAAGTCATGTCTATCAATTTCAAGTAGTCGGCAAGGATAACACCGTTTTGCCGCCCGAACCAATCGAATTCCCCCATTCTCACTACAGCGAGAACCGTTTCACTCTTCCTGCTTGCCTATTTTTAAGAGCAGTTCACCGAAATAACCCGCTGATAAACCTATCGGTTACTTCATCTATTGAGATGCTCCGCAAACTGTTTGTATCACATAGCACCTAAAATAATTTTTCGTCATATTAAGTACACCGTTTCATATCAACTGGGTATGTTATTCATCATGCACCGAACCAACTACGCACGCACTATTTACTTGCTCACCACTCAGCCTCAAACATTGGAACCTGGAATTCAAGCCGCAATCACACAGCTAAACCTTCCCGTGCCGATTATTGAGCCAGAGCGATTATTGCGCGAATATCAATCCGACAAACACAAAATTTTGCTGCTTAATCATGCAGAAAATAACCAAATCCGCCAACAGCTTGGCCCGCTTAAACTGACCAATCCCTATTTTGAAACCATTCTATTTAATGTGGACAAGCGGCTCAGAACCGAAGATTTACTCACTTTTGGTAACCTTAAAGGGCTATTTTATGCCAACGAAGATACGGGGTTTATTGCACATGGACTTGGAGAGATCATCAATGGCCAAAACTGGTTACCACGCCATGTGAGCAACCAGCTATTACACTACTATCGTTACGCATTCCAAACTCACCAGACTCAGGCAACGGTTGACCTTACCGCACGTGAAATTCAAATCCTGCGCTGCTTACAAACTGGCGCTTCAAACATGCAAATTGCCGAGAGTCTGTTTATCAGTGAGTTCACGGTAAAATCTCATCTATATCAAATATTTAAAAAATTGAATGTAAAAAATCGAGTGAAGGCGATTGCTTGGGTCAATCAAAATTTATTGTGAAAACACAACACATTGAACCCCATGCTTTTTGACTGATTTTCTGCGCCAAAATGTAGTAACAATGCGACTACACACACATTTTTTTTGCCGATAACACCAACGTAATGCAGTCCTCAATAAGAAGTGGTAGAGTCGGCAAAAAATTTCTCCCTCGCACACCATAGAGCAAAATTATGATTAAGAAGTGTCTATTTCCGGCAGCTGGCTACGGAACGCGATTCCTACCAGCAACGAAATCAATGCCTAAAGAGATGATGCCCGTTGTCAACAAGCCATTGATCGAATACGGCGTTGATGAGGCAATTCAAGCAGGTATTACTGGTATGTGTATTGTGACAGGTCGTGGTAAACACTCGATCATGGATCACTTTGACATGAACTACGAGTTAGAGCACCAGATCCGTGGTACCAACAAGGAAGAATTGTTGGGTGATATCCGTAAAATCATTGAAAGTGCTAACTTTACTTTTATTCGCCAACGCGAAATGAAAGGTTTGGGTCACGCTATTTTAACGGGCAAAGAGCTGGTCGGTGATGAGCCGTTTGCCGTGGTTCTAGCGGATGACTTGTGTGTCAATGAACAGCAAGGTGTCTTGGCACAAATGGTCGCACTGTACAAACAGTTCCGCTGCTCTATCGTTGCGGTACAAGAAGTCCCTGAAAATGAAACCCACAAATATGGCGTGATTGCCGGTGAGATGATCAAAGACGATCTGTTCCGCGTGGATAACATGGTGGAAAAACCAGAACCGGGTACCGCGCCAAGTAATCTTGCGATTATCGGCCGCTACATCCTAACTCCGGATATTTTTGATCTGATTGAACAAACGGAACCGGGCAAAGGTGGCGAAATTCAAATCACTGACGCTCTGCTGAAACAAGCTAAAGCAGGTTGTGTACTCGCCTACAAATTCAAAGGTAAACGCTTTGACTGCGGTAGTGTAGAAGGCTATATCGAAGCGACCAACTTCTGCTACGAAAATATGTACAAGAAGAATGACCAAAAAGTTGAACTTGCCAAGCAATCAACGCACAAAGGTCAGTAATTCTTAGTTAAAACGTGATTTTCAAAGCCAATGGGTAACACTATCCATTGGCTTTTTCATTTTCAAGATGACTGTTTTTTTATCCAGTATTCGCTTGCACTTTGTTCACGCTATGTAATACTTGCTGCACTTCGTTTAGCAAAGAGCAAACCACAGATGGACAAAATCGAAGTACGCGGCGCTCGTACCCACAACCTCAAAAATATCAACCTGACCATTCCTCGTGACAAGCTGATTGTCATCACTGGCCTTTCAGGCTCAGGTAAGTCATCTCTGGCTTTTGATACGTTATACGCAGAAGGCCAACGACGTTATGTCGAGTCACTTTCAGCTTACGCGCGTCAATTCCTTTCCCTAATGGAAAAGCCGGATGTTGACCACATTGAAGGGTTATCGCCCGCGATTTCGATTGAGCAAAAGTCCACTTCGCATAACCCACGCTCTACCGTTGGGACTATTACGGAAGTGTACGACTATTTGCGTCTGCTTTATGCCCGAGTCGGCGAACCACGCTGCCCTGAGCACCAAGTGCCACTCAAAGCACAAACGGTAAGCCAAATGGTCGACAAGGTTCTGGAGTTGCCCGAAGGTAGCAAAATGATGCTGCTGGCCACCATAGTCAAAGAACGTAAAGGCGAACACGTTAAGACATTGGAAAACTTAGCGGCTCAAGGATTTATTCGTGCACGGATCGATGGTGAAACCTGCGACCTTACCGATCCACCAAAACTCGAACTGCATAAGAAACACACCATTGAAGTAATTGTCGACCGTTTCAAAGTGCGCAGTGATCTGCAGCAGCGCTTGGCCGAGTCCTTCGAAACCGCCTTAGAACTTTCCGGCGGAATCGTGGTGGTAGCGCCTATGGAGGGTGAAGGCGAAGAGCAGATTTTCTCAGCCAACTTTGCTTGTCCACATTGTGGTTACAGCATGCGCGAGCTTGAACCGCGCCTGTTCTCTTTCAACAACCCAGCCGGTGCTTGCCCAACCTGTGATGGTTTAGGAGTACAACAGTATTTCGATCCAGAACGAGTGATCCAAGATGCCAACTTAAGTTTGGCGCAAGGGGCAATTCGTGGCTGGGATCAAAAGAACTTTTATTATTTCCAGATGCTGACTGCGCTGGCTGAGCACTACGACTTTGACCTGCACACGCCCTTCAATAAGCTAAGTAAAAAGATTCAGGACATCATCCTACACGGCTCTGGCCGTACCGAAATTGAATTTAAGTACATCAATGATCGCGGAGATATCCGCCTCAAAAAACATGCTTTTGAAGGCATTTTGCATAATCTGGAGCGCCGTTATCGCGATACTGAATCCAATTCTGTGCGTGAAGATCTCGCAAAATACATCTCCAACAAACCTTGTGGTAGCTGTGATGGCACACGTTTAAAAATTGAAGCACGCAATGTGTTTATCAATGATACTGCGCTGCCGACCATTGTTGAGCTGAGTATTGCCGATGCACTGACGTTTTTCCAAGAGCTGAAACTCGAAGGTCAACGTGCACAAATTGCTGAAAAAGTGATGAAGGAGATCAATGATCGTCTGCAATTTTTGGTCAACGTGGGCCTCAACTACTTAAACTTGTCACGCAGCGCCGAAACCCTCTCCGGTGGAGAAGCACAGCGCATTCGATTAGCAAGCCAGATCGGTGCAGGGTTAGTTGGGGTGATGTATGTCCTTGATGAACCCTCGATCGGTCTCCACCAACGTGACAACGAACGTTTGCTGCAAACCCTGACCCACTTACGCAATCTCGGTAATACCGTTTTAGTGGTTGAGCATGATGAAGATGCGATTCGTATGGCGGATCATGTGATCGACATCGGCCCAGGTGCAGGAGTGCACGGCGGCATGGTAGTTGCCGAAGGTAATGTCGATGAAATCATTGCCAACCCGAACTCATTAACTGGCCAGTATCTCAGTGGTGTGAAAAAAATTGCCGTACCGACTGAGCGAACACCACGCGATAAGAACAAAACCGTTGAACTGAAAGGCGCGGTAGGGAATAACCTGAAGAATGTCGATTTATCGATCCCTGTCGGTCTGTTTACCTGTGTGACAGGCGTTTCAGGCTCCGGTAAATCAACCCTGATCAATGACACCTTCTTTAAGATCGCACATACCGCACTCAATGGTGCCACGACCACCACGCCAGCACCTTATCGTGCGATCCAAGGCCTAGAGCACTTTGACAAAGTGATCGATATTGATCAGAGCCCAATCGGCCGCACTCCCCGCTCCAACCCCGCGACTTACACCGGCATCTTTACCCCGATCCGTGAACTGTTTGCCGGAACGCAAGAATCACGCTCTCGTGGTTATCAGCCTGGTCGCTTTAGCTTCAACGTGCGTGGTGGGCGCTGTGAAGCATGTCAAGGTGATGGTGTGATCAAAGTTGAAATGCACTTCTTACCGGATGTGTATGTTCCGTGTGATGTCTGTAAAGGCAAACGCTATAACCGTGAAACGTTGGAAGTTCGTTACAAAGGTCGCACCATTGATGAAGTGCTTGAGATGACCGTAGAAGATGCACGTGAATTCTTTGACCCTGTTCCAGTGATTGCGCGTAAACTGCAAACACTGATGGATGTCGGGCTGTCTTATGTTCGTCTCGGTCAATCAGCAACAACCCTCTCCGGTGGTGAAGCGCAGCGGGTGAAACTAGCGCGCGAGCTTTCCAAACGCGATACTGGCAAAACATTATATATTTTGGATGAGCCAACCACAGGGCTACACTTCCACGATATTCAACAACTGCTTACTGTACTGCATCGCCTACGTAATCATGGCAACACGGTCGTGGTGATAGAACATAACTTGGATGTGATCAAAACCGCGGATTGGATTGTCGACTTAGGCCCAGAAGGCGGCCAAGGTGGGGGGCTAATTATTGCAGAGGGAACTCCAGAAGATGTGGCGCAGGTCGAAGCTTCGCACACCGCTCGCTTCCTCAAGCCTTTGTTGAATTAGAAAAAAAGGCTAAAGTATCGAAACTAGCGAACTCTGCGCTGGTTTCTTTTTTAAGGTGAACTGCATGGCAACTTTGCTATTAAGTGGGACCCGGTTAGAGCCACATACGCCCAGCCTTCCACTCAATAAACCGTTTCTTTTCTCATTAGCAATTTTGTACCTCGTTGCTATGCATTTCTTCATGCCCAATCCAGGCGGAGCTGGGCTCGCTCTCTCCTTTAACAATACCACGTGGATCGCCCTGAGCATTACCTTAGCGATTGGTTTATATCAGCTTGCCAACAACCAAGCTCTCCGCTATTCAAAACTCACCATAGGATTGTGGTTTAGCTGTACCTTGTTAACTTTGCCGATTTTTTACTCAAATGCCGATGGGGTAAATGTGCTCAGTCGTCTAGTCGGCCTATGGACCGGATTTACCCTGTTTGTTGTGCTGCAACAATTTCGGTTTAGCAACAAGCATAAGCAACGTTTACTTTGGTTCATCTTGTTAGCGACTCTGATTGAGGCTGTGATTGGACTTATCCAGTATTTTTGGTTAGCGCCGGGCAATCCGTTTGGTTACGACACGACTGCCAATCGACCGTATGGTATTTTTCAACAACCCAACGTAATGGCGAGTTTCCTCGCGACCGGCTTAGTGATCTCAGGTTACTTATTGGCAAGGCAACCGGAAAAGTACGACTCTCCACTGAGCAAAATCGGCATACTTTACTTAACACCACTACTTACAGCGCCTCTTTTAGTGGTACTAGCCTCGCGCACCGGATGGATTGCCAGTGTATTGAGCATTGCTTTAGTCAGTCCTTATCTTTATCGATTCGCATCACGCCAACGCTTTAATCTCTGGCTTTTGGCTATTGCATTAGGTATTGGTGCCGGATTTGCAGCCATGTACAGCCAAGGAACATCTGGCTTTGTGGAAAACAAAACCGATTTAGAAAGCCCACGGCGCTACACTTTTCCACAAACCATCGACATGATTACCGAGAAGCCGTTTACCGGATACGGCTATGGCGCGTTTGAAGCGCAATATCTGCTCTACACAGCACGTCAGCACCAATTAAACAGTAGCTATCCTCCTGGATTAGCCTCGATGGATCACCCACATAATGAGATTTTGTATTGGGCCGTTGAGGGAGGTTTACTGCCCGTGCTAGGCATATTGCTCGCCGCTTGTCTATGCGCTTTACGTATCTATGCCGCCAAGCGGGGTACTCGCTTAGCCATGTTAGCTCTGTTTGTACCAATCGCTTTACACGCTCAATTAGAGTATCCGTTTTACCACTCAGCCATTCACTGGATCACTTTTATTATTTTGATCTACTGGGTCGATCAGCGGGTGGCTCGCTATCGTTTGGCTCATTTTTCGACACTGAGTAAGTCTTTGTTACGTATTACGAGTCTGGTCTTGCCGATTGTGACTAGCCTGTATATGGTCACCGCACTACACACTAATTATGTGCTCACTCAGTTTGAAAAATCGCAACCGCGCGATCCTGAACTCCTCAAACAAGTCACCAACCCCTTAGTATGGCAAGATCGATTTGATTGGGATGTCTACAGCACCTATCTACAACTTGGATTGTATGAGCAAAAGGCAGAGCTCATTCAACCGTATGTGGATTGGTCATTGCAGGTGATTCAACACACACCACGCCCAGCCTTCTATACCAACCTGATCTTAGCCTACCAAGGATTGGGAGATGCTAGCCGCGCGCAGCAAATTCGTACTGAAGCGGAATTTTTGTTCCCCAATCAGGACTTTAGCACCGTGCAATATCAAGCGCCCATAAAGGCCACAAGTACGGCATCCAGCGCAGAACAAGCCCCTTCTGCCGTAACCCCCTAATCTCAGATAGAAATCAGGGTGGCCTAAGCCACCCTGATTTCTATTTCACACCGTTTTGCATTAACGCAGTGACTCTTCCAATGCTCGTAAACATAACGCAATGTTTTCCGAGCGCGCACCGTAGCCCATTACGCCAATCCGCCACGCTTTGCCAGCTAATGCCCCGAGCCCTGCACCAATTTCCAAATTGTATTCATTGAGCAGATGGCTGCGCACTTTCGCTTCATCAATGCCTTCCGGAACATAAATCGCGTTCAACTGCGGCAAACGATACGGCTCAGCTACCACAAACTTAAAGCCCAGTTGCTCTAAGCCTTGTTTGAGCTTGCCGTGCATCACACGATGGCGCTGCCATGCTTGCTCTAACCCTTCTTGTTGCAAAAGCAGCAGTGCTTCGTGCAGAGCGTACAAGCTATTGACCGGTGCGGTGTGGTGATAGCTGCGCTTACCCGCCCCACTCCAATAACCTAATACCAAGCTCTGATCAAGGAACCAGCTTTGAATCGGTGCTTTTCGTGATTGAATCTTCTCAATTGCACGAGGTGAAAACGTCAACGGAGCCAATCCCGGCACACAAGAGAGGCATTTTTGGCTACCAGAATAAACGGCATCCAATTGCCACTCATCCACCAACAAAGGAACTCCACCAAGCGAAGTCACCGCATCGACAATCGTCAACAAACCATGCTGCTTCGCTAAAGCGCCCAGCGCCTGCGCGTCACTTAACGCTCCCGTTGAAGTTTCCGCTTGTACAAAAGCCAGAATTTTCGCATCCGGATGTTCGTTTATCGCTGCTTGCACTTTTTCAACGCTGACTGGGCAGCCCCATTCATCATCAACCACCACAACGTTGGCTCCACAACGCACAGCGTTATCGCGCATCCGCTCACCAAACACCCCATTGCGACACACAATCACTTTATCGCCAGGCTCTACAAGGTTAACAAAACAAGCTTCCATCCCTGCACTGCCTGGGGCAGAAACGGCAATCGTGAACTCATTTTCAGTTTGGAAAGCATATTTTAAGAGCTGTTTTAGCTCATCCATCATGCCGATAAACAGAGGATCAAGATGACCAACGGTGGGGCGACTTAGCGCTTGTAACACTTGCGGAGAAATATCAGAAGGCCCGGGACCCATCAAGATCCGATGCGGGGGAATAAAACTGCGAATTGTCATAACGACTCCTTGTTGTGGCGACCAGAAATACCAGAGTAATGCAATTACATTGCAGCAACAATTCGACCTATGTCCAGAGAGTTAACCCTTGTCACACTAATGTCATTTTTATTTGCACTTTTAGAACATTTTGTCGTTGACAAGATTTCACCAACACCGTTCAATGTGTGAGCTATCTAGCAGAAGAGGAGCACTGCCCAGGCAGATGTTTTGTGGAGCCTCAACTCCAAAACAGAACATTCAGGGGGAGTAGTGCCGAGGTGAATTAAAGTTGCGG
This sequence comes from Vibrio mimicus, assembly GCF_019048845.1. Taxonomy (NCBI): domain Bacteria; kingdom Pseudomonadati; phylum Pseudomonadota; class Gammaproteobacteria; order Vibrionales; family Vibrionaceae; genus Vibrio; species Vibrio mimicus. The sequence goes on from NZ_CP077426.1 coordinate 2,907,470, forward strand.
CTTTGGTTTATCGGTTGAATGGGCTGAATCCCTTCAACTGTCATCAGCTCGAATCTGATGAAGAGCTTCTGAGGGACATCTTTCTATAGTCACTCCTCTATTTTGCTCTATTAAAAACACTCTCTTCACAACATTGGACGTTGGGTTACCAACAACTCGTTTTTCAGGAAGTCTGGGAGAATTGCCGTGAGCACATTTAACGTCGCCAAATTTGGTGGTACTAGTGTCGCCAACTTTGATGCAATGAGCCGTTGTTCGGCCATTATCGAAAACAATCCACAAACACGCTTAGTGGTCAGCAGCGCCTGCTCTGGCGTGACCAATTTATTGGTCGAACTGGCCAATGGTGTTGCTTCTGCTGAACGCCGCCAAGCGATTTTGCAACAACTGGCTGATATCCATTATGTGATTATCGACCAGCTCGCCGATCCAACCCGCGTCGAGAAAGAAGTCAAAGCCGTACTAGATTCCGTGGCGAGTGCTGCAGAAGCCGCCTCATTTCAATCGAGCAAAAAACTGACCGACCATTTGGTCGCGTGTGGCGAGCTGATCTCTACTTATATCTTGACTCAACTGATGCGCGAGCGTGGTGTCGATGCGGTACGTTTCGACATTCGTGAAGTGCTACGCACGGATGATAACTATGGTCGTGCCGAACCACAACTGGCAGAAATCACTCAATTAGCCAAAGAAAAACTAGTTCCATTATGTGAGCAGTATGTCGTGGTGACTCAAGGCTTTATTGGCTCTGATGCCCAAGGCAATACAACGACCTTAGGCCGCGGCGGTAGTGATTATTCAGCCGCTTTGATTGCCGAAGCCGTGCAAGCTTGTGGCTTGGAAATTTGGACTGACGTACCGGGGATCTACAGTACCGATCCACGCATTGCACCGAAAGCCGCTCCGATCCCAGAGATCAGCTTTAGTGAAGCATCAGAAATGGCCAATTTTGGTGCCAAAATCCTGCATCCATCCACCTTGCTTCCAGCCGTGCGTCATGGCATTCCGGTGTTTGTTGGTTCTTCAAAAGAACCAGAAAAAGGCGGCACTTGGATCCGTAAACAAGTCGAAAGCGCGCCACTGTATCGCGCACTTGCACTACGCTGTAATCAAACCATGGTGACACTGCGTAGCGCGCAGATGTTCCATGCTTACGGTTTCCTCGCCAAAGTGTTCGAAATTCTCGCCAAGCATAAAATTTCGGTCGATCTGATCACCACATCAGAGATCAGCGTGTCGCTGACACTGGATAAAACCGATACCTCCGGTGGTGCTCCTGAATTGCCAGAGGCAGTGCGCGCCGAGTTGGAAGAACTGTGTACGGTAGAAGTGGAATACAACCTGTGCTTGATTGCCTTAATTGGTAACAAGATGAAAGAGAGCCGCGGCTACGCAAAACAAGTGTTCGGCGTGCTGGAAGATTACAATCTACGCATGATCTGTTATGGCGCCAGCGCACATAACCTCTGCTTCTTGCTGCATGAATCTGTCTCTAAGCAAGCGGTGCAGAAGCTGCATAAAGAGCTGTTTGAGCAAGAATAAAACTCAAACTCACGAGATAAAAACTAAGAGGCCACATCATGTGGCCTCTTGTTATTGTGGATTACTGTTTTACTGATTAAGCATCGAGGTTCGGCGCTAGCCATTTTTCGGCTTCTTGCAAACTCCAACCTTTACGCTCAGCGTAGCTGTGCAGCTGATCTTGCTGGATCTGCGCGACCGCAAAATAGCGAGAATCAGGATGCGAGAAATACCAACCGGATACCGAAGCGCCCGGCCACATCGCATAACTCGTGGTCAGTGACATGCCGATGGTCTCTTCTACATTCAGCATTTGCCACAAGGTCGCTTTTTCGGTGTGCTCTGGACAGGCAGGATAACCCGGTGCTGGTCGAATCCCCTGATAACGCTCTCGGATCAGCTCATCATTTGAGAGATTTTCATCGCTCGCGTAGCCCCAAATCTCTTTACGCATTTTTTCATGCAGATATTCCGCAAAGGCTTCCGCCAAACGATCGGCCACCGCTTGGATCATGATCGCATTGTAATCATCACCTTGCGCTTTATAAGCATCGGCCAATGCTCGCTCACCAATGCCACCTGTCACCGCAAACGCGCCAATCCAATCGCGCTTACCGCTCTCTTTCGGAGCGACATAGTCTGACAAACAGTAGTTGGCCCCTTTCGGTTTCTCAGTCTGCTGACGCAAGTTATACAACACATGCGCCACTTGCGTACGCGATTCATCACTGTACACCTCAATGTCATCGCCCACGCTGGCTGCTGGAAACAGTGCACACATACCACTGGCTTTCAGTAGTCCTTCTCGCTCTACTTTATCAAGTAAGGCATTGGCATCATGAAACAGACGTTTGGCCTCTTCACCAACCTCTTCATGCTCCAAAATGGCAGGGTATTTGCCCATGAGCGACCACGTCATAAAGAAAGGCGTCCAGTCGATATAAGGACGCAGAGTTGCCAACGCAATGTTTTCAAACACATGCACACCCGGTTTCGCAGGAACAGGTGGCGTATAACTCATCCAATCGATCGCAGCTTTATTGGCTCGTGCCTGCTCTAAGGTCACAGGACGAGATTTGGGGGTTTTACGAGCATGTTGATCACGCGTACGCTCGTAATCGAGATCCAAACGTTCGATAAACCCAGGACGCAGTTCATCAGACAGTAGTGAAGTACACACCCCCACCGCGCGCGACGCATTATTCACGTACACCACAGGCGCATGATAATTCTGCTCGATCTTCACCGCAGTATGCGCTTTAGACGTCGTTGCCCCACCAATCAAGAGTGGCAGATCAAATCCTTGTCGCTCCATCTCTTTCGCCACGTGCACCATCTCATCCAAAGATGGCGTGATAAGCCCAGAGAGACCGATGATATCGACATTTTGCTCGCGCGCGACTTTGAGGATCTGCTCACAAGGCACCATCACGCCAAGATCAATGATCTCGAAGTTATTACACTGCAGCACGACGCCAACAATGTTCTTACCAATGTCATGCACATCGCCTTTTACGGTCGCCAGCAAAATCTTACCGTTTGAAGTGCTACCACTTTTTTGCGCATTAATAAAAGGCTCAAGATACGCAACGGCTTGTTTCATGACGCGCGCGGATTTCACGACTTGCGGCAGGAACATTTTCCCTTCGCCGAACAAGTCACCGACCACGTTCATCCCATCCATCAGTGGCCCTTCAATCACTTCAAGTGGTTTACTGGCTTGCTGACGCGCCTCTTCGGTATCTTGCACAATAAATTCGGTGATGCCTTTGACTAAGGCATGTTCCAGGCGCTTAGCTACAGGCCATGTGCGCCACTCTAACGCAGAAGCATCCTCTTCTTTACTGACACTGTTTTCGCGATACGCTTCGGCGATCTCAAGCAATCTTTCCGTGCCATCGTGACGTCGATTGAGGATTACATCTTCCACTGCCTCGCGCAGTTTCAGCGGCACGTTATCGTAGATTTCAAGCTGCCCTGCGTTGACAATCCCCATGTCCATACCGTGTTTGAAGCAGTGATAAAGGAAAACAGCATGGATCGCTTCACGCACATAGTTGTTGCCGCGGAAAGAGAAGGAAACGTTAGACACTCCGCCAGAAATCATCGCATGCGGCAGTTCACGCTTAATGTCTGCCACCGCATTAATGAAATCCAACGCATAGTTATTGTGCTCATCAATTCCGGTCGCAACGGCAAAGATGTTAGGGTCGAAAATAATATCTTCCGGTGGGAAACCCACCTCATCGACCAGAATGTGGTAAGCCCGACTACAGATCTCCAATTTGCGCTCACGGGTATCGGCTTGGCCAACTTCGTCAAACGCCATCACAATCACGGCGGCACCGTAGCGGCGCACCAATTTGGCTTGAGCAATAAACTTCTCTTTACCTTCTTTCAGCGAAATAGAGTTGACGATGCCTTTACCCTGAATGCATTTCAGACCCGCTTCAATGACTTCCCATTTCGAGGAGTCGACCATCACCGGAACCTTGGAGATTTCTGGTTCAGAGGCACACAGATTAAGGAAGCGCACCATGCAGGCCTCCGCATCCAACATGCCTTCATCCATGTTGATATCGATGATCTGCGCGCCGTTTTCTACCTGCTCACGCGCGACATCCAAAGCTTCATCGTATTGCTCTTCTTTAATTAAACGCTTAAAACGCGCTGAACCGGTGACGTTAGTCCGTTCCCCCACGTTAACAAACAGTGTTTCAGGGCCAATATTCAGCGGCTCTAACCCCGAAAGACGACATTCCACTTTCAGCTCGGGCAAAGGTCTTGGTTTCACCCCTTCTACTGCTTTGGCAATGGCAGCGATATGCTCAGGAGTGGTACCACAGCAACCACCGACTAAGTTAAGAAAGCCCGCTTGTGCCCATTCCGCAATATGCTCCGCCATCTCTTCGGCAGAGAGATCGTATTCACCAAACGCGTTGGGTAGTCCCGCATTCGGGTGCGCGGAAACATAGCATTCTGAAATGCGTGAAAGCTCTTCCACATACTGGCGCAGCTCATCAGGGCCTAACGCACAGTTCAAGCCAAACGAAATCGGCCGTACATGACGCAAGGCGTTGTAGAAAGCTTCCGTTGTCTGTCCTGACAGAGTTCGCCCAGACGCATCGGTAATCGTGCCGGAAATCATCACAGGTAAGCTGATGCCCAGCTCTTCAAATACGCTATCGACCGCAAACGCACAGGCTTTGGCATTGAGTGTATCGAAGATAGTTTCAATCAAGATCAGATCACTACCACCCTTGATCAAAGCGCGGGTAGACTCCGAATACGCCTGCACAAGTTGATCAAATGTGACATTACGAAATCCCGGATCGTTCACATCTGGAGAGATCGAACAAGTACGATTGGTTGGCCCAAGCACGCCGGCAACATAACGAGGTCTGCTAGGGTCTTTGGTTGTCCACTCATCGGCGACTTCACGCGCTAGTTTGGCAGCAGCAAAGTTAATCTCGTCACTGAGCGATTGCATGTCATAGTCAGCCATGGCAATCGTGGTGGAGTTAAACGTGTTGGTTTCGAGAATATCCGCCCCAGCTTCAAGATAAGCCGAGTGAATATCTTTAATGATTTGTGGCTGAGTAAGCACTAAGAGGTCGTTATTTCCTTTTAGATCACAGTGCCAATCCGCGAATCGTGCACCACGATAGTCTTCCTCTTGTAACTTATAACTCTGAATCATAGTACCCATTCCACCATCAATCAGTAGGATACGCTGTTTCAATTGTTGCTCAAGTTGCTGTCTTACTTCTATTCCCACAATACTGCCTCATTCCTTTTGCTGTTGCCACATCCTATCACACAAAATTCAGAAATCTAGACGTCTAAAAATCGATTAAATTGACTAGACTATTCTGCGTGTGAGCTAAGCCCTGTGCTATAAAAAAGTATTTGCTATTTATTCGCCAGAGAAAGACAATTTCGTTCACAAATTGTTACATACACTGAGAAGAGAATGTCCGTCTACTACACTTTGTGCTTCCTCTCTGCAGCAGCCATGTTGATCGCGTTTTTAAATAGCAAGATCAGCAAAATGCAGACTACTATCGCTATCACAGCAGGTTCTATGATGCTGTCTCTACTGATCTTGATCGCAGGCCAAAACGACTGGTTTCATCTCACTCAAATCGCAACAGAGACTGTCACCAGCATAAACTTTGAGAATTTCCTACTCAAAGGCATCCTGGGATTTCTACTGTTTGCAGGTGGTTTAGGTATCAAGCTACCCAATCTAAAAGATCAAAAATGGGAAATTGCGGTACTCGCTCTCGGCGCAACTTTATTTTCCACTTTCTTTATCGGTTTTGCACTGTACGGTTTCTGTCAGCTCATCGGAATCCAATTCGATCTCGTATATTGCTTGTTATTTGGAGCTCTCATTTCCCCTACCGACCCAATCGCGGTACTCGCAATTGTCAAAAAGCTAAAAGCACCGAAACGAATTTCAACACAAATTGAAGGGGAATCACTGTTCAATGATGGTTTCGGTCTAGTTATTTTCGTGACCATCTTTACCATCGCTTTCGGGCATGAAACACCTACGATTGGTAGTGTAACCCTACTCTTCATTCAAGAAGCCATTGGGGGCATGGTCTATGGATTCTTACTAGGATTAGTCTTCCATTACTTAATTTCAGCAACCGATGACCACTCGATGGAGCTACTCCTCACTATCGGCATACCAACGGCGGGATATGTATTTGCCGATGTTATCCATGTATCAGGTCCATTAGCGATGGTGGTATCGGGCATCATGATTGGTAACTGGACTCGTTTTATTGGCTTCTCAAAAGAGAGTGAAGAGCATCTCGATCACTTCTGGGAATTGGTCGATGAGTTCCTAAACGGCGTACTCTTCCTATTGATCGGCATGTCGATGTTGCTGTTTGAATTCCACCAAGAAGACTGGATTTTAATGGCATTCGCTGTACCTGCCGTTCTATGTGGCCGTTATCTGAGTGTGTTTGTCTCTTATATTGGATTTAAACGCTACCGTACCTATAACCCTTGGTCGATTCGCATTTTGACTTGGGGCGGATTGCGTGGCGGCTTAGCCTTAGCAATGGCACTTTCTATCCCTTCAGGAATCATGGTCATCCCAGAGAAGCTGATCGATGTTAAAGAGCTGATTCTCGTAATGACCTATGCTGTGGTTGTTTTTTCAATTCTAGTACAAGGCTCAACCATTACTCCGATGATTGAAAAAGCGAAAAAAACCGAAAAAGCAATGCAAGCAGAGCTCAACCCCAAAATGGAACAACCTCTGACTCAACAAGAGAATCACAACTAGAAATTACCTTTCTTTGCTAAAAAGCCGCAGTGTACTTATCACACTACGGCTTTTTTATTGCCTACAATTTATTATGCCGTTAGCGCTCAACAATGATTCAAGCAAAATACAAAAGCATAAACATGCTTCTCATATGTAGAGTATGAAGCGGTGAACAAGTCGAGATCAGCTACTAGCATGCCTACTTACGGCTCTTGACAACCCATTCGAAGCAAATCTTGTAAACCTAGACTCTAGAAACTGAACATATCTCCTTTAGCCGATGCCCAGTACATCGGCTTTTTCTTATCGCCCTACGTCCCAATCGCATGAACCCCAACACGAATATCCACTTCTCACCCTGCAGCCCGTAGAGTATTAAACGCGGCACGCGCTCAACTGCGAATAGCAATAGAGCCCCATTCGCTTGAGGTTTGAGTCACGATACAGCGTAGAGGTAAAGATAACCAAGGCGTGGATCCCCTCAAGAATCATGCAATCAGGAAGTAGGAAGCTTAGAAGTTAGAGTTTAAGAGAGAGGGTGGGATTGGTATTGCCCAAAAAGCAAAAAACCCAGTCCTAAGACTGGGTTTCTCAAATAAGTGGCGGAGCGGACGGGACTCGAACCCGCGACCCCCGGCGTGACAGGCCGGTATTCTAACCAACTGAACTACCGCTCCGCATTGGTTAGCGCTTGGTGCTAAATTAAAGCCTGGCGATGTTCTACTCTCACATGGGGAAACCCCACACTACCATCGACGCTGTTTCGTTTCACTTCTGAGTTCGGGATGGAGTCAGGTGGGTCCAAAACGCTATGGTCGCCAAGCAAATTCTTTCTCTCTATTTCTAGAGAGAATAATCTGGAAAGCTGTTTTCGTTCTCAACACATTCTTATGCGCTTAACTTTGAGTCCACTACAAAACCCCTTGGGTGTTGTATGGTTAAGCCTCACGGGCAATTAGTACAGGTTAGCTCAACGCCTCACAACGCTTACACACCCTGCCTATCAACGTTCTAGTCTCGAACAACCCTTTAGGACAGTTAAACTGTCAGGGAAGACTCATCTCAGGGCTCGCTTCCCGCTTAGATGCTTTCAGCGGTTATCGATTCCGAACTTAGCTACCGGGCAATGCGTCTGGCGACACAACCCGAACACCAGAGGTTCGTCCACTCCGGTCCTCTCGTACTAGGAGCAGCCCCCTTCAATCTTCCAACGCCCACGGCAGATAGGGACCGAACTGTCTCACGACGTTCTAAACCCAGCTCGCGTACCACTTTAAATGGCGAACAGCCATACCCTTGGGACCGACTTCAGCCCCAGGATGTGATGAGCCGACATCGAGGTGCCAAACACCGCCGTCGATATGAACTCTTGGGCGGTATCAGCCTGTTATCCCCGGAGTACCTTTTATCCGTTGAGCGATGGCCCTTCCATACAGAACCACCGGATCACTATGACCTGCTTTCGCACCTGCTCGAACCGTCATTCTCGCAGTTAAGCGGGCTTATGCCATTGCACTAACCTCACGATGTCCAACCGTGATTAGCCCACCTTCGTGCTCCTCCGTTACTCTTTGGGAGGAGACCGCCCCAGTCAAACTACCCACCAGGCACTGTCCTCAACCCGGATAACGGGTCTAAGTTAGAACATCAAACATACAAGGGTGGTATTTCAAGGACGGCTCCAACGCAACTAGCGTCACGTCTTCATAGCCTCCCACCTATCCTACACATGTAGGTTCAATGTTCAGTGCCAAGCTGTAGTAAAGGTTCACGGGGTCTTTCCGTCTAGCCGCGGGTACACTGCATCTTCACAGCGATTTCAATTTCACTGAGTCTCGGGTGGAGACAGCGTGGCCATCATTACGCCATTCGTGCAGGTCGGAACTTACCCGACAAGGAATTTCGCTACCTTAGGACCGTTATAGTTACGGCCGCCGTTTACCGGGGCTTCGATCAAGAGCTTCGCTTGCGCTAACCCCATCAATTAACCTTCCGGCACCGGGCAGGCGTCACACCGTATACGTCATCTTGCGATTTTGCACAGTGCTGTGTTTTTAATAAACAGTTGCAGCCACCTGGTATCTGCGACTCTCGTCAGCTCCATCCGCGAGGGACTTCACCATCAAGAGCGTACCTTCTCCCGAAGTTACGGTACCATTTTGCCTAGTTCCTTCACCCGAGTTCTCTCAAGCGCCTTGGTATTCTCTACCCGACCACCTGTGTCGGTTTGGGGTACGATTCCTGACTATCTGAAGCTTAGAGGCTTTTCCTGGAAGCATGGCATCAATGACTTCACTACCGTAGTAGCTCGACGTCGTGTCTCAGCCTTAGAGAGAGCCGGATTTACCTAACTCTCAAGCCTACGCACTTGAACCAGGACAACCGTCGCCTGGCCCACCTAGCCTTCTCCGTCCCCCCATCGCAATAGTCAGAAGTACGGGAATATTAACCCGTTTCCCATCGATTACGCCTTTCGGCCTCACCTTAGGGGTCGACTCACCCTGCCCCGATTAACGTTGGACAGGAACCCTTGGTCTTCCGGCGGGGAGGTTTTTCACCCCCCTTGTCGTTACTCATGTCAGCATTCGCACTTCTGATACCTCCAGCAAACCTTACGATTCACCTTCAACGGCTTACAGAACGCTCCCCTACCCAATGTCTAAAAGACATTGCCGCAGCTTCGGTGTATTGCTTAGCCCCGTTACATCTTCCGCGCAGGCCGACTCGACTAGTGAGCTATTACGCTTTCTTTAAATGATGGCTGCTTCTAAGCCAACATCCTAGCTGTCTAAGCCTTCCCACATCGTTTCCCACTTAGCAATACTTTGGGACCTTAGCTGGCGGTCTGGGTTGTTTCCCTCTCCACGACGGACGTTAGCACCCGCCGTGTGTCTCCCGGATAGTACTTACTGGTATTCGGAGTTTGCAAAGGGTTGGTAAGTCGGGATGACCCCCTAGCCTTAACAGTGCTCTACCCCCAGTAGTATTCGTCCGAGGCGCTACCTAAATAGCTTTCGGGGAGAACCAGCTATCTCCGAGTTTGATTGGCCTTTCACCCCTAGCCACAAGTCATCCGCTAATTTTTCAACATTAGTCGGTTCGGTCCTCCAGTTGATGTTACTCAACCTTCAACCTGCCCATGGCTAGATCACCCGGTTTCGGGTCTATATCCAGAGACTGAACGCCCAGTTAAGACTCGCTTTCGCTACGGCTCCCCTATACGGTTAACCTTGCCACTGAATATAAGTCGCTGACCCATTATACAAAAGGTACGCAGTCACACCACGAAGGTGCTCCTACTGCTTGTACGTACACGGTTTCAGGTTCTATTTCACTCCCCTCACAGGGGTTCTTTTCGCCTTTCCCTCACGGTACTGGTTCACTATCGGTCAGTCAGGAGTATTTAGCCTTGGAGGATGGTCCCCCCATATTCAGACAGGATATCACGTGTCCCGCCCTACTCGATTTCACGCTCGATGAAGCGTCGGTTACGGGGCTATCACCCTGTATCGCCAAGCTTTCCAGCTTGTTCACCTACTTCACCGAGTGCTTAAGGGCTAATCCAGGTTCGCTCGCCGCTACTACCGGAATCTCGGTTGATTTCTTCTCCTCGGGGTACTTAGATGTTTCAGTTCCCCCGGTTTGCTCTGTTAACCTATGGATTCAGTTAACAGTAACTGCTTATGCAGTTGGGTTTCCCCATTCGGAAATCGCAGACTCAAACGGCTCTTACTGCCTTATCTGCGCTTATCGCAAGTTAGTACGTCCTTCATCGCCTCTGACTGCCCAGGCATCCACCGTGTACGCTTAGTCACTTAACCATACAACCCGAAGGAGTTTCGGGTTGTTGTTTAAACAACCTAAGTTGTCTCGCGTTTAATTTACATGAGTGCGAGACAGATTTTGCCGGACTCAAATTTTGAACAAGACCGAAGTCTTATTCGATACCAAGCACACTTGAATGTGTTGTTGGTGTTTATCTTTCGATAAACATTGAGAACTTTACAAACAACAATAATTTGTTGTTTTGTCAGCTTTCCAAATTGTTAAAGAGCAAGATTTTCTGATGAAAACCATTTTTAAACATTCTCAGCGAAAACGCTTAAAGATGGTGGAGTTATGCGGGATCGAACCGCAGACCTCCTGCGTGCAAGGCAGGCGCTCTCCCAGCTGAGCTATAACCCCATCGTTAGTGGTGGGCGATACCGGGTTCGAACCAGTGACCCCCTGCTTGTAAGGCAGGTGCTCTCCCAACTGAGCTAATCGCCCACATGTTTTACTTCCTGTGGAGGAAGATAATGGTGGGTCGTATAGGATTTGAACCTATGACCAATTGGTTAAAAGCCAACTGCTCTACCACTGAGCTAACGACCCATTTGGTATCCCGTAGGGGAGTCGAACCCCTGTTACCGCCGTGAAAGGGCGGTGTCCTAGGCCTCTAGACGAACGGGACACTAAGATACTCTTCTCTAATCTAAACCGAATCAATCTGTGTGGACACTCATCACGATAATCTTCGTGTAAGGAGGTGATCCAGCGCCAGGTTCCCCTAGCGCTACCTTGTTACGACTTCACCCCAGTCATGAACCACAAAGTGGCAAGCGTCCTCCCGAAGGTTAAACTACCTGCTTCTTTTGCAGCCCACTCCCATGGTGTGACGGGCGGTGTGTACAAGGCCCGGGAACGTATTCACCGCAACATTCTGATTTGCGATTACTAGCGATTCCGACTTCATGGAGTCGAGTTGCAGACTCCAATCCGGACTACGACGTACTTTGTGAGATTCGCTCCACCTCGCGGTCTTGCTGCCCTCTGTATACGCCATTGTAGCACGTGTGTAGCCCTACTCGTAAGGGCCATGATGACTTGACGTCGTCCCCACCTTCCTCCGGTTTATCACCGGCAGTCTCCCTGGAGTTCCCACCATTACGTGCTGGCAAACAAGGATAAGGGTTGCGCTCGTTGCGGGACTTAACCCAACATTTCACAACACGAGCTGACGACAGCCATGCAGCACCTGTCTCAGAGCTCCCGAAGGCACACCTGCGTCTCCGCTGGCTTCTCTGGATGTCAAGAGTAGGTAAGGTTCTTCGCGTTGCATCGAATTAAACCACATGCTCCACCGCTTGTGCGGGCCCCCGTCAATTCATTTGAGTTTTAATCTTGCGACCGTACTCCCCAGGCGGTCTACTTAACGCGTTAGCTCCGAAAGCCACACCTCTAGGGCACAACCTCCAAGTAGACATCGTTTACGGCGTGGACTACCAGGGTATCTAATCCTGTTTGCTCCCCACGCTTTCGCATCTGAGTGTCAGTATCTGTCCAGGGGGCCGCCTTCGCCACCGGTATTCCTTCAGATCTCTACGCATTTCACCGCTACACCTGAAATTCTACCCCCCTCTACAGTACTCTAGCTTGTCAGTTTCAAATGCGATTCCTAGGTTGAGCCCAGGGCTTTCACATCTGACTTAACAAACCACCTGCATGCGCTTTACGCCCAGTAATTCCGATTAACGCTTGCACCCTCCGTATTACCGCGGCTGCTGGCACGGAGTTAGCCGGTGCTTCTTCTGTAGGTAACGTCAAATGATTAAGGTATTAACTTAACCACCTTCCTCCCTACTGAAAGTACTTTACAACCCGAAGGCCTTCTTCATACACGCGGCATGGCTGCATCAGGCTTGCGCCCATTGTGCAATATTCCCCACTGCTGCCTCCCGTAGGAGTCTGGACCGTGTCTCAGTTCCAGTGTGGCTGATCATCCTCTCAGACCAGCTAGGGATCGTCGCCTTGGTGAGCCCTTACCTCACCAACTAGCTAATCCCACCTGGGCATATCCGGTAGCACAAGGCCCGAAGGTCCCCTGCTTTGCTCTTGCGAGGTTATGCGGTATTAGCCATCGTTTCCAATGGTTATCCCCCTCTACCGGGCAATTTCCCAGGCATTACTCACCCGTCCGCCGCTCGCCACCCAAGGAACAAGTTCCTCTGTGCTGCCGCTCGACTTGCATGTGTTAGGCCTGCCGCCAGCGTTCAATCTGAGCCATGATCAAACTCTTCAATTAAAAGTTTTTTTGAAGCTTTCGCTTCGGCTCAATGAATACTGATTACATTACATAGTAATGTTGAATTGACTGTGCTGAATGATTGCTCATTCAAATGGTCACTCAGTTCATTGATAAATCTTTTTTGATTATCATCAACGAGTGCCCACACAGATTGATTGGTTTATATTGTTAAAGAGCGTTCTTCTTTGCGGTCTGCTTCAGAAGAGGCGGCCATTTTAGCGAGATAAACTGTTGTGTCAAACACTTTTTTCAATTTTCTTTTCTGGCCTGTTGAGGCATCGATTTGGCTGTGAGCCCTTGCTGCGTCAACGAGGGCGCATTATAGAGATCCGCTTCACACTGGCAAGTGTTTTTTGAGAAAATTTGTAGAAATGGCGCTTAACCGCTGCATTTACGCGCAACGGCTTATTTATCCCACTTTACTCAGACCTTGATGACAACTTATCCACAGAGTTATTCTTTTTCTGGAACAAAAACTAAAGAAGTCGCTTCGTAGCGACCTCTCTTTATGATGCCTAGATTTTAAAACAATCTCTTTTTACTGAGTTGTGTCGTTATTGTCTTCGTGTAACCCACATTCACGCTTTAAGCCAAAGAAGCGAGTTTGTTCTTCACTCATCCCCGGCTGCCATTTCTGTGTCGTATGCGTATCTCCAACCGAAAGATAACCTTGTTCCCAAAGTGGATGGTAAGGCAGATCATTATCCTTGAGATAATAGTGCACCTCTTTATTGGCCCAATCGATCACTGGCAGGAATTTAAACACGCCATTTTGTACCGATAGAATCGGTAAGCTTGCTCGTGATTGTGACTGCTCGCGCCGTAAGCCAGAAAACCACGTACCGATATTAAGTTCATCCAACGCTCTACGCATCGGTTCTACTTTATTGATCTGGTTATAGCGTTCGATCCCTTCAACACCTTGTTCCCACAGTTTTCCGTAGCGAGCTTCTTGCCAAGCCGCTGATACAGGCGCGGAGTAAACTTTTAAGTTCAGATTGAGGCGCTCAGTCAGCTCATCAATAAACTGATAGGTTTCTGGGAACAGATAGCCGGTATCGGTTAAAACGACAGGAATGTCACTCTTCACTGAAGTCAATAAATGAAGCATCACTGCGGCTTGGATACCAAAGCTCGATGACAGTGCATGATTGCCCTGCAGATTTTCTAGAGCCCATACGACGCGCTCTTGCGCGCTGAGGGATTCCAGATGTTGATTGACTTCCGTTAGGCGCAGCGTTTGCTGCACCTTATTTAACGTCAATAGCTCTTCCAGAGTTGGAACGGTATGGTTAGGCATAGAAATCCCTCTTCGAGATAATGACCTCTTCGATAATGCCTGCACGAATAGTGAAATCACCAAATCCTTCACCGTCCAGACGCTCGCTAGCCCAGCGTCCCACCAACTCATCAATTTCTTGAAGGATTTGCGTGTCGGTAATGTTCTCTTTATACATCTTAGGAATGCGCGTTCCATTTCGATTGCCGCCTAAATGGAGGTTGTAGCGACCCGGTGCTTTACCGACTAGGCCAATTTCAGCCAACATGGCTCGACCGCACCCATTCGGGCAGCCCGTCACACGCAAAATGATGCTCTCTTCTTTTGGTAACGCATGTTTTGCCAAGATACCTTCCACTTCTGTGACAAAAGAAGGGAGAAAACGCTCAGCCTCTGCCATGGCCAGTGGACAGGTTGGGAAGGCCACACAAGCCATTGAGTTGATGCGTTGCTCACTCACACCATCATCGATCAAACCATGACTACGTGCGAGCTGTTCAATGTGCTGTTTCTGAGCTGCTGGCACACCAGCCACAATCAAGTTTTGGTTAGCCGTCATGCGGAAATCGCCTTGATGAACCTTAGCAATCTCTGCCACACCCGTCTTCAGTGGTTTACCCGGAAAATCCAACAAACGACCATTTTCAATAAACAGGGTTAAATGATGTTTACCATCGATACCTTCAACCCAACCAATCCGATCACCACGACTGGTAAACTCATAAGCTCGGCTTGGCGCAAACACAATTCCCGCGCGTTTTTCAACTTCGGCTTTGAATACATCAACCCCGACACGGTCTAAGGTGTACTTGGTTTTGGCATTTTTACGGTTAGAGCGGTTACCCCAATCGCGTTGTGTACTCACCACCGCAGCCGCAACCTCCAACGTTTTCTCCAGAGGAATAAAACCAAAGTCATCAGCACGACGTGGATAGGTTGAAGTATCACCATGCGTCATCGCGAGGCCACCACCCACCAACACGTTAAAACCGACCAACTGGCCATTTTCACCAATCGCTACAAAGTTCAAGTCATTGGCGTGCACATCCACATCATTGTGTGGCGGGATCACAACGGTAGTTTTGAACTTACGCGGCAAATAGTTTGAACCTAAAATGGGTTCTTCATCTGGCCCCTCGATCTTTTCACCATCCAACCAAATCTCGGCATAAGCGCGTGTTTTCGGTAGTAGGTGCTCACTGATCTTTTTCGCCCACTCGTAGGCTTGTAGATGCAGTTCAGATTCCACGGGGTTAGAGGTACACAAAACGTTACGGTTCACATCCCCTGCTGTCGCAATCGAATCGATACCAATGCTGTTTAAGGTTTGATGCATCAGTTTGATATTCGGCTTGAGTACACCGTGAAACTGGAACGTTTGTCGCGTGGTTAAACGGATACTGCCGTACAGAGTATGTTCGGTTGCAAACTTATCGATCGCCAACCACTGGTTAGGAGTGATGATCCCCCCCGGCATACGAGCACGGAGCATGACATTGTGCAAAGGCTCAAGCTTCTGCTTGCTACGTTCAGCACGGATATCACGATCATCTTGCTGATACATGCCATGAAAGCGGATGAGTTGGAAGTTGTCCGCGGTAAAGCCGCCGGTAATGCGATCTTGCAGATCTTGCTCGATCGTCCCACGTAGAAAATGACTCTCGCGCTTTAGGCGTTCATTATCCGACCATGGGCCGAGCACTTCGCCAAGCACCTCTTGTACTGATGGGTTTTCATTTGCGCTCATTAGTAGACATCCCTTTGATAACGTTTTGCTTTACGCAGTTCACTCACATACTCTTCAGCTTGCTCACGATTCAAGCCACCTTGTTGCTCTACGACAGTAATCAATGCTTGGTGCACATCTTTCGCCATACGTGATGCATCACCGCACACGTAGAAATAAGCACCTTCCTGTAGCCACTGCCACAACAACTCCGCCTGTTCTAACAAACGATGCTGTACATACACTTTTTCATGCTGATCACGGCTGAAAGCCACATCTAAGCGGTTAAGCACACCAGACTTAAGATACTTTTGCCACTCAACTTGGTAGAGGAAATCTTGGGTAAAGGTGCGATCACCAAACAACAGCCAGTTTTTCCCTGCTGCACCACGGTTTTCACGCTCTTGAATAAAGCTGCGGAAAGGTGCAATGCCCGTTCCGGGGCCAACCATGATCACCGGAGCATTATCATCACTCGGCAACTTGAAGTTGTTATTGTGCTCAACAAAGACTTTAACTGGAGCACCTTCTTCTAAATGATGAGCTAAGAAGCTGGATGCACCACCAAAGCGCTGCTCTCCCTCATGCTCATACTCAACAACCCCAACCGTCAGATGCACCTCTTCCCCCACTTCACTTTGGCTGGAGGCGATCGAATAAAGACGTGGTGTTAAGCGACGCAAGAGCGACAAAAGCTGAGAAGCTGAAAGCGAGATTTTTTCTTCGCGCAGTACATCTATGACTTGAGTGCGAATCGCGTATTCACGTAATTGCTCTTTATCCTGAGCTAAAGACTTTAGCTTTTCGCTTTGCGCAAGTTCAGCAAATTGCGCCACCAGCTGCGGATTTGCTGCAGTAACTTCATAATGATGAGTCAGTGCCGTACTCAGAGAAATCGTTTCTCCATCCACTTGTACTTCTTCATGACCAGAAAGCCCCACGCTATCCAGTAGTGCTTCAACAAGTTGTGGGCGGTTCTCGTACCAAACACCTAACGCATCACCCGGTTGGTAAGTGATACCCGATTCAGCCAAATCAATTTCAATGTGACGCACATCTTTACCAGAATCACGACCCGTAATTTTTGGGCTAGTCAGCAAGCTAGCAGTGTAAGGTTGCTCTTTACTATAAAGCTCACTGGCCGCACTGGTTGTTACTTGCAGTGGCAAATCAGCAACTGAAGTTACCGCTGCCAATTCTTCTTTTAGAATACCCAAAACTTTTACGCGCCACTCAGCGGCAGAAGTTTGATAATCCACATCGGCATCTAAACGTTCAACAAAACGCTGAGCACCCAAATTCTCTAAAAACTGGTCAAAATCTTTGCCGGTTTGGCAGAAAAACTCATAGCTCGAATCACCAAGCCCTAACACGCCATATTTAAGGTTGGGCAGCTTGGGCGCTTTTTTCGATTTTAAGAACTCATGCAAAGCCAATGCATTATCAGGAGCTTCTCCTTCACCATTGGTTGAAGCAACAAAGATCACATGAGTTTCTTTAGCTAAGTCTTTGCCTTTGTAATCACTAGCGTCAAACAGTTGGGCATTAATACCTTCCGCTTGCGCCTCTTTTAATAGCGCTTGAGCAACACCTTTGGCGTTACCTGTTTGCGAAGCAAAAATAATGGTTAATTTGCCAGCTGCAGTCGCCAGCGGCAGTGTTTGCGCAGAAGACAATTGAGGAGTATTCAGCGCATTGGATTGACTGAGCCCCCAAAAATAACCACTCACCCAAGCCAATTGCTGGGGATTGAGTTGGGTAACTGTCTGTTGAAGTTGATTGAGTTGTAGATCATTTAATGGACTAGCGAGCCCAGCTAGTGCCGGAGGTAGAGTGTTTCCTAAAGACATCGTCACGACTTCCCTATTCATTGCATGACGATAGATTAATCACTCTTTTTAATAACAAGAAAGAATAGATGTGAATGTTTTATAACTTTTCGACTTAACCGTCTCGCTACTGGTTTTCAATTCGAACCTGACGAAATCCGACCGCCATGGCGGATTGTGAAGCACTATCGAGATCGATATAGCGACACTCTTCGCCATTTTCATCAGTTAACAACACAAATCCACCCATTTGATGGCGAAATTCGACAATCCATTCCCCCTCTTGAAAGGAAGGCTCAATAATCGCCTCAACGAGTTGTTGAGTTTGATATAGCTCTCTTAACTCAGAAATGGTCATGTTGCTCTCCAATCCTTAGCTGATGAATAAAAGGTAAGCATGGTCCAGATAGCAAAAATGAGCCAACCTGTGGCTCATTTGAAAGGAATTCATTAAAGCAAAACTCAATAATGAGAAATCAATTAGAAACTAAATTGTGCTCCAAGGAACCAACCATCAACAAAAACAAAAGACTGCTTAACATCCACTGACTGCTTGGCAAGCTCCGTAAATTCAAGATCCACCACACGATAACCGGCCTTAAACGCCACATCTCCCGCAGCAATCGGCAAACGATACTGAACACCAGCCATCACATCAGAAGATTTCAAATCACTATTATTACCAAAATCAAATTGGCCAATCAGATCAACCTGCGTGTTAGGGATAGTGATTTCTGCACTGGCGTACCAGTTAAAAGTGGTTTGATCAAAATCGTAGCGGCGCGCGTCTGGTGCTTGATAATCACTATTCGCGTATTGAGTCAGAGTGATACCTGCATCAAACCTCATCAACTCACGATCGAGCAACTGGTAGTAGAAAGTGTAATCGTACTTATCGAAAGAGGCAAAATCCGCTTCAAGATTGGTGTAGCGTAAATTCACATTCGGCAAATATGGCAGTTGATGCTCAAAGGCGACATGCAAGGTTGGGGCGTTAGCATCATCACGACGAGTGTTATCAATCTTGGTACTCGTTAACCACATATCTGCGCCAACAGTTGCGGTAGAAGATGACCCTGCAGCAAAAGCTGAAATAGGCGCGATCATCAATGCAGAGACCAGTGCCGCCAATGCAGTTTGGTTCATGAGCTATGCTCCGTTAAGTTTCGATTAAAGGATGATTAAGGTCAGAGATGGTAACACAAACCTAAAATCAACAAATCATTTTGTCGTCACTTAACTGGAGGCACTCACTCTGTCTCGCATTAACCAGATCACGACTAAAATGACCACCAGCCAAGGTAAGAGTTTCAATACTATGCCTAACATACCGAATAGTGCCATCACCAAAAAAGCCAATGCTATTGCACCAAATACACTCACAAGGGTGATCCCGGTAACCAACAGTGTCGCGGCAAAGACCAAAATAAAGATCAATTCAAACATGTTTTATGCCCTCTCTAGATATTCATCTGTGATAAGCAGATTTCAAGCCAACTATAGACGACAAGCAACCGCATGATTTTTAATAAAAAAATAAAGCCAATCGTCTGTAAGACAGATTGGCTTTACGAAAATCGTGCTAATTTCGCTAATATTTAGTGTTTTTTACACACCCAACTCTTGGTAAGGGATTTTTGCCAACGCTTGTTCGACAACTTCTAATCCAGCACCCGGTTTATGTGCATTTTCACTGATATGACGTCGCCATTGACGAGCACCTGGCATATTTTGGAACAACCCTAACATATGGCGAGTCATATGACCAAGATGTGTACCTTGCGATAACTCACGTTCAATATAAGGCATCATTTCATGGATAACTTGCGAGCGTTTTTTCACTGGGGTATCCAATCCGAAAATTTGCTGATCAACTTCTGCAAGCAAGTAAGGGCTTTGGTACGCCTCACGCCCAATCATCACGCCATCAAGATGTTGAAGATGCAGTTTCGCTTCTTCCAACGTTTTCACACCACCATTGACCGCAATAGTTAAGTGCGGAAAATCACGTTTAATTTGATACGCTCGTGAGTAATCTAATGGCGGAATTTCACGATTTTCTTTCGGACTTAAGCCACTCAGCCACGCTTTACGCGCATGAATTGTAAATTGTTCACAACCGCCTTTCTCTGCCACAGTAGTGATAAATTGGGTTAAAAACTCATACGAATCCTGATCATCAATACCGATACGGGTTTTTACTGTCACCGGAATCTCAACGACCGAGCGCATAGCCGCCACACATTCCGCGACCAAGTCAGGCTCAGCCATTAAGCAAGCACCAAAACGGCCATTCTGCACACGATCAGAAGGACAGCCCACATTCAGGTTAATTTCATCATAGCCACGATCTTGCGCTAGCTTGGCACAATGCGCTAAATCCTTGGGATTAGATCCACCAAACTGCAATGCCACAGGATGCTCTTCTTGGTTGTAAGCCAAAAAATCACCACGACCATGGATGATCGCGCCAGTGGTGACCATTTCAGTATACAAAAGCGTTTGTGAAGAGAGTAAACGATGGAAGTAACGGCAGTGGCGGTCGGTCCAATCGAGCATGGGAGCCACGCTAAATCTCCAACTCTTTGACACATCAATATTACTAGACAAGTCTATATTTTGCAAAGAATTATGTATTTTCTGTTCTCGATTCATTTTCAATTATTCTCAATCATTTTTCGCTATTGCGTGCCCCATATGTATCCCATAATATATGGGGCACGCATTCAAACAACTATCAAGGAACCATAGATGGCCAGCTTTACATTGGAGAAACGTAAAACTAGCAAAGGGGTGCTGCGATATAGATGTGTTGTTCGATTAAAAAAAGGTAATGAAGTAGTATATCGTGAATCTCGTACTTTCGGGAAAAAAGCCGACGCAAAAGCATGGGGCACAGCGCTTGTATCCAAACTCGAAACGCATGGCCTACCAGGCAAATCCCCGGAAGTCACTCTTCGAGAACTGATCATCATGTACTTAAATGAACCTCACATTGCGCAAAGTATTGGTCGTTCAAAACGTTACGGTCTCAACATGCTAATCGATACAGAATTAGCAAAAATCCAAGCGAACAAGTTGACCGTTGCCAACCTAGTTCAGCACTGTAAAGATCGTAATGACGCAGGGACCAGTCCTCAAACAGTATCCGGTGATATTTCATATCTTCGCAGTGTTCTTAAAGCAGCAAAGCCAGTTTTTGATATAGATGTTAACGATTCTGTCGTACAGGAAGCTTACTATACTCTTTATCAACACAATCTAATCGCCAAATCAAACCGAAGAAGCCGACGCCCTGCAACGTCAGAGTTGGAAAGACTCAAGATAGAACTTAAGAAAAGACAAGAACATCGTGCTGCCCATATCCCGTATTTAGATATTCTGGATTTTTCTATTTTGAGCTGTATGCGAATTGGAGAGGTGTGCAAAATTCTCTGGGAAGACGTTGACGAAGGAACTAGAGCTGTTAAGGTTCGAGATCGTAAAGATCCCCGTAAAAAAGGAGGGAATCATATGTGGGTTCCACTTTTAGGGGAAGCTTGGGAAATTTTGAATAGGCAGCCCAGAACAAATGACCGTATTTTTCCCTATATAAGTAAAAGCGTTTCTAGAGGTTTCGAACGTGTAAGAAATTCCCTAGGTATCCAAGATCTTAGATATCACGATCTAAGACGGGAGGGAGCAAGTCGCTTGTTTGAACAAGGCTTCTCGATCGAAGAAGTTGCTCAGGTGACAGGGCATAGAAATCTAAACACCCTTTGGCAAATTTACACGGAGCTTTTTCCAAATCGCGTGCATGAAAAATTCAATTTACTTCAAAGGTCAAAACAACTGGATCAAGTCAGTGAAAAACCTCACAAGACATCATAAAAACACGATTTATTGAGATAAAACAAAAATAAAAAACGTCAGTTCATTTTCTAAAAGCGAACATTGAGGAACTAATCCAAGCTTAACCAATTAGAAGTTTGGACCTAATAAATAGAAACAGAGTGCAGTTAAGAAGATGCAAGTAGGCAGGATAGGAAAGTTAGATCGAAAAAGGCTCCTAAAAGGAGCCCTTCGAAAATATCTCGCTAACGGGGTCTAAGACCAACCAGCTTCACACTGTACCGCGCTTTCAATCTAGTGACGTTTCCGTCGATAGTTGTATTCTAGCTAACCCCAGCCCTATGTCAAGTAGTTTGTTCACCGTCGGAAGTATAGGTATACTTTATCATAATCACAGCGGAACACTAATATGCCTGTCGAATCAATAATTAAAACACTATCAAGCCCTCGACTCTCTACTTACAAAAAGCCAAACTTATGCGATGCAAGCGATGAACAAAGCTTAGGACTATATGCGTGGAACAAACAGCTATCAGGTCTCTTTTATCCCGTGCTTCAAGTATTAGAAGTTTCTTTGCGCAATGCTATTAATAATGCTTACATCGAATATCATGAGAAGTTAGTCGAAGCAAATTTTCAACAGCAAGATTGGACCAAAGAGAAAGCTAATATCGACCAATTTTGGTTTTGCAATTCTTATACAAATCAAAATAATCGCCCAGCATTTCAACAGATAACTAAAGCTAAGGGGGATTTAGTTAGAGAGAGGAAAGCTATTACACCTGATAATCTAATTGCAAAACTAACTTTTGGTTTTTGGGTACATTTAACGGACAAAAACCATCGTTCAAGCCAACCTCCTGCAAATCCTCCTATTATTGAGCTTTGGCCGAGTCTTAACAGTTTAGTTTTTCCATATGCTAAGGACTTAAACGGCACACCTTTGAGTATTAACCATATCAGCTCAAACTTATTCGAAATCAATAAACTTAGAAATCGTATCGCACATCATGAACCGATCTGGAAAGCAACAGATTTATTTGATTCCGATGACAGCATAAATACTGTTGTGGCACATTACGAACAGTGCTTAAAAGTCATCCGTTGGATCAATCCCAACAACTTAAAGTTGTTGTCTGTCATAGACAACGACAAACTGATGGGAATAGCCTGCTCTCAACATACGCTATGGCGAAGTAAAATGTTAGCATCGGGACTTCCTTCTGTTCCAGACATTATTGAATGGAAAGAAAGGCATGAAATCAACACCAGACGCCAGGGTGAAGTAGTTAATGCAACGGCTGGCTATGCAATTATACGCTGCAAAAAGTCACATCAGGTATTCTACACCAACAAATCTATGCAGAAGAGACGGAAAGCTTGGCCTTTACCTGTTGGTATTGATGTAACTTTCATTCCCAAACCAGCCCCTGCTCAAGGCAAACATCCCAATGCGACTCAAGTAAAGCAATAAAAGCAAAAGAATGCAGCATTAAGACTGGGCTACGATTGAGTAGCCTGTCTAGGCTGCACTTCTCTTTACCTTTGCTTTTAACTACCTTAGACCTCACCCAAAAGGTGCTGCACATTACTCCGTTACTGTCTAACTCTCACATTAACATCTATATCATGCGTAACCCAGCCAGATTGGTTCATCTTCCTAATGGCTTCGTTATACACAGGTTGAGAAGGGTCCAAAGCCCTTAAACTAACAACTAATGATACACGCTGAGGTACTTCAGGCTTTTGTTCTTCTGCTCGTCGCTCGACCTTCAACTTTAAGCGCCATGTATCAATACTAACACCTTGAGGAAATATATGATGGTAAGCTTTGACAGGAGACCATTTAAAGCCATGCTCAATTCGTGACTTCTCATACAACTTACTTATATCCTTTGGTGCAGCAGGAACCCGAGAGTGGAACTTTCTTTTTCCCTCATCGTCTTTATCATAGCTTCCCATACCAGCATCTACATTTGTTCGACAGTATTCCGATGCGTAGTCTTCATCAGTTATTGGAGAATAAACTAATGTCATAGCTATCTCCCCCTTAAACTTGCCTTCATCAGTTAGCAAGCAGTCCGGAATAGGAAAAGGATACCGTTCAAACTCAAAACCGCCATGTTTTAAATCCGTTTCAAAAAACAGTGTTATACAATGAGGATCGCAATATAACATATCAACGATATCGGAAGGTTTACCAAAACCATGCCCATTTATAGAATCAGAGTTAACCTTAGGATTAGCTAATAAAGCAGAGTGTATGACTAAAGCTTTAATTCGCTCTGGCGGGATATCATCTACACTATGCCCTTTTAAATAATGAAGCAAAGAAGCCGCCTGGCTGCTTACAATCGGTGTGGCAAAACTTGTTCCTATTGACTCATAAATCATATTGTTTGGCCCGATGGACAAAACACCTGTTTGGGCAAAGCTCCCAGCTGCGGTATTGTTGCCCCCGTAATGAGTGACTTCTGGTTTAGGGATAAAACAGGGACCAGGACCAATGCGAGAAAAAGGAGATGGCTCTCCCATTTTGACCAAGGTCGTTGGAGTATCTTTATGGGCAATACTGCCAACAGTCAAAGCTCTTATAGAGTCCCCTGGCGAAGATATTCTATTTAAAGTTGGAGCTTTTGACGTCGTTGGCCACAATGCGGCATCATTTTGGTTTCCCGCCGCGACAACAAATAAACAGCCATATTCATCATGCATTTCATCCAAAAAACGAGCAAAATCAGAAAATTCACTACAACCTACAGGACAAGATGCTCCTAAAGATAAGTTCCATACTTTAACTGACGGATATTTAACTACCACTTCTTCAATTATCGCGACTAAATCTTCTTCTGAAACATTGGAGTTTTTTGGAAAAACATTAACATCAACA
The DNA here is from genome assembly GCF_019048845.1 of Vibrio mimicus. NCBI lineage: Bacteria > Pseudomonadati > Pseudomonadota > Gammaproteobacteria > Vibrionales > Vibrionaceae > Vibrio > Vibrio mimicus. Next base: position 2,931,903 of record NZ_CP077426.1, read on the forward strand.
ATTTTTGCCTGAGACATCGGAAAGGCAGGATCACTATGGTTTATACGGTGGCTATTCACTACCAGCCCTGCGACCATAGTTCCATGACCATAATCTTCCATACCAAGAGGGACATATGATTCTCTTGCAACAATCCAAGGGTCTAAAAGACTGCACTTCGGACAAACACCAGAATCAATTACGCCAACCACAGGGTAATCCTCTCCCACCAAAGGTGCGGGACAATGTTCCAAGTTAGCATTAGCAATAGGAGTAACCTGAAGATTCATATCTAAAGGAAAATACTCTGGCATAGGTGCAGCAGATCTTAACCCAACAAAACCCGCCAACTTTTTCTCTATTCCCTTGTGAAAGTCTACTGTTAATACTTCCTGTTTACCATAACGAACTCGGTTTACATTAAGTTCATTGTTACCAACAAACTCTGAAAAAGCTTTTTCCAATGACTCGTTTCTTTCTTGATCCTTATGATCAAATAGCTTTAATTTAACTTTTTTACTGTCATTTTTTAAAATACGGGAAATCCATTCACCTGCGATATAAGGTTCTATTTTTTCTATCGCTGAAATGTTTGCAGTTTGTTTCTTCGCCGTATTGTTTTTTATCCGACGTTGTAAAGCATCAAGTCCGGATTGTGTTGCACTAACTAATAGCTCACCGTAATCCATTGTACCGATAATTGGGCATGTAGTTTTGGAGAAAAGAGCTGTAGGGCGATGAGACTTTGCTAGTGCTTCCTCTTTCAACGTAACTTTTGCCACTACAGGTAAGGTCGGCCACTTATTAAAAGACAACTTAAAGTAATCTGATACTTCCTTAACTTCTTTTGCAAGTTGTGCTCGTCTTTCCCTACTTGCACCATCCCCGAATATTTTATCATTAGGGTTCATCGGGCCTGGAGGTCGATGATCAGTTTCACGAATCGAAACTACTTGAATAGGGTTGTCTTTTTTATTCATAAGCTTCTAGCCTTTTGTGGAAGTAATTTTTGAAACTTTTCCTACAGAAATCCCCAACAACGCGGAAAGGCGATTGACAGTAAATATTTTCTTATTCCTTTCCCTCAACTTTATAGCTTTTTCTTCTACACTTAACCCTGAGCGGATCACATCCTGATACATTTCACCAACCAGCTTTAAAACCAGTGAATCTACACTTATTTGATCCTTTCCACTTATGATTGAATTACGAATTTCCGCTTTACAAGCCTGCTCAATTAAAGCTCCACTCATCCCATCAGTGATCTCAACAAGTGTTTTAATATTCGCTGGACAATACTGTCCAAGAAAACCATGAATTAACTTCTCTCTGGTATCGATGTCCGGAAGAGGGATTTGAACTCTGTATGCAAAGCGTCGCCAAACTGCTGAGTCTAGTAAATCTTCATGATTTGTTGCCGCAAGCAAAATGGTTCCCTCTGGTAGAGCGTCTATATTTTGCAAAAGACTAACAACAACTCTCTTTAGCTCACCTAGCTCATGCTGATCGTCTCGCGCTTTAGCAAAAGCATCAAATTCATCTAAGAATAATACACATGGTCTCTGCGCTGCATGATCAAATAAGCTTCTCAAGTTTTTTGCTGTAGACCCCAAAAATGATGATATTAGAGTATCTCCTCGTGCAGTAATCAAAGGTAGACCCAAATGAGCAGATATGTACTTAGCTAATTGAGTTTTTCCACAGCCTGGAGGGCCATATATAAGCATTGACGGTGTAATGCCAACGCCCGCATCGGCTAATAAGTGCGCTTTATCAATAAAAGATAAAAACTCACTTACAGATTGCTCAACAAACGTTGGCAGTTCTATAGATATATCATCGATACATGGGTAAGTTTCATCACCTAGAGTCAAGCGACTATCTCTATCAACAGGTAGAATCGCGCCTTGCATGTTTGCTACAGACGTCGAAGACAGTCCGGAGGCCGACTGAGAAGATAGCTTCTTTCTTATGTTCTTAGCAGGCCTATCCATCCCTTCTTTTTCCATCTTATCTGCAAGCAACTCTGCATATGCAATAACTTGAGAGGAGTTGCTTTTAACTCCTCCCTCAATAATTTTCAAAATTTCCGGTATGAACAACATCTCAATCACCTTAAGTCTAATGTTCAGATTAGAGCATAGCTGAAAAAAAATATCAATAAATGAAACTAAACCCGTCAATATGAAAAAAAACAAAACAAAGATGAAACAAAACCCAATGATCATGAAATTTAACAATAAGGGATGTAGTACACGCTACTTACCTAAGTACTTATTCAATGTCGGTCTACTGACACAAAAATGCTCTGCAACTTCCGTTTTTGTTACCGTAGGATCAAGCAACATAGCCTGTGCCTTGCGAACATCAGCGCTACTCATTTTTGCTTTCCGCCCCCCCTTTCGGCCACGCGCTCGGGCCGCAGCTAGACCAACTTTGGTCCGTTCCGAGATTAGGCGACGTTCAAACTGAGCAATGGCTCCTATCATGTGGAAGGCCAGCTCTCCTGTTGCTGTCGTTGTGTCTATGTTCTCACTTAGCGATATGAACTTGATTCCTCTCTGATTGAAACAATCCAGTAGCTCGATGAGATCCTTTAAGCTACGTCCCAAGCGGTCAAGCCTCTGAACTATCACCACGTCACCATTCCGCACAGCATCTAGCAATCGCTCTAGCTCGGGCCTCTCTTTCGATTTTCCGCTGATGTGCTCGCTGTAGATCCGCTCACAGCCAGCTAACTTGAGCGCATCGATCTGAGGTGAGGTATCCTGCTCGTCAGTACTGACACGTGCATAGCCAATTCTCACAGCCCCTCCTGTAAACTTAAGCACCTTTATTTTTACATTGATTAATTTACGGATTTATTTACAAGAAACTTAGCTTTCTTGAGGAAATGAGAAAGAAGCCTATCCTGGAAAGAAAACCCTCGTTTGTTTTACAAGTCAGCATTGTTGACTCAAATAAATCAGCGAACGGTACTGTAGGAGAGGAATAAAGTCTCATACTCACCACTACTACAAGCCTTAATCCACCATATCAATTTACCAAGAACAGAAAATATAGTTTCATACTGAACTGTTCTTTTCTCGGCCCATTCTATCGAAATTGAGTAATAATGATTCATACTGACGGCCATATCCTGACATGGCCAGCTGAACGCATCATTTATTCGTTTTGTCAAAATCACGCTAATCTGGTATATTAAATTTCGGAGCTGATTGCCAAGGCTGTAAGTGACCTAAAAGACAGCAAATCGAACTACCTGCCAATTGCAGTTGATCTTTATTAACCCTGCTGGCAAGCGTAGTGACTTAAACACTTACCACTACCTTTAAAGTCCGGCATTGTTAAGAGAGGATCACTCCCATGAGTATTGATCTATCAAAACTGTGTGCAGATTTTCTGCGTCAAAATCATGCTTCCCAATCAACTGAGACACTAAAAGCTTCACATGCCAGAGAGCTGGTTGCGGCATTTTTTGGCTATAAGAGCCATGCGGCACTTATAGCCGAGAAGACTTACCCGCTGGCTCGGCTCCAAGATGCATATATCTTCATTCCTGATATATCGTTGATGAATGACAGACGCTCGAAACTCAACGGTTTACCAAATGGCCTTAACCAGTCCATTGACCTCGCCAAGCTTCTTTCAGACATGCTTTCCGAGGAAGGGCTATGCGGTGGAGATGTCTGGCTCTATGACACACTGGAAACCTATATTGTCGAAGTCTTACTACCCGATTGCCAATCTCTTATAGATGATCAGCTTTCCGGTGTGATGGCTGAAACCAATGCGGGGTCTTTCGATGCGCCTTATTATGACGACGTACAAATCGAAGATCATGGTGACGAGCTGGTAGCTATTGCCAAAGCTCAGTACAAGGGCGAGCCAATGGACGATAAACCGTTCTGTGGTGACACACTTGATATAGTTGTACAGGTGACATTGCCCCGCATGGCAGGCAAGCGCGGTTTTTACGATTTCGAGCTTGAAGCTGGAGGCTGCGTCAATGATGACTGGATCGACCCGGAGCTACGATATGGCGAACGCCCTCAGAGCAGATTGGCAGAGGAGCTTGGCATAACAGACGAAGATCTTGAATCGCTGGAATGGGACACTCTGGAAAACAGCAGTGATGATGGTTTGATCTATGACTTTGTGTTGGCCTTTGATGAAAGTTGTCCTCCTGAGATTTTGGAGAAGATCGAAGGATTATCAGATGATTTGACGATCCGTGTGTCTGCAAACGCTTTTGACAGTCCTTATCCAGATGAGTTCTAGGCGGTGAAGAGGTCTGAAGCCCAATGGTACGGAAACGTACGCTAAGCTAATCGGGGTCGCCTTAGAAGTTCCGAATTATGAGGCGACCCCACATTGATGCCGGAAGAGGACCGAAACGGTCAAGCTAGGAACATGCCGCCAGTATGAATCTTTTTCCTACAGGTACAGTTACTCCAAGGAGTTGGTGTACCGTTTTATCGCGAACCGGTACAGTTTCACCAAACTAGGTGTAGGTCCAAATATCTCGAAGTTACTTACGCTACAAGGGGTGGGTATGAATTCCAGCCACAAGTAAATGCTGAAAACTGTACCAGCCAGACGGTACAGTTAAAAAACGGTACACTTGGTACTTGCCCCTAATTAACTATAAGCAACTGAACTTATTAACTTACCGCTTGAAAAGGTATCGAGTAGGGTAGCCGAAAGCGACACGATACCTAACTCTAGAGATCATTTAGAAACATCCCGTTTTGGCTTACTTTGGTAGTGCCCTGCGTACCAAAACCCCCCCCCGACACTGGCGATCGTGGCGATAAGACCAATCAACCAAACCCATAATTCCATAGTTCCCCCCTTGGCCTGCACTAGTCATTTCCGAGTAACACAGACGCATATCTATAATTGTTAGTTCCCAGCTCCTTTGTCCAGCAAGATTGAATCCGCTGCATCCTTACGAGTCTTTTCCAGATCAACTCCCTCCAGGCGAGCATGAACTCTATCCTCAGCATTCAAACGAGTGCCATCGGTATTAAAAATACTCCCAGCACCAGTTAAGCTATCAAGGTCAATCGCAGATGACTCTGGAAACTTACCATTCGCCTGTAACAATCCTAACCATTCATCGAGGTTTACTTGCTCCCAGTCAACCTCAGCCAAACGGTTCAAAGGAATGCCGTCACATTGAGGAGCCTTCGCAGAACCCCAACTCAGCCCCAACTGCGGTCTGATTTGTTGCTGGATAATTTTTGATAATGGCGAACTGAAACAACAGTAAGTTTGGCGCTTCTCGATACAAGCACCAAGAACTTTTGTTTTGCAATATGACCCAACCTGATGGCAACTATTCAAAGCTCTTTTTGCATTAAGCTCAAATTCTTTATCTTCACATTCCCAAACAATTTGAATGACCATCATGGCGACCACGTAAGCCGTATAAGCCGTCATAATACCATTGAGAACACTAGCCGCTGGATTGCCTATCATCTGTTCCATCATTCCCTCTGAGGCATCAATCGGAACCCCTGCGCTACCTGTTGTAGATGCATTCCCGAGAGCCTGACCTGTGATTTTAGAGACTTGATCTTTTAGTGCTTGAATAGCTTCCTTAGCAACATCTGTTATAGGTTGTGTAAAGTTATCTATCGCGCCTGTAATATTTTCCATGTAAGAAGTGAAAGGTTTCGTTATTTCGGTCCACCCAGTTATTGCAGGATCACGTATTGCCTGATACGCACCTTTTATGGCACTGCCATCTTGAAGAGAAAGAATTGCACCATCCAGTTTTGGCACTGACATGATGAGTGCTAGGTAATCTCCCATAGATAAGCCACTAGGCTTTTCACAACAATCCTGAGCGCCGCCAACCGCTACCTTACACTCGCCTTGATCACCACTAAACGCTTTACAATATGTGTTGTTCTCTCCTGTAATATCTTCACAGCTCATATCCTGAGTCATGAACTGTGCTGCATTTAACAATGCCGAAGCTCTTGCAAAATCAGCACTCTGAGTTTTGTTTATATCAAGGCAATCATCCCCCATACATCGGATTGGCCCACCACATGAATACTCGGTTTCTTTTTCTAAGCTAGGTACTTCTACATCGTAACCACAATCATATTTCTCTTCATGTACATAACAGTTACCTTGTGAGCCTCTCGCTCCATCAACACACTCTGAGCTAATGAAACCACATTGGGGGTTATCTTCGTATTTTTTACACTGCTCAATATCTTGGTAATTTTCCAGGCATTGCTCGTTGCCATCTTTATCGAACCAACAAGTTCCTTGCCCCTGGTTAAATGAGCATTCTAATTGTGAGACATCTACACGTGCAGCTAACTTAGGTACATTGGGCAGAGGCGGTTCACCGAGTAAATTATAAACAGGATCGCCTTTACATACTTGGAAGCCAGAAAGCATTACGCACGTATCATCATTAGATGGTGAAGAACTATAAGAACCCGTACAGAACTCCTCTAATGAAGCAATCCCATTCTCAATGCAACTTTGAGGTGTCCATCTATCGGAGACAACGGTAAGATTTTGCGCAAACTTTAACAGTAAAGGCCCTGAGAAGTAATCAGCTAATGGTGTACCAATGCTCTTTACTTCCCCACTGTTGTGAAAAGAAAAAAGCTCGACTTGATTTGAAGCTAGTGCAGAGATTGCTGCTGACTTATTTCCAGCGGAATCATCGTTCCCCACTAACACAAGAACCTTTCGAATATCCCCTCCACGCCATTGGTAATGATTCGCAGCCCATGTAATAGCATCAAATGGGTAAGTTGGTGCACTAGCTGCATTCACGCCATCTAGCCAAGTTTTAAAAGCGTTAAAATCCGGAGTCAATTCCACACGATTAAAGATATAATCACTGTGCCTGTAAACAGCACCTCCAAGCCTTAAATCATCACTACCATCTTGTGTTAGCAATTGAGCAAAAGCCCCTACGTTGCTCCTTAAGTCGTGAATGACTCCACCCATTGAACCTGAATTATCAATAAGAAAGACTATATCAGCTGGTTCTGCGGCAATCTCTATCGTATGAGTGATAGCACAGTTACCTTTAGGCTTATACAGTCGGTCACATGTATAATAATCAGGCACATGTGACTTAATGGTTTTATCTTTGATAATGGTTTCAGCCGAACAATCCCCAAACCCCTCGGCTATTATGTCGATATTGTCGTACGTCTCTCGGCTAAGATTCATCAACGGATCATTACTGAAATCGGGCTTGGACTGGTTCGTGGCATCAATCAGAACCTTATAAGCAGCTCCAGAAACCGAAGGGTTATCGCTGTTAGCATCATGCCACAGGGAGCTTTTAGTGTTGCTCCCTACATCATCCATCCCATCACTGGAGTCCCAGATATTTTTCAGTGCCTCAACATTAGGTTGTGTACCGTCTGCAAAATAGTCACTTAACGGATCATCGTTCTGGCCTGATGTGCCAGGGAAAAGATCATTCACATTGATGGCTTCACCGCCGCTAAAGTGAACATTGCCAGCCTCATATGAGGGCTGCTCAAACTCTGCGGCCATTTCAAGGCCAAACTTTTGAGCTTCTCGACCAGTCTTAGCAGGATTTGTTGGTTGATTTGTATATCCGTGGGTTGGAAACAGTGACATTGTGACAATGAGCACACACGAGATAAACCTTGATGTGGGGTGATGAACCATAGATGATACCTCCATTTTCAATGGTTCATGCTATTTCAGTATTTAAAATTCTTACGCACCTGTAATTGCCCATTTGGGGTGCATTTGGCATCAAACTGTCGTAATCATTGCTTCTTTTTTTGTGCTACTAGCTTTTGGTGAGCTTAAGCAGAAAGGGCAATTCACAGATGTTCGTTGATTCACTGATGTAAAGTAATTGCACTTACAGCTAGGACATGTCTCTATCATCGCTTCACCAGACCGCAGCTCTTGGGCTAAACACCATGCGTCTGTAATATCTAGCATCTGCCAGCGCGCTCCATGCATACCAAGTGTTTCACTTCTGACTGAGCTGTAAAGTTTATACGCAGAATGAAGAGTATTGATGTTGATAGATCGCAATGCTGCTTTTCCTGTGATATTAAAATAGATCTGCATTAGCAGTGATGCTTCTATCTTTGAGGTGTGACTATGGATAATTGTTGCACCACCACGAACTTTGTGGCTCTTCCTACGGATCGTAAGTCCTTCATCTTTGAGTTCTTTGTATAATCTGCGAATCTGCTTATAAGTGAGCCCGGTTTCGATCATGATAATTTGGCTTATGTAGCCGATGAGTGCCATATTCCTAGCTATGCCCCATCGTGACAAGTTACTGTTACAGCTCATATCTGCCTCCAGTGCTTAAAGATTGTTGATGTTTTTTTAAGATGAGATGAGTAACGTGGCATTCGTCACTCTCCAGAATTTCTTTCACCAGTTCGGGAGCGAAACGGATTTCGAATGGCATATCCTTGTCACCGGCTAAGCTACGAAGCTGATTGTCGGTGGCTGCGGCCACCGATTTGGTTAGGGATGTAGTTACATCAAATATCTGAGCTGCTATGTCCGTATTTTCATGTGCTATTCGGCCCATGAGCAGCCAATAGGCGGAGCTGAGCCCAAGATCCTGATTATTTATAAGGCTGACGTGATCATAGTGACCTTCTAGGTACTCGATGTAGTCCTTTTCAGAACCAGAGAGTTTGAAGGAGATTATGGCACCAGATGACAACAGTTTGAGTTGACTTTCGCTTGCCAAAGCCAAAGCGGCCACAGTATCCAATGGAAGAGCAAATTGCTCGGAGACTTCTTTCGGATAAAGGCTGGACAGGCTTTTCAAAAGCGTCCATAGACACAGATCAAATTCAAATACGTTTTCATTGAATCGGGCTACGCCAAAACTCTTTTGAGCATGATCTATCATTTTCGGAATCAAGGAGCTGCTATTACATTTCATTGAAACGCTCTCCTCTGTCAGTTTTTTCTAACTAAGCTAGGACGAGCAATAAACAGTGCTGTAACCACGACCGGAAACGCTAGTGCATATAACCATTGCTTTGTCTCAATACCGCTGAATGTTACAGTTGCTGCTACACCCAGCGTATAGCTAACTCCTACCCAATAAATTAACCTCTTCATTATTTTCATCCTTTAGTAATACGACAAATTTTTCACACCCTAGCTGTTCCAAATATTTTTTAGCTGTCTCAATTTTCAATTCACGCCTACCTCCCCTTTTTGAAATAAGAATCTCAGCGTTAACTTCAATCTGAAAATAGTTTTTTCTTACTTCCCGCAGAATCACAATTTCAACTTTGTTCTGACGGAACATCTTTAATAAATCAACATGTTTCATAAACAACCTAGATATAAATTTATACTTTCCCGTTTGAGGGTCAAGTGGGAGATCAAAAAACACACATGATATTTTTTCATGAAATCATTTTATGGCCTTTTAATTTTATAGTCCGACCTTATTTTGTCTCTTAAAACTAAGCCTTCTTCATCCTCTTTCACTATGATGAGAAATAATTTTTCATACTCCTTTGAATACAATAGAAAAGGGCTTCGTCTTTGTGCAGAGATGATAGTCGCCCGAACGTGTATCATCGACCACATGGAATCTGTTTTTTCCAACATAATCTCGAGTGTTTTCCCGTTTGCCACAATCACTTTCCCTTCGTATTCAAGTGACACATTTCCTACAAGCCAGGGGCCTATTCCCCGGATCATTTGTATTTTAAGTTCTTCAAGCAAATAAACTAATTCTCTAATCTTATTCATCATATAAATTCCTTCACTAACATTGACAAAAATAAATTCCATGTTAAATGTCAATTGGGGACATATAATTTAATAGGGGATCAGTAATGTTCAGAGAAACAATTAACTTTTCAGCCTTCATGGCTGCTTTGTTCTTTTGTGTCAAAGTAGCCGGAATTTTTGGTCTGATTGTTTTAATCATTGCCGTGTGCTTCTATGCTCAATGGCTCAATGGCCGCTCAGCATCTTCAATACTGAATATTAATGATATTGAAAATAGATACACAACAAACAGTCTCAGAGACACTCAGTCTTGGTCATCAAGTTACTGTTACGGACCGAATGAGCACCCATACGATCCGCACATTAGCTCAGTGGAAAGAACCTACTGACCTCTGCTTACACTCATATATCGCGCCACTGGATTAAGATACCCAGCTGCTTGATCTTTACCCGCGACTGCGGAAGTCTGGATGATGTCGCTCATACGGTCAGCAAGTTCAGTATCGCCAACCTCAGTTCGCATCTGCTCCCTCAAGTTGGCGACTTGCTGATCATCCCCTGTCAATGCAGCTGCGAACAACTGAGCTCCTGTTTGATTGAGCCCGGCTTCGGCCCCGGCAACCTTAGCCATACTCCTAAACTCATCACCATATTGCTCAACAAACTGTTCCGCAGCTTCAACACTGTGTTCACTAGCAGCAGCCAATGCTGACGCAAAAAACATCCCTCTCTCCTGGAGACTCATTCCTTTAGCTGCTTCGGAGAGATCCGACTCACCAGTCAGCCACTCTTTAGCTGCGTTGTATCCTGATACACCCGCTCCCATAATACCGCGACCAAGAGAAGCCATTCCGGTTAATGCCTTACCTGCAACCCCCCACTCCTGCTCAACGTATTCATCACCACGCTTAGCATCTTCAATGAATTGATCACGCTGCTCAGAGGTCATACTGGCAAGACGACCCATTGAGTTACCAAAATGGCCAGAGAAGCCATCTACAGCAGCTCCTAATCCTCCAAATAATTTCTCGATAAATCGGCCTGCCCCTTCGGCTGTAGCGAAAACCTGAGATGAGGTTGAGGGAGCAACATCATTAGCCATAATTCGGTTGCGTAGATCCCCTAAACGTTGCCTTGTAAAATCGCTCCGATTTTGACCGTGTTGCGCGTTTACGCTATCTAGGCTCTCACCGTGAGCGGCATAAACATCGCCATCTCCTCCGGGAAGATCCTTTTTAGGCTTGCCTTTCTGCTCAGCGGTCATCAATTTAGGGGCGCTCAAGTTTTTCTCCCCTTGAGTGATAAGTGTGCTATCTATTTGGGGAGCCCCGCTATCTAAATGTCTGTTCCTTTGCGACTCACCGGCATTTGCAATCGGGTTTTTAGCTCCAATTGTTCCTGCAACAATTTCTGCTGCCTGAGTTCTATGTTGCAGATCTTCTGAATTCAGCATCGCATACAGAGCTCCACCCACTGAAGCCCGGTCTCCGTCCATACCAAGACCTTTATAATGTCGTGCTCGATTAGTTGCTGCCTGGCGCAACTCACTAGGAGCCTGCCGCATGTATTGGCTCAAATTCGCCATTGACGCCTGATCACCCAAAACCGATCCAGCAATAGCCTGCATGTCTGCGGATGTCACACTACCCAGCACTTTTTGAGCACTTGCTAACCGCTGATAGGTATCCTGAGCAGTCAGCATCTGGGAGGCAGTATGAGTCAGTCCACGACGCTGCTCTTCACCAACAGACTCTGTAAACCGTTGTGTTTTGTCATCGCTAATTTGACTAGCAACATCATTGGTCAACGCTGCTGTATCATCTTTAGAGAACCCAATATCCTTAGCTATTCGATCTAGATCCTTGGTCATTTGGGTTCTTGCGGCGGTTGAGCGGGTTTCCGCATTTGCACTGAGATCTCCTTTCATATCTACAGGATTTTCAGCACCTGTCGCTTTAGCAACTTTTCTAGCAATTGAACCTGCGGGCCCCATTAAAGTAGAAACCAACTTTCCGGCATCCACGCCAGCACTCATTCTTGCACCAATCGCACCAATAACTGCGTTGGTCTGAGAGCCGTCAAGACCATGCTCTTTAGCGTACTGTTGACCAGCATTTACTATCGCTTTGGCCTGACTGCTATCAGATGACCTCAGCATCTGCCCAAAGCTCTGGAGTCGTTGATAGGACTTGTCAGCACTATTACCAGAGAAGAATGAGTTCGAGAGCTGATTCTGAAAAGCGTCTTGGGCAACCGCCGCTCTTGCATTCCCACTGCTTACCATTTCAGAAGACATTTTAGAGAAGTTAATTTTATCAATTAGACTATTGGCACCACCCTGTAAGCCGCCCTGAAGGGAATTGAAAGTGTGGGCTGGCATTTGTTGAGCTAACGGTGCAGGTTGCAGTAAGTCTGGAGAAGAGATCTTCTCATTGATATGATCACCACCACTCATGCGGCCAGCCAGTGAGTTCAGTGAGTAAATTGAGCCAGACACAATGAACAAAGTAAGGACTGGTATGGCAGAAGCCATCATTCCACCTACAGCAAGCTCATTGCTCATCATATCCGTTACGTGAAGAATACCCTCGAAGCTTGTTGGATCACCGCCAGAAGTGATGTAGTCCTGTAAGGAGGCAATGCTGCGGTTATAGATAAAGAGATTCACCACAGCCAAAACTGGCATCCATAGCTGAACCCAGATCAACGTCATAAAGTATTTAAAGACCAGTTGAATTCCCATCATTCCCAGCACAATAAGCAATCCCATGAGCGGCACAATGGCGTAGACTAGGGCTTCGATAAATGTCAGCATCGGCCTGACAACCGTAGCAAATACCGATTGCTCCGCAGTCCACTGAGTATTTCGCTGCTGCACCGCCTGTTCAATCATCAGTGAGGCAGTGCCTTGCTGTATGGACTCATAAAATTGTCCCATCCCCTCGGCTAGCACCGGGGTCAGGATCGCGGCCTTAAGCATGTCGGAGCTAATGATTGCTGTTGCCGACAGGTCATTAAGCGCGTTACTGGTTTCCGCGGCAGGATTAACACCACTTGTGCCAGCAACGGTCAAACCCAGTAGATAATTGAGCGATTCATGAGAAGTTCCAGAGTTGAATGCAGTATCCGTGGCAACCATTAGATCCGTCCAAGCATCGGTACAATTGGGAGTGCTTGGCCCACTAGGTGACACAAAAATCTCAGTACCATACACTGTTGACGAGAAACGCAATGCCTCACGCCAGGTCAGACTTTTCAAATTCGATTCGGAAACATTAGCCAACTGGTAACGGATCGCAGTGCAGTCAGCAATGTAGTTTCGCCAGCTACGCTGCATGTCCACTGAGCCACCTCCGACAGCCCTATCCCAACTAGCCCAAAGTGCTGCATTACCTGCAAGCTGACGTTGTGCGGTGATCAACTCCAGTGAGGACAGAAACCCTTTCCGTGTTATCTGAGGTGTAATAGTCGCAAACCCGGTCTCGAACTTGTCAGTCAGGACATAGCCAATATTCGAAATCATTCCCCCAATCGCCGCAGGTCCCATGGGGACGTTGGCAACCACACGGACTTCACCACTGTAGGCATCCTCGATTTTGACCAGTGCTGATGCCCCAAAGAACATTGCATATACAATCCAGCCGATAAGCACCTGCTGGATCTCAATGCCACGCCCTCCCTGTACTACCCCCTTAACGCACACAATAACCACGGACACCAGAAGACCGATTGAAGCCATTTTAGTGAAGTCATTCGTACCAGTGATCATCGCAACGGCAATCAGTACCTGCTCTAGTAGTTCCGAATCACCGATGCTATAAATTGTAAACTCAGGCATCATGCACCTCCCCTAGAACTGGTGAGGCTGAGACGTTGCGCCTGAACATTTTTGATGATTTGGTTGTAGCGAGTCACAATGTCACTGACTGAACCGTACTGCTCGACCATCTGCCGATGTTCGTTCTCGATGTTTTTACGCGATCGCTCTAACTGATCCATCACCTCATTTTTATGCGGTGAGTCGGCATTAGATACCGCTAATTCTGCCGCCGAAATCATCTGTGTCGCTAGGTCGTACACCATCGCATTGGCAATAACAGTTGCACTTTCATCTGCAAATGAATTAGCAACACTGTCAGAAAGAGCAGCCAAGTTACGAATAATTGTGCCTACCGAGGCTGGAAGGTTTGTGAGCAATGCTTGCTCATCGGAAGTGATCGGACCAATATTACTTCTATACTTGAAAATGATTCCTGGTCGAGAATCTGTTCCAGTGAGCGCTTCATAAATTTTTTGACGAACGCTAGTCAAAGTGACAGTTTGTCTCGCTGGAGCCAAGCAATCATCGTCACAGTCATAGATTTTGACTTGACCTCCGCCTACAAGATCTGAAAGGGAGACTAAGCCTCCTGGGAGGCGTGAGACAGGGTTAGTATCACCTCCACTGGCATCTGCTATCAAATCGCCAACGATCACCGAACCAGTCAGTGAAAGCATCGCCTCAAGCAGGGCAGTGTCACCATATTGAAACCAAGTGCTTACAGAGTTAACTTTCAACTGCTTCCAAACAATGTTACCGATCATTTCTTGATATTTAGATGGATCGTTATTCTTCAGTTTTCGCAACGGTGTTTCACCATCTTGTTCTTGTACCGAACCAAACATATCGTCATAAAGACCTGCCCCCGTTGCCGTAATTGACGCTTTGGTCTTATGCTGAATATCAAATGCAGAGGTCGCGTCGTTAACAATCCCCTGCGCCAATTGACAACTGTTAGCTAAGTGCTGATTTAATGCTTGAACCTTTTTCTGGAAGTTCTCCATCCATTTGGCACCATCTGGAAACACATTATCTAGAGCCAGTTGAAATGCATATCCCTTTGCGTTGGCCGCAACTGCTCGCATCATCATGACTAGCTGCTCAGCGTTGATAAATGAGAAAGACCCACCAAACATATCAACCCCACCACATCCCGCCTTCCAGGATGGTGGAGTAAAAGAAACAAGGTTCTGCTCATAGATGCGTGACTTAACTGTATAGCGCCCCCCAGTAAAGACCCCTCGACGCTGTGACTCATGAAGGCCAGGCAAAGTGGTATTGCTCATCTCATTAAACAAGCGATCCATTTCAGACTGTAGCCCCGCGTAAACCGGGGCGGTTACTGTCGATACAGCGATAGTCGCCGCCAAAATCGTTTTGCGCATAGTAGAAACTCTCCATCCGAATTTGAGTTTCTATTTTCTCAATAATTAGCGCTATTCCTTAGCGCTCTAATTGCCCACTTTGGGAGCAAACGGGATTAACTTTAAATTGTTATTTCGTGACAGGTTAAAAACATTTGAAAAAGCCACTTTCTTAGACTTGCGTTTATGGTTTTCCATGAGATGTTATATATGAAATAAATCTCACAAAATGGAGAATGACGAATGAACCACAAATTGACACTGTTATTATCAACTATCATTTGCAGCCTCTTTTTAAACGGCTGCGCTGTATCACCAAAGCAATACGATACACAACGGAGTAGAGCACTAAACATTGCTAGAGCTGGCGGGATTTACGATCAAGATTTACAAGACTCCTCAGATGGTACTAACTCCTACAAAAAATCACTTTTGCTTCGCGCACTAAATGCAACAGCCCTACTAACTTCACTCGATGCGCCATTGTCTGGGATGACTGGCGCTCAGACTCTAGCATTCAATGCAGGAAATATCATGGCGACACCTGATAACCCGTCCGCTCGCCCATCGTTAATGGCCTGGATGCCCAAAACAGAAGCTACTAATACAGATGATGCACGTATCAAGTTCGAGGAACTTGTGGATGCAAGCCTAATAAATACAGCCCAGAATATGGGAATGATCGTTGAAAAACTGGCCGATAAAGGTATTACGATGCCAAAACTGAATGGCTGGGATATCAATATATGGACAGTGGATGCGCCTCAGTTCGGCTGCAAACCTGAGCATTGCGTAATTGCAACTCACGTTGCTCGGATAAATGATTGGCAAACACCTGAATTTATCACTTCTGGGCCAGGTGCAAGTTTTATTCTAGATTCTAATCACCCTAGTCAATACAGCCGAATTATTTTCCAGCAGACAACTGAAAAGGTTTCCTTTCCGGTAGATGAATTCTATCGGCAGTTAAGTGCCAACCTCCCTGCATGGTCAGCTATGTACTTTCCTCCTAATACCGTCTTTAAGGATGGGCAAACACTACCTTATCCGGTGCTTTATGAACATGGTCAACAGCTTATGTTCGTAACTCCTCAAAGCTAACTGAAACCATATAAGGGCGGAACTGGCAACGCTGCATACCAGTTCCTCAATTGAACAAAATTATGATGACATTAACGACCGTATCAGAACAACTTAGTAGCATTCAGAGCCGAGTATTTTGGCGTGTGGGTACCCAACGAAAAGGCATACTCAATGTCACCCTCGATTTTGAAAGCAACGATAGCGCCCTACTCTGCGAGTTATGCGCCATTCGCTACCTGCTGCTCGAAAAACAAGTTTTTGGCCGAGTCCCAGGAACAGGAAGAGGCTACAAACTGGTTGTATCAAAAGGTGCCATCAAGAAACTGGCACGGGGAAGATCTGACAAAAAGTGCGCCCAAAAGTTTTCGGCCTTCCTACAATCTCGTTTGGCAGGAGTGCAGATCGAGGTCTCCACTAAAACAGAGTACATGGCCAACATTGAGGAAGAGGCTACAGAACTACTGCTGGCTGAACGAAAGCGATATGCAGGCACCTTTGATGCTATCGAAACACCTGCAATGGGCACGGTCTTGGTAACAGCTCACGCTGTATCACGATACAGCGAGCGGATAACCTCAGGCAAGCCCAAAGCCCCGTGGCTGTCACTGGTCAAACGCATCCAGAACCCGGAGCTTCGCATTTACCCTCTTGCGGAACGAGAGCGTCGTCGCAAAGCCCAAAAGTACGGCACCGCTGACAATATAGAGGAATGGGGCCATCCGAGCAGTGAGCTCTACTTCCTTGTACTAAATGATCAGGGCATTAGAACACTTGTCACCATCTACGAACGCTAAATCAGAAACGAAAAAAGCCGGGAAACCCGGCTTTTTTCACGATCAATGAGCAGCTTCATCGACACCGAACGCTTTCTCCCAGGATTCACCGCTTTCAGCAGCATCCAAGTCGATAACAAATTTCAGTTCGATTCGATCCAATTCCAGCGACCGCATTTCACATTGTTCAGTAACCAACTCCCGATAACGGTTTTCAGCTTCATCGTGAGATGTCGCTGAAATCGTCTCTGAAAACAGTTCCTGATGTTTGTGATTGTTGAAAGCGTAAAACATAGTGCCAACAACATCATACTTGCGCATAACGCATTGAGTTTGTACCGACATAACAGTCTCCTAATACGGTTAGGCCGGGAATCCCCACCGGGATTTTTCCCGGCAGGGTTGCATTTGATTTAATTAATTTATCGACTAATAGACTAAAATCAGTCGTTGCATCGTAACTTCCTCAACATTCAAATAGAACAGACTTATTAGGACACCTCTAGGCAGTGCTTAACCCCTGATAAGTGGCGTGATCCACGAACGATCTGGCCGTCAATCGGCGCAGACTCGATGAAAGCGCAAGGCGTTTTGTGAGCTTTAGGCTCGCGGCTGAGCCACTCACCAACAACAGAGTTGTCACTCACTTGGGTAGGCATAACGGCCTTTACAGGCCGCTTCTTAAAAAGACCAAACGCAGCTTTGAGCATATACAGCATTCCGCGAGCGAGCAGAGATGCTGAAACCGAAAACAGTGCGACGGTAACGATCATAATTAAGAAGAAAGTGGTTGCAGACATAGCTTCACCTCATATTTTTGAGGGAGCTATCCCCACAAGGGATTAGCTCCCGAGTGGGTTCAAAAAGTTAACTTGCTGTTTGTTTTTGGCGACCAGCTATCGCACTCATCAGCTACAAGAGCTGAATGAACTTCCAAGATAACAGGCTGTTCTACTTAGACAAATCGCTCCAACTGCCCTTTTTAGGCGCACTTTCACATGTGAAAGTGAATCCAGTCCGTCATTATGTAATCAATTCACAGTTCCGGAGGTCTCGGTGGATCTCCGGGGCGCTTTAGCAGCACCTGCCAGAGCACACGAAAAGCATAAAAGTGAGTCGCCAGTGTTTTCTGTGTCAGATCTGACTTTCTGGCATAGTATCGGTGGATATGTGCCCGACCGATTTGAGGTGGTGTACTCACCCCTGGTTCATTGGCCGCAATGTCATTGCACGCATTTACTAGCAGCCGGATCTGAGCTCTCCTTGTCTGCTTACCACCGTGGCGTAGATATGAATGCGACCGTTCTTTAATCCATTTTTCCATATCCGCTCACCCCAAGTACGAATTTGTCACGTCGACACGACCGTGACCCAGTTCTCTTGCTATTTGCATCCTGACCTCACGATCAAGAGACTTTGCTGTTTCAACGCTAATTCCCTTTTCTCTGGAAATATATTTATGATGTGCGTTGCCATGTTTTATTCCCGCTTTGACTGGACATTTCACACCAGATAATTTCTCATACCTATTTTGAGCATACGCATGACGCTCACCGTGGAATTTAACACCCAATCTTGCCGCTTCTTTGTAAGCATCCTGCCGAAACTCTTTATAGCTCTGTTCGGCTGGGATCATACTGCGACCATTTTGAATATCCCTGGCATGCTCTAGCGCTTTAATTTGTGATTGCTCAAAAATAGGAACAAAACGAGGGCGACCTCCTTTCGTTCCGTCTCTTATTTCTACACATCCTTTACTCTGGGCTTGAGCCAGAGCTTTATCTGCATTCAATTTTGCAGACTCTTCAAACCTGAGACCTAGTTCTCGTTGCAAATTTAACAATGCTCCAGTTCGCTCAGTTGCAATGTAAGTTGCTTTATCGTGACGCTCCTGAGAAATACTTTTGTCCCCTTCACTAATGCCACTCCGCTTAGGTAAATCACCTTGTTTTACTGGATCAACACGAACCTTATTATCTCCACGAGCGATTTCCATTACTCTATTAACCGCACTTAAATAGTTTTGTGCAGTTGATGCTTTTATCTCACCATTTTCAAAACGATCTCTTAAATGATCCGCGTACTGCATTAAGTGTGAAACTTCAACTTTTCTAAGATCTTTAATTCCCTGTTCAGCTTTGACCCAGGAGCAAAACACATTCCAGCGGTCATGGATCGTGCTAATAGACTCAAATGACTTGTACTCTTCTTTCAGCGCATTTAACCCGGCATAGCCCATGTCACGACTTTTAAGGCCAAAGTTTTTGGCATCCGGATTCGTTCGTTCACATCGCACTGATGCTCCCCTCTTAGTTGTTCTGTCCTCATTAGCCATGCCCCTAACTGGTGTTAAGTGATATGCAGTTTTTGATGGCAGCTCTGCGTGCTGCTGGCTAAGCGGTTCTCGCCGCTTCAAAGGGCAGATAAGACGATGCCCACGTCTACTTTATTACGACCAAACATTGCTATGGCAGGGGCTCTGCTCTCAACCGTCTGGCCTGCCTGAAATGGCAAACTGACGGCAGATCCGGCTGATGTCATCGTCTCTGATTCCTTCCCAATACTGGAAAGGACCCGGCGAAGCCGGGATTTTTCGCGCGTTTCCCCGCGCGGGTCGAAAGCCTAGCGCCGTTGAGGCGCAAGGCTTTCGTCGGGTGGCTCGCCCCCCGTCTCTGTTCCCTGACGGTAAACAGAGACGGGGGCGAAGCATCAGCTCCGCAACAATAGCAATATCAGTTGCAGGTTGTTGCTCAGGAGGAGATCGAGCATTTTTGACTGGCTCAGGAGGGAGCCTTGAAGCTGAGACCTTTGGCTGGTCGCAGGTAAGAAGCATTGTGCTGCGCAAAACGCATACAGCAGCAATGCAGCAGCACAACGCTGCAAACAATAAGAATAGAAACATGATGTTTCCTCCGTTCTGTTAGATTTCAGGCGGAGGAGTGCCCTATCAGGGGTCACATCCCCCAGATGGGTTAACTATGTAGAGCCATTCGGCTGTAAGTATTTTGAAGTGGTTTATGCTATTTCTTGGTAACGATGACTAGCTATCAGCGACCGACTTTGGGCGGTATTCCATCTTTTATGATAGTTTGGTTAGTCTGTGTGTCAACAGCTATCAAAAGAGGCTTTTTAGGTTGCTTTTCGACGTAATTTTCAGTCCTTTCGTCACAACTATTAATCCAAAAGCAACTTTTCGATGGCTTTCAAACGTACACATACAAACATACCTGCTGCCTTAATCAAAATACTATCTTGAGATAGTATTTTGATATGATAAACATGAAGCCACGCTGCGAAGGAAAATTAATATGTCGGTTATTGGACATGACACGGTTAATGACAAACGTGTCAACATCCTTAACTACGAAGCTCCTACACTTGCTGTGATAAAAAGAGGTGATAGCTTGAAATACAACGCAACTCCACAGTTTTTTCTCCCTAATCTTGATATGTGGCCTGTATTTTCGCCAGAAAGATTAATATATGGATGCTGGCTGTTGAACATTATGAGGCTCCATACGTTCACCAATGAGTGTGGCGAAACGCTCCAGGAAACGTACAATGAAATTAATCATAGAATAGGTGTAAATACGGTTTACATTGACCTTCTTACCTTAGGCGATAATTATAGAAATGTGTCAGAAATCTTAAATATTATCAGAAGCAATGAACAACCGACTTGGGTTTGGTTTACCAACTGCGACGCTCTATTAGATACTTCGCTTGCTGGTTGGCTACGATCGATTTTAACGACAAGTGATATGGAACATGTAAGAGTTGTTTTCCTTCTCGATAATAAAAATCAGTACCGAGAAATATTTCAAAAGTATTCATTACCACTTTATAGATCTACTACAATATTTAACAACATCAAAATAAACATTTGATAGAAATTACCTATTTAAAATTTTCACATTAGCAGCCTTTACTTTAAGTCCTTTTTCGTATTTGTTTCCAATCCACACCCAGATACGGCTTGAACTATAACGTAGGGTTACACCATTCAATTTTTCAATTGTTGACTTGAAGTTTTTACCGGTATGCCATTTTTTATATTCAATATCAACATCATGAATCGTCTCCATTTGTTCCATTTTTTCCATTTGTTCCATTTTTTCCATTTTTTCCATTTT
The DNA here is from genome assembly GCF_019048845.1 of Vibrio mimicus. Lineage (NCBI taxonomy): Bacteria > Pseudomonadati > Pseudomonadota > Gammaproteobacteria > Vibrionales > Vibrionaceae > Vibrio > Vibrio mimicus. Next base: position 2,952,808 of record NZ_CP077426.1, read on the forward strand.
TTCCATCGCGATAACTCGATTTTTTTCTTCTAGCAAGACTCTTTCTTCCTCTCTTTTTTGACGAACTAACTTTTGCTGATCACGCTCCTCCTGACGCTTGACTTGACGTTTTAATACATTTTTAGCCTCGATTGCATTCGCTTCTTTAATCAATCTTTGATATTTACTTTCATTAGCCATAAGTGATTCAAGCTCAATCGAATCAAAAAAGTATGCTAAAAAATCAGATTTTTTAGGCCAGCATGGTTCCTCATTACATACTCTCACATCATTATATTTACGCTTAGTTCTAGCTGAGTTTTCTTTTATTTTTTTGTTAACAAACCAAATGGGTAAGTATTTTTCATTTATCAACATTGAAACTGGAGCATAAAAGCTTGATGAACCAAAGAATTCTCCTCCTTCGTCACAAGAGCTTTTATATCTAGTTTTCACTGTCGCTTTTATACTTTTATTCGTTTTGCCAGCCGCGACTTTCACACAAACAAAAGCTTGGCCATTTTTAATCAAAACTTTTTCTAGCTGATCAGCAAAGTGCTCAGCTTTCTTTTTTATTTCATCAACATTGTAATCAAACGCCACTTTCGACAGGTTACGTGCAACAAGTGAACTACTATTTTCATCAAACTTAAATTCACGCCGTGTGCGTTGCAACAAATGTAATAAATCATTTTTAGCGTTAAATTTTAAACTTGTAAAAATATCTGGCAACTGAATCTCAACATATCGTCCAGCCAACCAAAAGCTCAGCATATTAATCATAAATTTGCCTCCTTTCTTTTTTCATCAATATAATTAGCTAAATCGATTACGCTTACTAAATACTCTGACTTTTGAGATTCACGAAAAGCGGTGATTGGTAGTCGATTAGCTGTCGCTCGATCCTTAGCAGTCCTTGGAGCCAAGCCAAAGTATTTCTCAGAAATCTGGCTCAATGGGACTACAGCTGTATTAAATTCAGCCATCAACAAAAAAAGTGTATTCAAAGTAAACTCCTCCATTTCCAATCTGAACTCAATTATTATCGTGCGTTTTAATGTGCAACATATAATGTGGATCTGCCCTTTCCGGGCACTTAGAGACGTTTTTTTAAGTGTTTAAGTGGAAAGCCTGTCAAGGGTTCCAGTGGCCGAATACGGGCTTTAAAGCGCCAGCCTTGCTCTGCTATGGAAAAATGAACTAAACGCGCGCTATGAGCTAAAGCGGCCACCCCTTGACTGGATTGGAACGTAATAGCCTTGACTTAGGAGGTTGGCTTTAGGCCGAAGGCCGCGCCATCCTCCTGAGTCCCCGGCGGCGAGGGGTTCCCCCTTGGGGGGGCGGAGGGGGGGGTATCACTGGCCCCTAGCTTTAGCTAGGAAATGGCCAGGCATTATTTTCTTTTCCTCATAACTCACACAAAGTGAGATGTAGAAATAGTTTGTATCTTAATGATCTTAATGAAAAGAGCGGGTTTTGCGCATAACTTCCTTATGGTCGCAGATAGACAAATCTACCCGCTTGCAGATAAGAGTGGATAACTAGATTAATCCACAAGGAAAGCCACAGGAAGCACCTGAGCGCGTCAAAAATAAGAGGGAGTGATGTTAAAAGGTGGGGAGATCCTGCCGGATCTTGGCTTACAGGAACGACAAATGCCGGGCATGTGCCCGGTTAGGTTTTAATCCGATTGGATTTATTGAATGGTATCAGGTGGCGGGTGGCTAATGCCTATATCCATGCTGTTCAGGCGTTCCCAAACCAGCTTATTGAACTGCTCACTGCTTAGCTGGGCAAGCTCATGGGCAGGCATAGACTTGGTGAGGGCCGTAGCTACTTCATGCTTGCGTTCGTCCAAGCTCTTGGATGCTAGCTTGTTGCGGCGGCGTTGAGCGCCAGCGTTCTGCTTGCGGGCATCCCATGCACGTTTGAAAATTTGTTTACGCTTACGCATTCTCGCTTCTGCTACCGTGATGATCTCGCCTTCATCGGTAATGCCTTCATTGCGCAAAGCCAGCTGTTCTTCCCGCTGTATGTTCAGCTTTTCAAGGTTGGCACCCGCCAAGCGATAAAACTCATCAGTAAGCACCAGAATTTTAGGGAACCAAAAGCCATTAGCCTGATCCCATACCATGCCGCTTTTCGGGTTGGCTTCATCACCATCAGCGTGAACGTAACAAAGGCCAAACGGGATCATGACTTCATCAATGAAGCGGCTGATCCGACTTACGGTTACTTTGCTTTCAGTGATGTATTGCTCACCTGTTTCCGGGTCTGTTACCCACATTTTGGATACTTCGGCGGCCATATCTTCCAGATCAAGTTCCACGATACCTGTAGCCAGATCATGGCGTGAAAGCAGCATTTGAAACATCGGGTTGATGAGATTGCGACGCACGTCTTTGAAGTCACGCTGACGGCCTGCGGCCTGACGCAAGTGGACAAAGTGAGGATCACGGGAAATGTCGCGCTTACGACAGAAGTTGAACGTTTTACCCAGCTCACCCGGTAAATTCTTCCAAGATGCAGGACGGACGTAAACGGGCTTTGGGTTTAAGCAACAGGTGCTGTGAGTTCCTCTCTTGCGTTTGGTACTTTTACAACACAAGCCATTGGAGTGAGAGCTCGCTCCCCTTCCTGCTAATTTTACGTTATTAGAATACACCTTGACACTTCTCCAATCTGGAGAAGTAGTGCAATCTCAACAAATTTGACTTGTTAAAAACCCACATTTTGCTACACTAACCCTCGAATGAAAGACTAAACCCGCGAGGAGCGCCAACTCCGTTACCAGCGGGTTTTGTTTTATCTGTCATCAAGTTTTTGATTAGCGTAGCTATCTGTCCCACTTTCACATGTGAAAGTGAACGTGCCCCCTTACGTGCCCCTCAAAAAGAAAAACACAATCATTTCAGAGTCTTAGGCAAACAATCACTCCCATCGAGCATCGGAGCGACTGAGAGTCTGCATGAGTGAGTCATAGGTGAACGTCCCCATTTCAGTCTAAAAACAACCACCGCGCGGTGGCGAAAAATCAAAGCCCGGCATTTTAATCGTATCTTGGCTGAAGCGCTAATTTTTGTTCGCTATGCCCCAGCATGAAATCGCAAACTCACGAGGGTTACTCAATACACAATGTTCATCGTGATAAATGCGTTGTGAATGAAACCTGCGTCCCAAGCCACAGGGGTTAGTTGTATCGTTTTTGAGCCAGATAGGGTAATTTACGCTTATTCAATGAGATGACTTGAACTACCACCCACTTTTTACGTGGATTTTATTTAGACTCTCAACGATATTCATCTCTACATAGTATATTATTACTTAAGTCCAACAGTGATGGTGATGGTTTTGGACAACAAGCTAACCAAGCAAATTGAAGAAATATGTGCAGCCAGAGGGGTTCGACTCACCTCACAGCGTAAAACTGTATTTGAGTTGATCTGTGCCAGCAAACGTTCATCGAGTGCGTATGAGTTGCTGGAAGATCTAAAAAAAAGTGAACCACAAGCTAAGCCTCCGACTGTATATCGAGCACTGGATTTTTTGCTAGAACAAGGTTTTATTCACCGAGTTGAGTCCACCAACAGCTTTATTTCTTGCTGTTCATGTAACGCCCATAAGCATTTCTCACATCTATTGATTTGTGACCAATGTGGTAACGTGATTGAATCTCGAGATGATAGTCTGGTAGCCTTGCTAGCAAGTAACGCGGAGAAACACGGTTTTACGATAAGCAATCATGTCATCGAGTCACATGGAGTTTGTCAAACCTGTCTCTCGAAAGAGAAAAAGCAACAATAGAAGAAGGTTATGCGCGCTGAATTTGTAAACCCGTTTTTAGCGTCTTTAATGAACGTGTTGAAAACCATGGCTTCCCTTGAGTTAAAGCCACAAAAACCACGTATCAAGAAAGATGAAATTGCTCGCGGCGATGTTTCTGGTCTGATCGGTATGATTGGCCCAACAACACGTGGCTCCATGTCTATCACCTTTGATGAAAGCCTAGCGCTGGAAATTATGCAGAATATGCTGGGTGAACGTCCTAATGGTCTCAATGAAGAAGTCACCGATATGGTTGGTGAGATCACAAATATGGTGACAGGCGGAGCTAAGCGTATTTTGGCTGAAAGTGGCTTTGACTTTGATATGGCTACCCCGGTGGTTGTGTCAGGCCGAGGGCATACCATTCGTCACAAGTGTGAAGGAGCGATCATTATCATGCCGTTTTCTTCACCTTGGGGTAATGCGTTTATCGAAATCTGTTTCGAATAATTCAACGCATCAATTTATCCTTGAACTAGCGTTAAAGCCAAAGCTCTCTGGATTCATAACCCACGATGAAACTTGCAAAAACCGGACATCTGTTGTCCGGTTTTGTTTTTCCTGTCAATAGGTTACCCAATCTATCATAACAGTATACTGCCAACGTCAACTCACAGTATGTGGTTGGATACGGTACTAACACCGTTAGATTTCCATCGGAATGATCATGACTTAGTGCAATAGGAAACTAGAGACAAGAAAAAGGCCTTACATTGTAAGGCCTTGGTATCAAAAACGGTTTCGCTCAGTACAATTAAGCACGAAAGGCTTTAAAAGCGTTGATCAAACCATTGGTAGAACTGTCATGCGAATTCACATCCGCATTATCCGCCAATTCAGGCAGGATCTGGTTCGCCAGCTGCTTGCCTAGCTCAACACCCCATTGGTCGAAACTGAAGATATTCCAAATCACACCTTGTACGAAGATTTTGTGTTCGTACATCGCAATCAGGTTACCCAGAGTGCGTGGCGTAATTTGCTTAACCAGAATCGAGTTGGTAGGACAATTACCTTCAAACACTTTGAACGGAACTAAGGCTGCAATTTCTGCTGCAGACTTACCCGTTTTTTCCAGCTCAGCTTGTACTGCTTGCGCTGACTTACCAAATGCCAGTGCTTCAGTTTGCGCAAAGAAGTTAGACATCAATTTTTGATGATGATCGCCCACTAAGTTGTGGCTTACTGCTGGTGCAATGAAATCACATGGGATCAGCTTAGTGCCTTGATGGATTAACTGGTAGAAAGCGTGCTGGCCGTTAGTACCTGGCTCACCCCAAATAATTGGGCCAGTTTGGTAAGTCACTGGGTTGCCATCACGGTCAACGTACTTACCATTCGATTCCATATTGCCTTGTTGGAAGTAAGCCGCGAAGCGATGCAGGTATTGATCGTAAGGCAGGATCGCTTCAGATTCTGCACCGTGGAAATTGTTATACCAAATACCAATCAGCGCCAAAATCACCGGAATATTGCTTTCAAACGGTGTATTCACGAAATGCTGATCCATTTCATGCGCACCCGCTAACAACTCAACAAAGTTGTCGTAACCAATAGACAGAATGATAGAAAGACCAATCGCTGACCACAGAGAGTAACGACCACCGACCCAATCCCAGAATTCGAACATGTTGTCGGTGTCGATACCAAACTCAGCGACCGCTTTACCGTTCGTTGATAACGCAGCAAAGTGCTTGGCAACATGTGCTTCATCACCCGCCACTTTTAGGAACCAATCACGCGCTGTGTGGGCGTTGGTCATGGTTTCTTGGGTAGTGAAGGTTTTTGAAGCCACAAGGAATAGTGTGGTTTCCGGATCCACTTTTTTCAGTGTCTCCGCCATGTGTGTACCATCAACGTTAGACACAAAGTGCATGGTCAGATGGTTCTTATAAGGTACCAACGCTTCGGTCACCATGTATGGACCAAGGTCAGAACCACCGATACCGATATTCACTACATCAGTAATCACTTTGCCGGTGAAACCTTTCCAGTCACCACCAATCACACGCTCAGAGAAAGCTTTCATTTTAGCCAGTACAGCGTTCACTGCTGGCATCACATCTTCACCGTTCACCAGCACAGGTGAGTTGCTGCGATTACGCAGTGCCGTGTGCAGAACTGCACGATCTTCAGTCTGGTTGATCGCTTCTCCTTTAAACATGGCTGCAATCGCTGACTGAAGTTCGGTTTCTTTAGCCAAAGCAAACAGGTGCTGCATGGTTTCAGCATTCACAAGGTTTTTCGAATAATCGACCAGAATGTCTTGCCCAAAGCGCGCAGAGTATTTGGCAAAACGTTCACTGTCTTGCTCAAAAAGTGCTTTTAAGTCCATATCCTGAGCGGATTCAAAATGCGCGGTCAGCGCTTTCCAAGCTTGGGTTTGCGTTGGATTGATATTTTTCAACATGGCATCTATCCCGATGTTACTGTGGTTTTATTCCATCTCAATACAGGCTTAGCTCTGCCGATGGAATCCCCGATTTAAGCAAAAAGAATAGGTTAAAAATGAGTTTTCCGCGTGGGAATAACATGTAATTAATTTTCAGTGAATCATTATGAGCGAACTCATTTGCACCCACTTTGCGATAGGTCACGTAAACACCGACCCTAACTCATTTTTGTCTGGTAATCTGCGTCGCTCACCTTACCCTTAAACATTCACTTTGCCAATATACTTAAGGAGCTGGCTTTATGTGGCAGCAACAACAAATCCAGTTACGCCCACGTCCACGGGGATTTCACCTGATCACTGATGAAATTGAACAACAATTACCGCAGATCAAAGCGTTAAATGTCGGTTTGTTACATCTATTTATTCAGCACACCTCCGCCAGTCTCACCATCAATGAGAATGCTGATCCCACAGTGCGCCAAGATATGGAAGCCCATTTTAACCACGTAGCTCCTGAGGGTGCACCTTACTATCGGCACATTTATGAGGGCGATGATGACATGCCTGCTCACATCAAATCTTCATTACTCGGATGCAGTGTGAGCATACCGATTTGCAATGGTCGACTAGCGTTAGGAATTTGGCAGGGAATCTATCTGGGAGAGCATAGGGATCATGGCGGAGCGAGGAGGATCATCGCCACGATTCAGGGTGAATGAATAACCAAGAGGTTCACTCACCGACATTTGAGTAGACGGTGAGTGAGGCCATAAAAAAGCAGGCTAAATGCCTGCTCCTGAATAAGACATTTCCACGCGCGATGTGAGTTTAGTGACTAACTCATACCCAAGCGTACCGATATGGGCGGCCACTTCCTCGACGGGAAGTTCACGCCCCCACAGCATGGCTTCATCGCCCACACAATCGGTCGCCTCTGGCCCTAAATCGACCGTCAGCATATCCATTGATACACGACCCGCAATGGGCACACGGCGACCATTGACCACCACAGGCGTACCATTCGGTGCAGTGCGTGGATAACCATCTCCATAACCAATCGCAATCACACCAATTTTGGTATCACGTTGGCTGGTCCAAATACCACCATAGCCCACGCTTTCTCCTGCTTTCACTTCGCGCACTGCGATCAAGTGTGATTTCAAGGTCATCACTGGCTGATACCCCAACTCCTCAGCACTTTTTTCAGCAAAAGGAGAAACACCGTACATAATAATGCCCGGTCTCACCCACTCGAGTTGGCTTTGAGGCCAAGCCAATAATCCGGCTGAGGCAGCTAATGAACGCTCTCCCTGACAGCCTTGAGTCAGCGACAAAAAAAGCTCAGTTTGTTCTGCGGTTGTAGATTTATCTAGCTCATCAGCACAACCGAAATGGCTCATATAACGCAGCGGTTTTGCCACGTTGGCACATTGGTGTAAGCGATTGACGAAATCTCGATACTGCTCTGGACGAACACCTAAACGGTGCATCCCGCTATCCACCTTCAACCAGACCATGACGGGGGTTTCTAGCTGAGCTTGCTCTAGCGCTTGCAACTGCTCTTCACAATGCACTACCGTCTGAATATTGTTGGTCACCAGCACTGGTAAGTCACCCGGCGAATAAAAACCCTCCAGCAACAAGATAGGTTTCACCACTCCGCTAGCACGCAGTTGTAACGCTTCTTCAATTCGCGCCACACCGAAGGCATCCGCCCCAATCGCATAGCGCGCGATATGACGCAGACCATGACCATAACCATTGGCTTTGACCACTGCCATAATTTTACTGTGCGGAGCTTGCTGTTTGACGCGCTGCAAGTTGTGCTGCAACGCATCCAAATTGATGTAGGCAGTGGCCGCCTTCATATAGTTCATCGAATTACTCATCGTCAAATGCAGGTCCCGCATAGTTGTCGAAACGAGAATATTGTCCTTGGAAAGTCAAACGCACCGAGCCGATTGGGCCGTTACGCTGTTTACCGATAATGATTTCCGCCGTGCCTTTCAGTGCGCTATCTGGGTGATAAACTTCATCACGGTAGATAAACATGATCAAGTCCGCGTCCTGCTCGATAGATCCCGATTCACGCAAGTCCGAGTTAACTGGTCGTTTATCTGCACGCTGCTCCAAAGAACGGTTCAACTGCGACAATGCCACAACAGGAACATTTAATTCTTTGGCCAATGCCTTCAATGAGCGAGAAATCTCTGCAATTTCTAGAGTACGGTTGTCGGTTAACGCAGGGACGCGCATTAACTGCAAATAGTCGACCATGATGAGAGATAAACCACCGTGTTCACGAGCAATGCGTCGGGCACGCGAGCGAACTTCGGTGGGGGTTAGACCTGAGCTATCATCGATGTACATGTTCTTCTTCTCCATGAGAATACCCATGGTGGAAGAGATACGCGCCCAATCTTCATCATCCAGTTGACCGGTACGAATTTTGGTTTGGTCGACACGAGATAACGAGGCCAACATACGCATCATGATCTGTTCGGCTGGCATCTCAAGCGAGAAGATCAGCACTGGCTTATCTTGCTCCATCGCCGCGTTCTCACACAAATTCATCGCGAACGTGGTTTTACCCATAGAAGGACGCGCGGCAACAATGATCAAATCGGACCCTTGTAAACCGGCGGTTTTCTTATTGAGGTCAGTGAAGCCAGTGTTAACCCCTGTCACCCCATCCTGCGGCGTTTTGTACAGCAGCTCAATCCGCTCTAACGTACGCTCCAAAATGCTATCAACGTTTTTCGGTCCTTCATTTTCACTGGTGCGCGCTTCGGCAATCGCAAAGACTTTACTTTCGGCCAGATCGAGCAGATCTTCGGCATTACGCCCTTGCGGATCATATCCCGCATCCGCAATTTCATTCGCCACACCGATCAAGTTACGCACCAGTGCACGCTGCGCCACAATCTCTGCATAAGCATTGATGTTGGCCGCGCTTGGGGTGTTTTTAGCTAAATCAGCTAGATAGGCAAAGCCACCAACATCTTCCAACTGCTCACGCTGCTCAAGATATTCCGACAAGGTAATTAAATCGAGCGGTTTACCCACTTCCAAAATCGATTTTACCCCGTCAAAAATCAAGCGATGCGGGCGACTGTAGAAATCTTGTGTAACCACGTGTTCTGAGACCGTATCCCAACGCTCATTATCCAGTAGCAAGCCACCAATGACGGATTGCTCAGCCTCTAATGAATGCGGGGGAACCTTGATTGCATCAACTTGTGCATCGGAAGTTTTACGGTTTCGATTATCAGTACGTGGATCTGCCATGACTTCGCTTTAAGTAACTTTTGAATGTCCGCCATTATAACGAGAATCCGTAATTTGTAATTAAACCTGAGAAAGTTTGTGTGCAAGCTAACCAGAATTGACCTAGGGTTGACCCAAAGCAAGCTCTGAATTTTTACTATGCCACCTCAATGTTCATCAAAGAGGTTGTTGTGTCCAAAAAATCACTTTTCTGCATGAGTTTGGTGCTATCTGTTGGTGCGCTGGCAAATGAAAACTCTAGTGAAGATAAGGACATCAGCCTACCCTCTCCTTGGAAAAACCAAGTCGAATTTGGCTATCAGGCTCACTCCGGCAATACGGAATCTGAATCCATCAATTCACGGATCAAATCAGAATACACTTCTGGACGTCACCGAACCTACGGTGAATGGAAGTTTTACAAACTCGACAAAGATGGCAAAGAAGACAAACGTCAATCGACCTACGCGCTACAAAGCGACTACAAACTCAGCCCGAAAACCTATTTGTATAGTAGCTTTTATGGTACCGATTCTCGCTATAGTGCTTATTTCAAAGATTACACTCTCTCAGGTGGTTTAGGTTACCAATTCGCTTATACCGATGATGTGGTACTGGAGCTCGAATTGGGGCCTGGTTTTCGTTACCAAAAACCCAACTTAGATGAAATCGATGATGATGATATCGTGTTTCCCGATCTGGTAGAGGAAGCCATTTTTCGGGGAAATCTCAAAGCGGAATGGCAAGCTTTAGATAACCTCAGATTCGAGGCAGAAATGACCATGGTCGCGGGTGAAAGCAATACCAGTCTTGATAGTGATGTGAGCTTAACCAATGATATTACTGACCATATTGCCCTGAAAATTCGCCAGTCACGTCAATATCACGATCGTGTTCCGGAAGGTTTAAGTAAGGCAGACAGCGTGATTTCGGTCAACTTACTGTTTGAGTTCTGAATTTTACACATAAAAAAACACCAGCCGAAGCTGGTGTTTTATATTCGTCAGTAACTGAAATTACTCAGCAACAACTTGTACTTTCGCAGTTGCGAAAACTTCAGAGTGAAGTTGAACGCTAACTTCGAATTCACCAACGTTGCGCAGAGCGCCTTCAGGCAGGCGAACTTCGCTCTTAGATACTTTAACGCCAGCTGCAGTGATTGCATCAGCGATATCACGAGTACCGATAGAACCGAACAGTTTACCTTCGTCACCAGCTTTAGAAGCAATAACAACTGCTTCCAGAGCGTTAACTTGGTCAGCACGAGTTTGAGCAGCAGTCAGTTGCTCAGCAACTTTTGCTTCTAGCTCTGCACGACGGCTTTCAAACATTGCAACGTTAGCCTTAGTTGCCATTACTGCCTTACCTTGTGGGATAAGGAAGTTACGAGCGTAACCAGATTTAACGTTTACTGTATCGCCAAGGCTGCCTAGGTTACCGATTTTATCAAGTAGAATAACTTGCATTGCTTAATCCTCTTTCTTAATAAACGGTGCCAATTACTGATGCTTGTCAGTGTATGGCAGTAGAGCTAGGTAGCGAGCGCGTTTGATTGCACGAGCTAGCTGACGCTGATATTTAGCGCTTGTACCAGTGATACGGCTAGGAACGATTTTACCAGCTTCAGTGATGTAGTTCTTGAGAGTTGCTACGTCTTTGTAATCAATCTCTTGTACGCCTTCTGCAGTAAAACGGCAGAATTTACGACGACGGAAGAAACGAGCCATGGGCTATCTCCTGATCTATATTTGAGAAATTTTGTCGGCATGCAGCACTAATTTACCTACGCCATTTCGGCTGGTTTGGTAAGCCACAAAACCGCTTACCAAAATGCTACTGCCTTGTACTAAATTTTGAGTTAATGCATCTGACCTAACCCCACTCACCACCACCGGTAACCGACAAAAAACTTGTCTCGGGAGGTCAGCTTCTACCATCGTAGAGCGATGCTCTAGCCCAAAATGGCAATGTTTAACACCCGATGGACTTTGGCTTCGAACCGGAGCTTTTGCGACAGTGCCGCTCAACTCGATTCGATTGGTCATCAAACCATTACTCAACGTCTGCGTCGAATTTCACTTCGTCACGCTTAACACGCTCTTCACGAGCTTTCAGCATGATTGAAGGTTCAGTGATAGCAGTTTTAGTACGCATGATCATGTTACGTAGAACTGCATCGTTGAAACGGAAAGCAGTTTCTAGCTCATCAACCACTGCTTGATCAGCTTCAACGTTCATCAGAACGTAGTGAGCTTTGTGCAGTTTGTTGATTGGGTAAGCCAGTTGACGGCGACCCCAATCTTCTAGACGGTGGATTTTACCGCCCGCTTCAGTGATTGAGCCAGTGTAACGTTCGATCATACCAGCAACTTGCTCGCTTTGATCTGGGTGCACCATGAATACGATTTCGTAATGACGCATTATTTGCTCCTTACGGATTATTCAGCTTCCAGAGTTGGCCCGGTCATCCAGAGGAAGCAAGGAACTAATGATAATTGACCGAGAATTAAGGAGCGGGAATAGTACAGAAAGGAAGCAGCTTTAGCAAGGGAATTCTCTGGGGAGCGCAGGAAAATCACAAGGCAGAAAAACACTCTCTTCTGCCTCGTAATACTGAGTAGCTCACATTATTCTTCATCCACAAACTGAGCTTGTATGTAGTTTTGGATACCTGTCATGTCGATAAGTCCAAGCTGGGTTTCTAACCAATCAACATGCTCTTCTTCATCTTCCAAGATATCTTGAAATAGGTCCCGTGAAACGTAATCACGCACTTTTTCTGCGTAAGCGATGGCATCTTTCAGATCGGGAATTGCTGCTAACTCCAGTTTGAGATCACACTCCAACATCTCTTGCACATCTTCACCAATCATCAATTTACCAAGATCTTGTAAATTGGGGAGCCCTTCAAGGAACAAAATACGCTCCACGATATGATCTGCGTGTTTCATCTCATCAATCGATTCGTAATATTCCTTATCGGCAAGATGTTTTAACCCCCAATCTTTGTACATTCGTGCATGTAGAAAGTATTGGTTGATAGCAATTAACTCATTGGCGAGCACTTTATTGAGATGTTGAATAATGACCGGATCACCTTTCATAGCATAGCCCTCCTCTTTGGCTCTATTAACTGTAGAACCAATTAGAAAAGAGTCAAAAAGTGTTGCCCATTAACTTGCCATTTTGAACTGGCTAATCAGTGATTCCTCAATGATCTCTTTAGCTTGGCGCACACACTTCCCACACTGTGAACCGAGTGCAGTGCAACGCTTAATACCTTTGATATCCGTTATCCCTTGCTCGGCAACCAATCTCCTGATCTTTTTGTCTGAGACACTATGACACAAACAGACGTACATAAAACAACCTCAACAAATCCACGCTCGAAATATAAAAGAGAATCACTCTTATTTCTACTGCGTTTGCTATTTTGCTCAGATCGTATAGTTATAAGAAAAATGAAGGAATGGTTTGGAATACGGATAAGAAACGAGGGAGTCAATATCAGTTGTCTTTCGAGGAAACTAACATGCTGTTTTATCTGTAAAGGGAAAGAAGTGGCAAAAGAAAAACAGGCGAAAATGCTTATAACTAAAAATGAAAAAGGGAAGCCGAAGCTCCCCTTTTTCGATGCAGCATTGCGCGGCAAGATTAACGCAATTAAGCGATGATCTTAGCTACAACACCAGCACCTACAGTACGACCACCTTCACGGATCGCAAAACGTAGACCTTCGTCCATCGCGATTGGTGCAATCAGGTCTACAACCATCTTGATGTTGTCGCCTGGCATTACCATTTCTACGCCTTCTGGAAGCTCGATGCTGCCTGTTACGTCAGTTGTACGGAAGTAGAACTGTGGACGGTAACCTTTGAAGAATGGAGTATGACGGCCACCTTCGTCTTTTGACAGTACGTATACTTCTGATTCGAACTTAGTGTGTGGGGTGATTGAACCTGGCTTCGCCAGTACTTGACCACGCTCTACTTCGTCACGCTTTGTACCACGTAGTAGTGCACCAACGTTCTCACCTGCACGACCTTCGTCAAGCAGCTTACGGAACATCTCTACACCTGTACAAGTAGTAGTCACTGTGTCTTTGATACCTACGATCGCAACTTCGTCACCTACACGCAGAATACCACGTTCGATACGACCTGTTACTACTGTACCACGACCTTGGATTGAGAATACGTCTTCGATTGGCATCAGGAATGCCATGTCTACTGCACGCTCTGGCTCTGGAATGTAAGAGTCTAGCGCTTCTGCTAGTTCTACAATCTTCGCTTCCCACTGTGCTTCGCCGTTTAGCGCGCCTAGTGCAGAACCTTGGATTACTGGCAGGTCATCACCTGGGAAATCGTACTCAGAAAGTAGCTCACGCACTTCCATTTCAACTAGCTCTAGAAGCTCTTCATCATCAACCATATCACATTTGTTCATGAATACGATGATGTAAGGAATACCTACCTGGCGACCCAGCAGGATGTGCTCACGAGTTTGTGGCATTGGACCATCTGTCGCAGCAACAACTAGGATACCGCCGTCCATCTGTGCAGCACCAGTGATCATGTTCTTAACATAATCCGCGTGTCCTGGACAGTCTACGTGTGCGTAGTGACGGTTTGGTGTGTCGTACTCTACGTGAGAAGTATTGATTGTAATACCACGCTCACGCTCTTCTGGTGCGTTGTCGATTGACGCGAAGTCACGAGCTTTACCGCCGTAAACTTTAGCAAGAGTAGTACAGATAGCTGCAGTTAGAGTTGTTTTACCGTGGTCAACGTGGCCGATAGTACCAACGTTTACGTGCGGTTTCGTACGTTCAAATTTTTCTTTAGACACGATCGTGTTCCTTCCTAGTTATGATTCGCTTTGGGTAGCTGTACCCAAGGCGCGCCAGAAATTGCTATTTTATGCGCCAACTCACGTCAGCGCAATAGATTCGTTATTAACCAACAACGGTTAACCACGCTCTGCGATAATTGCATCAGCAATATTTTTCGGCACATCAGCGTACTCAGCAAACTCCATAGAGTAAGAGGCACGGCCTTGTGTGGCAGAACGCAGGTCAGTTGCATAACCAAACATCTCAGAGAGTGGGACTTTAGCGTGGATGATTTTCAGTCCCGCAGGACCTTCATCCATACCTTCGATGATACCGCGACGACGGTTCAGATCGCCAACAACATCACCCATCCAATCTTCTGGTGTAGTTATTTCAACTTTCATTAACGGCTCAAGAAGAACAGGTTGCGCTTCAAGCGCACCTTTCTTGAATGCCATAGAACCAGCGATTTTAAACGCCATTTCGCTGGAGTCGACATCGTGGAATGAACCATCAAACAGGGTAGCTTTGACATCCAGCACTGGATAGCCCGCTAACACACCGTTGTTCATTTGCTCCTCGATACCTTTCGCAACTGGGTTGATAAATTCTTTTGGAATCACACCACCCGCGATTGCGTCAACGAAGACAAATCCTTGACCAGGCTCAGCAGGTTCAATTTTCAGCCATACGTGACCGTATTGACCACGACCACCTGACTGACGAACGAACTTACCTTCCACTTCCGATTTACCACGAATGGTTTCACGGTAAGCCACCTGAGGTTTACCTACGTTACAATCGACACCAAACTCACGTTTCATGCGATCGACGATAATATCTAGGTGAAGTTCACCCATACCAGAAATCAGCGTTTGACCCGTTTCAGCATCAGTCTCTACGCGGAATGATGGGTCTTCTGCGGCTAGTTTACCTAGAGCAATACCCATTTTTTCCTGATCGGCCTTAGAGCGTGGCTCTACAGCGATCTGAATAACTGGTTCAGGGAACTCCATGCGCTCCAGAATCACAACATGATTCGGATCACACAAAGTATCGCCCGTGGTGACATCTTTCAAGCCGATGGCCGCTGCGATGTCGCCCGCACGAATTTCTTTGATTTCATCACGCTTATTGGCATGCATCTGTACGATACGACCAAAGCGCTCTTTCTTTTGCTTCACTGAGTTGTAAACCGCATCACCCGAGTTAACCACTCCAGAGTAGACGCGAATAAAAGTCAGTGTGCCAACAAAAGGATCGGTAGCAATCTTAAACGCGAGTGAAGAAAACGGTTCGTTGTCGTCAGCGTGACGCTCAACACTGTTTTCTCGTTCATCAATACCTTTGATAGCAGGAACATCTGTCGGTGATGGTAGAAACTCAATCACTGCATCCAGTACCGCTTGTACGCCCTTGTTCTTAAACGCACTACCACAAGCTGCGAGAACAATTTCGTTATTGATGGTGCGCTGACGCAGAGCTTGTTTGATCTCTACTTCGCTAAGTTCACCATCTTCAAGGTATTTTTCCATCAACTCTTCACTGGCTTCGGCTGCTGCTTCCACAAGGTGGTTACGCCACTCTTGGGCAAGCTCAAGCATATCCGCAGGAATTTCTTCATAAGTGAAGCTCATGCCTTGATCGGCTTCATTCCAGTTGATGGCTTTCATCTTGATAAGGTCGATGACACCTTTAAACTCTTCTTCTGCACCAATGTTGAGTTGGATAGGAACAGGGTTCGCACCAAGACGATGTTTAATTTGGCCTACTACGCGTAAGAAATCTGCACCGGCACGGTCCATTTTGTTAACGAATACCATGCGTGGAACGCCGTATTTGTCAGCTTGGCGCCAAACGGTTTCAGACTGAGGTTCAACACCTGATGTGCCACAGAATACGACCACTGCACCATCAAGCACACGAAGTGAACGCTCTACTTCGATCGTAAAGTCAACGTGTCCAGGGGTATCAATGATGTTGATGCGATGTTCTTGGAATTGCGCTTCCATACCACGCCAGAAGGTGGTGGTAGCCGCAGAGGTAATGGTAATACCACGCTCTTGCTCTTGGACCATCCAGTCCATAGTCGCAGCACCGTCGTGAACTTCGCCAATTTTGTGAGAGAGGCCAGTGTAGAACAGAATACGCTCAGTAGTGGTTGTTTTTCCTGCATCTACGTGAGCACAGATACCGATGTTACGGTAGCGCTCAATAGGAGTTTTACGAGCCACGATTGTATCCTCTTACTAAGGTCAACCTTAGAAAATAGAAATGTGCTGCGAGAGAACCTCGCAGCACAGAAGGTATTACCAGCGGTAATGAGCGAACGCTTTGTTCGCTTCTGCCATACGGTGAACGTCTTCACGTTTCTTAACAGCAGAACCTTTGTTTTCAGCCGCATCCAGCATTTCAGCAGCCAGACGAGCAGCCATAGATTTTTCACCACGCTTACGCGCAGCTTCAACCAACCAACGCATTGCCAGAGCATTACGACGTACTGGACGTACTTCAACTGGCACTTGGTAAGTTGAACCACCTACACGGCGAGATTTAACTTCTACCGCTGGGCGAACATTTTCAAGAGCTTCTTCAAAAACAGCTAAGTGGTCTTTACCAGACTTCTCAGCCATAGTGTCTAGTGCAGTGTAAACGATTTTCTCTGCAGTAGATTTTTTACCGTCAACCATAAGGATGTTAACGAATTTTGCCAGCAGTTCAGATTTGAACTTTGGATCTGGAAGGATCTTACGCTGACCAATGACGCGACGACGTGGCATGGAATATTCTCCGTTGTCTTCTTCAGGTTTTTTCCAAAACTTTTCAGTTTTTTCAAAAAATTCAAATTAATTTAGTGTTTGGCCTTACTTAACGGATTCCATTAAGACTTAGGACGCTTCACACCGTACTTAGAACGAGCTTGTTTACGGTCGTTCACGCCAGCACAGTCAAGTGCGCCGCGAACAGTGTGGTAGCGAACACCTGGAAGGTCTTTAACACGACCACCACGGATCAGTACAACACTGTGCTCTTGTAGGTTGTGACCTTCACCACCGATGTATGAAGTAACTTCAAAACCGTTAGTTAGACGTACACGACATACTTTACGAAGTGCTGAGTTAGGTTTTTTAGGTGTAGTAGTATAAACACGAGTACATACACCACGCTTTTGTGGGCACGCAGCTAGTGCTGGCACGTTGCTTTTAACAACTTGCTTAGCACGTGGCTTACGAACCAACTGGTTAATAGTTGCCATTAACTAGCTCCTGATTTACTTAAAGTAAGCTTGTGAAAAATCTACCCCGACTCATGCAAACAGATTGCACAAATAGGGACGCAAAATTCTATGCAGCAGTGGGGGGTGTGTCAAGAAATATACAGATCTTTTTTGCTGATCCTACAGAGCTGCTTATCCCCTTTGTAAATTCAGAAAAAGCAGACCTACCATGTTATTGATTTTTCATGACTTACAGTCAATTCAACAAAATCACTCATGGTCGCAATAGTAATTCGAGGATCTATGTTTTTCAGCCAACCACGCGCTTGCAGATCTTCCTGCAGAACACTCCAAGAGATTTGATCATTGAGGCTGATTTTATAAGGTGATTGAGCCGCGGCAGCATAAACGGCATTTTCAGTTAACAATACGGCATCGCCCGGCAATAAATACGCGTTGACTAACGGGAGTTTTTCTAAGTGCTTAACAATATGTAGCATGTGAGCTCCTTAGAATGAAAGTAATTGATCATATTGGCGTAGACGCTGCGCCAATTCTTGAGCGGTAAGCACTTCGACCTCAATCAGTAGATCTTGCTCACTCACCCCCCAGAGCTGCAAACTCTGTTGGCAGACATAGCGCGCTTCGACATCGTACAGATCCAGCAACTTGAATGCTGCGATATAGTCACGACTTAGAATCACTTCTGGTTGCTGATTTTTCACGAGCTGCAACACGCCTTCGCCAACAAAAAACAGGGCTTGCTCGTCACTGTAAGCTGACGTGGCGAGAATGGCATCAAGCCCTTCTCGCCCTGCGGCTGTTCCATGCGGTGGAGTATGGAATACCCATGCGACTTTATTCAAAACTGCACCACCCTATCTTGTTCTAATAACGCTTGTGCGAGGCTACCTAACCCAGCCTGGGTGAAATGAGATGCGAGGTTATGGCTACTTAAACCGTGTTGTTGAGCCTCTTGCTCACTCACCACCCCGCGACGTAGCGCCGCAGCGACACAGGTTTCAAGTTGCACGTTATGTGCTTGGGCGAGCATTTGCCAACCTTGCAGTAAGTCGAATTCGTCATTGGCTGGTACATGGGTTGCCGAACCATTCAGCACACCATCTTGATAAAAGAACACACTTTTCAACGTATGCCCTTTGGCTATCAGCATTTTGGCAAATAGGTAGGCATTACGAGCTGATTGGGTGCCGTATTGCGGCCCGTTTACCACCAAGGTGTAAGTGAGAGATTTCACTTCTCATCATCCTCAGTTTTGCGCTGACGAATATAGAGATAGACCGTGTGCTTTGAGATGTTCAGACGATCTGCAACACGGTTGATCGCATCTTTGATGTCGAAGATGCCTTTATCAAACAGCGCCATCACAATCTGACGGTTTTTAGTATTGTTGGAGACCGATTTATCGCCATTGATTTCTTCGATCGTACGTTCTACGGTTTGATCCACCAACTCTTCAACATCACTGGCGAAGTTCACCGAAGAAGCCGCTTCTTGTGCTTCCTGTGTTGGCATGAAAGATTTCAGCACTTGTGAGAAAGGAGCATCAAGGTTGACGTTGATACACAACAAACCAATCACTCGGTTATCGCCATTACGGATCGCCACGGTGATCGACTTCATCAATACGCCACCTTTGGCACGCGTGAAGTAAGAGCGAGAAAAGTTACGCTCAGATCCTTCAATATCACGTAGCATTTTCAGCGCCATGTCAGTAATAGGAGAACCCACCTGACGGCCGGTGTTTTCACCATTGGCAATTTTGATCGCTGAAGTATTCAAATCTTCAAGCGAGTGTAAAACGATTTCACAAAATGGGCCAATCAGGCTAGCAATGCCATCAACAACTGCCTCATAGGAACGAAGAATCACCTTATCGTGCTCGGTAAATGGCTTGACGTGCACCGATTCCATCTCCAGCAGTAAATCGACATTCATGGTTTCTGTCATAGTCACTGTGCTTAAACCTTAGGATGAAAAATCAACAAATTGCTGTAAGTTTATCAGAAAATTTTAAACCACGATTCTGCAATATTACCAACAAGTGATTTAGAACAAATTCTTATTAGGATCAGCGCATAGAAAAAGGCCTGAACACAGTCAGGCCTTAAGTGATTCATCTGCTCACAAAATACAAAGCAAGCTCTGAATGAACGATTATTGGGTTGTGTCTTTACCGTTTTCAATCTTCAGCAATTCCACTTCAAACACTAAGGTTGAATTCGCTGGGATCGTTGGAGTATCTTGCTCACCGTAAGCCAGTTCAGGCGGAATAACCAGTTTGAATTTAGAGCCTACTGGCATCAATTGAACACCTTCCGTCCAGCCTGGGATCACACGATTAAGTGGGAACGTAGCTGGCTCGCCACGCTCATAGGAGCTGTCGAACTGAGTGCCATCCGTCAGAGTGCCTTTGTAGTGAACTTGTACGGTATCTGTGTCTTTTGGCTTATCGCCTTCAGCCGGAGTCATCACTTGGTACAGCAGGCCAGATTGAGTTTTCACTACGCCTTGCTCTTTCTCGAATTGGGCGCGGAACTCATCACCTTTCTTCTTATTTTCTGCTGCTTTTTCTGTCGCTTTCACTTGCATGGTTTCAGCAACACGCTTATCCAAAGCTTCAAGCGCTGCGCGAGTCTCTTCTTCACTCATTTCTGGATTACCAGCAAACACATGTTGAATACCTTTCAACACCAGATCTTTATTCAGATCAATACCAATTTCACTTGGTTTTTCAATGCTAGTCTTAAGGTAGTTAGCAAACGACACACCAATCGCGTAAGCCGCTTTATCGTCTTCAGACTTAAATTCTACTGTTTTTGCTGTTGCCGCTTGTGCAGCCGGTGCAGTTTCCGTTTTTGGTGCTTCTTCTTTCTGGCAACCAACCGCGAGTATTACCGTCGCAGCCAGCAGTGACACTTTAAAAAGTGATTTCATCGAGGTCTCCAATTATGAGGTATTCCTTTTGGCGTTGTGCACAAAAACCAGCAACTCACTGGTGCACAACAAAGAGTTGTACCAATATAGCGGTATGTTTCATGATTGTCTTTACACAACAAACGGATAATTAGACTTGATGCGAAGAATTTATCAATCAATCTGCTACTTGCTTGTCATATTAATGTTAAGCGGATGTTTTTTTGCCAATCAAGCAGAACAACAATGGAACTTAGCCCCTGAAGGTTCTACGGCCTTTGGTTTAAGCCGAGATGGGCGCTTCGCATTAATTTATTCCAAACAACAGCAGCTCGTGTTGTGGGATCTGCAGGAAGACAAAAAACTGTCCGATTTAGGCGCACAAGATCCGCAGGCCAATCCCGTTTCCAAGATCCGGATTGCTGATACTGGACGCTACGCCATCACCGCTAGCCAAAATAACTTCGCGGTGTGGGATCTGGCTTGGACCCAAGCTAAAGGGCTTTGGTCGATTACCGATGGTCTGATCCGAGATGTGGATCTCTCCAGCGATGGCGAACAAGTATTACTGGGATTGACCAATGGCAAAGCCATTTACGTTGACTTAGTCAGCGGAAGACGCATGGAGTTCCTTGCTCACCGTGAAAAAGTGAATTCCGTGGCACTCTCCGCCAATGGGCGTTATGCCTTGACGGGGGGAAACGATTATCGCGCTTACCTGTGGGATACCAAGACAGGGCAAATTCTTCGCCAATTTGATCATGAGCAACGCGTCAACCGAGTTGCGTTACAGAGAGAGGGCAAATTCGCCTTTACTTCCGATGATGGTAATCAAGCGCTTATTTGGGATTTAACATCACAAAATAAGCCCATCCAACTGCGAAGTTTTAGACGGCAACTGGTTTTTTCTACCGCACGCTTTTCCGATGATGGTAAAAAGTTAATCACAGGTACACCATCAGGACTCGTTGAAGTGTGGAGCAGCCAAGATGGAAAGAAAATCGCCAGCTTTGAATCAGCAACCAAAAAAGATAGCGGACCCGCACAAGCTGTCGTGTATGATGCCACCTTTGATACCCAGCAGCGTGCCGTAGCAGGCAGCTCAGCAGGTATTGCTCAAGCTTGGCGTGTGGAGAACTGACAAATGCAACAATTATCGCTAACCCAACTTCAAGAACGTATTGAAGACTTAGAGTGCAAACTCGCTTTTCAAGAGCAGACGATTGAAACCTTGAATGATTCTCTGACCCAGCAGCAGTTATTGATCACCAGAATGCAAGATCAAATGAAGTATGTGGTCGGTAAAGTCAGAAACATCGATACATCCAACCTCGCCGATCAGGCTCACGAAACCCCACCACCACATTACTAAACTGTCCAACGCCTACGTTAGCACGTGAACTTATCTGGCAAACACGTAGGCGATCACGGCCCCAGCAACCACCAAACACCCGCCGATACGGCATAATTGATTGTCCGGTTGTAAACTCAATTGCGCCACCATCTGCCGCCATCCCCTCGGCGCCAATAATGGCCCCAAGCCTTCAACAATCAGCACTAAACCCAGTGCAACCCAAAGTGTCTGCGACATATTGACTCCAAATAACAAAGGCCCCTTACGGAGCCTTTTAAAAAGTGACGTTATGCTTACTTGGCTGCGGCGCCTTTGGCATTATTCATGTATTGGAAGAACTCACTGTTCGGATCCAAGACCAGAATGTCATTTTTGCTATTGAACGATTTTTCGTAAGCGCGTAATGAACGCAGGAAGCTGAAAAACTCAGGATCTTTCTTGTAGGCATCCGAGTAAATCTTCGCGGCTTCTGCATCGGCGGTACCACGAGTAACCCGCGCGGTTTTATCGGCTTCAGCAAGAATCGTAGCGACCTCAAGCTCTGCTTGAGCACGGATCACTTCCGCTTTTTCACGACCTTGTGAACGGTGCTTACGAGCTACTGATTCACGTTCAGCACGCATACGGCGATAAATTGATTCACTGATTTCATCTGGTAGGTTGATCTTCTTCATTCGGAAGTCGACCACGTACACCCCTAAATCCTTCATCGCACTTTCACGCGTATCGCTAAGCACTTCAGACATGATTTGATCACGCTGACCATCAATCTCAAGCGCTTCTTTCGCCGCTTCTGTGGTGACTTCAGAAGAATCTGAGTTTGCAGGTAATACCGCCACATTACGCGGGCCAGACACGATCTGCTTGATTTCACGCGCACCGATTTCAGAACGCAATACGTCAGTCACTTTACGCTCCAACAGGGCTTCTGCGGTCAACGCATTACCACCACCGGTTGCCAAGTAGTATTGGCCAAAATCTTCAATACGCCACTTTACGTAGGTATCGATGATCACGTCTTTTTTCTCTGACGTCACAAAACGGTCTGAACGGCCATCCATGGTTTGAATACGCGCATCTAAGGTTTTCACACGGTCAAACAGTGGCATTTTAAAATGCAAGCCCGGTTCGTAAATCTTCGCCAGATCGTTATTGTCTTTCAACACTCGACCAAAACGGATCACGATGCCACGCTCACCTTCTGGGATCACAAACATCGACATCAATAATGCAGCGACAACCAAAACGATAGTAGGGATTAATAACTTACGCATTCTTAGTATCTCCCTTGACGTGTAGTGCTACGCGACTGAGTATCAGTGTTCGTTTCTGTCGTTTGCTGTGACTCAAGCTCAATCTGATCATACGATGATGACGATTTGCTCGGACGCGGCTCGGCCTTTTTACTGTCTTGACCGGCTAACTTATCAATCGGCAGATAAAGTAAGTTACCGCTCGATTCAGAATCAATCAGCACTTTCGAGGTGTTGCTATATACCTCTTCCATCGCATCCAAATAGAGACGATCGCGCGTCACTTTCGGCGCGGCTTGGTATTCTGGCAGCAGTTTTTCAAATTGAGCTACCTGACCGAGCGCTTCATTAATCGTACGCTCATTGTAACCTTGTGCTTCTTTCTTCAAACGCTCAGCACGACCTGTTGCTTTCGGCAAAATTTCGTTCTTGTACGCTTCGGCTTCACGAATGAAACGCTCTTCATCCTCACGCGCTGCAATCGCATCATCGAAAGCGTCTTTAACTTGCTCTGGTGGACGTGCCGACTGGAAGTTCACATCAACAATCATCAAGCCCATATCATAGCTATCAATGATTTGATTAAGTGTCTGCTGAGTGCTTTGGCGAATTTGCTGACGACCGCTGGTCAGAATGCTGTCCATTAATGAATCACCAACCACTGCACGTAACGCAGAGTCAGTCGCTTGACGCAAGCTGTCATCCGCATTTGTCACTTGATACAAGTACTTATACGGATCTGAGATGCGATATTGCACATCCATCGAAACGGTCACCACGTTTTCATCTTTGGTCAGCATCAAACCTGATGCGCGCAGTGAACGAATGGCTTGTACGTTAACTGGGGTCACTTCATCAATAAAGCGCGGACGCCAGTTCAAACCTGGATCAACAATGCGGTCATATTTGCCAAGGCGTAGAACAACACCACGCTCTGCTTCACCAATAGTATAGAAGCCAGTGAAGAACCATACAGCAGCAGCAATAGCAGCAATCACGCCAAAACCAATCGCGCCACCACCCGTCAGCGAAGGCCCTTTACCGCCTTTGCCACCAAATTTCCCACCCAGCTTTTGACTCAGCTTATTAAACACTTCGTCTAAATCAGGGGGACCTTGATCTCGGCCACCTTTATTACCGCGATTGTTGTTCCCCCATGGGTCATTATCGCGGCCATTATTGCCGTTATTATTACCAGGCTCATTCCACGCCATTAGAAAACTCCATCATTTGATATGACGTTATACTCTAGCAGTCCTTTAAGTAACTATAAAGTCACATAAATCTGCTTGCTCTCGTTTTTCTAGTCTAGCCCAATCGACCTGTTGCATCCGCACAGTGATCAGTAAATTGCCTTCCGGATCATACTCTTCCTGTTGAATGCAGTTCATTTGGAAGAATGTGCTACGGATACGTCCTTGATGTCGCGGCGGAATACGTAAATTGTGCTCCACCACTTGACTTGCCAAACGCTCGCTCAGTGCTTCAAAGAGTAGTTCAATACCAGTTCCCTGCATGGCAGAGATCCACACTACTCTTGGAACGCCTTCATCATCTCGTTCAATACGCGGAGCGTGCTCTTCCAGATTATCGATTTTGTTCATCACCAACAGGGTTGGGACTTCATGAGCATCGATTTCCTGCAAAACAGTCTCTACCGCTTGGATATTCTCACGAAAGCGTTCATCACTGGCATCAACAACATGTAACAAAATGTCAGCTTCTTGTGTCTCTTGTAACGTTGCTTTAAAAGCCGCAACAAGATCATGCGGAAGATGGCGAATAAAACCCACCGTATCGGCTAGTACGGCAGGGCCGACATCAGCTAGATCGATTTTACGCAAGGTAGGATCAAGCGTTGCGAACAGCTGATCCGCCGCATACACACCGGCTTCAGTAATTCGGTTAAACAGGGTTGATTTCCCTGCGTTGGTATAACCCACCAACGAGATGGTTGGAATTTCTGCACGGCTACGAGCACGGCGCCCTTGTTCACGCTGTTTGGCCACTTTTTCTAAGCGGCGCAAAATCGCTTTAATTCGTTCACGCAGTAAACGTCGGTCTGTTTCAAGCTGGGTTTCACCCGGCCCACGTAAACCAATCCCGCCTTTTTGTCTTTCTAAGTGCGTCCAGCCACGAATTAAGCGAGTAGAGATATGGCGCAGCTGAGCCAACTCGACTTGTAGCTTACCTTCATGGGTACGAGCACGTTGAGCAAAAATATCAAGGATAAGGCCTGTGCGATCAATCACACGACACTGGCATAGTCTTTCGAGGTTACGTTCTTGGGCAGGAGAAAGAGCATGGTTAAAAATCACCACATTAGCACCATGCATTTGCACGGCTTCGGCGATTTCTTGGGCTTTGCCCTCACCAACGAAATATTTAGGGTGAGGGGTCTGACGACTGCCTGTTACCACATGCAGTGTTGTCACCCCTGCGGAAGAAATGAGCATTTTACATTCGCTCAGATCTTCCCACTCACCCCGTTGCGTGAAGTTGACATGAACAAGTACGGCTCGCTCACCGGCTTCATAACGGTCAAACAAGCGATCAACTCCTTAAGTTATTGCGCAAAGAATTATTCTTCTGACTTCTCTGCTGGACGATCTGATGCTGGGCGGTCGCCGCTGTGGTGACTCACTGGACGAGCAGGGACCACAGTAGAAATCGCGTGCTTGTAAACCATTTGGTTTACCGTGTTCTTCAGCAGGATCACAAATTGATCAAATGATTCAATCTGGCCTTGCAGCTTGATGCCGTTGACAAGGTAGATAGAAACAGGGATACGTTCACGACGTAGTGCATTCAGAAATGGGTCTTGTAGAGATTGCCCCTTAGCCATTTTATTTTTCCTTATTTTGTCTTTTCTAGTAATTATTTAGCTAGCGGTGCAGCAGAATTATATGCAGCCTTGCATCTGAGCTAAACGAATCAAAATCCCCGTTGCTACCGATGCTCAACAGAGTACCAATAGCGGATCCTTTCCGGGGTACATCACGCAAAAGCGATCACATTATACACAGCTTATTTCATTGGACGCTATCGCATTCGAGAGTGTTTCAACGGCTTGATCAACGTTTTCGCTATCTAACCAAGTTAAATCATCCCAGCTGCGTAACCAGGTGATCTGTCGCTTGGCCAATTGACGGGTGGCGCAGATTCCACGATAGATCGCTTCATCTAAGGTACCGTGACCGTCTAAGTAATCCCACATCTGTCGGTAACCGACGCAGCGAATAGAAGGAAGATCCGGATGAAGATCATCTCTGGCATATAATGCTTTGACCTCTTCTTCAAACCCTGATTCGACCATCTTCTCAAAACGAAGTTCAATCCGACGATGGAGTTCTGCCCTTTCCTTGGGAGCAATTGCAAACTGCAGCACCCGATAAGGAATTGCTTCCCCTTTGGTTTGCGTCAGTTCAGTAAGAGTTTTACCTGAAATTCGATAAACTTCCAATGCCCGCGACAATCTTTGTGGATCATTGGGATGAATTCGCTGTGCTGAGACGGGATCAATCTGTTGCAGTTGTTCATGTAACGCCTGCCAGCCTAATGTTGCGGCTTCTTGTTCGATCTGCTGACGAATCGCAGGATCGGCCGCAGGCAGTGGTGACAACCCTTCGAGCAAGGCTTTGTAATAGAGCATCGTCCCACCCACCAACAGCGGAATTTTGCCCTGAGCAACGATATCTGCCATCTCTTTCAACGCGTCACGACGAAAATCGGCGGCTGAATAAGATTCACTCGGGTCAAGAATATCGATCAAACGGTGTGGTGCAAGTGCTAACTCTTGAGCATCGGGTTTAGCGGTACCGATGTCCATCCCCCGATAAATCAGTGCCGAATCAACGCTGATGATCTCCACCGGGTATTTCTGATGTAAGCGAATGGCTAAGTCCGTTTTGCCAGAAGCCGTTGGGCCCATTAAGAAGAGGGCGAGAGGTAACTTTTGAGTCATGAGTGTAATGCTGTAATTGAGGCGGAAAAATCCACCAGAGTAATAAAATTCGGATCATGTAAAGGCAGATTGCCTTGCCACAATTGCTCGAGTTCTGCGATCAAGCCGATCGCCTCGGCTAAAGTGTAGTCTCTTTTTTCTACAACGATGCGTTGGGTTAACCAATCGGCCAACGCTTGATGGCTCAAAACTTGGCTGTCGGAGTAATTCGCGGCGTAAGATAACAGATCCGGCAGCAATTGCTGTAAATTTTGCTGGCGCAGTGGCTGAGGCACCGCCATCACCATAATGCTGTGATTGGTGCGCGTTTTCAGTTCAATCCCCAGTTGCAACAAGACCGATGAATGGCTTTGCGCGATTTGCCATTCCAGTTCACTCAGTTTTAGCGCGAGTGGCACAAGCAGTGGCTGTGCTTTCAGCGCACCATGCTGAGCATTGAGTAACCCGCGCAGTTTGAATTGCTGAGCTTGGTATAGCGAGATAAGCACACAACCTTGTGGGCTACTCATCAACAGATACTGCCCCGCCACCACTTGAATCGCCTTGCCCAGTTTTTCTATCGTGATACCCGCTTGCTCTTTTCTAATTGCAGCAAGGTTAGTAGAGGCAACGCGAGACGCCTCATCAGGCAAATCGGGAGTTTGCATCAAGGTTTGATAAACCTCGACCTCTTTTTTACTCACGGATACTGAGCCGAATTTTTCCTTGTTCGAACCGGCAGGCTTTGGTGAAGCAACCCACGGATTGGCGGCAGCTCGTTCTCTCAGCTGATAATTCTCGCTCTCACTTTCAGGGTTATCGCGCGCAACTTTGCGTGGATAATCAGGCGAACTTTGCACGGCTTGCCACACTCTGTCTGGCACGGATGTTTCTATCGCTATCGGTTCAACCGTGTCAGCAACCTCTTCCGCCTGTGATGAATGGAAGGCGCCTTCGTTCACTGCAGGTGCAATCACTTGCTCGCTTTGTACCAACGCACTGCTTAATGCTTGGTAAATGAAATCGTGAACGAGGCGTGCTTGATGGAAGCGCACTTCATGTTTGGCAGGATGCACGTTGACATCCACTTGATGAGGATCGAGCTCGATAAACAAAACATAGGTGGCAAACTGATCAGCTCGTAAGCTGGTTTCGTAGCTTTGGCGAATCGCATGATTGATCAGCTTATCGCGCATCATCCGGCCATTTACGTAACAGTATTGCAGATCGCTCTGCTGACGCGCGCCTTCGGGTGTGGTGATCCAACCATGCAGTTTAAGGCCTTGGTGTTCTAACTCAATGCGCAGCATATGCTGCACAAACGGGTTGCCACACACCGCAGCTAAACGTTTCTCTTGCTGTGGTAAAGTGTTGGCGGCACGATACTGACGCACTATTTTGCCGTTATGGCGCAAGGTAAAGCTAACATCAAAGCGGCTCAGCGCAATCCGCTTGAGCAGCTCATCGATATGAGTAAATTCGGTTTTTTCGGTACGCAGAAATTTACGCCGTGCGGGAGTATTGAAGAACAGATCCAGCACTTCCACTGTTGTACCTACTGGATGGGCGGCAGGTTGTAACTTCACAGCCATATCGCGGCCTTCACTGTAGGCCGACCACGCTTCTTCTTGAGTCACGGTGCGCGATGTCAACGTCAAACGAGATACAGAGCTGATACTTGCTAACGCTTCACCACGAAAACCAAGGCTCATGATCGCTTCCAGATCATCCAGAGTATGGATTTTAGAGGTCGCGTGACGGCTCAGCGCCAACCCCAGCTCCTCTTTATCAATTCCAGAGCCATTATCTCGGATACGAATGAGCTTCGCGCCACCCTTCTCGATGTCGATATCGATCCGAGTCGCCCCTGCATCTAGGCTGTTTTCCACCAACTCTTTCACCACCGAAGCGGGTCTTTCTACTACTTCACCAGCTGCAATCTGGTTGGCTAAGCGAGCCGGTAGAATTTGAATCGTCATAATCGGTTATTTATTCGGGATAATCAGTTGCTGCCCCACCAACAGTTGGTCAGAGCGCAGCTGGTTGGCTTGGCGAATGCTATCAATGCTGACATTGTATTGATCAGCAATTTTGCTCAGGTATTCACCACGCTGTACTTTGTGCTTACGCAGCGGTTTATCTTTCAAACTCACGGTTATTTTCAGCTTCTGCCCGAGCACCAAAGTATCCGATTTTAAATTGTTCTCTTTTTTGATCGAGGCCACTGACACTTTATAAGTGCTAGAAAGCTTGCCAAGAAAATCACCGGATTTGACCACATGGGTAATGGTTTCAGTTTCTACCGGATTACTCACCGTAGGAACTGGGATTGGCATCTGGGCTCCCGGAATAGTCAACCATTGTCCAATCGTGATCGTCAAGGATTTAAGTTGGTTGGCCTGCTTTAGCGCATCCACACTCACACCATATTGATTGGCGATCAGGCCGATTGACTCACCACGCTGCACTTTGTGCTTCTGCACTTTACCACGATTGGCAAATCGGGTGCCTTCTGGTGGATTATCTTCAAAATACTGAACAATCGCCGTGGCTAATGCACGGGCTAACTTATCTTGATGGGTACGTTGAAACAGCAGTTTTTCTTCTGAGGGGTTGGAGATAAACCCAGTTTCAACCAACACTGAGGGAATGTCCGGTGATTTTAACACCGCCAAACTCGCGTTCACGGGTTCCGCTTTATGCAAATGAGCGACTTTACCCATTTCACGCAAAATATTCGAGGCGACTTTATACCCTTCTTTCTGTGAGTGGCTAAATTGCAGATCCAACAAAGTTTGGCTGACGTTGCGATCATTATTGGCTTTCGATAACACTTCTCCGGCCCCACCAAGCAATTCAGATTGTTGTTCATGGTTTTCAACCCAGCGGGCAATTTCGGTATTGGCACGGCGAGTATTGAGCACAAACACCGAACCACCACGAGGCTGCGGTGTATGGAAAGCATCCGCATGCACCGAAACCAACAGATGTGCTTTACTGCTACGGGCAATTTCTGTGCGTTTATTGAGATTCACAAAATAGTCACCACGGCGCGTTAGTACCGCTTTCATCCCCGGTACCGCATTGATTTGATCAGCCAGTTTTTTCGAAACACTGAGGGTGACATCTTTCTCGTATTTGCGCGTTGGGCCAATTGAACCAGGATCCTCACCACCATGCCCAGCATCAATTGCCACCACAATGTCATCATTGCCTTGTAATTGAGAAGCATCTTTGCTGACTTGCGCCGCAGAGGAATTTGATGCACTTGGTGAGCTGGTCTCTGCTGCTTTGCCATGTGGCATATCTACGACAAGGCGATGCCCATATTGTCCACCAGGAGTTGGGGCCAGTTTGAATAAGGCTGGGGTAGTGTTCTGTTTCAGTTCAAACACTAGGCGAAACGTGCCTTTTTCAGGAGGAGAAGAAGCCCGAATCTTAGATAGAACTCCACTTTCCGTGACATTGACGGGTAGCTTAGCGCGAGAAGACGTTTGCTTAAGATCGATCACCAGTCGGTCTGGGGAACTCAACACAAAGTAGCTATAGTCCACTTCCGATTTAACGTCTAAAACCACCCGCGTTTCATCAGGAGATGGCCAAACACGGGCACCTTCTAAAACATTAGCCCACGTTTGCGGCGCCAATGTAAATAGAACAAGTCCACAGAGTAAGAATACAAAACGGCTAACGTTCAACATAACTCCAACTGACTCAATAGTTTGCATCCATAATCATTATTGGCAGTCAGCGTTGCGATCCGCTGCTCACCGTCATAGCGCAAATCAAGATCAAGATCCGCATGGGGTAAAAGTCCATGCCCTTTTTCTGGCCATTCAACCAAGCAAATCGCATCCGTAGAAAAGTAATCGCGGATACCCATAAATTCGAGCTCTTCCGGATCCGCCAAACGATACAGATCAAAGTGATAAACCTGCCATTCACCTAACTGATAGGGTTCAACCAGTGCATAAGTGGGGCTTTTGACATTGCCGTTGTGGCCTAATGCCCGAATAAAACCGCGGCTAAATGTCGTTTTTCCCGCGCCAAGATCACCATGCAGATAAAGTGTGGTTTGTTGCGAACAAATAGCGGCTAACGCTCGGCCTAGTTCAATAGTGGCTTGTTCATCTTTCAGGGAAAAAATCTTGCTATTCATTACACTTTTCTCGACAAGGTCGTCATTGACTATAAAGAAATCAAAAGAACAGGAATAGTAAACTGGGTTGGAATTGAGAGACAAGATCTGTTCTGTTAACAAAGCGAAAAATATCCATGATCCCGTAAGATCTCGCCGTGATTAATGCTAGATGCAGAAAAGAAGATCCGCTAAGATCCTCGCCCCTTTCCGTGAGAGCGCCTGATGGACTATCAATTACTCGCAAATCAGATCAAACAATGGGCGATCGAACTCGGCTTTGAAAAAGTCGGGATTTGTGACATCGACTTGAGCGAACACGAACAAGCTTTGCAACGTTGGCTAGATGCAGGCTACCACGGCGAGATGGATTGGATGGCCAGACATGGCATGATGCGCGCACGCCCAGCGGAGCTTCTGCCAGGCACAGTGCGTATTATCACTGCACGTATTAATTATTTACCACCTCAAGCCCAGTTTGCTTCTAACTTAAGTGATCCTAACCAAGCTTATATCAGCCGTTACGCTTTGGGACGTGATTACCATAAGCTTGTTCGGAACCAGCTCAAAAAACTGGGAGAAAAGATCGAACAAGAAATAGGGCAATTGGGTTACCGCCCTTTTGTTGACTCCGCCCCGATTCTTGAACGCCCTCTCGCACAAAAAGCGGGATTAGGTTGGACGGGGAAACATTCGCTTATCTTGGATAAAGAGCACGGGTCTTGGTTCTTCTTGGGGGAGCTACTGGTTGATATTCCATTACCAGTTGATGAACCGAGCGATAATCAATGCGGCAAGTGCACAGCTTGTATTACAAGCTGCCCAACCAACGCCATTGTGGCAGAAGGTGTCGTTGATGCGCGACGGTGTATCTCCTATCTGACCATCGAATTTGATGGTGTGATCCCTCTTGAATTTCGGTCAGCCATGGGCAACCGAATTTACGGATGTGATGACTGCCAACTTGTTTGCCCTTGGAATCGCTTTGCCCCTATAACTCAGCAAAGTGACTTCCATCGCCGACAGAGCCTGAACAATGCAGATTTAGTGATGTTATTTGAATGGGATGAAGCGACCTTTCTGAAAAATATGGAAGGTTCTCCTATCCGCCGAATCGGCCATCAGCAGTGGCGGCGCAATCTGATCGTCGCGATGGGAAATGCACCTTACTCTCCGCGTATTGTCGAAACACTCCAGCAGTATCTAGGGCAAAGTGAACTGCTTGACGAGCATATTCACTGGGCTTTAACTGAACAACACAACAAAACATCCGTTTCGCGTCAACACACACGCTTGATTCGCATCATTGAAAAAGGGCTCCCAAGAGATGCGTAAGCAAGTAACTTACATAAGCAGAGAAAGGATTGTTTGATGCCCATCCCAATTTGCGCAGTGTGGACAACATTTTTAATCAGACGCTGTTTTCTATCGTCAAAAAAAGTTAATCACAGCCTAGATAAATGACTAGGATCAAACTTTGGCAAGGTAATGATCTTAAAATCGAATTCCCACCTTACGAAAAAACAAAAAAAAATCAAATAAAAACAATATCTTACACGACAAGCCTTTAATGTCACTTCAATAAAGGCAAGCAAAGATCCTTAAGCAAGTCAACTAGAAATATTTAGATTCAGAGTTTATCAACTATTTTATCCACAGTTTTTTTTTGTGGATAAGTCTGTTAATGAAGAGAGCAATGCAAGCAAACACCGATACTCAACAAGAGTTGATCGGATAAGCTTAACAAGTAATTAGGCATAGATGAGTATGAACAAAATTAAGCAGATGCTTAATAAATTACCCACTAGGGATGATGCTTCACAGCATTATAGAAGAGCCTTAGCAAAGTGCTAAGCGATCTAAAAAGAAAAATCTGCGCATAAGCACAGTCTCTCTTTTTAAAGAATTGGTTGCGGGAGCTGGATTTGAACCAACGACCTTCGGGTTATGAGCCCGACGAGCTACCAAGCTGCTCCATCCCGCGTCCGTATGTGTCACTGTTAAGCACAATGAGAGCTTTTAAATTGGTTGCGGGGGCCGGATTTGAACCGACGACCTTCGGGTTATGAGCCCGACGAGCTACCAAGCTGCTCCACCCCGCGTCCGTATGTGTCACTGTTAAGCACAGTGAAGGCTTTAAATTTGGTTGCGGGAGCTGGATTTGAACCAACGACCTTCGGGTTATGAGCCCGACGAGCTACCAAGCTGCTCCATCCCGCGTCCATATATATCGCTAAACGCAATAAAACTTTTCTTCAGTTTTCTGTGGTATGCAAGAAACTGGAGCGACACACGAGGTTCGAACTCGTGACCTCAACCTTGGCAAGGTTGCGCTCTACCAACTGAGCTAGTGTCGCATTTGTCGTGACGCTACTGCATCTACGAAAGATTTGGTTGCGGGGGCCGGATTTGAACCGACGACCTTCGGGTTATGAGCCCGACGAGCTACCAAGCTGCTCCACCCCGCGTCCGTATGTTATCGTTAAGCACGATAAGGGCTATAAAACTGGAGCGACACACGAGGTTCGAACTCGTGACCTCAACCTTGGCAAGGTTGCGCTCTACCAACTGAGCTAGTGTCGCATTTCATCGTTAAGTACGATGACAACTTCAATCTGGAGCGACACACGAGGTTCCCTTCTTTAAAAAAAGGCGTGACCTCAACCTTGGCTAGGTCTGCTCATCAACTAAGCGAGTGTCGCGTCTCATCGTTAAGTACGATGACAACTTCAATCTGGAGCGACACACGAGGTTCGAACTCGTGACCTCAACCTTGGCAAGGTTGCGCTCTACCAACTGAGCTAGTGTCGCATTTCATCGTTGAGTACGATGACAACTTGAATCTGGCTCGACACACGAGGTTCCCTTCTTTAAAACAAAAAGGCGTGACCTCAACCTTAGCTAGGTTTGCTCATCAACTGAGCTAGTGTCGCATTTCATCGTTAAGTACGATGACAACTTCAATCTGGAGCGACACACGAGGTTCGAACTCGTGACCTCAACCTTGGCAAGGTTGCGCTCTACCAACTGAGCTAGTGTCGCATCAACAACGTTTTCCGTTGTTTAGGGCTGCGAATTATAAGAGCATTTTCTTGCGATGCAAGAGCTTCTAGTGAAAAAAACTCTTTTTTTTTTCGCCTGCCGAAAAAGCACGCAAGATGTCGAACTATTGTGCTCTTCAAGCGTTTGAAAGCACCATTTTAAATCTTGAATACCGCCTTACGATAGAACTGAAGCTCGGCGATCGATTCTCGAATATCATCCAAAGCGAGGTGGCTACCTGTTTTACTGAACTCTTTTAGCACTTCAGGCTGCCAGCGGCGGGTCAACTCTTTGATGGTACTGACATCGATATAACGATAATGGAAGTACGCTTCCAAACGTGGCATATGCTTGTAAAGGAAACGTCGGTCTTGACCAATACTGTTGCCACAAATCGGTGATTTGCCTTCCGGCACCCACTGCTTTAAAAACGCGAGCGTTTGATCTATGGCTTCTTCTTCACTTACTTTGCTTTGACGCACTCGCGCCACCAAGCCACTCGCGGTGTGCGTTGTGGTACACCATTCATCCATTTTCGCGAGTTCTGATTCTGGTTGATGAATCGCAATCACTGGGCCTTCGGCTAAAATGTTTAACTCACTGTCGGTAACAATGGTCGCCATCTCAATGATTTTGTGCGTTTCAGGATCGAGCCCTGTCATCTCTAAATCAATCCAAATCAGATTCTGGTCGCTAAAAGACATAATGGTGCGCCTATAGGGGTTTATTCACAAAAGAGGTACTATACCCAAATTCAGATCGACAGGATACGTATCAAATTGAGATTTGGTACCTCTATATCTAGCAGAGAGTAAGTAGAATACTGTGGCAAAAAAGAAAAAGCTCACGCAAGGCCAAGTTCGCCGAGTTAGAAACAACCAACACAAAAAGCTCAAACAAGAAGAGTCTATTGTTTGGGATGAAACTTTGCTTGGCAATGCACAACCTGGGCTGGTGATTACCCGCTTTGGCCAACACGCCGATATTGAAGATCCAGAAACAGGGGAAATTCATCGCTGCAACCTGCGCCGTGGCATAGAAAGCCTCGTTTCTGGCGATAAAGTGCTGTGGCGCCCAGGGGCAGAAACTCTAGCGGGAATCTCTGGTGTGGTAGAAGCGGTAGAAACGCGCAGTTCAGTATTAGTACGCCCTGATTATTACGATGGCCTCAAACCGGTTGCGGCAAACGTGGATCAAATGGTGATCGTATCGTCGGTATTGCCCGAGCTCTCTCTGAATATTATTGATCGCTACTTGATTGCTTCCGAAACCTTGGGCATTGCTCCACTCATCGTGCTGAACAAAATTGATCTGCTCAGCCCTGAACTACGCGAACAATACACGACATGGTTAAATGATTACCGCGCCATTGGCTATGACGTGCTCTACGTCAGTAAAAAGACCGGTGAAGGGATTGCGGATCTTGAAGTGAAACTGCGCGATAGAACCAACGTGTTTGTCGGTCAGTCGGGTGTTGGCAAATCAAGTTTGGTCAATGCATTACTTCCAGAATTGGAAGAAGATGTGGAAGAAGGGGCGATTTCTGAAACGTCTGGCTTAGGTCAACACACCACCACCGCCGCACGGCTTTATCACATTCCAAGTGGAGGTGATTTGATTGACTCTCCCGGAGTGCGTGAATTTGGTTTATGGCATTTAGAGACTGATGATGTCACTAAAGCTTATGTCGAGTTTCGCCCTTACTTAGGCGGCTGTAAATTCCGTGATTGCAAACATGGAGATGACCCAGGATGCTTGCTGCGTGAAGCGGTTGAAAAAGGCGAAATCAGCGCTCAGCGTTTCGAAAATTACCACCGCATTGTACAAAGCATGACGGAAAACAAGGCTAACCGACAGTATTCGCGCAGTAAAAAAGCCGATCTGTAAGAGCAAATTGTTAGCAAGTTTAGAGCATCTACTGACAGAAGGCGTGATTTTCAGTAACATCTCGCGCCCATCACTAATGTATTGGAATGTAAACCATGGATAAGATTAAAGTTGGACTGCAATATTGGATTCCACAACATGCCCTGACCCGCTTAGTTGGCAAGTTGGCGTCTGCGCGCGCAGGCAGCCTAACCACCGCCATCATCCGCTGGTTCATCAAGCAATATAACGTCAACATGGACGAGGCTCTGCACTCTGATCCCTCTCATTTCAAGACGTTTAATGAATTTTTTGTGCGCGAGCTAAAAGCTGGTGTACGCCCTGTCGCTGAGGGCGAAAAGGTGATCACTCATCCTGCCGATGCATGCGTGAGCCAGTTTGGTGCGATTGAAGACGGTAAACTGATTCAAGCGAAAGGCCACACATACTCAGCCCAAGAGCTGCTCGGTGGTGATGCCAAGCTCGCGGAAGAATTCCGCGATGGCGATTTCGCCACTCTGTATCTCTCGCCACGGGATTACCACCGCGTACATATGCCTTGTGATGGCACGTTGCGCCAAATGATCTACGTACCGGGCGACCTGTTCTCGGTGAACCCTCTGACAGCGGAAAATGTACCGAACTTGTTTGCCCGCAACGAGCGTGTGGTGTGTATTTTCGATACAGAATTTGGCCCAATGGCACAAGTGCTGGTTGGTGCCACCATTGTCGGCAGTATTGAACTGGTTTGGGCGGGCACCGTGACTCCGCCGCGTGGCAACACCGTTTATCGTTGGGACTACCCAGCCAACGGTAACCAAGCCGTGGTTCTCAAAAAAGGCGAAGAGATGGGTCGCTTTAAACTGGGCTCCACCGTGATCAACCTGTTTGCCAAACAAGCCATCCGCTTTGATGACAGCATGGCACTGGGCGCGCCAACCCGCATGGGCGAGCCCTACGCACACCAAGCTTAATATACGACTTGGAGTTGCAGCCAACACAACTGCAGCTTCAAGTAGGAAGATGAGACTCAACATCCCAGCTTCGGCTGGGATGTTGTCTTTTGAAGCTCGCCACACATCTGCACTGTTATCCACTGCAAAAGACAAAAGTTTAACCACCTTCTAAGACCCCTATTTTTCAATCGCTTACTCTAGGCTTTCAATCCAGCGAAGAGGAAGTGCCAATGCCAACACTGGAACGAGGTCTGCTCGTCAAACTCCTGATCTGTTTTTTACTGCCGATGGGCGTATTGATGATGCCGATTGATGCAATCCCCATTCAAGATCTCACCTTAGTACAACACCGTTTATTAGCCATCTTCCTTCTTGCAGCACTGCTGTGGGTGTTGGAACCTGTTCCTGTTTTCGCCACTTCGATCCTAATCATCGCTCTAGAACTGATCATGATCTCCGATAAAGGCTTGCATGGCTTTCGAGTGCCCGATCCTCAGCACCCGCTCGGCGAGCTCCTTAAATACACCGATATTTTCAGTGCCTTTTCCTCTCCGATTATCATTTTGTTCATGGGTGGTTTTGCCTTAGCCATCGCAGCATCTAAATACGAATTGGATAACAACCTAGCACGAGTACTACTCAAACCTTTTGGCCACCAACCTAAGTACATCATGCTGGGGTTAATGCTGATCACATCGGTTTTCTCAATGTTTATGTCCAACACAGCGACAACCGTGATGATGTTGGCGCTGCTTGGCCCTATTGTTGCCTCTGCACCCAAAGGGGATTTAGGCATCAAAGCTCTGGTGCTGTGTATTCCGATTGCGGCCAACACAGGGGGCATAGCAACACCCATCGGCACGCCACCTAACGCTATCGCACTGCAGTATCTAACGG
The DNA here is from genome assembly GCF_019048845.1 of Vibrio mimicus. NCBI lineage: Bacteria > Pseudomonadati > Pseudomonadota > Gammaproteobacteria > Vibrionales > Vibrionaceae > Vibrio > Vibrio mimicus. Next base: position 2,990,705 of record NZ_CP077426.1, read on the forward strand.
GCGAAAACAGCATCGACTTTCTGTCATGGATGATGATGGGCTTACCGTTCGTATTGGTACAACTGACGATTGCATGGTTCTTACTTCAGAAGCTTTTCCCTTCCTCACAAGCCACAATGACCTTGAAACTCAAAGGCGAATTTCAACGCGGCTGGCGTGCCATGTTGGTCTACATCACCTTTGCTTTAACCATAGTGCTGTGGATGACCACCACATGGCACGGTATGAATACTTATGTAGTGGCGATTATTCCGCTTGCCGTGTTCACCCTCACTGGCATCATGGGCAAAGAAGAACTGAAACAGATCAACTGGGATGTGCTTTGGTTAGTTGCCGGCGGGATCGCGATTGGCATCGGCCTTGAACAGACGGGACTCGCGCAAGCTTTAGCGCATGCCATCGACTATCAGTCTCTCTCACCTATGCTGATTGTGATTGCTCTTTCGTTGGTGTGCTGGCTAATGGCCAACTTTATGTCTAACACCGCCACTGCCAACTTGATCATGCCGATTGCCGCTGCGATTGGTACTTCGATGAGTAGCCTTGAGCAGGTCGGCGGCCTACAGGCGCTATTAATTGTGGTGGCTTTTTCAGCGTCACTGGGAATGATTTTGCCCGTTTCGACACCGCCAAACTCACTCGCTTACTCAACGGGGCTTATCGAAAGCAAAGATATGGCCAAAACTGGTTTGGTCATCGGGGTGATTGGGCTTGGCATCGTTTATCTGATGGTGTTCCTACTCGGATAAACTCCCTCTTCCCCTTCCTCTTTCACACCTTGTCGTCACTGTTGATACGGCAAGGTGTGAGCCCTCTAATCGCACTGAAATTGCTTTGTTTTCCTGATTGCTTAATGGCATATTGAGTGCCCTCATCACTCCCAACCGCAAGGATGACGCAATGGGTTACGAATGGCTGGCACTTGCCGCAGCCTGTCTTTGGGCTATCGCCAGTTTACTTTCTATCACGCCCGCGAAACACCTCGGCTCTTTTGCTTACAGCCGCTGGCGTATGGGGTGTACCTCTGTCATCTTAACCACCATTGCCCTATTCACTGGAGGTTGGTTAACCGTACACAGCAGTGCGATTCCAGCCATGATGTTGTCTGGTTTGATTGGGATTTTTATCGGTGACACCGCGCTTTTTGCTTGTCTGAATCGCATGGGGCCAAGACAGTCCGGCTTACTCTTCTCCTGTCATGCGGTGTTTTCTGCCGTGCTTGGTTATTTCCTATTTAGTGAAAGCATGACCAAGCAAGAACTATTTGGTTCAACCCTAGTGTTTAGCGGCGTGTTGATGGCAATTTTCTTTGGTCGCCGCGGGCAAGCAGGGCCAAGTTTGGATAGCATCAATGGCAGCGTTTGGGTTGGGATTGGGCTAGGATTAACCGCCGCATTATGCCAAGCCCTCGGGGGTATTATTGCCAAACCGGTGATGCAAACGGAGATCGATCCCGTTGCTGCCTCTGCGATGCGGATGATCACCGCCTTTGCGGCTCACTCTTTACTGCGCTTAACGGGCGCGCGTATTGCTCGCCCAACCCAAAGCATTACGCTAAACATCTTTCTGGTCACCGCGCTCAATGGCTTTATTGCCATGGCCGTCGGGATGACGCTGATCCTCTACGCTCTGCGCGAAGGAAATGTCGGTATGGTCGCCCTACTTTCTTCCACCACGCCGATTATGCTGCTGCCACTACTTTGGCTGTACACCAAACAGTGCCCAAACCGCTATGCTTGGCTAGGGGCTATCGTTGCCGTAGCAGGTACCAGCTTATTGGTGTCTTAAAACCGATTTTGATCAATAGGCTACATTTACTTGCATTGATAGAGAGAATCATTGATCTTAACCGGATGCAAAGCGTCTAGATTGTAGTAAAATTACGCTAATTTTACGTTTCAGTTATTTTGATTTTGACGAGGTTAGAACTATGTCAGCTAAGAAGCCAATGGCTCTGGTGATCCTAGATGGTTGGGGTTACCGCGAAGACAACGCAAATAACGCGATCAACAATGCGCGTACACCTGTGATGGATAGCCTAATGGCCAACAACCCTCACGCTCTGATTTCTGCTTCTGGTATGGACGTAGGTCTACCTGATGGTCAAATGGGTAACTCAGAAGTGGGTCACACCAACATCGGTGCTGGCCGCATTGTTTACCAAGACCTGACTCGCATTACCAAAGCGATCATGGATGGTGAATTCCAACAAAACGAAGTTCTGGTGGCTGCGATTGATAAAGCAGTTGCTGCGGGCAAAGCCGTTCACCTAATGGGTCTGATGTCTCCAGGTGGCGTACACTCACACGAAGACCACATCTACGCAGCAGTAGAAATGGCAGCCGCTCGTGGCGCAGAAAAAATCTACCTGCACTGCTTCCTTGACGGTCGTGACACACCACCACGTAGCGCAGAAGCATCACTGAAACGCTTCCAAGATCTGTTTGCCAAACTGGGCAAAGGTCGTATCGCTTCTATCGTGGGTCGTTACTACGCAATGGATCGTGACAACAACTGGGATCGCGTTGAAAAAGCCTATGACCTACTGACTCTGGCACAAGGCGAGTTTACTTGTGACTCAGCAGTTGAAGCACTGCAAGCGGCTTACGCTCGCGAAGAAAACGATGAGTTCGTGAAAGCGACTGAAATCCGCGCAGCGGGTCAAGAGTCTGCCGCGATGCAAGATGGCGATGCACTGCTGTTCATGAACTACCGTGCTGACCGCGCGCGTCAAATCACCCGTACTTTCGTACCTGATTTCGCAGGCTTTAGCCGTAAAGCATTCCCTGCGCTTAATTTTGTGATGCTGACTCAATACGCAGCAGACATCCCACTGAAGTGTGCGTTTGGTCCAGCGTCACTGGAAAACACTTACGGTGAGTGGCTATCAAAAGCGGGCAAAACTCAGCTACGCATCTCTGAAACTGAGAAATACGCGCACGTAACTTTCTTCTTCAACGGCGGCGTTGAAAATGAATTCCCTGGCGAAGAGCGTCAGCTGGTTGCTTCACCAAAAGTAGCGACCTACGACCTACAACCAGAAATGAGCTCCAAAGAGCTGACTGACAAGCTGGTTGCAGCGATCAAATCAGGTAAATACGATGCGATCATCTGTAACTATCCAAACGGCGACATGGTTGGTCACACTGGCGTTTACGATGCTGCAGTGAAAGCGTGTGAAGCAGTTGATGAATGTATCGGCCGTGTGGTTGAAGCCATCAAAGAAGTGGATGGTCAACTGCTGATTACTGCTGACCACGGTAACGCGGAAATGATGATCGACCCTGAAACGGGTGGTGTACACACTGCGCACACTAGCCTGCCAGTACCGCTCATTTATGTCGGAAACAAAGCGATCAGCCTAAAAGAAGGCGGAAAGCTATCGGATCTGGCTCCAACCATGTTGGCGCTGTCGGATCTGGATATTCCAGCAGACATGTCAGGCCAAGTGCTGTACAGCTAAGCAGCCTCAATGATGAAAGCCCTGAATACTCAGGGCTTTTTTGTACCTTTTTCCCATTGCGTGCGATGAGAATTGCAAACTTTTGACATCGCAGGCTCGCCTCATGCCAAGCTTTGGGTATACTGAATCACCCTTTTCAATCCACTAACTCCAGATCAAACTCAATGACACCTACTGCGCCGCATGCGATTTTCAGTGACTTTCGAGGTAAAAACCTGACCAGTCGTCTGTTGGCTTGCCTGCTATTTATGGTTGCACCACATCTTGGAGCTGCAACGCAGCAGGAACTGACTGGAGTAAAAGGTGAAATTTCTCGCCAACAACAATCTTTGGCGGAACAACAAAAATCACTCGATCAACTACAGCAATCACTTAAGCAACAAGAGCTTGGCATCAACAGCATCGAAAATCAGATCACCAAAACCAAAAATGATCTAGAGAATGCCAATCGCAACATTGCTCAGCTCAATAGCAACATTCAAGCACTGGAAACGCAGAAACAGCAGCAAGCTGAAAAACTAGAGCGCCTGCTACAAACCTATTACCTGACACAACGCTCATTAACGAATGGCCAGTTTTTCCATCGCAGCGCTGATGAAGACCGCATCAGCCAGTACTATCAACATTTGGCAAAAAGCCGCGCGCAAGCTATCGAAGCGCTAGAAAAAACCCAAGCCGATCTCAATGCCAGTCAACAGCAGAGACAAGCTGAGCGTGAACAGATTGAGAAATTACTGGCAGAGCAGACCCAACAGCGAGACAAGCTCGCCAAAACGCAAACTGAGCGTAAACAAACGGTGAAGAAAATCGAGAGCAGCATTTCTGGCGACAAAGTGTACCTCGCCGAATTGCAGCGCAACGAAACTCGCCTCAAAGCTGAAATAGCCAAAGCCGCCAAACGCAATGCAGTATTGATGAATGGCATTGCGAGTCAACGCGGTAAACTGCCGTGGCCGCTGAAAGGTCGTGTGCTACACAACTTCGGTGAACGCCAAACTGGGCAAATTGATTGGAAAGGTTTGGTGATTGACGCCAACTATGGTCAAGAGGTCAAAGCAGTTTATCCGGGCACGATCGTGTTTGCCGAATACCTGCGTGGTTATGGCTTGGTTGTGCTCCTCGACCACGGCAAAGGTGATATGACACTGTATGGTTTTAACCAAACTCTACTCAAAAAAGAGGGCGATAAAGTCATCGCCGGTGAAACCATTGCCCTTGCCGGTGATACCGGAGGCCAAGCGCGTCCTGCCCTCTATTTTGAGATTCGCCGCAATAGCCGTGCGGAAAACCCTTCTCAGTGGTTACAACGCTAACGAGCGTAAAATCGTTCCACAACTTGGATAACTTCATCCAATAAAGCTTGGGGTAGATGGTTAATGCCACCCGAAGATTCACGGCCACCACCGGAAAGAAACTGTGCACACAAAGCTCCCGCGCCTCGTTTATCACTCAACGGTGCACGTAAAGAGAGCGTGTAGTGTTGAACATCCGCATACGTCACAATCAAATGCGCACGTTGCACATCCTGATTGGCAAGATGATTGGCGAATGCGCCACTGACTCGCTGCGCCGCTGCACAATCAGGCAATATCACCACCATTAAGCTTGGACTCTGATAATAAGCCGGTTGATCAAGGGCAAAAGCAAAATCTTGCTGATAAGCGCTGCGTAATTGGTAGAAAGGCGAGTTGAGATCGGCCAGCACAGCCCACGGTGTTTGATAAGCGAGTAAAGTTTGATACAACGTATCAGGCGCGAAATGCAGTTCAGATACGGAGCGGCCATAGCCATTGTAGTTAATCAACGTTCCTAATTCACAAAGCTCCGCGGTTTGCGCGGCATCGAATCCCGCTTCTTCAGCCAGAATTTGTGCAACACGGTGTAGGTTATCGCCAAACGCAGCCGTTATCGCCCAGTCGCGAAAACGTCCTTTCAGTAGACGATCAATAATCAGCGCGGTACAAATATTGGCATCGGTATCAACATGCGCTTGCAGTGCAGAATGGGCAGGAATATCGCCAGGCTGATGATGGTCGGCATAAAAAACATGGGCTCCGGCTTGTAGCGCACGCTGCAAGCCAAGTTGATTTTTAGCCATGGAGATATCCAATACCACCAACTGATCACCAGCCGTCAACTCAAGCCGATCGAGTAAGGCAATATCGCGCTTCACTCCGGTCACTAACTGAGTCGATTTAGGATGCGCTAAACGCCATTGCACCAGAGAAAGGATGCCATCGGCATCCCCATTAAACACATCATAATCCACGTACGGCTTCCTTTCTGCATGGGAATGACCAGAAAACTAGCAAGTAATCCATCGTATGCCCAAGACAGATTGGTTATAACTCATGCTCAGGCATGCATGGCTCGAACACCTTCTTCAAGCAGTTGAAGTTGTTCACGGCCTGCTTTAGTCGCACAAGGTTTGACGACTGAGATCATTTGCAACATGCCTTGATGAATCACCTCCTCGGTCACTTGAGTCTTATGCGACATCGCTGATTGATAGCCAAGCCAACTGGAAGCAATCAGATGTAAGGTGCGTACGAGCTGCTTCATCTCACCATCTCCGAGCTGCAGCAACTGCATCTCCACAAAGCCACGCATAATGTTGACCAGATTGGTTTGCAACTTCTCTTGTTCCTGAATGTAATCTTCGTGCAGCGCTTCATCTCGCTGCAAAATTTCCGGCAGGTTGGCGTAAAAGAAGCGATATTTCCACATCAAAGTAAAAATCGAATCCAAATAGTGCTTAAGTAAAGAGAGACTTTCATACTGCCCTTGCAGTGGCGTAAAACGCTCAATCAACTCCGCTGAGTAGAGCGCAAAAATGTCACGCACTATCTCTTGCTTATTGCGAAAGTGGTAATACAAATTCCCCGGGCTGATCTCAATGTGAGCAGCGATGTGGTTAGTCGTGATATTACGTTCACCTTGCTGATTAAACAGCTCTAATGCCGCATGCACTATGCGATCCTTGGTTTTCATCATGATTCGCTTTATCTATCTGTCTGGATTACCGAAGTATAAAACAGTCGGGCTCAAGATGTGAAAAGCGTCTGACCTGCAGACGCTTTAATGAACTATTTCTGGTGGTAAGGCTTAGAAAGCTCATGCACCGCTTCAACAAATACACCGGCATTTTCAGGCGGAACATCAAGATGGATACCATGCCCTAAGTTAAATACATGCCCTGTCTCACCTTGGCCGAAACCCGCCAAAATGCTGGCCACTTCTTCACGAATCCGAGGTGCTGGTGCGTACAGAATGGAAGGATCCATGTTGCCTTGTAGTGCAACCTTATCCCCAACTCGAGCTTTGGCATCAGCGATATTGATCGTCCAGTCCAAACCGACTGCATCACAGCCCGTTGCTGCGATTTGCTCAAGCCACATGCCACCATTTTTGGTAAACAGCGTCACAGGTACGCGACGGCCTTCGTTTTCACGAATTAAGCCATCCACAATCTTGTGCATGTACTGCAAGGAGAAGAGCTGGTAGTCACGTGGAGTTAGCACGCCACCCCATGTATCAAACACCATTACCGCCTGAGCACCCGCTTTGATTTGGGCGTTGAGGTAAGTAATCACGCTATCAGCCAATTTATCCAACAGTGCATGTAGCACCGCAGGCTCGCTGTACATCATCTTTTTGATTTTGGTGAAGGCTTTTGAACTACCACCTTCGACCATATAAGTCGCTAATGTCCAAGGACTTCCAGAGAAACCAATCAGCGGCACTTCACCTTGCAGATCCTTGCGAATTTGACGTACAGCGTTCATGACATACTGCAATTCACCTTCTGGATCTGGAATGCCAATCTTATCGACATCCGCTTTGCAGGTGATCGGGCGATCAAAAACAGGACCTTCGCCTGCGGCAAAACGTAGCCCCAACCCCATGGCATCAGGGATAGTCAAAATATCAGAGAACAGGATCGCCGCATCGAGAGGAAAACGGCGCAGCGGCTGTAGCGTTACTTCAGAAGCCAATTCTGCGTTCTTACACAGCGCCATAAAATCACCCGCTTGAGCGCGAGTGGCACGGTATTCAGGGAGATAACGACCCGCTTGGCGCATCATCCACACAGGGGTGTAATCGACTGGCTGCTTGAGCAAAGCACGCAGGTAGCGATCATTTTTTAATTCAGTCATGGTGATTCCCACTTATTTTGGCTTCTTTACTTTGGCGCGTATTCTAACACCGTTTGTCCCATAAATACGGTTGGCTTTGCAAGCGGGATCAAGTTATTAACTTTCAAATCAATGCTTAAATTGCGTCCAACCCTCAATGGTGTTAAAAATTTGTTCGCTAGCGAAAACTATAATCATAAACTGAGTCCTCGACTCAGCATCTCATAACGACATCTTACTTACCCCCTCCTTAACCGGAGGGTTTTTTTTGCTTCTTTAGTGGTTGGCTTGAGCAATATCAGCCAAGGTGCGTTCAATCAAAGCACGAGCAATTGTTCCTTGCGGTGCGACTGGAGGGAGATTTTTCATGCCAAACCAATTGGCATCACTCAACTCACTGTAATCAGGCTTGAGCTCACCGCTTTGATAATCAGCGAGAAATGCCATCATCATACTGGATGGGAATGCCCAAGGTTGGCTGCCAAAATAGCGAACGTTAGTCACTGCAATACCAGTTTCTTCCAACACTTCGCGCGCCACACACTGCTCAAGCGTTTCTCCCACCTCAACAAAACCCGCAATCACGGTATACATACCATTGCGATGACGCGGGTGCTGCGCGAGCAAGATCTGCTTTTGTTTACGAACGGCAACGATAATACAGGGGAAAATACGCGGGTAGTGCAATGTCCGGCAATCGTGGCACTGCATCGCTAGCTGCTGATGATTGAGATAATTGCGCCCACCACACTGTGGACAGAAGCGCATTGTCTGGCTCATATGCCCATACTGCACCGCTTTGCTCACCGCAAGGAACAGTCCTTCATCAACACCAAGCAATTCACGCAGCGAGCTGAGTGGGCGATCCTGAACAAGATCGGCAGCATTCAGCCAATAGACGGGAAAGTCTTGGTAGTGATCCACGAGGATCGCATGACTCGAAGGCAGATCCCACTGCTGCGCACTACCAAACGGGATCTGACCATCCACCAGCCAAAGATCGCTGCCTGAAACAACACACCAATAAGCGTTCTTGCCGTCACTCTTTTCCACTCTGCTTCTCCTGATTGCTTGCAGTCGGATCATTTTACTGGCAATCTAAATTCACACCACAATTTGTCAGCACAAGAATTATTGACTATAACTTTTTGTGAGGGCAGTAGTGATATCTTATTGATATTACTAAAAAGGCAAAGGAACGATCGTCAGTGACGATCCGATCATGAGGACATGGTCATGCTAAGAAAATTCAAAAACGTCCAAGAACAATGGGGTGGTTCGAGCGATATCATTGACCATTGGCTGGATAAACGACAGCATGTGATCGTTGAATATTGTAAGCTGGCGGCACTGCAACCTTGTACAACCAAAGCTGCGGTTTCTGAACTCCCTTCTCCACAGGCTCTGCTGTATTTTTGCCAAGAATTAGTGGATTACATCTCTGAAGGCCATTTCAAAATCTATGACATGGTCATGGATAAGTGGCACGCCACCGGTTTTAAAGCGACCGATGAGATCAATCAAGTCTACGGTAAAATCGTCGCTACCACCGAACCCCTGCTCAATTTTAATGATCAGTACGCAACGGTGACTGAATACGATGAACTGCTCGATCTAGATCGTGACTTATCAAAAGTTGGCGAAGTGCTTGAGCTACGCTTTTCTCTTGAAGATCAATTGATCCAGTTAATTGCGGATAGCCTTGCTGTACCTCCGGGTGCTTAGCAGAACACTCGTTTTCAATCGGTGATTTCCGCAGCGAAGATGAATGTAAAAAATAGACCAATAAAAAAGGCACCTTAAGGTGCCTTTTTTCATAGCTTGATGACTTACTCGTCGTCAGAAGAGAAACCTGCATTCAACAATGCAGCTAGGTTATCAGTCGCTTGTTCAGCTGATGGACCTTGCTGTTCTTGTGCACGTTTGGCTTGACGATCTTGGTGGTACGCAAAACCAGTACCAGCCGGGATCAGACGGCCAACGATTACGTTCTCTTTCAGACCGCGCAGATCGTCACGCTTACCAGATACCGCTGCTTCGGTTAGAACGCGAGTGGTTTCTTGGAACGATGCTGCCGAGATGAAGGACTCAGTCGCCAGAGATGCTTTGGTAATACCCAGCAGCTCACGCTCGAAACGAGCTGGCTCTTTGCCTTCTTCAACCAGTTGACGGTTCGCGATCTTCACTTGTGAGTACTCAACCGTCTCGCCAGGCAAGAACTCTGAGTCACCCGCGAAGGTGATCGTACACTTACGCAGCATTTGACGAACGATAGTCTCGATGTGCTTATCGTTAATCTTAACGCCTTGTAGACGGTAAACTTCCTGAACCTCGTTCGCGATGTAAGTGGTCACAGCATGGATACCACGCAGACGCAGGATATCATGTGGCGACTCTGGGCCGTCCGCAATCACATCACCACGCTCAATGCGCTCACCTTCAAACACGTTCAATTGACGATGTTTAGGGATCATCTCTTCGTAAGTGTCACCACTGTCACGAGTGATGATCAGACGACGCTTACCTTTGGTCTCTTTACCGAACGATACAGTACCTGAGTGCTCAGCCAGAATCGCAGGCTCTTTTGGCTTACGCGCTTCGAACAGGTCAGCAACGCGTGGTAGACCACCGGTGATGTCCTTGTTACCGCCAGACTTCTGAGGAATACGAGCCAGTGTATCACCCACATTCACTTCAGCGCCGTCGTCCAAGTTCACAATCGCTTTACCTGGCAGGAAGTATTGAGCTGGCATGTCAGTACCTGGGATCAGGACATCTTTACCATTTGCGTCAATCAGCTTAATCGCTGGACGCATGTCTTTACCTGCTGCTGGACGCGCTGCGGCTTCAGTCACTTCACTTGAAGACAGACCAGTCAGATCGTCAGTTTGACGAGAAACGGTTACGCCATCGATCATATCCACAAACTGTACGCGACCTGCCACTTCAGTGATGATTGGCATGGTGTGCGCTTCCCAGTTTGCAACAGTTTCACCCGCTGCAACTGCATCGCTATCGGCTTTGCTCAGCATAGAGCCGTATGGCAGTTTGTGTTTCTCTTTGGTACGACCAAATTCGTCAATGATGGTCAGCTCAGAAGCACGAGACGTGATAACGAGCTTGCCATCTTTGTTGATTACGAACTTCGCGTTATGCAGTTTCACAGAACCGTTGTTTTTCGCTTGGATGCTGTTTTCTGCTGCTGCTGTTGATGCCGCACCACCGATGTGGAACGTACGCATCGTCAGCTGTGTACCTGGTTCACCGATTGACTGTGCCGCGATAACACCGACCGCTTCACCTTGGTTCACCAAGTGACCACGTGCCAGGTCACGACCGTAACACTGTGCACAACAACCGAAGTCAGAGTCACAAGTTACGACTGAACGTACTTGGATTTGGTCAACTGAGTTATCGTTGATCACCTTACACCACTTTTCATCCAGCAGTGTATTACGTGGGATCAGCACTTCTTCTGTACCTGGTTTGAGGATATCTTCCGCAACCACACGGCCCAGAGCCAGTTCAGTCAGAGCCACTTTCACGTCACCACCTTCGATGTGTGGTGTCATCACCACGCCTTCTAAGGTGCCACAGTCGTGTTCAGTAACTACAACGTCTTGCGCAACGTCTACCAGACGACGAGTCAGGTAACCAGAGTTCGCCGTTTTCAGTGCCGTATCCGCCAGACCCTTACGAGCACCGTGCGTTGAGATAAAGTACTGAAGAACGTTTAGACCTTCTTTAAAGTTTGCCGTGATTGGCGTTTCGATGATCGAGCCATCTGGACGCGCCATCAGACCACGCATACCCGCCAACTGACGGATCTGAGCAGCAGAACCACGAGCACCTGAGTCGGCCATCATATAGATGCTGTTGAACGACTCTTGTTTTTCTTGTTCGCCTTGACGGTTGATCACCTGCTCAGAAGAGAGGTTTTCCATCATCGCTTTCGCTACGCGATCGTTGGTTGATGCCCAAATGTCGATCACTTTGTTGTAGCGTTCGCCAGCAGTAACCAGACCAGACTGGAACTGCTCTTGAATTTCGCGTACTTCTTCTTCCGCTTCAGCAATTTCAGTGTACTTAGCCGCTGGTACTACCATATCGTCGATACCAACCGATACACCAGACAGTGCCGCGTAAGCGAAACCGGTGTACATGATTTGGTCAGCGAAGATAACTGTGTCTTTCAGACCCAGCTTACGGTATGCCTCGTTCAGCAGGTTAGAAATTTGCTTCTTACCTAGCTTTTGGTTCACCAAGCTGTATGGCAGACCTTTCGGTACGATTTGCCACAACATGGCACGGCCAACGGTCGTGTCAATCATCTTGGTTTCAGTCGTCAGCTTACCGTTTTCATGCTTGATGGTTTCGGTAATACGTACTTTTACGCGAGCGTGCAGCTCAGCGGTCTTAGTACGGTACGCCTTCTCAGCCTCAGCAGGACCAGTCAGGTACATACCTTCGCCTTTCGCGTTGATCTTTTCACGGGTCATGTAGTACAGACCCAGTACAACGTCCTGAGACGGTACGATGATTGGATCACCTGACGCTGGCGACAGGATGTTGTTGGTTGACATCATCAGGGTACGAGCTTCCAACTGAGCTTCAAGCGTCAGAGGAACGTGTACCGCCATTTGGTCACCGTCGAAGTCCGCGTTATACGCCGCACACACCAGTGGGTGCAGTTGGATCGCTTTACCTTCGATCAGAACTGGTTCAAACGCTTGGATACCCAAACGGTGAAGTGTTGGTGCACGGTTCAGCAGTACTGGGTGTTCGCGGATAACTTCATCCAAGATATCCCATACTACCGCTTCTTCGCGCTCAACCATTTTCTTAGCGGCTTTGATTGTCGTTGCTAGGCCACGAGTTTCCAGCTTGCTGTAGATGAATGGTTTAAACAGCTCAAGAGCCATTTTCTTCGGCAGACCACATTGGTGCAGACGCAGGTATGGACCTACAGTGATAACCGAACGGCCTGAGTAGTCAACACGTTTACCCAGAAGGTTCTGACGGAAACGACCTTGCTTACCCTTGATCATGTCAGCCAGAGACTTCAGCGGACGCTTGTTCGAGCCAGTGATCGCACGACCACGACGGCCGTTATCCAGCAGTGCATCCACAGACTCTTGCAGCATACGTTTTTCGTTACGTACGATGATGTCTGGTGCAGCCAGTTCAAGCAGACGCTTCAAACGGTTGTTACGGTTGATTACGCGACGGTACAGATCGTTCAGATCTGATGTTGCGAAACGACCGCCATCCAGTGGAACCAGTGGACGTAGATCAGGCGGCAGAACTGGTAGTACAGTCAGGATCATCCATTCAGGTTTGTTACCTGATGCAACGAACGCTTCAACCAGCTTCAGGCGCTTAGTCAGTTTCTTACGCTTGGTTTCAGAGTTAGTGGTGTCCAGCTCTTCGCGCATCTGCTCAGCTTCTGCTTGCAGATCCATAGATGACAGCAGATCTTTGATCGCTTCTGCACCCATTTTCGCGGTGAACTCATCGCCCCACTCTTCCAAACGGTCGAGGTACTCTTCCTCAGTCAGCATTTGACCACGTTCAAGGTCAGTCATGCCAGGCTCAGTCACTACGTACATTTCAAAGTACAGTACGCGCTCGATGTCACGCAGAGGCATGTCCATCAGCAGACCGATACGAGATGGCAGAGACTTCAGGAACCAGATGTGTGCAACTGGAGAAGCTAGCTCGATGTGGCCCATACGGTCACGACGAACTTTAGTTTGAGTGACTTCAACGCCACACTTCTCACAAATCACGCCACGGTGTTTCAGACGCTTATATTTGCCACAAAGACATTCGTAGTCTTTTACCGGGCCAAAAATACGCGCACAGAACAGACCATCACGCTCAGGCTTGAACGTACGATAGTTGATGGTTTCAGGTTTTTTCACTTCACCAAAAGACCATGAACGGATCATGTCTGGTGAAGCCAGACCGATTTTGATCGCGTCAAATTCTTCAGTCTTATGCTGTGCTTTTAGAAAGTTTAATAAGTCTTTCACATTCAGCTCCTGTAAGGAGTTAAAAGGAACTCACTGCGATTGGCAACGAGCACCTTCCTACCGAAACCGGTAGGCTTCCCCTTGCGGGGAAGCCTTAGGGTTTATTATTCGTCTTCTAGCTCGATGTTGATACCCAGCGAGCGAATCTCTTTCAACAGTACGTTGAACGATTCTGGCATACCAGGTTCCATCGCGTGATTGCCATCTACGATGTTCTTATACATCTTAGTACGGCCGTTCACGTCGTCCGATTTCACGGTCAACATCTCTTGCAGGGTATACGCAGCACCGTATGCTTCCAGTGCCCACACTTCCATCTCACCGAAGCGCTGGCCACCGAACTGAGCTTTACCACCCAGAGGTTGCTGAGTAACCAGACTGTAAGAGCCTGTAGAACGAGCATGCATTTTGTCGTCAACCAAGTGGTTCAGTTTCAGCATGTACATGTAACCCACGGTAACTGGACGCTCAAATGCGTCACCCGTGCGGCCATCGAACAGAGTCAACTGACCTGAAGCTGGCAGATCTGCCAGTTCCAGCATGGCTTTGATAGACGATTCAGGTGCACCATCGAATACTGGCGTCGCCACTGGTAGACCTGCACGCAGGTTTTGTGCCAGTGTACGAACGTCTTCATCACTTAATGCTGAGATATCAACACGTTGACGAGTATCGCCCAGATCATAAACCTTCTGCAGGAACTCACGCAGCTTCGCCAGCTCTTGTTGTTCCTTGATCATTTGGTTGATCTTGTCACCGATACCTTTCGCCGCCAGACCTAAGTGAACTTCTAGGATCTGACCGATGTTCATACGTGATGGTACGCCCAGAGGGTTCAGTACGATGTCAACCGGTTGACCGTTTTCATCGTATGGCATGTCTTCAACAGGGTTGATCTTAGAGATAACACCCTTGTTACCGTGACGACCCGCCATCTTATCACCCGGTTGGATGCGACGTTTAACCGCTAGGTAAACTTTAACAATCTTCAGAACGCCAGGAGCCAGATCATCACCTTGGGTGATCTTGCGACGCTTAGCTTCAAACTTCTTATCGAAGTCTGCTTTTAGCTCGTCGTACTGCTCTGCCAGCTGTTCCAACTGAGTTTGCAGTTCGTCGTTCTCTAGCGTCTGCTCTAACCATTTCTTACGTTCGATTGAACCCAGTTTCGCTTCAGTGTAACCACCGGCTAGCAGGACAGAGCGAACACGCGCCAGAAGACCGCCTTCCAGAATTTGGAACTCTTCAGTCAGGTCTTTCTTCGCTTCTTTCAGCTGCATCTGTTCGATTTCAAGCGCACGCTTGTCTTTTTCTACGCCATCGCGAGTAAAGACTTGTACGTCGATAACCGTACCTGCTACTGAGTTTGGTACACGCAGAGACGTATCTTTCACGTCAGACGCTTTCTCACCGAAGATCGCACGCAGCAGTTTCTCTTCTGGAGTCAGCTGAGTTTCACCTTTTGGTGTCACTTTACCAACCAGAATGTCGCCGCCTTTCACTTCTGCACCGATATACACGATGCCAGATTCGTCAAGCTTAGACAGAGCCGCTTCACCCACGTTAGGGATATCTGCTGTGATCTCTTCTGCGCCCAGCTTAGTATCACGAGCCACACAAGAAAGTTCTTGGATGTGGATAGTGGTAAAGCGGTCGTCTTGAACTACACGCTCAGAAACTAAGATCGAGTCTTCGAAGTTGTAACCGTTCCAAGGCATGAATGCGATACGCATATTTTGGCCAAGAGCCAGTTCACCAAGGTCAGTTGAAGGACCGTCTGCCAACACATCGCCACGCGCCACAGGTTCACCCGGCATCACACATGGACGCTGGTTGATACAAGTGTTCTGGTTCGAACGGGTGTACTTAGTCAGGTTGTAGATGTCGATACCCGCTTCGCCTGGGATCAACTCTTCTTCGTTAACTTTTACTACGATGCGTGAAGCGTCAACTGACTGGATCATACCGCCGCGTTTCGCAACCGCAGTTACACCAGAGTCAACCGCTACGTTACGCTCGATACCCGTACCAACCAGTGGTTTCTCTGAACGCAGAGTTGGAACCGCCTGACGTTGCATGTTCGCACCCATCAAGGCACGGTTAGCATCGTCGTGTTCTAGGAACGGGATCAGCGATGCCGCGATCGATACGACTTGGTTAGTCGCAACGTCCATGTAGTCAACGTGTTCACGTGGGTGAAGACCTGACTCGCCTTTTTGACGTGCAGTAACCAGTTCATCTGCAAAGCCGCCTTCTTCAGTCAGCTTAGCGTTAGCCTGAGCGATAACGAATTGACCTTCTTCGATCGCAGATAGGTAATCAACTTCGTCAGTAACGATGCCGTTTACCACGCGACGGTAAGGGGTTTCTAGGAAACCGTACTCGTTGCAGCGTGCAAACGCAGACAGCGAGTTGATCAAACCGATGTTTGGACCTTCAGGTGTTTCGATAGGACATAGACGACCGTAGTGAGTTACGTGTACGTCACGAACTTCGAAGCCAGCACGCTCACGAGTCAGACCGCCAGGGCCCAATGCAGAAATACGACGCTTATGCGTAACTTCTGACAACGGGTTGTTCTGGTCCATAAACTGAGATAGCTGGGAAGAACCAAAGAATTCTTTTACAGCAGCAGAAATTGGTTTCGCATTGATCAGGTCTTGTGGCATCACGTTGTCCAGATCGCCCAAGCTCAGGCGTTCTTTCACAGCGCGTTCAACACGTACCAGACCTACACGGAATTGGTTTTCTGCCATTTCGCCAACACTACGGATACGACGGTTGCCAAGGTGGTCGATATCGTCCACTTCGCCTTTACCGTTACGAATCGAGATCAGCTTCTTCATCACTTCGATGATGTCTACTTCATCCAGCGTGCCTTGCTCTTCCGCATCTTCACGACCGATTGAGCTGTTGAACTTCATACGGCCAACAGTTGACAGATCGTAACGCTCTGCAGAGAAGAATAGGCTTTCAAACAGCGCTTCCGCTGCTTCTTTCGTTGGTGGCTCACCAGGGCGCATCATGCGGTAGATTTCTACCAGTGCAGAGATGCGATCTGTGGTGCTATCAACACGCAGGGTTTCTGACATGAACGGACCGTGGTCCAGATCATTGGTAAACAGAACTTCTAGCTTCTTGTAGCCTGCTTGAGACAGGTTAGCCAGCGCTTCCAGGCTAATTTCCTGGTTAGCGGTAATGATCAGTTCGCCAGTCGCTTCATTCACGTAATCTTTCGCAGACACTTTGCCTACGATGTACTCAACCGGAACTTCGATGAAGTTCACGCCATCTTTTTCAAGTTGACGGATGTGACGTGCAGTCACACGACGGCCTTTCTCTACGTAAACCTTACCATCCGCTTCGATATCGAAGGTCGCAGTTTCACCACGCAGACGCTCTGGAACCAACTCCATCATTAGAGTTTGATCTTTCACTTCGAAATTCACTTTTTCGAAGAAGATGTCCAGAATCTCGGCGCTAGTTTTACCTAGTGCACGCAGGATGATCGATGCAGGCAGCTTACGACGACGGTCAATACGTACGTACAGGTTGTCTTTTGGATCGAACTCAAAATCGAGCCATGAACCACGATACGGAATGATACGTGCGTTATACAGAACTTTACCTGAAGAGTGGGTCTTACCCTTATCGCTGTCGAAGAACACGCCTGGGCTTCGGTGCAGCTGGGATACGATAACCCTTTCGGTACCATTGATTACGAAGGTACCATTTTCTGTCATGAGCGGAATTTCGCCCATGTAGACTTCTTGTTCTTTAATATCTTTGACAGTACCTGCTGGCGCGTCTTTATCAAAGATCACTAGGCGTAGTTTAACGCGTAGCGGTTTTGAATAAGTTACACCACGGATTTGACATTCTTTAACGTCAAAAACTGGCTCACCAAGACGGTAGCTAACGTATTGCAGCTCTGAATTGCCGTTATAGCTCTGAATTGGAAATACAGAACGAAAAGCGGCTTCAAGACCGTATTGTCCTTCAGGATCCTGTTCGATGAACTTTTCGAACGAATCGAGCTGGATCGATAGCAGGTATGGAATGTCCAACACTTGTGGACGAGTACCAAAGTCCTTACGGATGCGCTTTTTCTCGGTATAAGAGTAAACCATGGGGTTCCTCAGCTCGCTGATAAGTGACCCAAACTGTCCGCCTTTCAGGTTAAAAAGGGTGAGGACAGTGACTAATCGCTGTTTACTGTAGTGTGAATTCATTGCGTTGAAATGAACTCATTTGCATGAGTATGGAACGCTTAAACAGCGGGAAAATTCGCCCATACCCTACAGCGCAAAAAGGCCGGTGGTTATTAAACCACCAGCCATTAGCCTTTCGGCTAAGAAATTAAGTAGGAATTACTTAACTTCAACAGTTGCACCAGCTTCTTCAAGCTCTTTCTTCAGTGCTTCTGCTTCTTCTTTAGATACAGCTTCTTTAACAGTTGCTGGAGCGCCGTCTACAAGAGCTTTAGCTTCTTTCAGACCTAGGCCAGTTGCGCCACGTACTGCTTTGATAACAGCAACTTTGTTCGCGCCTGCAGCAGACAGAACTACGTTGAATTCAGTTTGCTCTTCAACAGCAGCAGCAGCAGCTGGACCAGAAACAACTGCAGCAGCAGCAGAAACACCGAACTTCTCTTCCATAGCAGAGATCAGTTCAACAACTTGCATTACAGACATTTCTGCAATAGCGTCTAGGATTTGCTCGTTAGTAATAGACATAACAATTCTCTTTTAAGTCAACAATAAGTTTATTTAGCAACCAGTAAAAAGCAAAAGCGATTTTGCTTATGCAGCTTCTTTTTGATCGCGGACAGCAGCGATTGTACGAACCAGCTTGCCAGCAGAAGCTTCTTTCATGCACATCATCAGGCGTGCAATCGCTTCGTCGTAAGTTGGTAGTGTCGCTAGTACTTCAGGGTCAGTCAGTACACCTTCAAATGCAGCTGCTTTGATTTCGAATGCTTTGTTCTCTTTAGCGAAGTCTTTGAAAAGACGCGCTGCAGCACCTGGGTGCTCATTAGAGAAGCCGATCAAAGTAGGACCTACGAATACGTCTTTCAGACATTCGTAAGCTGTGCCTTCTACTGCGCGACGTGCCAGTGTGTTACGAACAACTTTCAGGTAAACGCCCGCTTCACGAGCTTGTTTACGCAGATTAGTCATCGCAGCAACTTGAACACCACGAGAGTCAGCAACAACTGCAGAAAGTGCACCACTGGCCGCTTCGTTGACTTCAGCAACAATTGCTTTTTTGTCTTGAAGATTTAAAGCCATCTTGGATTAACTCCTGGTTGTCGTTACACCGCTCACTATTATCAACAACAGTGAGAGCTTTTTTGGTGCAGTCCCAGAAGAAAGGTAACTTAAAAAGTAGATCTTTCTGTCAGTTCGGGCACCATCTACGTAGGTTTTATTAAGTTATCCGAAGATAACGCCTACGGTCTTGGACGGAGACTGGTTTTTCACCACAAGGGTAAAAGTTCAGCCCCAACCACAAATATTAGGCGCAGAATTATACACAAATTCTGCGCCTAAGCAAATGCATTAAGCTTGTGCGCTCAGAGTATTCTGATCGACAGCAACGCCAGCACCCATAGTAGTAGAGATGCTTACCTTCTTCACGAAAACGCCTTTCGCAGAAGATGGTTTTGCTTTTTTCAGAGCAACCAACAGAGCTTCTAAGTTCTCTTTCAGTTGTTCAGTTTCGAACGATACCTTACCGATAGTGGTATGGATGATACCGTTCTTGTCGTTACGGTAACGAACCTGACCAGCTTTCGCGTTCTTAACCGCTTCAGCAACGTTAGGAGTTACAGTACCAACTTTCGGGTTTGGCATCAGACCACGTGGGCCTAGGATAGTACCTAGTTGACCAACAACGCGCATTGCATCTGGAGATGCGATAACTACGTCGAAGTTCATTTCGCCTTTTTTCACTAGGTCAGCCAGATCTTCCATACCAACCAGTTCCGCACCAGCAGCTTTAGCCGCTTCAGCGTTAGCACCTTGAGTGAATACCGCTACGCGGATGTCACGGCCAGTACCGTGTGGTAGCACAGTCGCACCACGAACGTTTTGGTCAGATTTACGAGCATCGATACCCAGGTTAACAGCAACGTCAACTGATTCAACGAACTTAGCTGTTGCTAGCTCTTTCAGCAGAGCAACTGCTTCGTTGATGTCGTACTCTTTAGTTACATCCACTTTTGCGCGGATAGTACGCATACGCTTAGTTAGTTTTGCCATTGTATTAACCCTCAACCACTAGGCCCATTGAGCGAGCAGTACCTGCGATAGAACGCTTCATCGCTTCAATATCAGCACCAGTCATATCAGCCGCTTTAGTTGCAGCGATTTCTTGGATTTGAGCGTCAGTGATTGTGCCCACTTTAGCAGTGTTAGGACGTGCAGAACCAGACTTGATACCTGCTGCTTTCTTCAGAAGAACTGCTGCTGGTGGAGTCTTAGTTTCGAACGTGAAAGAACGGTCGCTGTATACAGTAATAACTACTGGTGTTGGCAGACCTTTCTCTAGAGATTCTGTACGTGCGTTGAACGCTTTACAGAATTCCATGATGTTAACACCACGTTGACCCAGAGCTGGACCTACTGGTGGACTTGGGTTTGCCATGCCAGCTGCAACTTGCAGCTTTACATAAGCTTCAACTTTCTTAGCCATGATATTTCCTAGATTATGGGTACAAACGCTAATCGATTGATCAGCTCCCCGAGTTTCATAAAGAACCTGTAAAAAGGCGCGAAATTATAGTCATAATCCACGCCCCACACAAGCCTAAAGAGATGCTTTTTTAATCAAGCTTTTCCACTTGACCAAATTCGAGTTCAACAGGTGTTGCACGACCAAAGATCGAAACCGACACTTTCAAGCGGCTCTTCTCATAATCCACTTCTTCAACGGTACCGTTGAAATCAGCAAATGGACCATCATTAACGCGAACAACTTCACCTGCTTCAAACATGGTTTTCGGACGCGGTGCTTCACTGGCTTTTTCAAGACGGTTAAGAATAGCATCCGCTTCCTTATCCGTGATCGGAGCTGGGCGATCCGATGTACCACCGATGAATCCCATTACGCGAGGTACGCTACGTACCAAGTGCCAAGATTCATCATTCATGATCATTTGCACTAGAACATAACCAGGGAAGAATTTACGTTCGCTTTTGCGGCGTTGGCCAGCGCGCATTTCCACCACTTCTTCTGTTGGTACTAACACTTCACCAAACAGCTCTTCCATACCATGCATTTTGATATGTTCACGAAGTGATTGAGCAACACGTCCTTCAAATCCCGAGAAGGCTTGAACTACATACCAGCGTTTTTTGGGAGCTTCACTCATGTATTAAACCCTCTACTATACTCCGGTCGCAAAGGCCACTAGACGAACCATAATGCCGTCAATACCCCAAAGCGCCAGAGACATTACAATACTTACTGCTAAAACGATTAATGTTGTTTGCATGGTTTCTTGGCGGGTAGGCCAAACCACTTTACGAACTTCCATACGAGATTCGCGTGCAAAAATAATCGCTTCTTTGCCTTTTGTTGTTGTAGCAGCAACACCGAGTGCTGCAGCAATCAACACAATGACACCTGCGGCACGAGCCACCACAGACAGTTCACCATACAGGTAATTACCCACAACAGCGGCAAGCAGCAGAACAAAAGTGATTACCCACTTCAGAGTATCTGCTGCATTTGAGCTATCAGGAGCTTCAGCGTTGTTTGCTTTCATAGACCAACCTGTCACAAATCTGACTTCTAGACGACAACGACCCCGCTGTTGCAGGGCAAATCCATTCGGTCAACGCAATGCGTTGATTCCATACTAAAGAGCGAGAAAATACTCTCTCAACCCCAAACTTTGACTGCGACTGATCAATAAATCGACACATTATTACGCAGTGCAGAAAAAGGGCATCAAATGATGCCCTTTTTAGTAGTGCTTAGTCAAATAATTAAGCGATGATCTTAGCTACAACACCAGCACCTACAGTACGACCACCTTCACGGATCGCAAAACGTAGACCTTCGTCCATCGCGATTGGTGCAATCAGGTCTACAACCATCTTGATGTTGTCGCCTGGCATTACCATTTCTACGCCTTCTGGAAGCTCGATGCTGCCTGTTACGTCAGTTGTACGGAAGTAGAACTGTGGACGGTAACCTTTGAAGAATGGAGTATGACGGCCACCTTCGTCTTTTGACAGTACGTATACTTCTGATTCGAACTTAGTGTGTGGGGTGATTGAACCTGGCTTCGCCAGTACTTGACCACGCTCTACTTCGTCACGCTTTGTACCACGTAGTAGTGCACCAACGTTCTCACCTGCACGACCTTCGTCAAGCAGCTTACGGAACATCTCTACACCTGTACAAGTAGTAGTCACTGTGTCTTTGATACCTACGATCGCAACTTCGTCACCTACACGCAGAATACCACGCTCGATACGACCTGTTACTACTGTACCACGACCTTGGATTGAGAATACGTCTTCGATTGGCATCAGGAATGCCATGTCTACTGCGCGCTCTGGCTCTGGAATGTAAGAGTCTAGCGCTTCTGCTAGTTCTACAATCTTCGCTTCCCACTGTGCTTCGCCGTTTAGCGCGCCTAGTGCAGAACCTTGGATTACAGGCAGGTCATCACCTGGGAAATCGTACTCAGAAAGTAGCTCACGCACTTCCATTTCAACTAGCTCTAGAAGCTCTTCATCATCAACCATGTCACATTTGTTCATGAATACGATGATGTAAGGAATACCTACCTGGCGACCCAGAAGGATGTGCTCACGAGTTTGTGGCATTGGACCATCTGTCGCAGCAACAACTAGGATACCGCCGTCCATCTGTGCAGCACCAGTGATCATGTTCTTAACATAATCCGCGTGTCCTGGACAGTCTACGTGTGCGTAGTGACGGTTTGGTGTGTCGTACTCTACGTGAGAAGTATTGATTGTAATACCACGCTCACGCTCTTCTGGTGCGTTGTCGATTGACGCGAAGTCACGAGCTTTACCGCCGTAAACTTTAGCAAGAGTAGTAC
Source organism: Vibrio mimicus (assembly GCF_019048845.1). Lineage (NCBI taxonomy): Bacteria > Pseudomonadati > Pseudomonadota > Gammaproteobacteria > Vibrionales > Vibrionaceae > Vibrio > Vibrio mimicus. The sequence continues at coordinate 3,013,421 of NZ_CP077426.1, forward strand.
AGATAGCTGCAGTTAGAGTTGTTTTACCGTGGTCAACGTGGCCGATAGTACCAACGTTTACGTGCGGTTTCGTACGTTCAAATTTCTCTTTAGACATGAGTTGTCCCTCTAGGTACGGATTTAGGTGGCTTTTGAGATGACCACGCAACCAAAAAATATCGGTAGTAAAGTATATATCAAAAGGAAAATTTTGCTTAGAGCTGGTGCTGATAGGCAGAATCGAACTGCCGACCTCATCCTTACCAAGGATGCGCTCTACCATCTGAGCTATATCAGCACTCTAAAATGAGTGGAGCGGGCAGCGGGAATCGAACCCGCATCATCAGCTTGGAAGGCTGAGGTAATAGCCATTATACGATGCCCGCACACGTAACTCTGAGAGCTATTTCCTTAAGAATATGGTGGAGGGGGACGGATTCGAACCATCGAAGGCGGAGCCGGCAGATTTACAGTCTGCTCCCTTTGGCCACTCGGGAACCCCTCCAAATTTTTAGACCATTTTCACTGCTAGTGGAGAAAATGGTGCCGACTACCGGAATCGAACTGGTGACCTACTGATTACAAGTCAGTTGCTCTACCTACTGAGCTAAGTCGGCATAAGTGGAGCGCATTCTAGTGAATGATTCCGAGGGTTGCAACCCTTATCTCGAAAAAAAATCATTTTTCAGGGCTTTTTATTTAATAGATGTTTTTTCGGGCAAATTACCGCGTAATCGCTAATTCTCACATCATTCTATTTTGTTTTATCTTTCGCTTATTGTATTTTCACTTTCCTTATTATTAACCACATGATTGAACCGATGATGAGTCCTTATTTAACCTTTGATCGCCAACACTGGGCTGAATTACGTAATTCAGTACCCATGACGCTGTCGGAAAGCGATCTTAAGGAATTACAAGGAATCAACGATCATTTAACTATGACCGAAGCGGTTGAAATCTATCTTCCCCTCGCTCGCCTGCTCAATCTGTATGTGGCTGCTCGTCAGAGTCGCAATGGTGTATTACATCAGTTTTTAGGGAATACGGAATCGGCTCCACCTTTTGTCATTGGCATTGCTGGCAGCGTTGCGGTCGGTAAAAGTACCACAGCACGTTTGCTGAAAGCCCTGTTATCTCGTTGGGAAAATCATCCGAAAGTAGAACTGATCACCACCGATGGCTTTCTATACCCCAATAAGGTGCTGACTGAGCGTGGCATCATGCATAAAAAAGGCTTTCCTGAGTCTTATAATATTCGCAGACTGGTTGAGTTTGTTTCCGAAGTCAAAGCGGGGCAGCCGAATGTGGTCGCTCCCGTGTACTCACATCTGACTTACGATATTACTGATGAGCAGAAAGTAGTTGATCGCCCAGATGTACTGATCATCGAAGGTTTGAACGTGTTGCAAAGTGGTATGGACTACCCTCACGATCCACATCGTGTGTTTATTTCTGATTTCCTCGATTTTTCGATTTATGTCGATGCTGACAGTGAGCGGATCGAAAAATGGTATGTTGAACGGTTTATGAAATTTCGCCAAGGTGCGTTTAAAAAGCCAGGGTCATACTTCAGTCACTATACTGCCCTTACTGAAGCGCAAGCAGAACAAAAAGCACGTTCGATTTGGGAAACCATCAATGGTAAAAATCTGGTTGAAAACATCCTTCCTACCAAAGGGCGCGCACACCTGATTCTACGTAAAGGACTTAATCATAGTGTGGAAGAAGTGCTCCTACGTAAATAAGCATTGCAGGCTACTCGATTGTGATAAAAAAGAGGCTTTCGCCTCTTTTTTGTTTTAGTCATTTTTACGTAGTGATATTTCACCACCGATAAAGCTTTTCAGGCCGTCAGCAGTTTCTAATAATACGCCACCGTGCTCATCGATCCCACGTTCAATCCCTCGAACTTCATTTGCTCCCATCAAAAGTTTAACGGGTCGACCAATAAAGTTATCCCAACGATTCCAACGCTCGACAAAATTTTGCATTCCCGAAACTTCATATTGGCGTAGGGTGCGATCTAACGCAGTAATGAGATTGGTGGCCAACGCATTACGATCAATGCGACTTTGCCCCGTAACTTCCGCAAGACTTACCCATGGTTGATCAATATTGCCTTCGTTATCACGCATCGCAAGATTGATCCCCATCCCGATCACTAAATGCGCCGCAGCACCCGCTTGACCTGACATTTCCACTAAGATGCCCGCCAGCTTTTTGTCTTGATAATAGAGATCATTCGGCCATTTGAGCTTAACGCCATTCACACCTATGGCTTCCAACGCCTCAACAATGGCTACCCCAACCACCAAACTCAGCCCCATCGCCGCAGCCATACCAGCATCTAAACGCCAATACATGGAGAGGTAAAGGTTGGCACCAAAAGGAGATACCCAATGTCGGCCACGTCGACCGCGTCCACTGGCTTGATATTCGGCTAAACAAACGGTTCCGGATGACAGAGTGTCTACATGATCAAGTAAATATTGGTTGGTTGAGCCAATAATTGGGTGCAATTCAACAGGGTTTGTGACTTGCGATTGAATAACCGACTGCTCAAGCAACATCATAGGCTGTGCCAGTTGGTAGCCTTTACCTTGCACCCGAAACACATCTACACCCCACTCACGAATGCCTTGAATGTGCTTACTGATCGCTGCGCGCGAGATCCCAAGCTGAGCACCTAATACCTCGCCTGAGTGGAAATCACCATCCGACAGCTGTTTGAGTATATTTAATTTGGCACTGTGCTCTTTCATTTTTGCTTATTCATCCACTGGGTCAAATTGGTTTCCTTGCTCTCCCCCATAAAACGCACTTCATGCTCCAGTTCAATACCATAACATTCGAACACTTGCTGTTTCACGTAGGCTGCCAGTTGTAAAATATCTTGCGCGCAAGCGGCACCAGTATTCACAATCACCAAAGCTTGTTTCGGGTGCACTTTCGCCCCACCGATTTGCTGGCCTTTTAATCCCGCGTGATCAATTAACCACCCCGCTGCGATTTTCACTCCATGTTCCGTTGGATAAGCGACAATATCGGGGTGCAATGCGTGTAGGCGAGTAAATTCAAGCTCACTGATCACTGGATTTTTGAAAAAGCTTCCCGCATTCCCCATTAGATTAGGGTCGGGCAACTTATCCATCCGTGTTGCACAAACACGCTGATAGACATCATCTGCCGTACAAGTTGCAGGAAGATCTTTTAACGGACCGTAATTAACACTCGGCACCCAAGCTTTGGCTAATTTCAATCCAACCGCAATCACCACCGCTTTCTCATAGAGCTGATGCTTAAAAATCGAATCACGATAGTCGAACTGGCACTCTTCTACCGTCAAGCGTTTCACCTCTCCCGTTTCTAAGCATAAGTAATCCACATAATCACAAACATCTTTGAACTCAACGCCATAAGCGCCGATATTTTGGATGGGTGCAGAACCTGCACAGCCAGGGATCAGCGCCAGATTTTCAAGCCCACCAATACCTTGCTCAACACACCAAGCCACCAGAGCAGCCCAATCTTCACCGCCCGACACATGCAGCCAGTGGTAACTATCATCTTGTTGATGCTCAATTCCCTTTAGCCGATTCAATATCACCATCCCCGAATAAGGGCAAGTAAACAACATATTGCTGCCTTTACCAATGATCAGCTTAGGCACATTTATCCATGGCGCTGAACAGTACAACGCTTTGAGATCATCAATCGATTCTGCTACGGCTAATTGCGCAGTAGTTTGGTCAATACCAAAGGTATGATAGGGCTTTAGGTTAGCCCCGAGTTGAATTTGCATGGTCGTCTTAGGATAACTTAAACTGAACACATTCTACCTCAGATAACCAATAAGCACGAAAGACCAATGTTAGAGTTTCAACAATTTGATCCTATCAAACTCCCGCTCATCAAGCGTTTTTATAAAATGCACTACCCAGGTACCAAACCCAAAAGTGATGAGCAGATCATTGTGGCATTGGAAAAAACGGAAATTATCGCTGTAGTACGTTTTCGTGCGATTGGAGTTCATCGTTTACTCACCGGCATGACAGTAAAAGAACAGAATCGCCAGCAAGGTATCGGTAAGCAACTTCTCCACCATTGCCAAAGGGAATGGCTTAACCACTCGACATACTGTTTTGCTTATGCACACCTTGAAAATTTTTATCAACAAGGCAGTTTTGTTCGAATAGAAACATTCGAACTTCCTTCCGAACTATCCATCCTCTTTGAACGATACTCACGAAGCGGCAAAGATCTCATTCCGATGCGATATCAAGCGAAGTAATGTCAAGAATGGTCGCCATTTCTAGCCTTTTCTTAACCAGTTTTGGTAATATCCACTGCTCGCAATTTTGCACACAACAAGGTAATGCATCCCAATGATTGCTCGAAGAAACCCTATCGAACACCTACCAGCGATTGCGCAAGATCCTGACAAGTTCGGCGTATTGCTCTCTGCTGCGGATTTTCGAACTCATTTGGTGGAATCGATTCGTCAGGCGCGCAAACGTATCTACCTCGTTGCACTCTATTTAGAAGATGATGATGCGGGTCGTGAAATCCTCACTGAGCTTTACGCAGCCAAACAACGCAACCCAGGACTCGACATTCATATTTGTGTTGACTGGCATCGTGCACAACGTGGATTGATCGGAGCAGCCGCATCTGAAGGTAATGCGGCGATGTATCGTGACTTTGCTGAGCAACACGAGCATTGTATCCCTGTTTACGGCATACCAGTGAGAGGACGTGAAGTCTTCGGCGTTCTGCATCTCAAAGGATTCATTATTGATGATCAAGTTATCTATAGTGGAGCTAGCCTTAATAATGTTTACTTACAGTACCATGAACGTTATCGTTTCGATCGTTACCATACCCTCGAAAACACAACTCTTGCAGATAGCATGGTGCAATTTATCCAACAAGAAATGCTCGCTCATCCGGCAGTGAACAATCTTGCTTGCGGTAGCAAACCTACAACCAAAGAAATTAAAGCCGATATCCGCCAATTTCGTGCCTCGCTTGCTCTGGCTAATTATCAGTTTACCAAACAAAAAATCGCAGAAAGTCAGGTAGCAGTCGTTCCACTCGTAGGCCTTGGAAGACGTAGAAACCGACTCAATCAAGCAATTGTCCAACTATTAGCTTCAGCCAAAGATGAAGTGTTCATCTGCACGCCATACTTTAACTTTCCACCGAGCATTGCTAAAGAAGTAAAAAAAGCACTGCGACGTGGGGTGAAAGTCCATATTGTGATTGGTGATAAAACCGCTAACGATTTCTATATTGCTCCAGAAGAACCTTTCAAAACCATTGGCGGCTTACCTTACTTATATGAGCTGAATCTTCGCCGTTTTGCCAAAGCGAATGAAGCACACATAGCGAGTCGTAAGCTGTCTATCCATCTATGGAAACATGAGAATCACAGCTTCCATCTCAAAGGCATCTGGGTAGATAAACGCTACATGCTACTGACAGGTAATAACCTCAATCCGCGAGCTTGGAAACTCGATCTGGAAAACGCGATTTTGATCCGCGACGACTACCACCATCTGACAGAGAAATTCGAAGCCGAAATTGAAAACATCCTGCAGCATACCCAGCTTATCTGCACTTATAAGCAAATTGAGAAACCAGAGCAGTACCCAGATCGAGTTCAGCGTTTAGTTCGTAGAATTATGCGTCTAAAAGCTGATCGAGTTCTCAAGCAAATCTTGTAAACCTAGACTCTAGAAACTGAACATATCTCCTTTAGCCGATGCCCAGTACATCGGCTTTTTCTTATCGCCCTACGTCCCAATCGCATGAACCCCAACACGAATATCCACTTCTCACCCTGCAGCCCGTAGAGTATTAAACGCGGCACGCGCTCAACTGCGAATAGCAATAGAGCCCCATTCGCTTGAGGTTTGAGTCACGATACAGCGTAGAGGTAAAGATAACCAAGGCGTGGATCCCCTCAAGAATCATGCAATCAGGAAGTAGGAAGCTTAGAAGTTAGAGTTTAAGAGAGAGGGTGGGATTGGTATTGCCCAAAAAGCAAAAAACCCAGTCCTAAGACTGGGTTTCTCAAATAAGTGGCGGAGCGGACGGGACTCGAACCCGCGACCCCCGGCGTGACAGGCCGGTATTCTAACCAACTGAACTACCGCTCCGCATTGGTTAGCGCTTGGTGCTAAATTAAAGCCTGGCGATGTTCTACTCTCACATGGGGAAACCCCACACTACCATCGACGCTGTTTCGTTTCACTTCTGAGTTCGGGATGGAGTCAGGTGGGTCCAAAACGCTATGGTCGCCAAGCAAAATTTTAAAATCTGGAAAGCTGTTTTCATTCTCACACACATTCTTATGCGCTTAGCTTTGAGTCCACTACAAAACCCCTTGGGTGTTGTATGGTTAAGCCTCACGGGCAATTAGTACAGGTTAGCTCAACGCCTCACAACGCTTACACACCCTGCCTATCAACGTTCTAGTCTCGAACAACCCTTTAGGACAGTTAAACTGTCAGGGAAGACTCATCTCAGGGCTCGCTTCCCGCTTAGATGCTTTCAGCGGTTATCGATTCCGAACTTAGCTACCGGGCAATGCGTCTGGCGACACAACCCGAACACCAGAGGTTCGTCCACTCCGGTCCTCTCGTACTAGGAGCAGCCCCCTTCAATCTTCCAACGCCCACGGCAGATAGGGACCGAACTGTCTCACGACGTTCTAAACCCAGCTCGCGTACCACTTTAAATGGCGAACAGCCATACCCTTGGGACCGACTTCAGCCCCAGGATGTGATGAGCCGACATCGAGGTGCCAAACACCGCCGTCGATATGAACTCTTGGGCGGTATCAGCCTGTTATCCCCGGAGTACCTTTTATCCGTTGAGCGATGGCCCTTCCATACAGAACCACCGGATCACTATGACCTGCTTTCGCACCTGCTCGAACCGTCATTCTCGCAGTTAAGCGGGCTTATGCCATTGCACTAACCTCACGATGTCCAACCGTGATTAGCCCACCTTCGTGCTCCTCCGTTACTCTTTGGGAGGAGACCGCCCCAGTCAAACTACCCACCAGGCACTGTCCTCAACCCGGATAACGGGTCTAAGTTAGAACATCAAACATACAAGGGTGGTATTTCAAGGACGGCTCCAACGCAACTAGCGTCACGTCTTCATAGCCTCCCACCTATCCTACACATGTAGGTTCAATGTTCAGTGCCAAGCTGTAGTAAAGGTTCACGGGGTCTTTCCGTCTAGCCGCGGGTACACTGCATCTTCACAGCGATTTCAATTTCACTGAGTCTCGGGTGGAGACAGCGTGGCCATCATTACGCCATTCGTGCAGGTCGGAACTTACCCGACAAGGAATTTCGCTACCTTAGGACCGTTATAGTTACGGCCGCCGTTTACCGGGGCTTCGATCAAGAGCTTCGCTTGCGCTAACCCCATCAATTAACCTTCCGGCACCGGGCAGGCGTCACACCGTATACGTCATCTTGCGATTTTGCACAGTGCTGTGTTTTTAATAAACAGTTGCAGCCACCTGGTATCTGCGACTCTCGTCAGCTCCATCCGCGAGGGACTTCACCATCAAGAGCGTACCTTCTCCCGAAGTTACGGTACCATTTTGCCTAGTTCCTTCACCCGAGTTCTCTCAAGCGCCTTGGTATTCTCTACCCGACCACCTGTGTCGGTTTGGGGTACGATTCCTGACTATCTGAAGCTTAGAGGCTTTTCCTGGAAGCATGGCATCAATGACTTCACTACCGTAGTAGCTCGACGTCGTGTCTCAGCCTTAGAGAGAGCCGGATTTACCTAACTCTCAAGCCTACGCACTTGAACCAGGACAACCGTCGCCTGGCCCACCTAGCCTTCTCCGTCCCCCCATCGCAATAGTCAGAAGTACGGGAATATTAACCCGTTTCCCATCGATTACGCCTTTCGGCCTCACCTTAGGGGTCGACTCACCCTGCCCCGATTAACGTTGGACAGGAACCCTTGGTCTTCCGGCGGGGAGGTTTTTCACCCCCCTTGTCGTTACTCATGTCAGCATTCGCACTTCTGATACCTCCAGCAAACCTTACGATTCACCTTCAACGGCTTACAGAACGCTCCCCTACCCAATGTCTAAAAGACATTGCCGCAGCTTCGGTGTATTGCTTAGCCCCGTTACATCTTCCGCGCAGGCCGACTCGACTAGTGAGCTATTACGCTTTCTTTAAATGATGGCTGCTTCTAAGCCAACATCCTAGCTGTCTAAGCCTTCCCACATCGTTTCCCACTTAGCAATACTTTGGGACCTTAGCTGGCGGTCTGGGTTGTTTCCCTCTCCACGACGGACGTTAGCACCCGCCGTGTGTCTCCCGGATAGTACTTACTGGTATTCGGAGTTTGCAAAGGGTTGGTAAGTCGGGATGACCCCCTAGCCTTAACAGTGCTCTACCCCCAGTAGTATTCGTCCGAGGCGCTACCTAAATAGCTTTCGGGGAGAACCAGCTATCTCCGAGTTTGATTGGCCTTTCACCCCTAGCCACAAGTCATCCGCTAATTTTTCAACATTAGTCGGTTCGGTCCTCCAGTTGATGTTACTCAACCTTCAACCTGCCCATGGCTAGATCACCCGGTTTCGGGTCTATATCCAGAGACTGAACGCCCAGTTAAGACTCGCTTTCGCTACGGCTCCCCTATACGGTTAACCTTGCCACTGAATATAAGTCGCTGACCCATTATACAAAAGGTACGCAGTCACACCACGAAGGTGCTCCTACTGCTTGTACGTACACGGTTTCAGGTTCTATTTCACTCCCCTCACAGGGGTTCTTTTCGCCTTTCCCTCACGGTACTGGTTCACTATCGGTCAGTCAGGAGTATTTAGCCTTGGAGGATGGTCCCCCCATATTCAGACAGGATATCACGTGTCCCGCCCTACTCGATTTCACGCTCGATGAAGCGTCGGTTACGGGGCTATCACCCTGTATCGCCAAGCTTTCCAGCTTGTTCACCTACTTCACCGAGTGCTTAAGGGCTAATCCAGGTTCGCTCGCCGCTACTACCGGAATCTCGGTTGATTTCTTCTCCTCGGGGTACTTAGATGTTTCAGTTCCCCCGGTTTGCTCTGTTAACCTATGGATTCAGTTAACAGTAACTGCTTATGCAGTTGGGTTTCCCCATTCGGAAATCGCAGACTCAAACGGCTCTTACTGCCTTATCTGCGCTTATCGCAAGTTAGTACGTCCTTCATCGCCTCTGACTGCCCAGGCATCCACCGTGTACGCTTAGTCACTTAACCATACAACCCGAAGGAGTTTCGGGTTGTTGTTTAAACAACCTAAGTTGTCTCGCGTTTAATTTACATGAGTGCGAGACAGATTTTGCCGGACTCAAATTTTGAACAAGACCGAAGTCTTATTCGATACCAAGCACACTTGAATGTGTTGTTGGTGTTTATCTTTCGATAAACATTGAGAACTTTACAAACAACAATAATTTGTTGTTTTGTCAGCTTTCCAAATTGTTAAAGAGCAAGATTTTCTGATGAAAACCATTTTTAAACATTCTCAGCGAAAACGCTTAAAGATGGTGGAGTTATGCGGGATCGAACCGCAGACCTCCTGCGTGCAAGGCAGGCGCTCTCCCAGCTGAGCTATAACCCCATCGTTAGTGGTGGGTCTGAGTGGACTCGAACCACCGACCTTACGCTTATCAGGCGTACGCTCTAACCACCTGAGCTACAGACCCACTTGATGCTCAAATCTAAACCGAATCAATCTGTGTGGACACTCATCACGATAATCATCGTGTAAGGAGGTGATCCAGCGCCAGGTTCCCCTAGCGCTACCTTGTTACGACTTCACCCCAGTCATGAACCACAAAGTGGCAAGCGTCCTCCCGAAGGTTAAACTACCTGCTTCTTTTGCAGCCCACTCCCATGGTGTGACGGGCGGTGTGTACAAGGCCCGGGAACGTATTCACCGCAACATTCTGATTTGCGATTACTAGCGATTCCGACTTCATGGAGTCGAGTTGCAGACTCCAATCCGGACTACGACGTACTTTGTGAGATTCGCTCCACCTCGCGGTCTTGCTGCCCTCTGTATACGCCATTGTAGCACGTGTGTAGCCCTACTCGTAAGGGCCATGATGACTTGACGTCGTCCCCACCTTCCTCCGGTTTATCACCGGCAGTCTCCCTGGAGTTCCCACCATTACGTGCTGGCAAACAAGGATAAGGGTTGCGCTCGTTGCGGGACTTAACCCAACATTTCACAACACGAGCTGACGACAGCCATGCAGCACCTGTCTCAGAGCTCCCGAAGGCACACCTGCGTCTCCGCTGGCTTCTCTGGATGTCAAGAGTAGGTAAGGTTCTTCGCGTTGCATCGAATTAAACCACATGCTCCACCGCTTGTGCGGGCCCCCGTCAATTCATTTGAGTTTTAATCTTGCGACCGTACTCCCCAGGCGGTCTACTTAACGCGTTAGCTCCGAAAGCCACACCTCTAGGGCACAACCTCCAAGTAGACATCGTTTACGGCGTGGACTACCAGGGTATCTAATCCTGTTTGCTCCCCACGCTTTCGCATCTGAGTGTCAGTATCTGTCCAGGGGGCCGCCTTCGCCACCGGTATTCCTTCAGATCTCTACGCATTTCACCGCTACACCTGAAATTCTACCCCCCTCTACAGTACTCTAGCTTGTCAGTTTCAAATGCGATTCCTAGGTTGAGCCCAGGGCTTTCACATCTGACTTAACAAACCACCTGCATGCGCTTTACGCCCAGTAATTCCGATTAACGCTTGCACCCTCCGTATTACCGCGGCTGCTGGCACGGAGTTAGCCGGTGCTTCTTCTGTAGGTAACGTCAAATGATTAAGGTATTAACTTAACCACCTTCCTCCCTACTGAAAGTACTTTACAACCCGAAGGCCTTCTTCATACACGCGGCATGGCTGCATCAGGCTTGCGCCCATTGTGCAATATTCCCCACTGCTGCCTCCCGTAGGAGTCTGGACCGTGTCTCAGTTCCAGTGTGGCTGATCATCCTCTCAGACCAGCTAGGGATCGTCGCCTTGGTGAGCCCTTACCTCACCAACTAGCTAATCCCACCTGGGCATATCCGGTAGCACAAGGCCCGAAGGTCCCCTGCTTTGCTCTTGCGAGGTTATGCGGTATTAGCCATCGTTTCCAATGGTTATCCCCCTCTACCGGGCAATTTCCCAGGCATTACTCACCCGTCCGCCGCTCGCCACCCAAGGAACAAGTTCCTCTGTGCTGCCGCTCGACTTGCATGTGTTAGGCCTGCCGCCAGCGTTCAATCTGAGCCATGATCAAACTCTTCAATTAAAAGTTTTTTTGAAGCTTTCGCTTCGGCTCAATGAATACTGATACTCTCTTTCGAGAGTGAATTGACTGTGCTGAATGATTGCTCATTCAAATGGTCACTCAGTTCATTGATAAATCTTTTTTGATTATCATCAACGAGTGCCCACACAGATTGATTGGTTTATATTGTTAAAGAGCGTTCTTCTTGGCGGTCTGCTTCAGAAGAGGCGGCCATTTTAGCGAGAATCAATTTCGTGTCAAACACTTTTTTCAATTTTCTTTTCTGGCCTGTTGAGGCATCGATTTGGCTGTGAGCCCTTGCTGCGTCAACGAGGGCGCATTATAGAGATCCGCTTCACACTGGCAAGTGTTTTTTGAGAAAATTTATAGAAATAACGCTTAAGTGCTGCATTTGCGCGCAAGGGCTTATTTATCCCACTTTACTCAGACCTTGATTACAACTTATCCACAGAGTTATTCTTTTTGCGCTTTTGTTCTTGTTTATATAAATAACGAGAAGAGCATAAAAAGCCCAACGATTTATAGTTGGGCTTTGTCTTGTCTTTCGTTTATAGCGGAGCGTTAAATAAAGGCGTAAGCATCGGCAAACATTCGATCGCGCCGAGCTTGTTTGTTTTGAGTGAATTGCTCACGTGCAGCCCCAGCCATCTCAAAGCGACCAGCGATATAGATATCAAACGCTTCTAAACTTTCAAAGTCGTTGTTAATCGCCTGCAGTACATTGCCAACTTTTCCTGTCCAGCCATCTAGTACTTGCTCGACCACTGGGACAACCTGCAAATGGGAATGTTGCTTGGCCAGCTCTTGCAGCTCATTCAGTGCGTACAGTTGAGCTGCATCACGCGCCCCCCAATAAAGGTAGATAGGCTGTGTTTTACCTTGCGAGAGGCAATGATCCAAGATTGAGCGAACATAGCTAAAGCCGGTTCCACCCGCGATTAAGAGTAGAGGGCGTTCACTTTCTTGTAATGCTGCGCTTCCATGCGGCACATCCACTTCAACAGTTGTTTGATTAAGATGGGCTTGCTGAAATTTTTCCACGACTTGGTGAGCAAAGGCATTGTGCTCTGCTGCACCAATATGCAGCTCTAACTCTCCATTGTTGCGGCAAGGACTACTAGCAATCGAAAAAGGTCGCTTATCCTTTTCGCCCATGACAACCATTAGATATTGCCCAGCTTGGTAATCAATCGCTTGATCTGGCTGTAATAGAATTTGGTAAGTATGCGTCGCGAGCGGTTGCACCGACTTTACTTGGCATTGAATTATCATTGAACTTCCTCTGGCTTACTCTTCAAAAGTCAGCACTAAATCAGTGGTTGCACAGGCTTGGCAGGCAAATATCCAGCCCGTTGCTTTTTCTTGTTCGGTCAATAACGGCTCGAGTTCATACTCCACCTCACCCTCAACCAACTTACATAAGCAAGCGGCACAAGCGCCTATTCGGCAACGATGAGGAAAGGCTATCTGCTGGTTGAGCGCAGCATCAAGCACCGTTTCGCCCGGATTAATCGTAAATTGTTTTTCACTAGGCAGTATGCGGACAGTATAAATCATACAATCCCAAGCTTATCCCAAAAGCTGTCTATTTTAGCGACCAGAGTCGGATCTTTACGGATTGGCGTGCCCCATTCGCGTTCAACTTCGTTCGGCAGCTTATTGGTTGCATCGAAACAAAGTAGATCCCGATTGGCGATACGTAAGCTATCTCGCGCCGGATCCATACGTGTGGTCATAGCCCAGATCACATCATTCCAATCGTGAATGTTCACATCATCATCACACAAGATCACAAACTTCGGAGGATGGTATGCACTCAAGCAATCTATCACTCGCTCTAGTATTTTTTGCCCCTGCCCTGCCTCTTGCTTATTAATAAGTAAGAGCACAAGTTGACCATGAGCCGATTCCGGTAATGCGACATCAACGATCTCTGGTTCGCCAGCAAGACTGGCTTTTATCGTATCTAATGATAATGAAGCTTGTTCTGTATTGTTGGTATTCACAGAGATTGATAATTCTGCTTCCCACTTACGAGTCGCATCCAGCCCAATCTTTGAACCTAACCCAACAACAGGCGAAGCAAAGTCTAAAGAATCGATCGGCGTATGCTCAATAAACAAAGTATCGCGCTGTGGCGACATATTGCTCACCATTGCCTCAATGACTTGTGGCCAATCGCGCGCGTTTACTTGCTCATCACACACAATCACAAACTTGGTGTACATAAACTGACGTAAGAATGACCACACACCCAGCATGACTCGTTTAGCATGCCCGGGGTACTGCTTCTTCAACGTCACGATAGCCATACGATACGAACATCCTTCTGGAGGCAAGTAAAAATCAGCAATTTCAGGAAACTGCTTTTGTAGGATAGGAACAAAGACTTCATTGAGTGCCACACCAAGCACTGCGGGTTCATCGGGTGGGCGGCCCGTGTATGTACTGTGGTAAATCGGCTTATTGCGCATGGTCACGTGAGTTACAGTGAACACATGATGGCGTTCAACTTCATTGTAATACCCAGTGTGATCACCGTAAGGGCCTTCATCAGCAAATTCGTTTGGATCGATATAGCCTTCGAGCACGATTTCGGCACTCGCAGGCACTTCCAGATCGTTACTGATCGACTTGACTACTTCAGTACGGCTGCCACGTAACAGTCCAGCAAAAGCATATTCAGATAAAGTATCAGGGACAGGAGTCACCGCACCGAGAATGGTGGCAGGATCGGCACCAAACGCCACACTTACTGGGAAAGGTTCTCCAGGATGTGTATCCATCCAATCCCGCAGATCTAAGGCACCTCCGCGATGGGCTAACCAACGCATGATCACTTTGTTGCGCGCAATTTTTTGCTGGCGATAGATTCCAAGGTTTTGGCGCTTTTTATGTGGGCCACGCGTAATGGTTAACCCCCAAGTTAGAAGTGGCGCAATATCTTCGAGCCAACAGCTCATCACTGGGATTTTATCGAGATCGACTTCATCGCCTTGCCAGACAATTTCTTGGCAAGGTGCACGTCGCAGCCGCTTGACAGGCATATTGAGAACTTGTTTAAAGATCGGTAGTTTTTCAATCAGCTCTTTTAGGCCACGAGGTGGCTCAGGTTCCTTAAGGTACGCCAACCATTGCCCCACATCGCGTAATTCTTTGACATGCTGTCGCCCCATGCCCATCGCAACGCGCTCTGGGGTGCCAAACAAATTGGTCAGCACAGGAAACTCATAACCTAACGGATTTTCAAACAACAGCGCGGGGCCTTTGGCACGTAACGTCCGGTCACTGATCTCGGTCATTTCATAATGTGGATCAACGGGATGTGTAATACGTTTTAACTCTCCGCGTTGCTCTAGATAGTCAAGAAATTCCCGTAAGTCCTTAAAATTCATGGGTCTACTACTCATTGACAGTGATGACCGCAGTATAGCAAAAGGCCGACATCTTTCTGTGCACTTTTTACTAGGGAGCTCTCATTATGGATTCAGTTCGGCCCAAATCGCCTTTCGCTTTACGGCTTGATTAGAACTGACCAATTCACGCAACCATCCTTGATAACCAAATTGAGCTAGCACGCTCGCCACCTGAGAGGCATTGTCACTTTGTCCTAGTTTCTCAATTAAAAATTGCTCGACCTCAATCGACATAGGGCGAATGCCTACCAATGCCTGAAGTGCTTCTTGCTTAAGGCTAGGATTAGCCACTGCAAGCATCAATTGACGCTGAGCAAAAATATCCGCCTGCTCTCCTAAACGAGCGATCTCTTGCCTTAATTCATCATTAGCTTTCATTAACCAAAGCCTTTGATATAAATCAGGGTTCTGGCTATATCGCGCAAGCTGTACCATCACGGTCGTGACAGGCAACCAGCTGGTTACCTGCTCCGTGGTAATTTGCGCAGCTAATTGCTTGATAGCTTGAGGTGATAAGCGATCTAATTCAGTAAGTAATAAACGCTGGCGCGATTCGACTTGAGCCGCTGAACCAGAAAGCCATTGGCGTAAAATCAGCTCGCCATTTTCGGCTTGGAGCACAAACATCAAAATGTCTTGCTGTTGTTGTGCTTGTTTTAACAGTCGATGGGCGATCGCGGCATAATCAAAAGCGGGGACAGAGAACTCATAACCGTCGCCCCGTTCAGCAATCAAATAATTGGGTGTCTGTGATTTTTGAACAGCAATGAATACGGCAAGCTCCTCCGTCAAGATCACTTTATTTTGCTCAATTTTTTGCAGCAAGAGGAAGCGGGTCACTTCCTGAGCAGGGTAAGAAATACGCTGCAAACTGAACTGCAATCGATCGACTTCGTTTTGCAGAACTAAAATATAAAGATCTTCCACCTTCTGCTGCGTTTGCTCATCCTCTAGCCAACGTTGACGTTCGCTCGCATTAATGTCATTTGCCAACGCAAAGTTTTGCCAACTGAGCAGAAAGAGGAGAACAATGTACAACCATCCTTGTTGCATACATTCCTCCTTGTTAGTTCTAGATCAGTGTGGGCACCGCTTGTCCAGAACGCAAACAAAAACACCACCCTATGGGTGGTGTTTGAGAGAGTTATCAATTATTGGCGATTATTGACGACGCATTGCATCGAAAAACTCATCGTTGGTTTTGGTCATGGCTAACTTATCAATTAGGAATTCCATCGCATCGGTTTCGCCCATTGGGTGAACGATCTTGCGTAGAATCCACATCTTTTGTAGCTCATCGGTCTTAGTCAGTAACTCTTCACGACGCGTACCTGAACGGTTGAAGTCGATAGCTGGGAAAACACGTTTTTCAGCAATCTTACGGTTCAAGTGCAGTTCCATGTTACCTGTACCTTTGAACTCTTCGTAAATCACTTCATCCATCTTCGAACCGGTATCAACCAGTGCAGTAGCGATAATGGTCAAGCTACCGCCTTCTTCTACATTACGTGCTGCACCAAAGAAACGCTTAGGACGATGCAATGCGTTCGCATCCACACCACCAGTCAGTACTTTACCTGATGCAGGAACCACAGTGTTGTACGCACGAGCCAGACGTGTAATCGAGTCAAGCAGGATCACCACATCTTTCTTGTGCTCAACCAGACGCTTAGCTTTTTCAATGACCATTTCAGCCACTTGGACGTGGCGCGATGCTGGTTCATCAAAGGTTGAAGCAACCACTTCACCTTTTACTAGGCGCTGCATTTCAGTCACTTCTTCTGGACGCTCGTCAATCAGTAGCACCATCAGCACACACTCAGGGTGATTACTGGCGATACTTTGAGCAATGTTTTGCAGCAGCATGGTTTTACCCGCTTTTGGCGGAGCAACGATCAAACCACGTTGACCTTTACCAATTGGTGCTGCCAAATCGAGAACACGCGCGGTAATATCTTCTGTGGAGCCGTTACCACGTTCCATCACCATACGTTCGTTGGCATGCAGAGGAGTTAAGTTCTCGAAAAGGATTTTGTTGCGGGCGTTGTCTGGGCGGTCATCGTTTACAGTGTTCACTTTGAGCAATGCAAAGTAACGTTCACCCTCTTTTGGCGGACGAATTTTC
Organism: Vibrio mimicus; assembly: GCF_019048845.1. NCBI lineage: Bacteria > Pseudomonadati > Pseudomonadota > Gammaproteobacteria > Vibrionales > Vibrionaceae > Vibrio > Vibrio mimicus. Next base: position 3,030,284 of record NZ_CP077426.1, read on the forward strand.
CCGGCAATTGAGTCGCCTGTACGTAGGTTAAAGCGACGAATTTGGCTAGGTGACACATAGATGTCGTCAGGGCCAGCAAGGTATGAACTGTCTGCACTACGTAAGAAACCAAAACCGTCTTGAAGAATTTCCAGAACCCCATCGCCAAAAATGTCTTCACCACTTTTTGCGTGTGCTTTGAGGATTGCGAAAATAATGTCTTGTTTGCGTAGGCGTGCCAGGTTTTCAAGGCCCAGACTTTCGCCAAGCTTAACCAGATCAGACACAGGGGTGTTCTTCAGTTCTGTTAGATTCATTGTGGTGGATACTTAGTTAGTCAAAAAGGATCGTTGTTAAGTTAAGATGGATATGGTCTCAGGATTGACCAAGAAGTGAACAACTGTTTAATTAACGTGCGATAAACTAGCACTAAATACTAGCCTAGTCTAGAAATTGTTTTTTGCCAAAAACAAAACCGTACATATTGCTATGTACGGCTTGGCGGTTTGACTCATTACAGGTTCGCGTCGAGGAACTCTTTAAGTTGAGTCTTAGATAGCGCACCAACTTTGGTGGCTACCACACTACCATCTTTAAATAGAAGCAGTGTTGGAATGCCGCGAATACCAAACTTAGGTGGTGTTCCTGCGTTATGGTCAATATTCAGTTTACCGATAGTGAGTTTGCCTGCGTATTCATCAGCCACTTCATCTAGGATCGGCGCAATCATCTTACAAGGACCACACCATTCCGCCCAAAAGTCAACCAGAACCGGGCCTGCAGCTTTGATTACGTCGTTCTCGAAACCGTCATCGGTCAGCTGCAAAATTTTGTCACTCATCTTTCACTCCAATGTGATTTTCTGCACTGGTGATAACTCAACCAGTAAATAGATGCTCTATTGGAATGTATTTACTTCCGTATTGCAAGCGTAAGCTGATATTCTATAGCCATGAAAAAGACGCATATCACAGAGCATAAGTTCGCCGACTTTGGTTTACAGCCACAAGTTATTGATGGACTGGAAAAAAAAGGGTTTGTTTACTGTACCCCTATCCAAGCATTGGCGTTGCCGGTACTGCTCTCCGGCCAAGACATCGCAGGCCAGGCCCAAACAGGGACTGGTAAAACGCTCGCGTTTCTTACTGCTACCTTCAACCATTTATTAACCACTCCAGCCGCTGAAGGCCGAGCTGAAACTCAGCCGCGCGCCATTATTATGGCTCCGACTCGTGAGCTGGCAATTCAGATCTATAACGATGCCGAACCTTTGTTGGCAACAACAGGTCTGAAAGCGGCTTTGGCTTATGGTGGCGAAAGCTATGATAAGCAACTCGCAAAACTGCAAAGTGGTGTGGATATTTTGATCGGAACCACCGGACGAATTATCGATTTCTACAAACAGCGCGCGTTCAATCTGAATCACATTCAAGCTGTCGTTTTGGATGAAGCGGATCGTATGTTCGATCTCGGTTTTATTAAAGACATTCGCTTCTTGTTCCGCCGTATGCCTGAGCCCAAAGATCGTCTCAACATGCTGTTCTCTGCCACTCTCTCTTACCGCGTGCAAGAGCTTGCGTTCGAGCACATGAACAACCCTGAACATGTCGTGGTTGAACCTGAGCAAAAAACGGGTCATCGTATTCAAGAAGAACTGTTCTACCCATCAAATGAGCACAAGATGGCACTGCTACAGACTTTGGTTGAAGAAGAATGGCCAGATCGCGCAATCATTTTTGCCAACACGAAACATCGCTGTGAACAGATTTGGGCGCACTTAGCGGCGGATAACCACCGTGTTGGTCTGCTGACTGGTGATGTACCGCAGAAAAAACGTGAGCGTATTTTGGAACAGTTCACCCAAGGTGATGTGGACATTCTGGTTGCGACTGACGTTGCAGCGCGTGGCTTACACATTCCTCAAGTAACTCATGTCTTTAACTACGACTTACCAGATGATTGTGAAGACTACGTACACCGTATCGGTCGTACAGGCCGTGCTGGCGCGAGTGGTCATTCAATTAGCTTTGCTTGTGAAGAGTACGCCATTAACTTGCCTGCTATCGAGAGCTATATTGATCATGCTATTCCAACCTCGGACTATGACCCTTCTGCTCTGCTGACCGATCTGCCTGCACCGCTGAACCTACGTTCGTCACCACAACAGCGTCGTACCAATACCGCAGGTTCTCGCAACAATGGTGGTAATCGTAAACCGCAGCAACGCCGCCCACGCGCACCACGTCCGAAAAAGGAAGCCTGATTTCGCTATGAGCCAAGCCGTTTCTTCACCGCTGTACGCTGCAATTGATCTAGGTTCCAACAGCTTTCATATGTTGGTCGTGCGTCATATCGATGGCAGTGTGCAGACAATGGCAAAAATCAAACGTAAGGTGCGTCTGGCTGCTGGCTTAGACGAACATAACGCCTTGAGCTTAGAAGCGATGCAAAGAGGCTGGGATTGCCTTAGTCTCTTTGCCGAGCGGCTGCAAGATATTCCTGCTGAGAATATCCGCATCGTAGGTACCGCCACACTGCGTACTGCCATCAATGCCTGCGAATTTATCGCTAAAGCGAACCAGATTTTAGGTCACCCGATCGACGTGATTTCGGGTGAAGAAGAAGCCGCCACTATCTATAAAGGTGTCGCACATACTTCTGGTGGATTAGGCCGTCGCTTAGTGGTCGATATCGGTGGAGCCAGTACCGAACTGATTATTGGTGAGGGTTTTGAAGCCAAAGCGCTCACCAGTTTGAAGATGGGGTGCGTGACTTGGTTAGAGCGTCATTTCAAAGATCGCCAACTCACCGCCACCAACTTTAATAACGCCATTCTTGCCGCAAAAGAGATGCTCGAGCCTATCCTAACTCAATACAATGAGCTGGGATGGAATGTGTGTGTCGGCGCAAGTGGCACAGTGCAAGCTTTGCAAGAGATCATGCTGGCGCAAGGCATGGATGAGGTGATCACGCTCGCCAAACTCAAGCGTTTACAAAAGCAAGCCATGCTAGCCGATCATCTCGAAGAGCTGGATATCGAAGGGTTAACGCTGGAACGTGCTCTGGTTTTCCCAAGTGGCTTGTCGATTCTGATTGCGATTTTTGAATCACTGAATATCGAGGCAATGACGCTCGCCGGTGGCGCACTGCGCGAAGGGCTCGTCTATGAGATGGTTCAGGACTTACGCCAAGATGATATTCGAGCGCGCACCATTCACTGCGTACAAACTCGTTATCAACTCGATAGCGCTTACGCAGAGCAAGTTGCGGCCCTAGCCAGTAAACTGCTCGCACAATGTGGTGGCGAAGAGTGGATAAATGAACCACAAGCAGAAATGCTGCTGCACACTGCTGCGCAACTGCATGAGATCGGGCTTACCATCGATTTTAAAAAAGGTGGGGAACACAGTGCTTATCTGCTGCAAAACCTCGACCTGCCCGGCTATACCCGCGCGCAGAAGCACTATTTGGGTGAAGTCGTGCGCCGCTATCGTGAACAACTGACTTCTTTGCCTGAGCAATACGCACTTTCAGGCACCAGCGGTAAACGAGTATTGCGTTTACTCCGCCTAGCGGTGTTACTCAGCCATCGACGCAATCCTGCATTAGAGCCTGAGGTTGAGCTCAGTGCCGAAGGGGATAAACTCACCCTGACGATGGACGGACAGTGGCTTACTCAAAATCCACTGACACGCGCAGAACTTGAGTTGGAAGCCAATCGACAGACCGATATTGGCTGGCCACTCTCCATCGAGTGTCGTTAAATCTCGTTATAGACCAAAACATTAAGCCCTCATAATGAGGGCTTAATGTTTTCTGGCAGACAGATCATGTGCCAGCTTTTAATCCTGTCGGACTGTTTAGGCAATACGGTTGAGCAGTGCACGTAACTTAAGGGGTTTGATCGGTTTTGCCATAAAACTGAAACCATTAGACTCAATCCCTTCCAAAATATCTGGGCTACGATCGGCACTGATAATCACGCCCGCGAAGCAGTCACCCAAACGCAAACGGCACTGCTGCAGCACTTCTAACCCCGTACGGCCGTTATCCAAGCGATAATCAGACAAAATGACATCCGGAATCCACTGCGACTCAAGGGCTTTGAGGCTAGCATGAATGTCCGTGGCGGTTTTGACTTCACAGCCCCAACGTTCAAGCAGATCGCGCATGCCAACTAGAATATCCGACTCGTTGTCCACACAGAGCACACGTAAGTGCTGCAACTCGGAACTCGTGTCGGCGACTGGCGTAGCGGTGCTGATCGGCTGCTGACTGGGCTCCGCTCGTTCTAATGTCAGTGAGAACACACTGCCTTGTCTTGGCCAAGAGCGCATCGAAATTTGGTGCCCCAGCACATGGGCGATCCCTTTCGAGATAGCTAACCCAAGCCCTAAGCCTTGATCAGATCGCACCTGACCACCGCGGTTAAACTCTTCAAAAATTTCCTGCTGCTTATCTTGTTCGATGCCAATCCCGTTATCCCATACATCAATGCGAACCTGTCCTATGGCAACTCGGCGCACTCCGAGAATCACTTTACCGTTAGGGTTATAACGAAACGCGTTGGTCAAGAAATTTTGGATCACTCGGCGCAATAATTTGGGGTCCGAATGCACCCAGAGTGATGAGGGAACCATACTAAACTGCACACCTTGTTTAGCCGCGAGCGCACTGAATTCCGCATTGAGATTGGCAAGAACATCCATAATCGCAAAGCTGTGCGGATGGAGATCGATTTTGCCAGACTCTAAGCGCGAAATATCCAGTAAATCGCTAATCAAATCCTCCGCCGCCCCCAAAGCACTTTCAATATGATGGGCAAGCTTCTGCACTTCCGCTTCTTTGGCAACTTCCGTGAGTGAAGAAGCAAACAGACGCGCCGCGTTCAATGGCTGCATCAAATCATGGCTGACGGCGGCCAAAAAGCGCGATTTGGATTGCGATTCGCGTTCCGAACGTTGGGTTGCCATCACCAACTGTTTGTTGAGCTTTTCCAACTCTAATGTACGCTGCAACACTCGCTCTTCCAGCGTTTCATTGGCGATCTTCAGGCTCTGCTCTGCTTCTCTAAACACCGTGATGTCCGTAAAACTCATCACGAAACCGCCGCCAGGCATCGGGTTGCCTTGCACTTCAATCACTCGCCCATCAGGGCGTACTCGTGAAGAGGTATGACTCGTTCCTTGTTCTAAATGATAAACACGCCGCCGGACATGCTCTTCAGGATCCCCCGGTCCACACAAACCTTGCTGAGCATTGTGGCGAATCACATCGGCAATCGGCCGTCCAACCTGAATTAATCCCGCAGGAAACTCAAATAACTCCAGATAGCGCTGATTCCACGCGACCAAGCGTAATTGTTTATCGACCACGGCAATCCCTTGGCCAATATGTTCAATCGCTCCTTGCAATAAGCCTCGACTGAAATCGTACAGTTCAGACGCTTCATCGACTATGGTTGCCACTTCCTCAAGCTGCATCTTTCGCCCTTGCAGCGCCGAGGTGAGCACCAGTTTGGCCGATGACGCCCCAAACACCCCTGCCAGCACCCTTTCGGTATGTCGAATCAAACTGGAAGAAGCTTGCTGATTCGGCAGCAGAGTCTCACTCTGCTGATTCCAGTACTGGGCAAACGCATTACGCACCCGAGAACGCCCGACAAAACGTGAAGCCAACATTTCCAATTCACCGACCGTAACTCGGCTTTGGTAGAGGCTCATGTTTTCGTTTTCTGGCAGAGGAGTACCGACAAACGCCGCTGCTTGCAAACGCTCACTCAAACTGGCGCGAGTCACTAAAGAGATGCCGATATAACACAAAGTGTTGAGGGTCACGCTCAGTAGCATTCCCCAATCCGCACTCTTTAAACCCAGTTCCACTAACCAATCAGGTGGGGTGATTACCCACAGCAGCACGTTATTGCTGGCATCGCCCGCCAGCATATCGGTCGCACTCATCAAGGTAATCAGCCATAAAGCAAACCCAACGGCTAAGCCGACATACACCCCTTTGCGATTGCCTTCTCGCCAATACATGCCGCCGAAAATGGCTGGCGCAAACTGGGTAATGGCGGAAAACGAAAGAAAACCAATCGCCGATAACGATGGAATGCTATCGAGTACCTGATAGAAACCCCATGCCCCCAACAGTAAAAGCAGAATCAAGGTGCGGCGGATCACCACCAACAAGCCAGAGAAATGACGATGGGTTCGCTGCGACAGCCTCATGCGGCGCAGCAACAAAGGCATCACCAAATCATTGGAAACCATGATCGCAAGCGCGATGGTAGAGACAATCACCATACCAGAAGCTGCAGAAGTACCACCTAAAAAGGCCAGCAAAGCCATATCATGCGCCCCAGCTGAAGCAGGTAAACTGATCATAAAGGTATCGGGTGACGTGTTCGGCAGCAGCCCCTGCCCAGTCCACGCAATAGGCAGCACAAACAGGCTCATTAACAGCAAATAAACCGGGAATAACCAACGCGCGGTGTGCAGATCTTGTGGCCGTTCGTTTTCTACCACCATGGTATGGAATTGGCGCGGCAGACAGACGATGGCAATCATGGTCAGCAGCGTATGGATAAATAAGGTGGGCCAGTTAGGGGCTTGGTAAGTGTTGGCGGCAATCGTTGAAAGCTCTAATCCGTCGGTACGCCAAGCCAGATACGCGATAAACACTCCAACACAGAGAAACGCGACCAATTTGACAATCGATTCAAACGCAATCGCCATCATCATCCCGCGATGGTGCTCAGTATTATCGATATGTCGAGTACCAAACAGCATGGTAAATAACGCCAACGCCAGCACCACAAACCAAGAAACGTGTGATTCTTGATAGCCATATTGGCCCATTAAATCAGGAGCAACGATATTTAAGCCCATGGTAATGCCGCGCAGTTGCAGCGCGATGTACGGCAGAATGCCCAATACCGCAATCACAGTGACGGCGACAGCAAGCCCTTGCGATTTGCCATAACGGGCTGCGATAAAATCGGCGAGCGAAGTAATGTGCTCACGTTTAGCGATCAAAATCAGTCGCGCCAAGACTCGCCAACCAAACACAAACATCAAGATGGGGGCGATATAGATAGGCAAAAACGACCAAGGATTGACACTCGCCTGCCCGACCGTGCCGTAGAACGTCCAAGAGGTACAGTAAACCGCAATCGACAAGCTATAGATCCATGGCCGCCAATTGGCCAGCCAACGAGTTTGCCTGTCACCATACCAAGCAATCAAAAACAGCACGCCGAGATAAGCGAGCGAAACAGGTATCACCAACCAACCTTGCATCAGACATCCTTGCCGTTGCGAAATAAAAAAAGCCTCTCAATTGAGAGGCTTCTATTAAAACGAGGTTGTTTTTTGAACTCAATCAGAACGACTTAATTCTGTGCTTCAGGCTCCGCTTTCAGCGCACTTCCGTCTTGTACCTGTGAGGGTGGCATATCGACGCGAATCAATAACGCGAATGCTCCCATCGCAGCCATCGCCCAAAATACGGCTGAACCCCAATGCTCATAACCCCAACCGCTTAAGGTGGTGATTGCGGCAATCACGGCTCCGAGTGGAATCGCGTTATACAGCGCTTGCAGTGCCACCATCTTATTTTGTGGGGCATGTTGGATGTATTGAATCGCTGCAATGTGTGCCATCGCAAAAGTCACCCCATGCAGCAGTTGAATCGCGACCAAGGCGAGAATCGTTGTCGTGGAAGCCGTTAATCCCCAACGCAACATGACACCGATCGAAGCAGCTAAAAACAGAGCTCGCAGACTCCAGCCCGCAAACCAGCGTTTACTAAAGGCAAATACCAGCACTTCTGACACTACGCCCAAGCTCCACAAATAGCCGATGATGTCCTCAGAATGACCCGCTTGTTTCCAATAAATCGAGCCAAAGCTGTAGTAAGCCGCATGGCTGCCTTGGATCAGTGCGACCAGCAACAGGAACTTTACAACCGGCCATTCGGTGAGTAGCTCCGTCAGCTTGGGACGCACCGCATGCGCCTCGTGTTCCGTCACTGGCATTGGGTTAATCCTACGGAAACTAAGCAGCAAGGAAACGGCCACACCAACAAGTGCGGTGTACAAAATCATCGAGCTGCCCCACTTTGCCACCAAGAAACCCACCACGGTCGAACCCGCAATAAAGGCGATCGAGCCCCACAGGCGAGTGCGCCCGTAGTCGAGCATTTTGAGCTTGGCATAGTAGTTGGCCATCGCATCCGACAGCGGCACCACAGGACCACAACAGAGGTTAAACAGAACCGTTGCCAGTGCCATTAACCAAAAGCTGCCGCCTGTAAAAAAGTGGAAGCCGACAAACAATAACGCCGCGAAACTGAGCCAACGCAGCGCCGGCATTAACTGCTCAACTCGGTGCAAACGTGGCGTAAGCACGAGGTTAGCCACACAGCGCGTTGCAAAACCAATCCCGACCAACACACCAATATCGGTAGCGGATACCCCTTGGTCTTCAAACCAGAGTGACCAAAATGGCAAATAAACGCCGTAAGCAAAGAAAAAACCGATGAAATATTGCGAAATCCAACCGTAGGGAGTGGGGGTAAACATGATCGTTCCTAATCAAAAAGGGAGGTTCAAAGCGCGCACATTATGCATGTGGACTCGCGAGTGAAAAAGGGAAGATTACGCAACTCATCGTTTCCTGATTGCGCCCACGCTCCAAAAATTGAAAACAGGGAACACAGTGCATTAGACCAAAGTCGTCTGGAGGGTAAGGGGAAATTTGTCACACTTAGTGAACCAGCCCCACTGACGAGTGCGCTCTATGCCAGATAAATTCAATATGCAGTCACCGCCGTTCAACCGACTGACGGTTGAGCAGCAGCACCAACTGCGTAGTGCATTGGATGTCGCCTACTTCCGTCAGCGTGATGTACTGCTTGATGCCAATCAGCCAACCACTCATCTGCATATTCTGATCAAAGGCACGGTGGAAGAACGCAGCTCGGACGGAAAAGAAGTGTTTGCCCACTATGCCAATGATGATCTGTTTGATGTTCGCGCCATGTTTGATGAGCACAGTAAACATCAATACATCGCACTGGAAGACACCTTATCCTACCTACTGCCTAAGCAGACTTTTTTGGCGCTTTATCATCAAAATGGGGAATTTGCGGCTTATTTCGATAACAACCTCGCCAAACGGCAAGAATTGATTGAAGCGGCATCACAACAAAAGAACATTGCCGAATTCATTCTGACTAAGGTCGATAGCTCCATCTATCACCCGCCTTTTATTATTTCGCCAGAACAACCGCTCAACAGTGTGACTCAACTGATGAAAGAGCGCGGGATTGATGCAGCCTTAGTCGAGCTCAAGCCGGATGATCCGAGATTAGGAAGCACACGCGCCCACCCTTACGCCATCATTACCCGCACCAACATGCTGCACGCGGTGATGCTCGAAGGCCGACCTTTGGATACGCCAGTCGGCGAGATTGCCACCTTTCCGGTATTACATGTCGATGAGGGAGATTTCTTGTTCAATGCCATGGTGATGATGACTCGCCAACGCATCAAACGCGTCATGGTGTGTAATGGCAATCAGGCTGTGGGTTTGCTGTCGATGATTCAAATCCTCAGTGCCTTTTCTACCCATTCCCATGTCCTGACTCTCGCCATTGCTCGAGCAACCAGTGTGGATGAGCTGGCACTCGCCGCCAACAAACAGCGCGAACTGGTGGAAAATCTGATGTCGCGCGGGGTACGCACCCGTTTTGTGATGGAGCTGATTTCCGCCGTCAATGAACAGATCATTGAAAAAGCCTTTGAATTGGTAGTACCGCCCGCTTTGCACGATCAGTGCTGTCTCGTGGTTCTGGGTTCAGAAGGCCGCGGTGAGCAAATCCTCAAAACCGATCAAGATAACGCCCTGATCATTCAAGATGGATTGGAATGGCACCAATGCCAACCCATCATGGAGACCCTCACCCATACCTTATTCCAGCTCGGCTACCCGCTCTGCCCCGGTAAAGTGATGGTCAATAACCCGAAATGGGTGCGCAGCCAAAGCGAATGGAAACGCACTCTGGCTGATTGGGTTAAAGCCGCTCGCCCCGAACAAGTGATGGACATTGCCATCTTTGCCGATGCCCACGCGGTGGCGGGAAATCGCTCGCTGCTGGCACCGGTTAAAGCGCATTTGCGCCAATTGATGGCCGATCAAGAACTAATTCTGACCGAGTTTACTCGCCCAGCACTCAACTTTTCGGTACCCCTAACGCTATTTGGTAACGTGAAAAGCAGCAAACAAGGGATAGATATCAAGCAAGGCGGAATTTTCCCCATCGTACATGGGGTGCGCGCCTTAAGTTTGGAGCACGCCATCGAGGCGAATAACACCTTTGACCGAATTGAAGCCTTAGTCCAAAAACGCGTTCTCGAACAAGAGACGGGCGATAACCTGAGCGAAGCGTTTAAGCTGTTTTTGAAACTGCGCCTTGCCCAGCAACTTGGCAATCAACACAGCACGAACCAGATCGACTTCAAACAGCTCGACCGTACCGAACGTGATTTATTGCGCCACAGCCTGCATGTGGTGAAAAAATTTAAACAGTGGCTCGGTTACCACTACCAAATTCGTGATTGAGGTGCGAGATGAACTGGTTACTGCGCCGTTATTGGCACGCCAAACTCAAAGAGTCGCCCTATCAGGCGCTGTTTAACACCGCTCGCCACCAAGAGTATGTCTCGCTCGATTGTGAAACGACCAGCTTAGATCCCAAGCGTGCTGAGCTAGTCACCATTGCCGCGACTAAAATCGTGGATAACCGCATCCTCACCAGCCAGCCTTTTGAGGTGCGTCTTTGCGCACCGCAATCGCTCGACTCAGGTTCGGTACGCATTCATAAAATTCGCCATCAAGATCTGCAAGATGGCCTAAGCGAAAAAGAAGCGCTGATCCAACTCATCGACTTTATCGGCAATCGACCTTTGGTCGGATACCACATCCGTTACGATAAGACGATTTTAGACATTGCTTGTCGTAAACATCTCGGCTTTCCGCTGCCAAATCGCTTGATCGAGGTGAGCCAGATCTACCACGATAAACTGGAAAAACATCTGCCAAACGCCTATTTCGACCTGAGCTTAGACGCCATTTGTCGCCATCTTGATCTGCCTTTACAGAATAAACACGATGCGCTGCAAGATGCGATTGCCGCAGCGCTGGTATTTGTACGCCTCACCAAAGGCGATTTGCCACAGTTTGTTGCACCTAAAGTGTAAACAACGGCACATTTCAGTGATCTATATCCGCTCTTTTGTTGCACATTGGCCGTGAAAGCGCATCCCACTTAGGTTTCATCCTAAAGTCTAATTGTAGAAATCCCTGCTCTGACTGAGAGTTATAAGCGAAACGAATTTCCGCCTCCCGTGTTTCAAACGCGCCATTTTAGGAAATTTGCCGAATTCACAAGGAGAACCAGTAATGAGTGAAGCCCATATTTATCCGGTCAAACAGAACATCAAAGCGCATACCCATGCCGATAACGATACCTATCTGGCGATGTACCAACAATCGATCACTGATCCGGAAGGCTTTTGGGGCGAACAAGGCAAAATCGTCGACTGGATTAAACCTTTTACTAAAGTAAAGAACACCTCTTTCGACCCCGGCCACATTGACATCCGTTGGTTTGAAGATGGCACACTGAACATCTCCGCCAACTGTATCGACCGTCATCTTGCGACTCGTGGCGATCAAGTCGCGATCATTTGGGAAGGCGACGACCCAGCCCAAGATAAAACGCTGACGTACAAACAACTGCACCAAGAAGTGTGCCGTTTTGCCAATGCGCTGAAAGAACAAGGCGTACGTAAAGGCGATGTGGTGTGTATTTACATGCCTATGGTGCCGGAAGCAGCAGTTGCCATGTTGGCTTGTACCCGCATCGGCGCGGTACATACCATAGTATTCGGTGGTTTCTCACCAGAAGCACTGGCGGGACGTATTATCGACTCTAACGCCAAATTGGTGATCACTGCTGATGAGGGTGTCCGTGGCGGCCGAGCTGTACCACTGAAGAAAAACGTGGATGAAGCGCTGACCAACCCAGAAGTGAAAAATATCAGCAAAGTCATGGTTCTCAAGCGCACAGGTGGCAATGTGGCTTGGCATGAGCACCGTGATATTTGGTGGCACGAAGCGACAGCAAAAGTCTCTGACCAGTGCCAACCGGAAGAGATGAAAGCCGAAGATCCCCTGTTTATCCTTTACACTTCAGGCTCAACGGGTAAACCGAAAGGTGTACTGCACACCACAGGCGGTTATTTGGTTTATGCGACCATGACCTTTAAGTACGTGTTCGATTACCAACCAGGCGAAGTGTTCTGGTGTACCGCTGACGTGGGTTGGATCACAGGTCACTCCTATCTGGTGTATGGCCCATTGTCGAATGGCGCAAAAACCATTCTGTTTGAAGGCGTGCCAAACTACCCAACCACTGCACGTATGAGCGAAGTGGTGGATAAACATAAGGTCAACATCCTTTACACCGCACCAACAGCGATCCGTGCGCTGATGGCCAAAGGCGATGAAGCCATTAAAGGCACCAGCCGTGACAGCTTGCGCATCATGGGCTCCGTGGGTGAACCCATTAACCCAGAAGCATGGGAATGGTACTACCGCACGATCGGTAACGAAAAATCACCGATTGTGGATACTTGGTGGCAAACCGAAACAGGCGGCATCTTGATCACGCCACTACCGGGCGCAACCGCACTGAAACCGGGTTCGGCGACACGTCCGTTCTTTGGCGTGCAGCCAGCACTGGTCGATAACATGGGCGAAATTGTTGAAGGTGCAACCGAAGGTAACTTGGTTCTACTTGATTCATGGCCGGGTCAAATGCGTACTGTGTATGGCGATCACGACCGCTTTGAACAAACCTACTTCTCAACCTTTAAAGGCATGTACTTCACCGGTGATGGTGCGCGTCGTGATGAAGATGGTTACTACTGGATCACCGGTCGTGTCGATGACGTACTCAACGTTTCAGGTCACCGCATGGGTACGGCAGAAATTGAATCGGCACTGGTGGCATTCAGTAAGATTGCTGAAGCAGCGGTAGTCGGTGTACCACACGACATCAAAGGCCAAGCAATTTACGCTTACATCACGCTCAATGATGGCGTTTACCCAAGTGCTGAACTGCATAAAGAAGTGAAAGATTGGGTACGTAAAGAGATTGGTGCTATCGCGACACCGGACGTCCTACACTGGACTGATGCGCTACCTAAAACTCGTTCTGGTAAAATTATGCGCCGTATTTTGCGTAAAATCGCCACCGGCGATACCAGTAACTTGGGCGATACCTCAACGCTGGCCGATCCAAGCGTAGTTGATCGCCTGATTGCCGAAAAAGCGCAACTTAAATAACAAACCCTGCGACTTGAAGTTGTAGCCTCAAGTCGCAAAGGGATACACCTTTGCTTGCTATTTCAAACTCCGGTGCACCTGATGGCCGGAGTTTTTCTTTTCTCTCCCCCATCTTCTGAGAAAATGCGCTGAACTTTCCTGTTCAAGCCGATTAGGCTAAGACGAATCCCTCTGGAGCGCCCAATTCTGTTAACTTCACTCCACATTTCAAACCCGAAACTGGGTGATTAGACCAGTAAATTGCTGCCATTTGTTATGAATTGGCTATAATCGTGGGCAATTTAATAAAAACTGCGAACTTTTGACAAAAACTTTATGTCGAATAAGTAAATTTGTGGGAAACTGCTTATTCACCACACAATAAAGGAAGATGGCTACACGATGACTGCAAAATCTCGCATTCTTGTTCTAAACGGACCAAACCTCAATTTATTAGGTTTACGTGAACCCGCCCACTACGGTTCACAAACATTAGAACAGATCGTATCGACTTTGCGCGATCAAGCGCAAAAAGCAGGCATTGAGTTAGAGCATCTGCAATCTAACCGCGAATATGAGTTGATTGAAGCGATTCACCAAGCCTTCGGTAAAGTGGATTTTATCATCATCAACCCAGCGGCCTTTACCCATACCAGTGTTGCGTTACGCGATGCACTGCTTGGGGTGGCGATTCCTTTTATTGAAGTGCATTTGTCCAACGTTCATGCACGTGAGCCCTTCCGTCATCACTCCTACTTGTCTGATAAAGCACAAGGGGTGATTTGTGGTTTAGGCGCTCAAGGTTACGAATTCGCTTTGTCTGCCGCTATCCGAGCTTTGCAGGCTAAGTAATAAAGACACTCTGCAGCCCTTCCTGGCTGTCTTATTCACAAGATAAAAGAGAAAGAAACATGGATATCCGCAAAATCAAGAAGCTTATCGAGTTAGTTGAAGAGTCTGGCATCGCAGAACTGGAAATTTCTGAAGGTGAAGAGTCAGTACGCATCAGTCGTTACGGCGCGCCAGCTCCAGCGGCTCAGGTGCACTATGCAGCGGCACCCGCTCCAATGGCAGCACCAGCGCCTGTAGCTCAAGCAGCAGCGGTAGCAGAAGCACCAGCGGCGAAAGCGCCAGCTGGCCATAAAGTGCTTTCTCCAATGGTAGGTACTTTCTACCGTTCACCAAGTCCAGATGCCAAAGCGTTTATCGAAGTGGGTCAAAGCGTTTCTGCTGGCGATACCCTGTGTATCGTTGAAGCAATGAAAATGATGAACCAGATCGAAGCGGACAAATCAGGCGTGGTAACGGCGATTCTTGTTGAAGATGGTCAGCCAGTTGAATTCGACCAACCGCTTGTTGTTATCGAATAATCGAGGCCACCTTTATGTTAGATAAAGTAGTCATCGCGAACCGGGGCGAAATTGCGCTCCGTATTCTTCGCGCCTGTAAAGAATTAGGTATCAAGACGGTAGCCGTACACTCAACGGCTGACCGTGACTTGAAACACGTACTGCTGGCCGATGAGTCTATCTGTATCGGCCCTGCAAAAAGCATCGACAGCTACCTGAACATTCCACGCATTATCTCTGCGGCGGAAGTCACTGGTGCAGTGGCGATCCACCCGGGTTACGGCTTTTTGTCTGAAAACGCGGATTTCGCAGAACAAGTTGAGCGCAGTGGCTTCATCTTTGTGGGTCCAAAAGCGGAAACCATCCGTTTGATGGGTGACAAAGTGTCAGCGATCAACGCGATGAAAAAAGCCGGTGTACCTTGTGTACCAGGTTCAGACGGCCCACTGGATAACGACGAAGCGAAAAACAAAGCTCACGCGAAACGCATCGGCTACCCAGTCATCATCAAAGCCTCTGGCGGCGGCGGCGGTCGTGGTATGCGTGTGGTGCGTAACGAAGCTGAATTGACTAAATCGATCCAGATGACGCGCGCAGAAGCGAAAGCAGCATTCAACAACGACATGGTGTACATGGAGAAATTCCTTGAGAACCCACGTCACGTTGAAGTGCAAGTGATCGCTGACGGTCAAGGCAATGCCATTCACCTTGGTGAACGTGACTGTTCAATGCAGCGTCGTCACCAAAAAGTGGTGGAAGAAGCGCCAGCACCGGGCATCACTGAAGAGTTGCGTAAGTTCATCGGTGAGCGTTGTACTCGTGCGTGTATCGAAATCGGTTACCGCGGTGCAGGTACGTTTGAATTCCTGTACGAAAACGGTGAGTTCTACTTCATTGAAATGAACACCCGTATTCAGGTTGAGCACCCAGTAACTGAAATGATCACCGGCGTTGACCTGATCAAAGAACAGTTGCGTATTGCTGCGGGTCAACCGCTGTCTTTCAAACAAGAAGACATCAAAATCCGCGGCCATGCGATCGAGTGTCGTATCAACGCGGAAGACCCAGAGCGTTTCCTACCTTGCCCAGGCAAGATTGAGCGTTTCCACGCGGCTGGCGGTATGGGCGTACGTTGGGAGTCACACATTTACTCCGGCTACACCGTACCTGCGCACTACGATTCGATGATCGGCAAACTCATCACTTACGGTGAAAACCGTGATGTAGCGATTGCTCGTATGCGTAACGCACTCAATGAGATGATTGTTGAAGGGATCAAAACCAACATCCCACTGCAACAATCGATCATGAAAGATGAAAACTTCCAGAAAGGTGGCACCAACATCCACTATCTGGAGAAAAAACTCGGCATCAAGTAAGCCGCCGTTTTTACTCTCATCGCGCATAACCCAATCAATCATATCCAAACTACTTGGATTGGCTGATTGCACTAGGAATACGATAAAGCCCACTCCGGTGGGCTTTTTGTTTTGCTTTTTGTTTTAAATCCGCCCACTTTCTGGCCTGAACATTAGTGGCAAATCTGCTACACTCTGCGCCAATCTAAACCCGATGAGATCTTAAGCCATGCCTTGGATTCAAATTAAACTCAATGCGACTAACGACAATGCAGAAGCAATTGGCGATATGCTGATGGAAGAAACTGGTGCTGTGTCAGTCACTTTCCTCGATGCCAAAGATACCCCTGTATTTGAACCTCTACCGGGCGAAACCCGCCTATGGGGTGATACCGATGTGGTCGCACTGTACGAAGCGGATATGGATACCTCGCTGATCCTTCAGCAAATCAAAGCAAGCAACATGCTGGCGGAAGGTTTTGCTCACAAAGTGGAGCAAGTGGAAGACAAGGACTGGGAACGCGAATGGATGGATAACTTCCACCCAATGCAATTTGGCCGTCGCCTCTGGATTTGCCCAAGCTGGAGTGAAGTGCCAGATCCACAAGCGGTGAACGTGATGCTCGACCCGGGCTTGGCTTTTGGTACCGGCACTCACCCAACCACCGCATTGTGCCTAGAGTGGCTGGATAACCTCGACCTAACCGGTAAAACCGTGATCGATTTTGGTTGTGGTTCGGGCATTTTGGCGATTGCCGCCATCAAGCTTGGCGCCGCGAAAGTGATCGGGATTGATATCGACCCACAAGCACTACTGGCGTCCAAAGACAACGCTGCACGTAACGGCGTGGAAGATCAAATCGAAGTTTACCTGCCAAAAGATCAACCCGAAGGTTTGGTGGCCGATGTGGTCGTTGCGAACATTTTGGCAGGCCCACTGCGTGAGCTTTCTCCGATCATCAAAGGACTCCTGAAGCCCGGCGGCCAACTGGCCATGTCTGGCATTCTGGATACCCAAGCAGAAAGCGTGGCGGAATTTTACCGTGACGATCTGGAGCTTGACCCTATCGCCGAGAAGAGCGAATGGTGCCGCATTTCTGGCCGCAAGCTAGGCTAGACAAGACTTTGCGACCTAAT